>NZ_RHNO01000024.1 GCF_003946265.1 Levilactobacillus yonginensis
TAGGCATAGAAAAATCCCCTTAAAGTTAACAGATGAATTATAGTTTTTCATCTGTCAACCTTAAGGGGACTATAGCAGAAAAATTCGGCAGTCTCTGTCCTTTTATTTTCAGATTTGTGTTGGACTTGACACGTATGTTAAAATTAATTTACTTAAACAAATTTACCTGCCACAACACCAAATTAATTTTCCGATTTTTACAAGTCTGTTTTTTATTTAGTGGTGGCGTTAAGCTAGCTTTAACCAATTCGGTTGAAGTTAGCTTATTTTTTTGCTTAATTTTTGGGGAGTGACTAGCGTATGGAAAAGGTAGCAGATCCGCTGTTAAATAAATTACAGTTGTTGCAAGATTTGAAGTTTCTTATCGACCAAGGTTCGGGCCATCGTCTTGATTACAGAAGATTTCGTATTTTTGAAATCAGGCTGACTACTGGTGTGATTGATTTGGTAGCCGAGTATCAGACCTATGCGAGTAAGTATACGCTCGCTGAAATCGCCAACCTAATCGTACAGAAGTATCAACTATAGTTTTAAAATCTTCAAAACACTTTCCGCGACAGTCTCGCGTTGCTCTTCTGGCAGGGACTTTAGGTAGGCAATTAATTCTAAAGTATGGATGCCAGTTAGTGAGTCATCTGTGAAGAAATCGCTGAGTGTTAGGTTCAGAGCCGATGCAATCGACTGCAACTTGTTAATGCTGATATTCTCAAGTTCTCCACGCTCTATTCGTGATATTAAACTAACGGAAACGCTAGCTCGTTCAGCTAATTTTTCAATGGTCAAGTCTAATGATCGTCGCTTCTGATTCACTAGTTTACTAATTGAGGTTTGCATGATTGGCTATCTCCTAATATGGCGTTAAAGCTAACCATAATAGAGTCTTTATACCATGAACAGAGAAAAAAAGATTGTTTTGACTTAAAAATAAGGAAAATAATACAGGTTTGTTCTATACTGTACTATAATCACTTATTTTGAAGTAAGTGGAAAATTATCGGTTAGGAGGAGTGTTCTATGAGTCAAAAAATTGTTGGCATGTTTAAACGGGTGTTTTTGACCTGAACCAGCGGTTTAGGGCAGCTCGCATCGTTAGGTTAGTTTTCTGCGGCATCGTCGTGAGTTGTCGGTACTTAGATATTTTGAAGCCTGAAACGAATACATTTAATAATTGCTGATTCAGACACTGAAAGTTAATTACTGAAGGAGAACCAAACTTATGAAAAAAAGACTTATTGCAGTTATTCTCACTATTACGTTAGTTGTCATGGGGGCCAGTCTACTGGGGTCGCCAGCAACCGCATCAGCATCAGCCAAATGGCAATTTGGAACCCCCAAAAAGGTTAGAGGTCTGTTTCGTACGAAAACGGTTAAGCACCATTATAACCAGCTCAACATTGCCCAAAACGTCGTGTACAACGAAATTCGCAAACCCAACTGGCCCGCAGAAAAAAGTGGGAAAATCACCTTTCTGCTGATGTGGCGGGTACCATCTCGCAAGCTTAGCTCACACCTTTATCAAATCAAAAGCGTTACCCGGAATGGCAAGCATGTTCGCTATTACATCAAAACGTTTAGTCATAATCGCCTAAAGATTTCGAAAACCATGGCATTTGCAAACAAGCCTTACTATCACAGAACTAAGGACTAATCATTCATTGCATAATAACAACATTTTTTAGGAGGAACCAGCCATGAAATTTAACTGGATAAATAAAGCGACGACGATCTTACTGAGCAGCATCTTAGTAGGGGGCGTTGTCATCACCACCGTTCCCACGTTCATGACCCAAGCACAAGCTTATAACAATGAAGACGCGCCAATCAGTTATCAAGTGTTTAAGGACGATGAAAATAGCGTTAAACAGATTGTTAAAAAAGCCAGTCCTAAAGTACAGCAACAACTCAATGCCGCCTTCTTTAAGCGCATGGAACAAAAGCCGGTCAATGCGTATGGTACCTACGCTCATTTCTCGGACGTCATGCATGTTCTGGCAACACACGCGGTCAGTGAACTTGGCCGAAATGGTCAGGTGACCCCAGCGTTTAAGCAGGACTATCAGGCAATGTTGGCTGTTTACGATCAGTTCAAAGGGCGCCTAGACACTGATTATCAAAATGCTGTCAATAATGATATTGATGAAGCTGATCAACAAATTGCCGAAAATAATGTTGACGCCGATAGCATTGGCTATCTTGGTGATGATTTCATTCAATACTTTGAGACGAATATCCGGCCAGATAAGGTGACTGGTGTCCCAAGCGTTCAAAGCAAAATCACCAAGTTGACTGCTAAAAAAACGTCCTCTAAGAAGTACGTTAAAGTTTCTGGGACTGTGAAGTTAGGTAAAAAAGCCAACTATGCTCAGATCAAGACGTATAAGGGAACCCGTTATGCAAAGCTGAATGGTGCACACCGTTTCAGTCAAAAACTTTACGCACCTAAAGCCAAGAAAGTCAGTGCCACCATTGGCAACTATTCACATGGCCATTTCTCTCGCGTAACCGCTACTAAGAGTGTGCACGTTAAATAGCTGTCGGCTAATAGGCGGAATTCAGCCTGTCAAAGGCTTCTAGATTAAGCGCTATTATGGCTGTTAAAGCTGTTAACGACATTAATCCTAATATTGACCCTGAATTCGGTGGGTATTCGTTCATATAATGCCGGTAAAGCTGTGACATTTTATTGGATACTGACTGCAATGTCATTGGAATTGGTGCCGATTGAGTCAAAGATAATGATGGCGTTTCAAACGCCGCCATTCTTGGTACCCAATAACAGCTAGCCTAATCTGTTTTCACGCATGCACCAAAAAGAGACTGGAATTTTTATCCCAGCCTCTTTAAGTGCGCTTAAATTAGGGACTTTTTGAGTGACTGATGCTGTTTTAACAGCGTTTCACACACCATTACCGTTAAATCTCGCTACACAGCAAGCTACTAATTTACTGCATACAAAGGTGGGAGCTTACATGAAACGACTTATCGAGAGTCTGGCCGTTGTTGGACTAGGCCTCTTTCTTGGGATGGCATCCAGTGGCGTGGCTCACGCGGCAACCGCTACCACTTCGTCTGAGTCTGTTGATTCGTCAACAACGTCGACTCCCAAAGCGAAACCCAAGGTCCAGCCAAAACCATCAGTGACTTACCGCAAAGTCTTTGGCAAGCAAACGGTTAACTATTACACCAAAATCGGAGCTAACCGAAAGCACAACTACCAGGTGTACCAAACCGGTGGGGCCAAGTCTTCAGCTAAGAATATGAAGGCTATTTCGACTGGACGATACTACGCGAATAAACAGGTCCACATTACCCGCGAAGAAAAAATGGGGGATGGGACTTGGTTGAAATTTACCTACCAGCATACCCAGACGGGCTGGATTCACCGCAACGGGACCGTCAAGTCCTACCGGTGGCTCAACGTTCCCTTGATTGCCCAACGTCCGGAACTTCCTACTGGATGTGAAATCACGGCGACGACCATGATGCTCCAGTACGCCGGGGCGAAGGTCACCAAGCTGTCGCTGGCTAAAGAAATGCCGCGGAGTTCCAACCCCAACAAGGGATTCGTTGGCAGTCCTTATCGACGTTCTGGCTGGTGGATCTATCCTGAGGGCCTCATGAAGACCGTTAAGCATCATCTCGGCTCAGCCAAGAACATGACTGGGGCGTCGTTTAAAAAGATGAAAGCGCAAATCAATCAAGGCCATCCTGTCGTTATCTGGGTCGCCGGGGTCGATGGCTTTGTGAACCATGCCATCACGCTTTCAGGCTACAGCAGCACGCGGGCTTACTACAATGATCCGTGGACCAAGCGGAAGACTAGCATGACCCTAGCTAGTCTGCACAAGCACCGCAAGCATGATGCTTATCGGGCTTTGAGTTACTAATTTGGTATTCATTCAATTATCTTACAAAGGAGTAGAACATAATGAAGAAAAAATGGCTATCCACATTACTCGTCGTAGCTGGTCTGACCAGCGTTGGTATGACGACCACGGCGCAAGCTAAGACTAGTTACTATACCACTAACCCCGGCATCATCCGGGTCAAGAAGACGGTGGCCTACTACAAGGACGCCGCTAAAAAACATCACGCGGCTACGGTGCACAAGGACCACTATGCAAAGATTTCTAAGGTGGTAACGGTCAAGGGGCACGCACCCGTTTTAAAGACCAACACTGGCAAATATGTGACTGCTAACAAGTCATTCGTTGCTAAGACGAAGGGCTACCAAAACCCGAAAAAGTATTATCAGGTCAATTACACGCAGATCAAGCCTTACGGTAAGGTTGGGTATACGGTCAAGCGGGGCTACGAAGGCATCAAGACTTGGAAAATCATGCACCGTTTAGGCACCGCTAACGGCTACAACAAGTACAATTCAGCGACGGTCTATGCCGTCAAGAATTTCCAACGTAAACATCACCTGAAAGTCACGGGGACGGTTAACGAAAAGACTTGGGTCAAGCTAGGCTTCTCTAAATCCAGCTGGAAGAGCATTGATTCATACGTTGCGCCACTAGGTGCTCATGCTTGGAACGGCCGCACGGACCATATTGAGGCGATGATCAAGCAGGCTTACAAGTATAAGGGTAATCCTTATCTGGTAGGGTCTTCTTCCAAGCCGGCTTATGGCACGGACTGCTCTGGCCTCGTTATGCAGGCGCTTTATGCGGGTGGTATCAATACCAAGCCAATCAGTTCCATTCATCACGCTTACCCGGGTAATGAATGGAATTCCCGTAACCTGTGGGCTAGCAAGAAGTTCCAACACGTTGCTTACAGCCACAAAAAGCGGGGAGACCTGGTCTTCTATTACCAACCAGGTACGCATACGATTTGGCACGTTGCCATTTACTTGGGCAAAGGCAAGGTTATCGAAAGCTGGCCACCACGCATCATGGTTCAACCGATCAAGAACGGTCAACGCTCTAACGTTGCGGGAATCGCGCGCGTTTTCCATTAAGCTTTAAACAGTTTGATAGGTACGGTTAAGGGCGCTTTGTCGACGGATGTTGATGGAGATGCTGAGAGAGACAATTCATCTTTGAATTGCCTCTTTTTTTCGTGTATTTAATGATGAACAGTGATATTGTTAATCTTGTTCATAAATATATAAGATAGGAAACTGTTGGAAACTACATAAGGTTTACTGGTCTTTAAAATTTAAAAGGTGGCGGTTTATGATGAAGAAATTAACGAAGCACATGTTACTGGCCCTAGGTGTGGCTGCATTACTTCTGCTAGGGATTGGTGGAACGACTGCCCAGGCGTCAACGACGACGACCTTCCAGCACAAGAGCACAACGGTTGAATGGCATAAGGGGACGCCTAAGAGCGTCCGTGGTAAATTCAAGACCAAGCATTACGGTGCTGACTTGATGATGGAAACTAAGATTCGGGCTAAGTCTATCTGGTTCTGGGGATCAGGCATGCCCGTCCAAAAGGGCTACAACGTGCACTACAAAAAGACCCGGCATAATCACTATGTTATTCGTTACGACGCCCACGCTTCAGGGATGTTCAAGGGCGGCAAGAAGCTGAAGATGTCGGTCGTCAAGGTTGGCAAGAAGAGCATTAAGGTCTTTGGGTACAGCAACGTTTTCCATAAGTATTAGACCATCATTCTGAGAAGCACGGTTGCCAGTATCTGGGCAATCGTGTTTTTTCGTATGTTTTACTGAGATGGAGTAGTCGAAGCCCGTTGTGAGAGAATGACAAAAGCCTGATATTTTGTGGAAAAAGTTAGCAGGTTTTAAGGGGATAGGTGTCCCTCATTTAGTTGTCTGGGCATTACGCAGTACAGTGGGGATGAAAAGTCTATGGACGAATTAGAAATAAGTAACATAATATCCAATTTTCCTTGATGAAGTCATCTTGACAGGCGTGTGGCAACGACCATGCTATGATTGGCGTGTTCGGCAGATGACATCTAAGAGGGAGAATCGTGAGAAAATGAAAGCGAAAAATATATTATTGGCATTGGCAATCGTCACCGGCATTAGTACAGGCAGTCTTAGTAGTATTTCAGCTGACGCGAGTACCTGGCATAAAGGGATTCCCAGGGAAATCCGCGGTAATTTTGAGACCAAAGAGTATGGAGCCAACTTAACCATGGGGTGTACTTTCCGGGCTAAGTCTCTGGTCTTTGGGGCTTCGGGCATGCCCACCCAAGTTGGATATAACGTCCATTATAAGAAACTTCATCGTCATAGTTATCTGCTGCGCTACGATGCCCACGCGGATGGTTTGTTTAAAGGCGGAAAAAAACTGAAAATGCCAGTGAAGCGGGTGGGCAAGAACTTACGGGTGTTTGGGTATAAGATTATTTTTCACAGACAGTCGGTTCACGCACACAATTAAATTTACTGTAAGCAACCCATTGAGACCAGTTAGGCTCTCGATGGGTTTTTAGTAGTCCTAGGATACTATGGCCGCATTGCCGGGTAATTACAACAAAAAAATGATAGTACGATTCGATAAAGGTTTATTGCCTACATGAAGTTTTGCGTTTTAGTTACCTAAATACTACTTAGTCACCAATAATTAAGCACACGTGAATCATCCGTAGAGCTAAGCGTAACGGGGGATAACTTAACGTTGCAACAATATTCGGTGACAATAACGTTTTAGGGGATTGATTGTCTCTCACATACTGACTATAATGGATAGTAATAACAGAGGTAACGACTATATTTGACATCACATTACCTGAACTTGGTCATGTTAAGAGGGGGACCAATCATGAAGGATTATGAACGTAAAACACATTACAAGATGTACAAATCACATAAAGGCTGGCTAGTTGCTGGTATCACCGTCACTAGTATGGCAGTGGGCATCGTCGCTGGACCACAGCCTAGTCAGACCGCGCAGGCTGCCGATAACGTGCCAACTACCACGGCAACCACTTCCGGTCAGTCAACGACAAGTGGCTCGCAGGCCAAACTACCAGCTGCGTCAGCGACGGACAAGTCGACTGGTAGTGATAATGGTGATAAGGCACCAGTACCAACTGCACCACAGAAGCCAGTTGTCGAGTCTGCACCCGTCCAGCCAGCTGACAATGACGATGGCATCGTTACGACAAAGGAGCCTTCATCTGGTCAAACGACACCGGCCCCGGTTGAACGACCGACTGCTAGAGCTGCTAGAGCCGCCGTGACGATCGCTACACCCGTTAAGACCGGGATTTCTGTGCAGGATACCGATGATTTGACCAACAAGGTGGCTGCCACACCAGCCTTTAACATCAGCAAGACTGATCAATTGCAATATACTTATAATCACGAGGATTCTGCCGGGCATAACACGGACTTAAGAGTTGTCGATGGCTATGATGCTGATCATCAAGTGCAGGGTGCTGGCACTTGGCTGGGTGAGACGTATGCGAACCAGATTGCCCAGGATGCCAAGGGTGTTGATCCAGTTACGTCGGCTAAGTACGGGACCCAACTCATGTACATCGATGAATGGCTGCCAGATTATGGACTCCAATACTTTCTCTGGCAGAATAACTATGCCAAGACGTATGCCACGATTGCTGACTTTCGGAACAACTTCTCGAAGGCTGAGTTAGCAACGCTTACGTCCATTTATTCGAACGATGATTTACAAGCCGCAGCTGGCAATCAGCCAACTACTTACTATCAGAGCCTCATGGCCATGCAGACACTTGAAGGCTTACAAAATGCGGTCAACCTGCAGGTATTAGATATTTCACCGAACATGTATGTTAGTTTAGCAGCGTATGGAACTTATGAAAAGAACAGCAACCTTTGGGATATTCGGGCGTTAAGTGGCCTGAAGAACCTACGTGAGGTTCGGTTACCAATGGCTGCCATCAATGATATCTCAGCGTTAGGAAATCACGATAAGCTGACTGCGGTCGGTTTGATCGATAACCAGATCACGGATATTTCACCACTGGCGACGGATAAGAACCTCTTGATTTCAAACGCTAACCTGATTAAGCAGCACGTGCTGTTAGCACCGATTAAAGTCAGCGATAAATTGGCTAAAGGGGCCAATACAATTGACACAGGAATGCTGACCTACACGACGCCTTCTTTTATCATTAAGGACCTGACTGCCAGCAACCTGCCAATTCAGGGCTTTGATAATGCCAGTGATCTGACATATCCTTCTCTGTACCCGTCTAGTTCTGATGCCGGCAATCTGAACAGTAACACGTTGACCTGGTATAACTTATTAAATAGTACAGATTCCACGTACGGTAGTCTGTCCACCACCTGGAGTGACACCAACAGTGACTTCGCCGGTTACATCATTCAGCCGTATGAATTGGCTGCCAACGTCAGCGATTTAAACGTTAATATTCAGTTGCTGCAAGCCAACGGCCAGCAATTGAACTTGGCACCAGCTACCCTGATTTCTGGAGATATTGGGTCGAGTGTGAACGTCCAACAGAATGCAACCGTCCAGACGTTATTGAACCAACAGTTGTCTAAGGGCTACACGTTCTCCGGACTGATTTTGGATGGCACGGGTCTTTATTCCGACTACGCGGCGAAAAACGGCAAGGCCAATGCGCAAACGTCCTGGAGCACCACTTTAGGCGATGAGTCCAAGAACTGGACGATTCTATTCTACAAGGACGTCATGCCCTGGACGTTGTCAGTTGGTTACGGTGTGAAGGATGCCAGTGGCAACTACACACCAATTACGAATGCGGACGGCACGGCCGTGACCGCCAACTACAAGGGGACGTCAGCTGATAAACTAGCTTTGACCGATTATGAAAAGGATTTTGACGACTACGTTTACACCGGTGCTGAAACGAGCGCCGATGGTCAGACCTGGACCGATATTAGTCAGGCGACTGATATCCCTTACGTCAACGACATTCAAGCGGTTCGGATGGTTTACGCCCAGGCTAAGAAAGCCACGGTGACGATCAAGGATGCTACCACGGGTAAGACACTCCAGGTGTTGGATGCGACGACCAATCCTGAACTGAAGGGGGCCATTGGGTCCACCAGTTCCTTTGATTCCAACACGGTGATTGCACCCGAATTGGCCAAGGGCTACACTTTGGTCAGTGATACCACGAAGAACGCCGACGGCACCAGTGCCATTGTTTTCGCCAAGGATGCTACGGCTAACTTGGACTACACGATTACGTTAGCGCACGCTTTTAAGACCGTTGATCAGGCCGTTCACGAACAGATTACGTATCAAGATAAGCAACAACAGACAGTTGCTGCGCCAGTAACTAAAACGGTGAACTTTGCCACGGTGACCGACCAAGTCACCCAGGACGCCGTAACTTACAGTAAATTAGATGCTACGGCAACGCCGGAATTAGATGTTACTGGTAAACCGACTGACGCTAGCTGGGTCGTTTACCAGGCAGGTAGTGACCCGGCATTCACCGCGGTGAAGAACCCGAGTGTGACTGGGATGCACGTTGTTTCAACGACTGATCCGGCAAATGATTTGACGCAAACGGTGGCCCAGCCAGTAACACCAACCACTGCCGACCTGAGTTTTGTCGTCACCTATGAAGCTAACCCAACGTCCGGTGGCGGTGACAATGGCAACAACGGTGGCGGGACCGTTACGCCACCAGTGACGCCAACCACGCCAACGCCAGGCAATAATGGTGGTGGGGCTGCGGCCACGGTTACGCCTAAGAAACCAACTAAGCCGACGAAACCCAACCAGGGTGGCCAAGCCGCTATTGTGAATAAGAAGACGACTCGCGGGGCTGGTCATCAGGCTGGTGCGACGGTCACTGCCGGTGGTCAAGCAGCGAAGGTTCAGTCGTTGGCTGCGCCAGTAGCGAAGCCAGCTGCAGCATCAACGACGGATTTGAAAGTGGCTCAGTTACCACAGACTAATGAACAGCAACATAACGGGTTAGCTGTCATCGGTTTAGCTTTGTTAGGTGCTTTGACTAGTGTCGTGGGCTGGAAGAAACGTCGCTTCTAAGTTTAAGCTTGCAATTACAATAAAGGCCCGGGATATTGTCCCCGGGCCTTTATTGCGTCCAATTTATTTTCCTTAGGATAAATCGGCCAACTAGCGCTATACTTAAATGGAACAATATCTTAGGGGGTAATTAAATGTTCAAAATTAGCAGTAGGGGTGCTGCCACTCTCATGTTATTGGGTGCGTTAGTGGGGAGTCTCACGATGACTAACGCTTTAGCCATGAGTAACAGTACGCGCAAGACTTTAACACGTCTGCAGACTAAACAGGAAAAAGTCACCAAGACCAGTCGTAAAGTCGATCGTGAATTTGATCGGGTCGGGGTTAAAAACTTGAACGCGTTGATGCAAGCGGACGACAACGGCCAGGTACCAACTGAGCTGGATAGTGGCCTCAGTGTCTACCAGCTTTCACGAGCAACGAAAGTGTCAATTGGCGGTAAGAAGACGGTGACTTTGCCCAAGGGTGCCATCGTGCGAGGCAGCAAGTATACGTTGAATCCTAAGTTCCCCAGCCGGTTCTCAATCAACATCGCGGACTTGACTAAGGCTAATCAGCGCAAGGCCTTTAAGGCTTTCGGCGTAACGACTGAGAACTGCAACTTTGTGCTTGATTCTAAGAACAAGACGCGATTGTTGCCGTATCAGAAGTCCACGGCATTTTCCTATAAAGGGGACATGAATCTGCCGACTCTCCAGGCGAAGAACCTGCAGTCTTACTACGACAGTGACCGGCAAAATAATCCGTTTATCATTGTGACTGCGGATAACTACCTGAACTACTACACCAACTATCAGGCTAAGAAGTCGGGCCGTATTCAGTACGACCACTACGCGCAGTCGGTGAAAATCAAAAAGTTCACTCGGGGCGCAAGTACCTACACGTATTACTTAGCGAAACCTTTGAAGGGCTTCGGCGCGAAGAAGGTGCGGGTCGGCAAGAAGACTGAGTATCGATTGACCGTTTCATTGGGCCATGTTTTCCAGGCCTTTGACAACGATAACTTGGATCCCGGCATGTACCGGATGACGGTCAAGGTTGGTAAGAAGGCGTTTTACGTGGACTTGGGCGGTATTTCTGAAGCCTATATCAACCGGTTGACGAATAATCCATACGGGTCCAACGTGGTTGATCAGACTGCTGCACAAGCGTACATTCAAGGGTTAAAGTAAGATAATAGTGAAGGGTGTGAGAATAATCTCACACCCTTTTTACGTGGCAAATTCTAGGTTATTTGCCTGTTTAAGGTAGCTCGGCCACGTGGGTCAGTATGAAGTCAATGAAGGTCTTACTGGCAATTGGCAGGGCAGCTGCATCCTGACTAACGATACCAATTTTCCGCGTGAGGTTCGGTTTCAGCGGACGGGTGACCACGTCATGGGCGGTCTTGCTAAGGACGAGCTCGGGAAGAATGCTGACGCCCATTCCGAGCTCCACCATCGACAGGATGGAATAGTCGTCGTGGACTCGCATCTTGATGCGGGGGTGAAGCCCCTGTTCAGCAAAGGCCGTGAGGGGTTCACTGTAGGCGCCCTCCTCTAAGGCTAGAAATGGCTCGCTGGCGAGATCTGCTAGACTGACGGTCGATTGATCGACTAAGCGGTGGTGGGGTGGCAGAATTGCCAGCAAACGGCCAGATTTAAGGAAGGTGACGGGGGTGTTGGTCAGTGCGTCCGGTGTGACAAACCCAAAGTCGACCTCACCAGTCCGCACCCACTCGGGGATGGAGGAGTAGTCACCTTGAAGCAGGACAAATTCAACCCGGGGGTAGCGTTCCTGAAATGCCTTGATGAGCTTAGGAAGCCAGTGGGCAGAGATGCTAGAAATCGTGCCGATTCGGATGGTGCCAGAGCCCAGCCCATTAATTTCCTGGGCCTTGTCTGACATGGCCTGATACTGTCGGAGTGTTCGTTGCAGGAAGGGGTAGAGTTGTTGTCCCTCTAGGGTTAAACGTACTCCGGTGCGGGAACGGTATAGGAGTTTGATTTTAAAATCGGCTTCCAGGGTCGCCACCATGTGGCTGATAGCCGACTGCGTGTATCCTAGCGCGGCCGCCGCCTTGGTGAAACTACCAAGTTCAACCACTTTTTGAAAGGCCAGTAGGCGATGCATGACAAATCAATTCCTTTCATAGTTCAAGTGCTAATAGTCGCTTTACGAATGGATACATTCACTGTACGCTTACCTTAAAGGCCTGACAAGGTAATGGGCCGTGATGTTTCGTGAATGGAGGAGTTACATGCTTAAGAGTTATGTGGTTGATGCATTTACCGATGAGGTATTTAAAGGTAATCCGGCAGCCGTTTTATTTCTGGATATGTTTCCAGCAGACGAAATGATGCAAAAAATTGCCATGGAAAATAAACTGTCTGAGACGGCGTTTGCTATGAAGGAGACGCCGGACAAGTATCAGTTGCGCTGGTTTACACCGGGTGGTGAAATCGACCTCTGTGGTCATGCGACCTTGGCTACTGGTTTTCTGGTGTTTAAATACGGTGCGCCTACTCAGGCGACGGTGACCTTTGCCACCCAGAGTGGGGACTTGACGGTTACCAAACGGGGCGACTTGTACGAGATGGACTTTCCATCTTATGAACTCAAATCAGTTCCCGTAACGGCTGCCATGACTGACGCCTTTGGCGTGGCACCGACTGAGGCCTACTTGGGCCGTGACCTGTTGTGTGTGTTTGACAGTGCCCAGCAGGTGGCTGAGATGACGCCGGATATGGATAAGCTGAGTCACTTGGATGGGCTACTGCAGAATGTTACGGCAGCTGGCGATGGTCAGTATGACTGTGTTTCCCGATCATTTGCGCCTAAGTTGGCCGTCCCCGAGGATCCTGTCTGTGGGAGTGGTCACTGTCACATCGTGCCATACTGGGCGAAGAAGCTGCAGAAGCAACAAATCCTGGCCTACCAGGCTTCGGCGCGTTCCGGTGTGCTCCACTGTACGTATGAAGGGGCGCGAACGAAGCTGAGCGGGCACGCAACGCAGTATTCGGCTAGTGAGGTATTTTTGGATCTGTAATCGGTTTGATTAGTTGCTACATGGTTGAAACGTGCGCCAAAGGACGGCTGGTTCTGTTTAACCCGTTAGGTCAATTGACCTAACGACGGTAATGCTCGCCAGCCAAACGTCCTTTGGCGCATGTTTTTTAATTTGGTGTACGATAAAGATACAGCGAGAAAAAATCCCACACTAGGAGGGCTTACCATGTACAAACAAGTTATCTTATACTTTTCAAATACTGGGCACACCCAAGCCGTTGCTCAGAAGATTGCGGCAGTCACCGGAGCCAAGTTACTTCAGCTGAACGCTAAGCAACCGTATACGACCGCTGATTTAGACTATAACGATGCCACTAGTCGAACATCATTGGAAACGGCCGACGAGACGTCGCGACCTGCTATTCAGACGCCGGACATGACGGCGCTACATGAGGCGGATACCATCTATTTGGGCTCACCGCTCTGGTGGGGGCAGGTGCCGCACGTGATCAACACGTTGGTGGAAACGGACGTCCTGCGTGGCAAGCAGGTTTGGCAATTCTGTACGTCCGGGTCAACGGCCATCACGAAGGCTGCCAAGACGTTACGCGCAGACTATCCAGCAGTTCGTTGGGAGCCCGCTCACCGCTTTACCAGTGCCATTACTGGTCAGGAAGTTGAGACGTGGTTGAAGGAAAGGGGCCACTGATTTTTCAGGCACGTGGTACGGTGACAGTCGTCGGTTTACCTGCCCTTAAACTTAATAGGGTCATTCGTGGCGTCGGCTACTGGTTTGTCGTATAATGGGATTATTCTTAAATTTTAAGGAGAAAATCATGGCAGAACTCACACATTTTTATGAAACGTTCCAACCCAGTCACTACGATATTTTTATCGATATCAACCGGGCAACGAAACAGATTAAGGGAACGTCCACCATTACTGGGGACGCCAAGACCCAATCCATTGCGATTCACCAAAAGTACATGACCATCAGCGCCGTTAAGGCTGATGGGGTTGCCGTACCGTTTAAGACGGATGACGCTAACGAAGCTATTCGGATCGACCTGAGTAAGACCGGCGACACGACACTAGCGATTGACTACAGTGCGCCTCTGACCGACAGCATGATGGGCATCTATCCTTCTTACTACGAAGTTAATGGCGAGAAGAAGCAGATCATCGGGACGCAGTTCGAGACTACGGCTGCCCGACAAGCCTTTCCTAGCGTGGATGAACCTGAAGCCAAGGCGACCTTTGACCTAGCTATCAAGTTTGACGAACACGCTGGTGAAACCATCATCAGCAACATGCCAGAAGTGAAGACTGAAAATGGCGTGCACTACTTTGACACGACTGTGCGGATGTCGACTTATCTGATTGCCTTTGCCTTTGGTGAACTACAAAGCAAACTGACGACCACCAAGAGTGGTGTTAAGGTCGGCGTCTTCGCAACCAAGGCCCACCAAGCAAACGAGCTGGACTTTGCCTTAGACATTGCCAAGCGGTCAATTGAATTCTATGAAGATTTCTATCAAACACCTTACCCACTTCCACATTCATGGCAGTTAGCCTTACCTGACTTCTCTGCCGGTGCGATGGAAAACTGGGGATTAGTCACTTACCGGGAAGCTTACCTGGTCCTTGATCCAGATAACACGGCCTTAGACATGAAGCAACGCGTGGCAACGGTTATCGCCCACGAACTGGCTCACCAATGGTTCGGTGACCTGGTAACCATGAAGTGGTGGGATGACCTCTGGTTGAACGAAAGCTTTGCGAACATGATGGAATACGTGGCCATCGATGCCATTCAACCTGACTGGCACATCTGGGAAGCCTTCCAAACGGGTGAAGCCCCAATGGCGCTCCAACGGGATGCCACGGACGGTGTTCAATCCGTGCACGTTCAAGTGGAAGATCCAGCCGAAATCGACGCCATCTTTGACAGTGCCATTGTGTACGCTAAGGGTGCCCGGATGCTGGTCATGGTTCGCGCGCTAATTGGTGACGACGCCTTACGAAAGGGCTTGAAGGCCTACTTCGATGCGCATAAATTTGGTAATGCCAAGGGGGCCGATCTCTGGTCTGCCTTGGGCCAAGCTTCTGGCATGGACGTTGGTGCCATCATGAATTCCTGGCTGGAACAACCTGGTTATCCAGTTGTTTCCGCTAGTGTGGTCGCTGGTAAATTGACGTTGACCCAGGAACAATTCTTCATTGGGGATGGCAAGGATGCCGGTCGTCAATGGCAGATTCCTTTGAACAGCAACTATGAGGCTGCACCGGAATTATTGACCGACAAGGTAGTCACTCTGGGTGACTATGACGCCCTGCGTTCAGCTAGTGGGGAACCCTTCCGCTTGAACGTTGGGAACAATTCTCACTTTATCGTGAAGTATGACGACACCCTGTTACAGGACATTTTGGCCAACTTTACTGAGCTGAATGCCATTGCTCAGTTACAGTTGTTACAGGACTTACGTTTGCTGGCTGATGGTCGGCAGATTTCTTATGCAAGTGTTGTGCCACTGTTGCCACGGTTTGCGGACAGTACGTCGACGCCGGTCAACACGGCCCTGTACACCGTTGCTCACAACCTGTTGAAGTTCGTTCAACCAGGTTCAAGCGAGGAGCAGAACCTGCGGGCCTTCTATGACAAATTGAGTGCGCAACAAGTTACCCGTTTAGGTTGGTTGCCTAGGGCAGGGGAATCGAACGATGACCAGCTGACCCGGCCATACGTCTTGAGTGCGGCACTTTATGCCAAGAACCCTAAGGCAATCGCCGCTGCGCACGACTTGTTCACGCAGAATTCTGCCAACCTAGCCGCATTGTCAGCCGATATTCGGGTTCTGGTTCTGCGCAATGAAGTGAAGAACTATGGCAGTGCCGACTTATTTGAAAAGCTGCTGACGGCCTATCGTCAAACATCTGATGCCAGCTACAAGGCCGACCTCAGTGCCGCTTTGACCAGTACGTCGGATGCTAGTTTGATTGCCAAAATCATTGCTAAGTTTGAAGACGCTGAGACCATTAAGCCACAAGACTTGCGGGCTTGGTACCGGGGCGTTCTGAGCAACGATGACGGGCAACAAGCTGCTTGGGATTGGTTGCGTGACGACTGGCAATGGTTGGAAGACACCGTTGGTGGGGATATGGAATTCAGTACGTACATTACGGTGACGTCCGGAATCTTCCACACCGCATCACGATTGGCCGAGTTCAAGGCCTTCTTCGAACCTAAGGTCAACACACCAGGCTTAACGCGTGAGATTACCATGGATACTAAGATCGTGGCAACTCGGGTTGACTTAGTGGAAGCCGAAAAGGATGCCGTTAACGCAGCAATTGCTGAAACCGTTAAATAATTTTTGAATTAGAATGAAAGCCTCATCGCTAGATAAGCGGTGAGGCTTTTTTGACGGTCTCAGTGATTGTAAACAGTATTGAAAAGCTCGTAGCGGATATGAATTTAAATATTTGTGGGCCTAGAAAGATGGTGGTGGCGAGTGTCTAGCTTAGTGTCGAATTATTTGCTGGGAGAAAGGGGCTATACAGCCATGGGGTAAGGCAAGTAAGGTTAGATGAATGGAGAACGGTGTGCCATGGAGAGGAGTCTAATCATGATGATTAGTGACGAACAAGGAAGCGCAGCGCGTGCATCCCATCAGTCAACGACCAGATATGAACCGAATCTGACCGGAAGATCCAGTTCCATGACCGAACAAGAATTAAATACTCAGTTGGCCATTCAGGTATTTCGACAGGCCCTACGCCGAAATTGGATTTAAAGCAAAAAAAGTCGGTGCCAGCGATTGTGCTCGCTGGTACCGACTGATTGGCAAGATGATTAGTCGTTTAAGTTGTAACGTAACTTCATGTGTTCGGAACCAAAGGTGACCATGTCACCCAACAGCTTAGTCTGACGCGTGAAGGATTCGTCGGACAGCTTTTCGTTAGCAGCCTTTAAGGTTGCAACGTCGGCGCCATTTTCAATGGCAGCATCAGTGTCGTTTTGAATCTTACGGTAGGCAGACATTGCTTCTAAGGCAAAGGTGTTCCGGAAGTCTTCGTATAGGTCGTAGTCCGTGTCACCCAAGAGGGCAGTGGTGCAGCTTAACCAGTACATATGGTTCATGTTGAAGGTACCATCAGCATCCTTGTAGGCAGCTGGGGTGTCGTCAACGTTAGCGTAGAAAGGAACGACCGTGTTGAACGTGTTAGCACCAAAGGCTAACCAGTGAATCCCGGCAATGCTGTCAGGCACGTTGTTCCGAATCTGCAAGATGTGGACATCGTGGTTCCGGTTGATACCGATTGGCCGGAATTTCGTCTTGTCACTTTCTGAACCGTCACCGTAAACGTCATACTTCGTGTTTTCAAAGTGAGAACTCAACACGAACTTGACGTCTTCGATAGAAATCTTCCGGTTAGCGTGGCAAATGAATGGGAGGTCTTGACCTTGAGGGTCCTGTTCAATTTCTGGGTTGAAGTACTTTTGGCCGAACCAAGCACGGGGGTTGTTGTAGACCGTGTCCTTGATATTGGCACTGCCAAAGATGTGGCGTAAGTTAACTTCATTGAAGTCGGGGTTTAAGGAGTACTTGGCGATCATGTCTTGCAGGTCGCTGGAGCTCATGGTGTCCTCGGCATCGAAGTCAAAGCTGTCGATGTTCATCCGGTTAGGAGCAACAACGTAGGCATCGTCTGGAATCCGCTTAGCAGCCCAGTGGTGACCACCGATGGTTTCTAACCACCAGATTTCGTTGTTGTCAGAGAAACCGATTCCGTTTGGTTCGTAGGTCCCGTATTCTTCGAGCAAGCTACCGAGGCGTTCAACCCCTTCGCGTGCGCTGTGGATGTAAGGAAGAACCAGGGTAACCAGGTCTTCTTCACCGATACCACCGTCAACGTAAGGATCGATTCCTAAGACCCGGGAGTTCGTGGTGATGGTTTCAGTGGCAGACATTGCAACGTTGTCGCTGTTGATGCCGGCAGCTGGCCAAATACCATTCGTCAAGATAGAGTTAGGGATGGACGTGTAACGTAAAGGATTGTCAGGGAGTTTAACTTCAACGCCACTGATAACCGCCTTGTAGTCCCGTGGTTGGTCTGCAGGGTTAACAACGACGAATTTTTCGGGGTCAAGGGCCTCGTGACCATCATCGTTCCGAGAAATAATTGTTGAACCATCTAAAGAGGCTTTTTTACCAACTAAAATCGTGGTACATGAGCCTTTAATTCTTTTTTTCATGAATGCAGCACTCCTTTTACCGAACATTATATCATTCATAGTCCGGTAAATTGAAGTGGTTACGCAAGTCTCTCTCATTCATGCGATTGTGCTTGTCTAAGTTCCTGAATGGCTGCCTTTAAGTCTCGATTCTGTTGTTCGATAGCGTCTAGTTTTTTCGTGAGTTCACGCGTATCGGTAGCCGATTCGCGGTTGGCAAAGTAGGTGGTGATGGTACTGGTTAACGCGCCGATAAAACCGATACCGACCAACATGAGGAGGGTGGCCGCACATTTTCCGATGACCGTATGGGGAGCAACGTCGCCGTAACCCACCGTCGTGGTGGTGGCGATGGCCCACCAGAGTGCTTCACCCCAGGACACTCGTTCAGCGTAGGCGTAGAGTGTGGCGGCCAGAATTAAAATCGCCATGCAAGCCCAAAGCAAGTAAACGAACCCGTTAGTCCTCAAGAACCGCTTTAGCACGTGGCGAAGCTTACCGATAAAACCAATTAACCGCACGAAGCGAAACAGACGCACGAGCCGAAAGAGGCGAGTGATTCGGGCTAACCGGAAAAAAGTAAATAGGGTGGTCAGGGGAATGATGGCTAGAAAGTCGAAGATATTATGCCGGAAGAATAGCCACTTATGGGGGGCACGCCAGAACCGAACGACGTAATCCACCGTAAAGAATCCCAGAATTAAGTTGTCGATCGTTAGCCAGGGAGTGGCTGTTAGCTGAATGATGTTGGAAAAGTCTAGAATGGCTAAGGCAATGGACACCAGCGCCAGTACCACCACGATTACGTTATAGATCTTAATGGACATCCGCATTTTCTGTTCCCCCCCCTTAAACGTGATGAGTCATCGTTATTCTTAGTATGACACGCGGGCTAAGTCAGGGTGATGGCGGCAACTTGGTAGTGAAGGTTGCCTACTATACGGGAGAAATCCGGTAGATAATAAAAAAAGTCCTGGAGATTTCTCCAAGACTGAGGTTACAGCTATTAGGCTTCCATGGTTGCCATGGCAGTGACGTCTGCATGCTGGCCTAAAAATGGAACCAGGGTGTCAATGATTCCCTGAATGGGGGTTGGGAAGGCAAAGATTATGTGCCGAAGGTCTGCGGCTGTTAAGCGTTGGTCAATAATCATGACCAGCGCATTAATTAGGTCTGGGGCATCCATGCCGTAGACGGCAGCGCCGACCAATTGATTTTTGCTGTTTAGGACAACGCGTAAGTCAGCATCCGGTTCATTCTGGTAGCCATAGGCCATGAGTTGGCCAAAGGCAACCGTATGTTGTTGGTAGCCATCTGGTTCGGCGTTTGCTTCATCAATGGTAATCCCAACTTGTGCCAAGCGTGGCAGACTAAAGAGGACTTGGGGAATGGCGGGGTAGGAAATTGGGTCGGTATTTCCCAAAATCTGTTGGGCAATGTAGTTGGACTCAAAGGTGGCCGTTGGCGTTAACTTGGGGACCTGCTTAGCTAGCACGTCGCCACTGGCATAGATGTTAGCGCCATTAGCGCGTAGGTGATCGTCCACTTCGATGCCGGCAGCACTACTATGAATGCCAGCATTTTCGAGTCCGAGCCCAGTGACGTTGGCTTCCCGGCCCGTGGCGTTAACCACGTAGTCGGTCGGAATGGTCAGACCACTCTCAGTGATCACTTGGTCTTCTTTGGCAAGGCGCTTGACTCGTTTGACAGTTTCGTTGAAGCAAATCGTGACGCCTTGTTTTGCTAGCTTGGCTAGCAGCCGCTGCACGTGAACTTGGTTAAATGATTTAGCAGCACGGTCATTATGTTGGAGGATGGTGACCTCTGTGCCAAATTGGCTGACTAAGGCGGCCAATTCTAATGAAATCACCCCGGCGCCAATGAAAGTCATCCGTTTTGGTAAAGTGGGCAGATCAAGAAAGTCGCGACTATCATGAAGGTATTCTTTGCCCATAATTGGCAGGGAGCGTGACTGTTGACCGGTTCCTAGTACAATGTTGGTTGCCGTGATGCGTTGCTTGCCCACTTGAATGCTGTGGCTACCCATTAAGATGCCCTTGCCGTGGATGATATCGATACCCATTTTAGTGAATAGGTCAGTCATTTGATGGGGGAGGGCATCGATAACCTGGTGCTTGTAGGCCATGAATTTTGACCAATCAAGCCGAGAATTGGCGGTTAGGCCAACGCTTTGGTAGTGGGCAACTCTTGCCAGGAGTTCGGCGGGGCCGTCTAAAAGGATCTTGGCGTCACAGCCGTAATTGGTGCAGGTCCCGGCAATCAAGTCCTGTTCAATGAGGACCACGGACTTACCGGCTTGTTTCAGGGCAACGGCAGCGTGCCAACTGGCGTGACCACTACCGATAAACGCAACATCATACTCTTTCATTACTATAAAAACCTCTTTCAATTTTAATCGCGGACGATTGGTTGGGGATGACGAAAAAATGTTAGTCTAACATTTTTTCTAACTTAGTGACTAAAGCTTGGTTGATGACCAATGCTTGTTGGTACTGTTCTCGCCGAAAACCTTGTTGACGAACACACTGTTGGACAGCACTCAAAATGGGCCCGCGAGATTCGCGGCCCTTATCAGTTAAACTGATAATCAGTTGTCGCCGATCACTAGGAGGCAATTGCCGGGTTAGCCAGCCACGTTGCTCCATGCGCCGAAGAAGTGGGGTGAGTGTATTGCTACCAAAGTCAAGTTGTTCTCCCAATCGGTGAAGCGGTTGTCGGTCATTTTCCCACAGACTGAGCAAAATGAGGTACTGGGGATAAGTGAGTTCAAACGGCTGTAAAGCTTGTTGATAAAAACGCGTAAAAAGTCTGCTGGCGTGATAAACCGAGAAGCAGAGCTGATTGGCTAAGGTCATATCCTCTTCGGCCATAAGCATCCCTCCAATTCAATTGCGTACGATTTAATTTACTATAAGCGAATATGTGCGACCTGTCAACTATCTACCACTAAGATTGTGAAAATAAAAAAGGAATCCTGTTCGGTTGTCATGGGCTGGGAATGCCAGTAGAATGGAAACATTGAATACTTAAGGAGCAGGTCATGATGGATTTAGCGGCAGCACAAAAAGTTTTAAAAACGGTCTTCGGCTACGATGAATTTCGGCCGGGCCAACGTGCAGTGATTGAGCACGTCTTGGCGGGAGACAACAGCCTGGCCATCATGCCAACTGGTGGCGGGAAGTCCCTGTGTTATCAGATTCCGGCAATGCTTTTTGATGGCATTACGGTGGTGGTATCGCCCTTGATCTCCCTGATGAAGGATCAAGTAGATGCCCTCAATGATAGTGGTATTCCAGCCACCTTCATTAACAGTTCGCTGGAATGGCCAGACATTCAGGAACGATTGGCAGCGTTGCATGGTGGGGACTATAAATTGCTCTACGTGGCACCTGAACGTCTGGACTCGGCGGCATTCGTCAATGCGCTGGCCCGGTTACCCATTGATTTGCTGGCGGTTGATGAGGCGCACTGTATTTCGCAGTGGGGTCATGACTTTCGGCCCAGTTACCTGGCGTTGAGTACGGCAATTGAGCAACTGCCAACGCAACCGCAAGTCCTGGCGCTTACGGCGACCGCTACGGAACAAGTGGCGACGGATATTTGCCAACAACTTAAAATTGATCCTGGTAACGAGGTCAATACTGGTTTTGCGCGGGATAACTTAGATTTAACGGTGGTCAAGGACCAAGATACTGACCGCTATATTCTGGATTACCTCAAGGTGAACCAGGGTGAAACGGGCATCATCTACGCTAGCACGCGTAAGGAAGTTACGCGGTTAACGAAGATGCTAACCGGTCAGCACATTCAGGCCGCTGCTTATCACGCCGGTCTGCCAGATGATGAACGGCGCCAGAACCAGGAAGACTTCCTGTACGACCGGGTTCAGGTAATGGTGGCGACTAATGCTTTTGGGATGGGCATCGATAAGAGTAACGTGCGATTTGTTATTCACGCGCAGGTACCCGGCACCCTGGAAGCCTACTATCAAGAAGCTGGTCGGGCCGGCCGAGATGGTCTTCCTAGTGAAGCCATCCTACTGTACCGCGCCTCTGACCTGCAAATTCAACGTTTTTTCATTGACCAGTCCGAAATGGATGAGCAGCATCGATTGCGCTCGTATCGAAAATTACAAATTATGAATCAGTACGCTAATACTCAGAATTGTTTGCAGCAATTCATTCTGCACTACTTCGGGGAAGAGTCGGAGCCCTGCGGTCGTTGTAGCAATTGTCGTGATGACCGAGAAGCTCAGGACGTCACCACGGATGCGCAAAAGGTGCTCTCCTGTGTTGTCCGGCTGCGGTCCCGCTATGGCAAGGGGATTGTGGCTCAGGTTTTAGCCGGCGCACATAACCAACGAATTCGGGAGAATCATCTTGAGGAAGTTCCGACATACGGCATCATGCGTAATCTGCGGCAAAAGACGGTGGGGGAATTGATTGATTTTCTCACGGCAGCTGGTTACTTGGCCAGCGTGGGCGGCCAGTACCCGACCTTACAGGTTACGAGTAAGGGTGTAGGCGTCTTAAAAGGTGAAACGCAGGTCTTTCGTAAGATGGCTCGTCAGGCCAAACGGTTGGCACCTGAGGATGATGCGCTCTTTGGCAAGCTTCGTGAGTTGCGGCGAAACTTGGCCGAAGAACAACACGTGCCACCATTTGTGATTTTCTCCGACAAGGCCCTGCACGCAATGTGTGAGGTTCTGCCGACCACTGAAGCTGCCTTCTTAACGGTCAAAGGTGTGGGGGAAAGTAAATTGGAAAAATACGGTGATGCCTTCATGGCAGTAATCCGTGAGAATCAAAGTAGTGCGTCAACTGCGACACAAAGTGATTAAGCATCAATGAGGCCGGGCCCAAGTTGCCGGCCTTTTTTGGCGTCTTGGTAGGCCAATGTTGCTTTCAAAAGCCCAGTCAAAAGAACGAGGCGCCTCACTTGGGACACCCCCTGAAGTATGGTAATCTAGAAACCTGTCCGTTACTTAAGCCTATGACTGGAGGTCCCCATGACTGAACCGGAATTCATTGAAATCGTCAACGACCGCGAGAATAATCTGAAAAATGTTAGCCTGAAAATTCCGAAGAACCGACTGACTGTTTTCACTGGCGTCTCAGGGTCGGGGAAGTCATCCATTGTGTTTGACACCATCGCCCAAGAAGCCGGCCGGCAACTCAATAGTACATATGATAGCTTCACGCGGCTCTACCTGCCGCATTATCATCGACCCGATGTGGATGAGGTCAATAACCTTGCGACCGCCATTGTAATTGATCAAAAACCGCTGGGTGGGAATGCCCGGTCGACATTAGGAACCGTAAGTGATATTAATCCACTGCTCCGAATTCTTTTTTCGCGGTTTGGTGAGCCACATTATGGTGGGGCCAGTAATGCTTTTTCCTTTAACGATCCGGCGGGGATGTGTCCCGATTGTGAGGGTATCGGTAAAACCTATGTTTTAAAGCGTGACGTGGCGGTTGATCGCCAGAAGTCACTCGCCGAAGGGGCCGTTCAGTTGCCAGGACACGGCGTGAATAGTTTCTACGATGAGGTCATGAAGGCAACTGGCTTGTTTGACGTGAATAAGCCGTTGATGGATTACACGGCTGATGAGTTTGAAACACTGATGAACGGTGAACAGGACGTCACCGTGGTTTACAAGGGGACGTCCTTCAACACCACCTTTGAGGGTATTGAACGCCAGTTTTACCGGCAGAACCTGAAGACGGGCCAAGGGAGTAGCGATGGCGCCCGTAAGAAAATTTCGAAGTTTGCGACCATGGTGCCATGTCCCACCTGTCACGGAACCCGCTACCGGCCCGAAGTGTTGGCCTCGAAGATTCAGGGGAGCAATATCGCTGACCTCCTGGCGCTACAGTTAAACGATCTTCAGACCACGTTGGCAAGTTTTACCGACGAACGAATGGCTGGTATTTTGACTGGTATCCAGGAACGGGTACAGGGTTTAGTCGACGTTGGCCTTGATTACTTGACGTTAACCCGTGAAACGACCACGCTATCCGGTGGAGAATCACAACGGGTTAAGACGGTTCGTTATCTTGCCAATAGTCTGACGGGGCTACTTTATATTTTGGATGAGCCGAGCACGGGATTACACCCGCGTGACGTCCATCGGTTGAACACGTTATTACAAAAGCTCCGGGATAAGGGCAATACGGTGTTGGTCGTGGAACATGATCCGGACGTCATCAAGGTTGCCGATTATGTGGTCGACGTGGGGCCACGAGCCGGTATCCATGGCGGTGAAATTACCTTCACAGGGAGTTATCAGGCATTACTAGCGAGTGAAACGTTGACCGGGAAGTACCTGCTACAGCAATTGCCAGTCAATCCGCACCCCCGTCAGCCGCAAGATTTTATAACCAGTGCACCGAGCCGGTTGCACAACTTACAAGATGCTGTTTTACGGGTGCCAACGGGATTGTTCACGGTGGTCACGGGAGTTGCTGGCTCAGGTAAGAGTACGCTAGTTGATCAGGTATTTGCCGCTGACCATCCCGAGGCCATTCGGCTAACGCAGCGCCCGATTCATACCAATAGTCGAGCTAATCCGGCCACCTATTTAAGTGTTATGAATGAGATTCGCAAGTTATTAGCCGCGGCCAATGACGTGAGTGATAGCCTGTTTAGCTACAATTCCAAAGGGGCTTGCCCGACCTGTGGTGGCAAGGGGGTCTTGGAGCTCAATCTTTCCTTTACGGAGAACGCCACGGTCGAATGTGATACCTGTCACGGTGGCCGGTTCGATCCCCAAGTTTTGGCTTACCAGTATCAAGGGAAAAACATTGTCGAGATTTTAGCAATGACGGTTGAAGAGGCGGCTACGTTCTTTGCGGGAACCAAGGTCGCGCCTAAATTGCAACAAGTTTTGAACGTTGGGCTAGGTTATTTAGCCCTGGGTCAACCTCTGAATACTATTTCCGGTGGTGAGGGGCAACGTCTGAAGATTGCCAAGGAGCTTAATAAGCGGGGAAACCTGTATATTTTGGATGAACCAACGACTGGGCTTCACGCTTCGGATACCAGTAATCTGATTGAAATTATCAATCGGTTGGTAGACCGCGGGAATACGGTAATCGTGATTGAACATAATCTTGACGTAATCCGTAGTGCTGATTGGCTCATTGATATTGGCCCAGATGGCGGGAGCAAGGGCGGTGAGGTTCTCTATGAGGGCCCCGTTAGTGGTTTAACCACGGTGCCGCGCTCCGTGACCGCACAATATTTGTAGAAGGCCTGGCTAACTACTTTCAAAGCACGGTGCAGTAAAATAAAGTTGAAGGCAAAATAAAGGCTTGGGATTTTGTCCCAAGTTTTTATTTGTACGGATGATTATTCAAAAAAGAAAATAGAACCATATAAATAGCGTTGAAATCGGTTTCAAGCCATGCTACGATTAACCCATCAACTTTTAAGAAATGGGATGGCAGGCTATGGGACAATCAGAGTACGATAAAATGATGGCGGAGGAGTTTTACGACGTTAACGATGAGCAACTGGTCAAGGAGCGGTTTGCCGCTCGCGACTTGTACGAAGAACTAACGACGATTCCGTTTCGGGACAAAGCACGACAAACAGCGTTGCTCCAGCGGTTGTTTGGGTCAGTGGGTCAAAATGTAGAGGTTCGGCCGCGGTTCGTCTGTGATTACGGGTACAACATTCACGTTGGCGATAACTTCTTCGCCAACTTTGATTGTATCCTGTTAGATACCTGTGACATTACAATTGGTGATAACGCTCTTTTGGCACCACGGGTGCAAATCTACACGGCGGCCCATCCGCTCAACGTGGCCGACCGGACGTCCTGGTTGGGTGTGGGGCAACCGGTCAAAATTGGCAACAATGCCTGGATTGGGGGGAATGCCACCATCCTGCCCGGCGTCACGCTAGGTGACAACGTGGTCGTTGGCGGTGGTTCAGTCGTCACCAAATCCTTTGGCGACAACGTCGTGCTGGCCGGGAATCCCGCGCGGGTGATCAAGCAATTAGACGGACAAGGAAATCCAATAGAGAACTAAAAGTTGAAAGCACTGAAATACCTACTATGTCAGATACAACCAGGATTGGGTATTGGGGTTTAGTGTGACATAGTGGGGAATTGCCACCTTACCGTTCGCCAAATTTGGACTGGAACGCGGTAGGAAGGACGGGACAAGCCAAGAGGCGGTCTTGCCCCTCGCTTGAAGCCGCAAAGCACGTCTTCAAGTCGCCATTTTCAAGAAAATCACTTGAAAATCCCACGGCTGAGTCCAAATTTGGCTCACTCTTGGCTACCTAGTGGCGCGCCAATAATATTGCATAAGTACTGTCGGTCAGGCATTTAAGCTAACTTAGTTTCCGAGAACCTGTTTAACCGGAGGTGGTCAGAGGTGGAGCCAGCTGTGTCGACGGACCGCTTTTCAGGCCGTAGGCGTTCCCCACAGCTGGCGGAATCTCTGACAGCCGCTGGTGGCTGGGTAAGACTAATTTTAAGTCTATAACACCTTACTATTCTAGGTTTGATAACGGTTCTCGAACTTAGAAAGAGAACTAATGATGAGTCGTGGGCACAGTGTTTAGTCCCACGGCTATTTTTATGGGATAGATTGGTTGAATTAGGCGAATGATGGCAATTTAGCGAAGATTTGGCAAGATAATGCAAGAATGTCGGCCTTGTCCGTTGGAAAAACGAAATAAGTTTGCTATGCTAACAATAACCAAACAAATTTACAAATAAATCGACGGCGAGCAATAACCACCGTGTTCGTCAGGTATTTAGGGAAAATTCATTCGACTTGTCAGGTGGTAGTTGCTGGCCCGACCGAATGAGTGATGGAGAGAAAACATGGAAAATAAATATCAAAAGGTTAAAGATGCCCTGAAAGAGGCCATTCTTTCAGGCCAATATCAAATTGATCATAAACTGCCAACGGAAACTGAAATGATGGAGCAGTTCAACGTTTCCCGCTATACCGTCCGCCGGGCAGTCGGGGACTTGGAGACCGAGCACTTCATTTACCGGATTCAGGGTGGTGGCATGTTCGTTCAGGACTGGCATAAGGATTGGACGACCGAGAGCGACAGTAACATGATTGGGGTCATCACGACGCACTTTGCGGATTACATTTTCCCCCGAATCATCTACGGTATTGACCAGGTCATCTCCGATAGTGGTTATTCGTTATTACTGGGGAATACCCATAACGACCACCAAAAGGAACGCAAGAACCTGATCAACATGTTGAATGGGAAAGTTGCCGGGCTGATCATTGAACCCACGCAAAGTGCCTTGCCTAACCCCAACATGGACCTTTACCAAGAAATCAAAGATGACGGGATTCCAGTGCTCTTTATCAACGCAAGTTACCCGCAGCTGGACTTTCCCGCAGTCACCACGGATGACGTGGGTGGGGAACGCCGAATCATTGATTACCTGTTAGAGCTGGGGCATGAGAGCATTGCGGGGATCTTCCAAGTGGATGATATTCAAGGGGTCCACCGGATGAACGGGTTCGTTCAGGCGTACCAACAACATCCAGAAATTTCCTATAAGAGTAACCTGATTATGTACCAATCTGGGGATGACTTTACCAAGATTACCAACCGGATCGATTCCTACCTGGCAACTGAGGACCGGCCAACGGCCATTGCCTGTTATAACGACCAACTGGCAATTCGGGTACAGGCCTATCTGAAGAGCCAGGGTCTCCGGATTCCCGAAGACGTTTCCGTTGTGGGCTTCGATAATTACCAGATGGCCCAGTACCTGAGTCCTAGTCTGACGACCCTGAGCCACGAAAAAGAAATCATGGGTCAGGATGCGGCGAAGATGATGCTAAAACTCTTGGATAAACAAGATGTGCAATCTATCACATACGACCCCCAATTAATTATTCGACACTCGGCCGGGAAACCCGGAAAATCACTCCAAGATTAGTCCGGATTAACCAAAATTAAAATAACTTGTCTAATTAATGACTCGTGATTGATTAGTGAGGACGATTTTACGACTTGTTCGTGAAAACGTCCTCTTTTTTTGCGGAGAAACGGGGTGTTTACGCAAAATAAACCGTTTTAATGGTCGGTTAGTAAGCGCTTAGTTTAACGTTTTTCGATAACGCTTACAACTTTTTTTATGGCATAAACCGCGCTATAGCAACAATCGACCACCCAATTAATTCGAACAACAAAAGTTTTTGTTGATTTATGCGTACAAATATAATAAACTGTATTTGTTAACAAATGAAAGCGGTTCACAATCTCGTGATTTTTACAGCAAGCCGGCAAACTTCTCGCACGAGATTGATAGGACCGTTAAGTAGCAATTTAGTTAGATAGCAATTATTGATAAAAACCGTGAAACAGGAGGAAAGAATTTTGGATAAGAAAAAATCAGTTTCCAGCAAATTTATCTTCTTCTTCGGGTCATTCGGGGGCATCTTGTTCGGTTATGACATCGGTGTTATGACCGGGGCCTTACCATTCCTGAAGACCGACTGGAATTTAACAAACGCTTCATTGATTGGTTGGGTGACTTCAGCCGTTATGTTCGGTGCCATCTTCGGTGCCGCGATTGCCGGTCAGCTGGCCGACAAGTTAGGTCGTCGGCGGATGATCCTGATGTCCTCATTGATCTTCGCCATTGGGTCCATCCTTTGTGGGTTCTCACCTAACAACGGGACGTTCTACCTGATTGGGATGCGGATCTTCTTGGGGTTAGCCGTTGGGGCTGCCTCAGCCTTGGTTCCCGCTTACATGTCAGAAATGGCACCCGCACACTTGCGGGGGAGCCTTTCGGGGATCAACCAAACCATGATTGTTTCCGGGATGTTGATCTCTTACGTGATTGACTTCGTTTTAAAAGATTTACCAGAAAACATCTCATGGCGGTTGATGTTAGGGTTGGCTTCCGTGCCAGCCATCATCCTCTTCGCTGGGGTATTGAAGTTACCAGAATCACCACGTTTCTTGATCAAGGCCAACCGGTTAGACGAAGCGCGCCAAGTGCTGTCCTTCGTTCGGAAGCCTGAAGAAGTTGAAGGCGAAGTTAAAGCCATTCAAGAAACTGCTGCTACTGAAAAGAACTCAATGGAAAAGACGTCTTGGGCAACGCTGTTCAACAGCAAGTACCGTTACTTGGTTATCGCCGGTGTCGGTGTAGCCGCCTTCCAGCAATTCCAAGGTGCCAACGCCATCTTCTACTACATTCCATTGATCGTTGAAAAGGCAACTGGGAGCGCCGCAAGTTCCGCTCTGATGTGGCCAATCGTTCAAGGGGTACTGTTGGTTATTGGGTCATTACTCTACATCTGGATCGCTGAAAAATTCAATCGGCGGACGTTGTTGACCTTAGGTGGGACGGTTATGGCTTTGTCCTTCTTGTTACCAGCCGTTATCAACTGGATCGTGCCAAACGCTAGTCCAATGATGATCGTCTTCTTCCTATCTATCTACGTGGCCTTCTACTCATTCACTTGGGCACCATTGACCTGGGTTCTGGTTGGGGAAGTCTTCCCATTAGCTGTTCGGGGCCGGGCATCTGGTTTGGCTTCATCCTTCAACTGGATTGGTTCATGGGCCGTTGGGTTATTGTTCCCAATCATGACCGCATCAATGTCACAAGAAGCTGTCTTCGCTGTCTTCGGTATCATCTGTGTCTTCGGTGTTCTGTTCATCCGCTTCTGTGTTCCAGAAACGCGTGGCCACTCACTTGAAGAAATCGAAGCGCGTGGGACTAACCACGGTAAGAAAAAAGTTGAAGAAACTGTCGAAAGCAATTAATTAACGCACTATCACGATGATAAAAACCGGGAGGTAAAGTTAAATGAACTTAGTTGAAACGGCTCAAGCTGTTGAAGCGGGCAAGGTTTCATTAGGGATTGAATTAGGTTCAACCCGGATCAAGGCAGTTCTGGTGACCGATGACTTTAACACCATCGCATCAGGCAGCTATGTTTGGGAAAACCGTTATGAAGACGGCGTTTGGACTTACCCGCTTGAAGAAGTTTGGTCGGGGATTCAGCAGAGTTACACGCAAATGGCCGCTGACGTTCAGAGTAAGTATCACGCAAGTTTGAAGCACATCAATGCTATTGGGATCAGTGCCATGATGCACGGGTACCTGGCCTTTGATAAGAACGATGACTTGTTGGTACCTTTCCGGACGTGGCGGAACAACATTACGGGTCAGTCCGCTGATGAATTGACCAAGTTGTTTGATTTCAATATTCCACAACGTTGGAGTATTGCGCACCTCTACCAAGCCATCCTCAATCACGAGGATCACGTGGCTAACGTCGACTTCTTTACGACGCTGGCTGGTTACGTGACCTGGAAGTTATCTGGAAAAAAGGTCTTGGGTGTGGGTGACGCTTCCGGGATGTTCCCAATTGACGAAAAGACTGGGACGTACAACCAGGATATGTTGGAGAAATTCAACAACTTGGACAACGTTAAGCAATATCCTTGGCAGTTAGCCGACATTTTGCCTGACATCTTACCAGCTGGTAAGGCGGCCGGTAGTTTGACGGCTGACGGTGCCAAGTTATTGGATGCTAGTGGCAATCTGGAAGCTGGTAGCGTTATGGCACCACCTGAAGGGGATGCTGGTACCGGGATGGTCGGCACAAATAGTGTTCGTCAACGGACCGGGAACATCTCCGTTGGGACGTCTGCGTTCTCAATGAACGTCTTAGACAAGCCATTATCCAAGGTTTATCGCGATATTGATATCGTGATGACGCCAGACGGTTCACCAGTTGCCATGGTCCACGTGAATAACTGTTCTTCAGATATTAACGCTTGGGCGAACATCTTCGGTGAATTTGCCAATCGGCTGGGAATTGATTTGAAGCCTGACCGGTTATACGAAACGTTATTCTTAGCTTCAACTAAGGCTGACGCGGATGCCGGTGGCTTGGTCAACTACAGCTACCAATCTGGTGAAAACATTACCAAGATCCAAGCGGGCCGGCCATTATTTGTCCGGACGCCAAACAGTCATTTCTCCTTACCTAACTTCATGCTGACGCAACTCTACGCTGCGTTCGCACCACTCCAAATCGGAATGGACATCTTAGTTAATGAGGAACACGTGCAAACTGATGTGATGATTGCGCAGGGTGGTTTATTCCGGACGCCAGTTATCGGCCAACAGGCCCTGGCGAACGCCTTAAATATCCCCATCACGGTCATGAGCACGGCTGGTGAGGGTGGTCCTTGGGGGATGGCAGTTCTGGCCGCCTTTGCCCAACGGAACACTGGCGAAAGCTTGGAAGACTTCTTGGATCAAGATGTCTTTACCAACCCAGAAAGCATGACGTTAAGTCCCGAACCTGAAGGGGTCAAGGGCTACCGTAAGTTCATCGGCAAGTATCAAAGTGGGTTGTCAGTGGAAGCGGCCGCCGGCGACGCCATCAGTGACTAAGAGAGAGAGGTTACTTGAATGTTAGAAGATTTGAAGCAAGAGGTTTACGAAGCCAACATGCAACTGCCTAAATTAGGGTTAGTTACCTTTACTTGGGGCAACGTCTCCGGTATCGACCGGGACAAGGGCCTATTCGTCATCAAGCCATCCGGCGTTGATTACGACAAGTTAAAGCCTAGCGACATGGTCGTTGTAAACCTCGACGGTGAAGTGGTCGAAGGGGAAATGAACCCTTCCAGCGACACCCCAACGCATACCGTACTTTACAACAAGTTCCCCAACATCGGGGGCATCGTGCACACGCATTCACCTTGGGCGGTTTCATTTGCTGGCGCCAACATGGACGTCCCAGCAATGAACACCACGCATGCGGATACGTTCTACGGCGATGTGCCAGCCGCTGACGCGTTGACGAAGGCTGAAATCGAAGAAGACTACGAAGGCTACACTGGTGAAACCATCGTGAAGACCTTCAACGAACGTGGTCTCGACTACGAAGCCGTTCCAGCAGCGCTGGTTAGCCAACACGGTCCCTTCGCTTGGGGGCCAACCCCAGCCAAGGCTGTGTACAACGCTAAGGTCTTGGAAGTCGTTGCGGAAGAGGATTACCACTCCATGCAACTGACTAAGAAGAACTTGGAATTGCCACAATACCTGTTGGACAAGCATTACCTCAGAAAGCATGGGGCTAACGCCTACTACGGCCAAAACAATGCCAAGTCCAAGGAACATGCTGCACGGCAATAAAACTGTTATCCAACTATAAAAACAAAAATAACTACTATATTAAAGGAGTGTTTCTTATGTTATCAGTACCAGATTATGAATTTTGGTTCGTTACCGGTTCACAACACCTTTATGGTGAAGAACAATTAAAGTCCGTTGCTAAAGATGCACAAGACATCGCTGACAAGTTAAACGCCAGCGGCAAGTTACCTTACAAGGTTGTCTTCAAGGATGTTATGACGACTGCCGAAAGCATCACTGACTTCATGAAGGAAGTTAACTACAACGACAAAGTTGCCGGTGTGATTACTTGGATGCACACGTTCTCCCCAGCCAAGAACTGGATCCGTGGGACTGAACTGTTACAAAAGCCATTACTTCACTTGGCTACCCAATACTTGAACAACATTCCATACGCTGACATCGACTTTGATTACATGAACTTGAACCAAAGTGCTCATGGTGACCGTGAATATGCTTACATCAACGCCCGTTTAGGTAAGAACAACAAGATCGTTTACGGCTACTGGGGCGACGAAGAAGTCCAAGCTAAGATCGGTTCATGGGAAGACGTTGCTGTTGCTTACAACGAAAGCTTCAAGGTTAAGGTTGCTCGTTTCGGCGACACCATGCGTAACGTTGCCGTTACTGAAGGTGACAAAGTTCAAGCACAGATCCAAATGGGCTGGACCGTTGACTACTACGGTATCGGCGACTTGGTTGAAGAAATCAGCAAGGTTCAAGATGCTGATGTCGACAAGGAATACGCTGACTTGGAAAGCAAGTACGAAATGGTTCAAGGCGACAACGATGCTGACAAGTACAAGCACTCAGTTCGTGTTCAATTGAAGCAATACCTCGGTATCAAGAGTTTCTTGGAAAAGGGTGGTTACACTGCCTTCACCACGAACTTCGAAGACCTCTGGGGTATGGAACAATTACCTGGTTTAGCCGCACAATTATTAATTCGTGACGGTTACGGCTTCGGTGCCGAAGGTGACTGGAAGACTGCTGCTTTGGGCCGTGTCATGAAGATCATGTCCCACAACAAGCAAACGGCCTTCATGGAAGACTACACGTTGGACTTACGGAAGGGCCACGAAGCCATCCTTGGTTCACATATGTTGGAAGTCGACCCTTCAATCGCTTCCGACAAGCCTCGTGTTGAAGTTCACCCATTGGATATCGGTGGCAAGGCTGACCCTGCTCGTCTGGTATTCTCTGGTTCAGAAGGCGACGCCATTGACGTGACCGTTGCTGACTTCCGTGATGGCTTCAAGATGATCAGCTACGCCGTTGACGCTCACAAGGCTGAAGCTGACACGCCTAAGCTCCCAGTTGCTAAGCAACTCTGGACGCCAAAGGTTGGTCTTGAAAAGGGTGCCTTAGCTTGGATGCAAGCTGGTGGTGGTCACCATACCATGCTTTCCTTCTCATTGACTGAAGAACAAATGGAAGACTTTGCTACCATGGTTAACATGAACAAGGCTTTCATCAAGTAAACTTAGAATTTCTGTCAAAAAAATGGTCGGGGTCGCCGAGAGCGGTTCTGGCCATTTTTCTTTCCACAGGTGTTTGGAGGTTGAGAGGGGGGCCGCCTGCGGCTGCCAGGAGTGGCGCTGTGGGGTCGCTTCAGCCGAAGGGCGGGCTTCTCGCTCGACTTGGAACCACACCAAGTTCGTGCGTTTCCAAGCTCGCCCCATGTCCTAAGCCGACCCAAAACGTCGACTAAGAACATCGACACAGCGCCACTCCTGGCTGCCTCCGGCTCCAAACTGGTGTGTCGGGTGGATGGCGGCTTGCTCTCTGCTTTGTTGTTTGACTGGTGGTATTGGAGTTATGAAGCTTAAGTGAATGGGCTATAGCCGCCTGCGGCTGCCAGGGGCGACGCTGTGGGGTCGCTTCAGTCTGAGAAGCAGGCTTCTCGCTCGACTTGAAACCACACCGAACCCGTGCGTTTCCAAGCTCGCCCCTTGTTCTAAGCCGACCCAAAACGTCGACTAAGAACATCGACACAGCGCCACTCCTGGCTGCCTCCGGCTCCACACAGATTAAGCAGTAACGGTTGTGGAGAGGGAGAGCTTGTCCTTTGTGTTGAGACTGATGACGTCTCACTGGCTTGAGTGACGGGTGATTTGTGACAATAATCTAATAAAACTGGCTAAAGATGGAGGTAAATTATGGCTAAGACAGAACAAGAAAAAATGGTTACCGGTGAATTGTTTGACGTTTATGATGCCGAACTGGTTGCGCAGCGGGATGCTGCTCGCCAACAGGTGGAGGCGTTTAACGCGCTCGGGGAAAGTGATCCTGACGAAAGCGAACGATTGATTCGAAAGCTTTTCGGTGCTACTGGGGATTCAGTGAGTGTGCATCCCACATTTCGGTGTGACTATGGCTACAATATTTACGTCGATGATGATTTCTTTGCCAACTATGACTGTGTCATGCTGGACGTGGGTCCCATTCACATTGGCAAACACTGCCTGTTGGGACCGAAAGTTCAGATTTATTCTGTTAACCATCCGGCTGAACCAGAATTGCGGCGTAATGGGGCCATGGGTATTGGCAAGCCCGTCACGTTGGGGGATGATGTCTGGGTCGGCGGTGGCGCCATCATTTGTCCGGGCGTTACGCTGGGTAACAACGTGATTGTGGGCGCCGGTAGTGTGGTTACCAAGTCATTCGGCGATAACGTCGTCGTAGCGGGTAACCCAGCCCGAGTCGTTAAGCACTTAAAATAGGTCGTCTGTCCAGTCTGCTAGAGATTAGGCAGTTTGAAAAGCGAACGACCATTCGGTTTCGAAAATAGATAAAAAGTCTGGTAATCAACGTCGAGGTGACGTGATTACCAGACTTTTTGAATTTTTTAGGCTCTTTGTCAACCGGTGTTGATGAAGGGATTTTCAGAGGTTCAATTCACTTTCGAATTGGACCTCTTTTCTGTAT
>NZ_RHNO01000025.1 GCF_003946265.1 Levilactobacillus yonginensis
TAGGCATAGAAAAATCCCCTTAAAGTTAACAGATGAATTATAGTTTTTCATCTGTCAACCTTAAGGGGACTATAGCAGTGATCATCGCGTTTTTTTGTGGCATGTTAGTTGGCTAGTGTTAGCTTGACATGCCATGATATTTAGTATATGCTTGCGCACGTATTTTTCAGGGAGGGGACGGTACTTTGGTTACCAGGAATAACGATTCGGACATCTTAAAATGGATTTCAATTATGACTCGCTATACGCGAATCGCCTTAGATAGGCGCTTGCAGCCGTACCGCTTGAATGCTAGCATGTACTACTACATTCTGCGGATTCACGAGCAGCCAAAGATGACCCAAGATAAGCTGATCAGTTTGACGTACCTTAATCCGAGTAACGTGACGCGGGCGGTCAACCAGCTAGTTAATTTGGGGTACGTGCGCAAGCGCCAGTCTAAATTGGATAAGCGGGTCTATGAGCTGTCGTTGACGAAGAAGGGAGAAGCGCTTTATCCTAAGATTGCGACGCTGCGCCAAGAGGTCGCGGATAATTTGCTGACGGACATTGCACCGGAACATCATGACGAACTGGTCGCTGAGATTCGTCAGCTAGCCTTGCGAGCCGTACATAATGAAATGCCAGGAATTGATAACGAGTGAGGATGAGGGACTGGGCCGTTGGGCTGGTCTCTTTTTAATTGGTCGTCCGTAGATGGGCGCTAGTTGATAAGCTAGTTGACTTATTGGTTAGCCCGCTTTACTATAGGAAGAAAGGTGAGCGTTCACTCACTAAAAGGGCGTTTTTTAAAAGTAAACATAGCGGGGATAATCATTGGCGGTGCTGGTAAAAGTCCAGTTGACCGAGAGTAAGTGCTCTCACGTCGATAGGATGGTCATCATGAATTAGCGGAGGGTATTGGCAAATGGTAAAGGAAACAAATATTCAGACGGCGTTTCAGGAAGTGATGGCGGCCAGCGGAAATATTCCGCCTAAGCAGAAGCAGGTGTTGGCGGCTAGTCTATCGTTGTTTGCTGAAAAAGGTTTTGCCAGCACGACGACGAAAGAGATAGCGGAACGTGCTGGTGTAGCCGAGGGAACAGTTTACCGGCGTTATCGAACCAAGGATGAACTGCTGGCTGGTGTGTTGGCGCCGTTTATGACGGATGTCTTGCCCAAACTAGTTTCGGAATTTGCCGAAAAGGTGGTGGGACAAACTTATTCATCTCGTCATGATCTAGTAGCGACGGTCGTGAATGATCGGATGCAATTTGTGGTGGCAAACCAGTCAGTTTTACGGATAATGGTTACGGAGATTTTGGTAAGAAACGACTTACGAGACCAAACGATTTCCCGGATGGTGCCGTTGTTGAAACAAAATTTGTATCCAGTTTTAGACCACTTAAAAGCTATTGGTGAGCTGGTTGACTGGCCTAATGACCGAATCGCGCAGTTCATGATTGGGACCATGTTGACGCAGTTAGTGCGGAGTACTTTAACGAATGAAGATGTAACGAGTGCCGCAACCCTCATAATTAAATTTTTAGAAAAAGGTTTGGCACCGGAATAACTGATGCTGGCTACGAGGAACTGGGTTAAGCCGGTTCCTTTTTTTATTCTCAAGATTAATTGCGTTGCGGGCGGGGGAGCGCTAGAATGAATCTATGGTTATTATGAGATTTCCATGAGAAAGTTTATGGACGTCCTACAGAGAGGAGCTTTTTATGCCAAAAGATAGTCAACAGGCACACGTCTTAAGTCCCGCAGAGACGGCAGACTTACATGCTGATTTACAGCAACAACCCGCACACGATGTCATTAGTCGAGCAGTTATTAAGAATGGGGTATTAGCAGCAGCTGAGGACCCGCAAGCAACGGTCCGCCTAGACCGAACATTTTCCGTGGAATTAGATACCGGCAAAGTTTCTAATCAGAAGCATTCTGGCCGGTGCTGGTTATTTTCAACACTGAATACAATTCGTCATCAATTTGCTGCGAAGTATGGGGTTAAAGATTTTGAGTTATCTCAGAGTTATTTATTTTTCTGGGACCGGATCGAACGAGCCAATATGTTTTACAACAATATTCTACGAACCGCGGATAAACCATTGGATGACCGGGAAGTCGCATTTTTCCTGCAACGACCTGACGATGACGGTGGTCAGTGGGCCATGGGTGCCGCGTTAGTTCAAAAATATGGGGTCGTTCCGGCAAGTGTTATGCCAGAATCCTTTAACACGACTGACACGACGGGTATCGGGTCTGCCTTAAATCTGAAGTTGCGGAAGGATGCGCTCACGCTCCGAAAGTTGGTGGCAGACGGCGCCAGTGAAGAACAGATTGCTGCTACCCGAGCTGCTGCCTTGAAGGAAGTTTATCGCATGGCCGCCTACGCCTTCGGTGAACCACCAACCACATTTGACTTGGAATATAAGGATGATAAGCACCACTATCATCGGGATGCCGGCCTGACACCACAGGACTTTTTTGACAAGTACTTCGACATTGATTTGGACGATTACGTGGTTCTGTCGAACTCACCGGATAAGCCATTTGACCGCTTATACAGTTTGCCTAGTCAGGATAACATCGTTGGTGGGAAGCACATCACGATGCTCAATGAACCAATGGCAGACTTGAAGCAAGCCGCCATTGCCCAACTGCAAGATGGTGATACGGTGTGGTTTGGGAATGATGTCCTCCAACAGATGAGTCGCGAACGGGGGTTCCTCGACAGCCATCTTTATCAGATCAGTGACCTGTTTGGTGTCGACCTGGGCCTGACGAAAGCGCAACGTTTGGCAACTGGTGAGGCGGAGGTCTCACATGCGATGACGTTGACCGGTGTCGATTTGGTTGCGGACGAACCTACCCGCTGGAAGGTTGAAAACAGTTGGGGTGAAAAGAATGGTGACAAGGGTTACTTTGTCATGACGGACGATTGGATGGACGATTTCGTTTATGAGGTCGTCGTTCACAAGCGTTATTTGACAGCTGGCCAACAAGCACTGCTAACGACGGAACCAGAACCATTACCTGCATGGGATTCACTACAATAATCAAAACAGAGTGCGATAAAAAGGCAGTTAGTCAATGAGCATTAACGTCGATAGACGGTCTTGGATTGTTAGTCAATCGGGGTTAAGCGGAGTTGACTGCCTTTTGTTGCACGTTTCGACCATAATACGTTCGGTGCACAGAAAGGGTCTGAGACTTTTGTTCTCAGACCCTTTTGAGTTGGCCACGAATTAGGTTGAACGACCGGTTGGTGAGGCGAAGGTGGACTGGCTAACTGGCATTGTTTCATGTGAAACACCTACTGATAATTTAGGATAAAACGACTTGTGACTGGTATTTCACACAAGGTTACGGGTAAACTAAGGAAGAGGTACAGATAGCTAAATTTGATGAGGTGATTCGGAATGCACAACTTTTTCTTTGACTTTGACAGTACACTGGCAGATACCCGTAATGTCGCCGTGATTGCGACTCAACGAGCTTTTGCAGCTAGAGGATTAACCCAACCCAGTCGAGCTGCGGTGGTCAGCTATATGGGGGTGCCAATTGAGGTATCCTTTGCTAAAATGGCTGACCACGCGTTAACGGCTGCGGAATTGGAGTCGTTATATACAACGTTTAGAGAGCAGTATCAGCAGGCTGAGCAGTTGGGGATTTCCCTGTTTACGGGGATGGCAGACACCTTGTCTGAACTGAAAGCACGCGGTGAGCGGCTTTACGTGGTTTCTAGTAAGCATTCCGTCCCCCTACAACGCAATCTTGATCAGGTCGGCTTGGGCACGACATTTGCGGCCATTAGTGGATCCGATACCGTTGCCAACTATAAGCCAGCCCCGGATGGCATTCTAAATCTGGTGGACCGCTTTGATCTGGTTGCTGCTGAGAGTGTTATGATCGGTGATGCCAAGTATGATATGCAGATGGGCCATAACGCTGGTGTGGCCACCGCCGCAGCGTTGTGGGGTGCGGCAGATCCGGAGTCAGTTAGGGCTGAAGAGCCGACTTATTTGTTACGGACACCGATGGAATTATTAACAATTTAGCTAAGTGTTGACCAGTCCTCTGTGGCTGGTTTTTTGATAAAAAAAAGACCGTCCCTGGTTAGAGGACGGTCAGAACCGCTTACTTGGTTAGGGCAAGGGGCTTCATTTTATTTGGTGAATAAAATGAAAAAAGGTTGGTTAATAGGTTTATATTGGTATGCTTGTATCGTAACGGGTAAATGTGAAGAAATTGTGAACTTTCCTTACGCATAGGCAATGATATTTATAAAAACAATCTAATGAGTAGGTGAAAACCCATTAATTCAGGTCTAACCGGGGGTTGGATTACTTTTTTCTAATTGTTAAAGGCAGATTAATCAACAAAATGCGTAGGGCAGACAGTCAAAACTAAACAAATTCAAGATATTCGTATGTATTACATAACTTTTTTATTATGTTACATTTCGTTAAAAATTCTATTAGAAATTGCAGCTAATTAAAAACCGACTCACGCAGAGTCGGTTACGTTGTTTTAGTGTTGATTGTGATGAAGACGATCGGCAAGTGGGCGGGGCTTGCCACTGGGCCGGCAGCCGGAATGACGTTCTAACTGAAACTGTTTTGTACGTTCTTTTTCAATTTGAACCTGCTTTTTGAGTTGCCGATTTTTCCAAAACCCATGAATCATCAGGGAAACGGGGATGATCTCTAACGAAATAGTTGCGGGAATCAGCCAGGGATTCTCGCTAACCAGCTTGGTGAAATATTCCTTATGTTCCTGCAGGACTTCTGGGTCAGTATCCACGATAAACTTGTGTTTAATCATCATCATCACACTCCTTTGGCACCATCATAACCCAAAGTGAGAGCGCTGTCAGCCGGTCCGTTTTACCGGTGCCAAGTTAGTGATGGTCACGCCAAAAGCGAATGAGATGCAGAACGCCCAAAACAGCGGCGATACCTAGGATGGCAGTTTCCAGCAGGACAATGCCACTCAGATGGCGGTAGCGTTGATAGAGGACGATGCCACCGACGAAGAGTATGCCCAGGGTAAGGGGTAGGTATTTTTTCATGTCAATTCCTCCACAAAAAAACGGCACTGCAGGTGCAGCACCGTTTAGCATTAGGTTCTTATTCGGCAACCTTAACCATCACAGCCTTGGTAACATCTTGGTCGACGTCACGTGAAATGTGATAACCGGCAACTTTTAACTTACTATCTTTGTTTTTGCCAGTAAGTGTGTCTTTAACCGTGAACTTTTGCGTCATTGGGATGTCAGATAACTTCCCCTTGAAGTTGATTACGGTGTCGTCACCCTTAGTCTTGAACGTGGTATTAAGGGTACCTTCCTTGTTCAAAGCGTTGGCCTTTTTAGCGGCGCTGTAAGACTTGTAGAGTTTGTTGACGTTGTAGACGGTCACCTTACCATCCTTGTTGAAACGGTAAGCCTCAAGACCTGAGTTGCTCTTGGCATTCACGGCACCAGTTACGTACCAGAGTTTGGTCGAACTGGTTAACGTTGACTTAACGTCAGACTTCTTAGTCGTTTTGTTTTTGAAGCTAGCTTGTTGGTTGTTCCCCGACTTGCTACTACTGTTACTGCAGCCAGCAAGACCGATAGCAAATACTGCTAACAGTCCCATGGCGGCGGCAAAAATTCGGGATTTCTTCATATCTCAATCACCTCATCGAAAATGATAACAGTTTTGTGCGCGACACACAAACCCATCTACTTCTATCCACCCACAGTATAGCATGGTCGTCCGGGGTAAATAGTTACGGGGCAATTAAAAAAGTGTTAAGTTACGTGCGGTGTCGTTTGTTATTTATTATTAATTTTCGACTATTTAATTATTAATAATAAATTAGCAGAGACAAACGTATGTTCTTCTGGTAAAATTAAAGCCGTTAGTTTTGCGAAGAGAGAAAGGGGACCAGTAAGTTATGAGTAAACGTCGTCGGGGGCGTCGCCGAAGTACGGTTTCAATTTATGCGGCAATATTAGTGATTGCGATTGGGGCAATTGGTGGGTTGAGCAGCCAAGGAAATCCCACGGCTAAAAAAGTGATTAATGTGGCCTCAAGTTTGGTTGGCGGTGCGACCAAGGATAGTAGCAGTAGCTCGGCAACGTCAGCCCCGAAACAATCAGTTGCCACCAAGGCACTTGCTGATCAAAAGTATGCGGGCACTCAGATTGTTGCGGTGAATCACAACAAGCCAACGTTCACATCGGCTGAACTGTCGACGAAAAAGGGCGCCTGGGCAACCTATGGTGCGCTGGACGACCTTAATCGGGTAACCACGGCGAATGCACTCCTGAGTAAGAGCACCATGCCAACGGCCAAACGAGAACCACTCTACGTTAGTCCAACGGGATGGAAAAACAAGGCCTATACGGTTAATGGTAAGAAGGGGTATTTGTATAACCGAAGTCACTTGATTGGGTACCAGCTGACGGGTCAGAATAATAATTTAAAGAACCTGATGACTGGAACGCGGTCACTGAATGACCCAGGGATGACCGCTTACGAGAATCCAGTGGCAAGTTACTTGAAGAGTCATCCTACTGATTATGTTCGCTATCAAGTTCAGCCAGTGTTCCGTGGGAGCGAATTGGTAGCCCGAGGTGTGCACATGCAGGCCAAATCGGTCAAAAATTCGGGGATTTCATATAATGTTTATATTTTTAACATCCAAGCAGGCGTTAAAATTGATTATGCTACCGGGACCAGTCAATACGGTGATCCCGCAGCCAGTTTTTAGGGTGTAACGGGGATTACGGCATGGTCATCAGAGACACACTTAATTAGTTCTAATAAAGCAAGAGACCGGAGAAATTGCCGGTCTCTTTTCTGTCTTCAGACAAGCAAATTTATCATGATGCGTATTACTGGCGATGAAAGTAGCGGTGATCGATTTTTAATGGCGATTCATGTACCGGTAAATTGCATAGAGGATGATGCCAGCTAGTACGATGATACCAACCGTGGGATTGTCACGGAAGAGCCACCGAACGATTCGAAAAGAATTGGTGCCGTGCAAGCCACCGAGCAGGGTGGTGAAGTGAGTAAACATGGTCGCAGGACCTCCTTGAATTTTGGGAATTAAAATATCAAAAAAGTTAAAGAAAAGTAAAGACATTTGAATGATTTAGCGTATCATGAAATCACAGAGAATAGAGGAGGGTTTACACGTGAACGTGAATTACATGCTCATCCTGGAAATCATCGTATTGATTAACACGACACTGGCCCTGGTAACTGTTTTTCGAGAAAAACGCGATATCGCAGCGACGTGGGCTTGGATGCTGGTGTTGGTATTATTGCCAGTGGTTGGCTTTATTGCCTACGCCTTTATTGGCCGAAAGCTACCGAAGGGGCGCATGTTTCGTCTGCAAAGACAGGTAGCCGTTCAACTTGAGGAACGGTTATCTCAACAGCGTGAAGAGATTGGCAATCAAGTTATGCCAGCAGATGAAATTAGCCATTCAGTTATCAATATGGTAAACATGTTTATGGAAACGGATCATGCATTTCTAGCCCGTAAAAATCGGGTGCGGGTGATTACAGATGGTCATAACCTGTTTCATTTAATGATGGAAGACATTGAACGCGCGCACTCAAGTATTCATATTGAATTTTACACCTTTTACAATGATCAGATTGGTAATGACATCTTGGACTTATTGGTCAAGAAGGCCAAGATGGGGGTGGAAGTGCGGGTCATTTACGATCCTTGGGGGTCCATGGGAACCTGGAAACGATTCTTTAAACCTTTGATGGCGGCGGGCGGCCACGTGGAGCCCTTCTTGGGCACCCGGTCAGCCGTTATTGACTTTCGGCTGAACTTCCGTGACCATAGAAAAATTGTGACGATTGACGGACAGATTGGGTATGTCGGTGGGTTTAACATTGGCGATCAATACCTTGGCCGCAAAGAAAAATTTGGTTATTGGCGTGACACGCATCTGCGGTTAGTTGGTTCAGGGGTCTTCTCCCTTCAAGCGCGGTTCATGTTGGATTGGAATGCGACGGATCGTGATCACCCGTTCAAGGATGACCGCATTGAACACAAGTATTTTCCATTGACGAAGGTCAAAGGGGAAACGAGCTTACAAATTGTTTCCAGCGGTCCAGATTCGGACTTACAGCAAATCAAGATGGGGTACATGCGATTGATTCAAACTGCTGAGAAGCGGTTGTGGATTCAGACCCCCTATCTAATTCCGGATGACAGTGTCTTGGACTCGTTGCGGATTGCTGCAATGGCGGGGATCGATGTTCGAATCATGATTCCAGACAAGCCGGATCACGCATTCGTCTACCGAGCAACGCAGTATTACGCACGGCAACTCGCCGATGATGGTGTGAAAATCTATTATTATCATAATGGGTTCATTCATGCGAAGACGATGGTTGTTGATGGCCGGATTGCTTCCGTTGGCTCAGCCAATATGGATTACCGTAGTTTTAAACTGAATTTCGAAATTAATGCCTTTATATATGATCCACAGGTGGCAACTCAGTTAGAGGAAATCTATGAAGCCGATATGCGGCACAGCGAGTTGATTACACCAGAAATGTTTGACGAACAGTCGTTGTACTTGAAGTTTAAGCAGACGGCGTCTCGGTTACTATCTCCAATTTTGTAGCCAATCTATTAGCTGTGTTGGGCAGGTAAACGTCTAATAAAATGCTAAATAATTGGGTCTGATGGTATTCGGGTGTATGATGGTGGCGCTGAGATGATTAGCTTGTCTTTAGCTGGATTGAGGCCGGTGTTTCACCGGTCAGCTAAGGTGCATCGTACATCAGCAGACTAGTATGTATGTGTGAGAAAGTCCGTGAGTGATCACGGGCTTTTTTTCGTGGTTTGTTAACAGTACTTGAGGACGTACCCGATAGCAATGAAAAGTTAAAACAACCAAGTTACAGGGTAATTGACAGACCGACTATTCATCTTAATGGTTGGGTACGAAGAGCGGAGATAATGACTGACATTGGTCATGGCTTCCGGTATAGTTGAACAACTGCTAGCACTGGTCATTTCAAATTAGCTCGGTATCAAAGCCTGGGCGTAGGGGGCGTGGTGCGTGCTTGACCGTGCGAGATTTAGTGAGCACTGATGCAAACGTTTCACGTGAAACATTAAAATCAGGTATCTTATGTCGGGAAAGATTGACACGGAGTGGTTTGATTTGTAGATTTAATGTAAGTCGGTTTAAAAGGACCGGGGAACTTGAGTAATTAATTGGAGGCTGTCATCATGAAAATCGCACACCACCGTTGGCCATTATGGGTTTTGTATAGCCTGGCCTTTATGGTGATCGCGGCACTTAGTTTTGGGGTGTTTGGCCTAGCCAACCGAACATTGATTTGGAATATGGACGGGATCACCCAACATTATCCCGTTATTTTGGAACTGCACCAGTTGTTAGTGAAATCTGGATTTGCCGGATTGGCAGGCTGGTCGTGGACAATGGGACTGGGAGCAGATAAGCTCACGACATTGGCTTATTACGTCCTTGGTGATCCCTTTGCCTATGGCTTAGCACTATTACCAACGCGATGGTTAGAGACTGGTTATGGCGTATTTATCGTCCTACGCCTCTATGCGACCGGATTAGCCTTTCTAGCATTTGCCCGGCGCTATAATTTTCGCCCGGGAAGTCGCTTGATGGGGGCCATTACCTATGCCTTTACGGGGTATTCCCTAATGGTTGGCGTCCACCATCCGTTCTTCCTATTGCCCATGATTTGGCTACCGCTGTTGTTTGTCGGGATTAACCGAATCCTACGAGGCAAAGGGTGGGGATTTCTAGGGTTAATGACGGGTGTAACTATCCTTAGTAACTTTTATTTTGCCTACATATTGGGGCTGGGTAGCTTAATCTATGCAGTTATTCGTTTCTTCAGTTTGCAAGGACAAGGGGCGTTAGCGGTTAAATGGCGGCCAGCTATTGGGCGCTTCATAGCAGCAGCGGTCACTGGTGTTTTCGTTTCGGGGATACTGCTGCTACCATCGCTACTGATGATGCTGAAGTCAACCCGGACCGGGTCAGTTTTTGCCAATGGACTATGGTTATATCCCAATGGTTATTATTTACAGTTAGGAAATGCTATTCTAACCACCGGAAATACGCTGAGTTACTGGGCGGTATTGGGGGTCAGTGGACTGACCTTTTTGGGCGGTGTGTACGTCCTAGTCCATTGGCGGGAGCAACGCTGGCTAGCGGGAACGTTAGTGGCAGTTGTGATCGGTTTAGGGATTCCCGCGGTAGCGGCATTCTTTAATGTGCTGTCGACGCCTTCTAATCGGTGGATTTTGTTAGCTGCAATTCCTTTTGGATTGGCAACGATGACGCTGTGGGAACACTTGACGACGTTAACCCGGACGGATCGCTATTGGTTAGCTGGCAGTGCATTTGCGCTCTTGGCGGTAATTTACCTTTGTAATGGTCTGACGTTTAGCAATGCTAAGCGGGACTTGATTACCTATTGTTTATTGCTGGCCTTGGTTGCCGTGATCTGGGGTGGTGCCCAGCTAACTGCCCGGTGGCTAGTCAGCTTGGTTTGTATTTTAGTTGGTCTGAACTTGGTCAATAACGCTTGGGGATACTATGATCCTAATGCTGGCGTTCAGGCAACTCAACAGATACGACGGCACGATGCTACGCGGTATATTCTGGATTACTTTGATGGCGCTGATCACGGTATAAAAAAGACGGCAGCCTTTTCGCGGGTGAACGCTACGCGGAACTTCAACCTATTCCGCACGGTTGGCAACAACATGACGATGAGTCACGGGTTGCGGGGGACGATGTCCTATTTTTCTGTTCAGAATGGTTACGTTGGGCAATTTAGCCGTGACTTACAAAACTCGGAATATGCCATGAACGCGCCAATCGGGCAGGCGGATAGTCGTTCTTCACTGAACCAATTGCTGGGGGTTAAGCATTTATTTGCACGGGAAGATCAGGTGACCAACCACGCTGCCTTACCATATGGGTATCATGCTCAGAAGAAAGTGTATCCAGAAAAACCGGTATATGCGCTCTCTAACGGTGTTGGCACACAAATTTTAACGACTAACCTTAACTTCCCCTTGGTATACACGCAACCGCAAGCATTGTCAGCGAACGCTTGGCGTAAGCTTAGTGGTGTTGATCGGGAACGTAGTCTGACGCAAGGCGCGGTGACTAATGAGCCATTTAAAGACGTTACTAAAACCGCCTATACGTCACCCAAACGAACGTTGGCTTATACAGTTACACCGAACGCAATTCCGGTTATTTATAGTACCAATAAGGTTATTCAGTATCGGTTGAAGCAAGGAATCGCAGGTCAGAAGACTGGCTTAAACGATAAGCAATTGGATAATTATGGGTCATCAATTAAGACACCAGAGCTGAAGGTCGATGAGAACGGTCTGCTGACTAAGCAAGAGGTTAAGACTTATGGGCCCATGGTTGATTTGAATAACCAGCAGACAGCTTTAAATAGGGTGCTGACGCGGAATCAACAGGTTCTTGAGACAACCACGCAGGCAAATCAAGATGGTCTTCACCAGATGACGAGTGATGCGCAAGGGCAACCAATTAGCTATACGTTAACGCTAAAACGGCCAAAGCAGGCCCAGGGGACGGAACTCTATTTGGCGTTGGATGGTATTACGTCACAAAAATTGACGACTAAGAGACAACTGCAAGACCAGGACAATACCAGTATTCTGGGGGCAACACCACGTTCTAATTTGACTAAATTAAATGCCTGGCGGGATGCTGTTAGCGCACCAGATTTAGGAGATTATTGGGTCAAAGTTCAGACCCGTAATCAATCGAAAATGTTTTCTCAATTTGGGGTGGATAATCTTTCGGATTACGAACCAAAGCATCAGGTGTTATTGAACCTGGGGTACTCTAAGCAACGACGGGAAACGATAACCGTTACCTTTAATGCGACACGGCAGATTAACTTTAAGTCAGCTAAATTGTTCGCAATGCCCTTTGGTAAGAGCTACGACCAGCAAGTTCATGCTGCGCAACAGCGGGGGTTGAAGCATGCCAAGGTGACGGATAATCAGGTGACTGGAGAAGTCAGTCCGCAGCGAACGAGTGTGTTAACAACGTCAATTCCGTACTCGGATGGTTGGCACTTAGCGGTCGATGGTCAGCAGGTAAAAACGCAGGTCGTCAACGATGGTTTTGTGGGCGCTCGATTGTCGGCTGGAACTCATAAGATTCGGTTGACGTATCGGACCCCGGGTCTGTTAGTGGGTGCGCTAGTCACCTTATTAGGGGGACTGATTTTAATAGCTGAAAGTTGTTGGCGATGGTTTCGTGGACGTAGAAAATCTCAATGATTGCTAAGAAGAGCGCTTCTCGAATTTGAGAGGCGCTTTTTGGCGTAAAATTTGCTACACTCAATTTGTTGGGAATAGATAAAGGAGCGATGGCAATGGTAAGGTGGCTCAAGTGGCCAGTATTTGTTGAATTAACGGAGATCTATACAGCACCATTGAATGTGATGTGGTTTGTGTTAGGAGCAGCCATTGCGCAGTACAACGTTGGTGTCGTGAACTGGATAAACGTTGGTTTGTGTCTGCTGGTGGTCTTTATTTTTGATTTGGCGGTCAACGTGGCGGACAATTATTATGACTATCAGCATGCGCATGATCGGGAAGGATACGCACAACAAACGAATCCAGTTGGGCGATTGAATTTGCCAGAGCGCGGTGTAGCTCAGCTTGCCTGGGGGTTATATTTATTGGCAGCGGTCCCTGGTGTAATTTTGGTCTTGAGAACTGGCTGGCCGGTTGCGGTATTTGGAGCAGTTGGGTACGCTATCGGCATTTTTTACACAGCTGGGCCTCGTCCAATTAATGCAACGCCATTTTCTGCGGCAGTCGTGGCCTTGGCTATTGCCTTTTTGATCCAGTTAACATGTGTCTATGTGTCCATCTACGGCCAACGGTCCTTATCCTGGACCATTGTTGGTGTGACATTTCTGCTGTGTCTGCCGCTTACACTGATCTTCTTCACACTGCAATTAGCCAATGATACGGCTGACCGTGATGAGGACATTGCCAACCGTCGGTATACGTTGGCTTACTATACCGGAAAAAGGGGTGCCGTTCGGGTGATCAAGGTGTTTTTAGTTGTTGGTAGTTTGTGGCCGCTACTCAACGTCATCTTGGGTTTAGCCCCAGCAATTACGGGCTGGGCAGCCATATTGCTTCCAGTGATGTGGCGCGGCATGACACCATTTTTTCAACGCCAAGACAAACAGCTGACATTCATGGCAACGGTGAAGAGTGCGTCACTATTTTTCCTAGCCTATCCGGTGTTGTTTGCAATCGGAACCTGGCTTTAGGGGAGCGTCCGATGATGGGGCATCACCGTTTAACCCGGGTTATAGTTAGTCGTTAATGCAGTCTAAAAAATAAGTGGTTCTAGCAACAGTTTTGCTGGTACCGTATAAAAAAGCGTCGCCAGAATTAACTGGCGACGCTTTTACCTGTTCATTTGTTATCCGGCGTTCAAGATCCACAAGAAGAGGACGAAGACAACGGCCAGGCCGTACATCATAGGGCCAACATCCTTGCCGCGCTTAGCAGCCAACATAGTTAAAGGATATGTGATGAAGCCTAAGGCAATTCCGTCTGAAATACTGTAAGTCAGGGGCATACCCAGGACAATCAGAAAGGCGGGCGCAGCGACTTCGAATTTTTCCCAATGGATGTTCTTCAGAGATTGGGCCATGAGTACCCCAACGATAATCAGGGCAGGGGCCGTAACTTGGTTCGTGACAACAGCCAGTAGAGGGGAGAAGAAGGCACCAAAGATGAAGAGAACACCCGTAACAATAGCGGTGAAACCAGTCCGACCACCAACAGCGATACCGGCAGAGGATTCAACGAAGGCACCCATTGGAGAGGTTCCCAGCAGTGAGCCGACAACCATTGTGCTGGAGTCAGCCATCAAGGCTTTACCGATACGAGGAAGCTTGTTGTTCTTGACCAGACCAGCTTGTTCAGCTAAACCAACCAATGTCCCAGTGGTGTCAAAGAAGGTAACGAGCAGGAACGTTAAAACAACGACGACTAGTTGCAGGGAGTTAATACTTCCCACGTGGGTTAACCCAACCATGAAAGTGGAACTGATACTAGGAATTGCTGAAACGATGTGATGGGGCATAGGAATCAATCCAGTTGCAAGGCCCAAGACAGAGTTAGCAACCATCCCAATAAAGATAGCACCAGGAACCCGGGCGCTCATGAGGATCATAGTGACGATCAATCCAAAGATAGTCAGCCAAGTGCTCCCGACTTGCAGAGAACCAAGAGTGACAACTGTTGATTTATCAGCGACAATCAGACCACCCTGACTCAAGCCGATAAAGGCGATGAACAACCCAATCCCGGCACTAATGGCCATCTTTAAATCACGAGGGATTGCGTCAACCACCATTTCGCGAATCTTAAATGCGGTTAAAATCATGAAGAGAATTGAAGCCACAAAGACACCAGCCAGTGCGGTTTCCCAAGGAACCTTCATACCAATGACAACTGAATAGGCAAAGAAGGCGTTGATTCCTAAACTGGCGGAAATTGCGATGGGGTAGTTAGCCAGTAAACCCATCAGGAAACAACCTAACGCTGAAGCGAAGGCGGTGGCTGTGAAGACGGCCCCTTGACTGATACCGGAAGCGCCTAACACTTGGGGGTTTACAAACAAAATGTAGGCCATGGATACGAAGGTTGTGAGACCGGCTAGCATTTCGGTCCGGAAACTGGTTCCTAATTCATCAAAATGGAAAAAGTTCGCAATGCGTTGCATAAATGAGGCTCCTTAAAATAATTTATTTATGAAAACCCGAACGTTTTAAATGAATGTTCGGATATAATTGCTAAATCACTACTTAAAGAGCATATCATTTTTGTGAATAGAATACAATCACGAATTACAATTAAATTTATAAAATTATTGTTCGGATAAATTAAAAGAGCCCGAGCAAGTGCTCTGGCTCTTAGGAAGATTCAATTAATCCGGGTCAGCTAGTGATTTACCACTTGTGACAGTTCGGAAACCGGCGAAGGCCTCGTCAATCGTCTGGTATTCAGTCGTGTTCAGCGTTACATCTAAGGCGCCGGCATTGGCTTCAACTTGAGTAGCCTTTTTGGCGCCAGGGATGACGACGCCGATCAGTGGGTTTTGCATGTACCAGGCCAGAACGGTCTGAGCTACCGTTGCTTGATGAGCTTTTGCAATTGGTCGAATTTTTTCGATAGCTGCTAAGGCTTGACTGTAGCGGGGCTCCTGAAAATCGCTGATTTGGCTACGAATATCATCAGCGGGGAAACTAACATCATGAGTATACTTACCTGTCAGCAGTCCAGAGGCGAGCGGAAAGTAGGGGACAAAGCTGATTTGATGATCCTTCAGATAAGGCAACAAGTCGGCCTCATGGTCCCGATGTAGGAGACTAAATTCATCTTCAACCACGTCTAGGTAGCCATCAGCATTGGCTTCCTTAACTTGTTCTAGGCTAAAGTTTGAGACCCCAATTGCCCGGATCTTTCCTTGCTCACGTAATCGCTGCAGAGCACCAACAGCTTCTGCCTTAGGGGTTTTCTTATCAGGAAAATGAATGTAGTAGATATCTAGATAATCAGTGTTGAGGCGTTTTAGACTAGCTTCGACTTGCTCAGTTAAGAACTGAGGATCATTGTTGATGATCTGTTCGCCGGATGAAAAATCTTGGGCCCCTTTGGTCGCTAGTGTGAAACTGTGACGGTCGAAGGCGTGCATTGCTTGTCCGACTAACTCTTCCGAATGGCCTAAGCCATAAACGAAGGCCGTATCTAGCAGTTTTATGCCTTGATTTAAACCAGCCTGGACTAGGTTGATACCATCTTCATCTTTGAGGCCAGGAAAGAGGTTATAACCACCGACTGCATTGGTACCAAGTCCCAAGGGCGTGGTTTGAACGTCAGTCTTGCCAATAGTTACCATATTATGTGTCATATTTTACCTCCTAATAGTGATGAAACCGGATTCAATACACACTCATTATACCTAAATTGATTGGATTTCAAAATCACTTTATCCAGAAGTTCCTCAGGTGAGACGCTTTCTGGTACACTAGAAGGCAAGGAAAAAGGAGCGGATGATATGACAACTTATTTGATTGTGGGTGCAAGTGCACTGGGCCAATCCGTGGCACGTCAATTGACCCAAGCGAAGGAGTCGACCGTGCGGGTATTACATGGGGTCGATGATACGCTGCCCCAGGATTTAGCGAAACAAGTCGTTGAGTTGACGGGTGATTTAACGAAAGAAGCGACTTACCTAGCTGCGTTACAGGATGATCCGATTATTTTTTCTGCATTGGAAGGCATGGACGTTGATTTAGCTTTTGAGGCATTATTCGATGCGCAATATCACAATCAGCTAGCATTAACGCGATTCGTAATGCTGAGTACGGCGGGGGTGGATCAGGAAGTGACTGGAGCTATCCAATACCCTGGTATTAACGATGTTAAGGAGTATTTGAATCAGCAGCGGTACGCGGCTAAATTAGTCGATGAGGCAGAATTCCCTTACACTATTTTACGGCCAGTAACACTGTCGGATAGTCCAGCTACGGCACCTCAGATAATTCCAGAAGGGGCAGCGGTACCAGCGGGAACTGTTTCACGTGAAACAGTGGCGACAGTGGCGGTCTCGATTCTACAAGCAGGTGGCTACGACTATCAATCATTAGCAATTTGCTAACGTTTCATGAAACCTAACGAAATGTTACGTCATTATATGAATTATTTGTTAAAATGGCTGTAGTGGGGTGAATGCATTGGCATTAAATATTGATGATGAGCAGTTACAAGCAATTCGTGAGCGAATGGGTGAAGCTAATCAGCGTGCCCACTTTGTTATTTTTCAATCTGTCGAAAAGCAAACGGGAAAGGCCCTACGATTAATTACAGATATCGAAAGCTTTCAGTCGATTGAAGAGCAACATCAGGAAGATTCTGATATGGCCATCATCCAAGATATCGTTCCAATTACGGATGCATTGGCTCGTTGGGCGGTTGCCGAAAATATGGCAGCACAACAAGGCGATGATACTGCTGTTTTAGCTGATCTGGAATACTATACGAATGAAGTTTTGAAGGAAAACCACCAGGCGGTCAATCCACCTGATAGCGCCGACGATTAGGTAGTCTAACATCTGTTAGGCTACTTTTTTTATAGGGGAATTTATAAGACGTTTTGTAGGGCTTGTTACTGGACAACTGGTAAACTGAGGGTAGATACAGGGGAGTCATTTTTTGAGGAGGGATGAAGATGAAGCGAGCAAAATGGTTGTTTGCAAGCGTTGTGGTAGCGGTCGCTGTCTTAATTGTGGGGATGAATCCGACAGGGGCACAAGCTAAGAGCACTAATCGAACCGTTACGTTCAGTCAGTTGACGAACAAGAATCCGCACCGGCTGGCTGCCATTCGGCAAGCTGCACGGCAACAGATCTTGAAACAGAAGAAGGCTAAGGGAAGTCGGGTCAAGGCAGTTTATCAAGTGAAGCTACCGAAAAACATGGCTAAAAAAGCGACGTTAACGCCTACTGGGCTTCGGATGAATCTACTGGCTAATAGTTTTAAGGTCAAGCAGATTACGATTCCTTACGCACAGCTAAAAGGCAAAATCCTGAATAAATACTTACCTAAAGCTAATCGAACACACACGGTCAAGACGAATAAAATGGTCGCATTAACCTTCGATGATGGGCCAGATCCAACGTTAACACCGCGCCTATTGAAAACTTTGAAAAAGTATCACGTCCATGCGACGTTCTTTGAAGTGGGGCAGAGCGTTAGTCGCTATCCAAAAATTTCACGGGCAGTTTTAGCCGATGGTAATGAATTGGGGAATCATTCTTGGAACCATCCCGATTTCGATAGCATTGGCACGTCAAAGACTTTTGATCAAATTACGCGTACGAATCGCGCCATTTACCAAGCTACCGGGACCTTACCACAGTATGTTCGGCCACCATATGGAAACATTACGGCTGCTGAGGGACGGGCCATTGAGCAACCGATTATTCGCTGGTCAGTGGATTCTCGTGATTGGGCTTACTTGAATACACAGAAGGATATTAATGAAGTTATGCGTGATACCCGTGGTGGCGACATTGTACTGATGCATGATATTCATGCCCAGTCCGTTGCGGCCGTGCCAACGATTATTAAGCGGTTAAAGGCTAAGGGGTATCACCTGGTGACTGTCAGTCAGTTATTGAATAGCCAAGCACTACCAGGGTTACAGTACTTTGGTGCCCACGATTATCGTCGCGCTGGTAAATAAAAGCAATTAAAAACGATGAGCTTTCCGGTCTTAACCGTAAGCTCATCTTTTTTTTGAGACTAACTTAGATATTTTTGAACAAGTTGCTGATAAACATGTTGAACGTGAATGAACAAATCGAGGTCTACGGACTCGTTAAGTGCGTGGGCATCGGACCACTGGCCAGCACCATAAACGATAACTGGGAATTGGTTGGTCGATTTGGTGAATTCGGAGGCATCGGTGGCACCGTGGATGACTTGAAGTTTAATCGGTTGTGCAAATTCAGCGTCGGCAATTTGTTTCGTCAATTGGACGAGGGGAGAATCTTGTGCACTGATGATTGGTTTGAAGCTATAGTCGACGTGTAACTTCAGGTCTTCTTGTTTTTCTTGATTGAGGTGGTCGACGATGGCATTTAACCGTTTAATAACAGCGGCATTATCAAATTCCGGAATTGGGCGAATGTTTCCTTGAATTTCGGCTTTGGCGGGGATGCTGTTCACCTGTTCACCACCATTGAAGACGGTGACACTGTGGACCAGTGGTCCGAGCTCTGGGCTGACAGGTGCGTCATCGAATGCGGTCGCCTCAGCCGTCACGTATTTGACCAAATTAGTGATGGCATTGATACCTTTCTCTGGCATGGAACTGTGAACGCCCAATCCATGCGAATAAACGTGATAATTGAGGGAGCCATTATGGGCGTAGACTAGATTACCACCAGTGGGTTCACCAATAACCATTGCGCTGAGATCATCAGCGTAGCCTTGTTCGGTTAACATCCGTGACCCCATAGCACCGTTTTCTTCACCGACGGTACCAATGAAGCGTAGCCGTCCATTTAAAGAAACCTTTTGGTCGGCTAAATTAATCATTGTGATGACCATTGCAGCTAGACCACTCTTCATATCGGCGGCACCACGGCCGTATAGTTGGTTGTCGGCAATGTGCGCTGCAAATGGATCGAATTCCCAGTCAGCTAGGTCGCCAGTTGCGACGGTGTCTAAGTGACCAGCCAGAGCGAAGACGGTCTTGCTATCGGGGTTACCGATTTCAGCTACGATGTTGTCGCGGCCATCAGCATAAGGAATAATTTTAGCAGAAATATTGTGCTTGGCTAAGAGTTGCTTGATATAGGCGGCAACTTCTCCTTCGTTGCCGTTGACGGAATTGATCTGCACAAGGTGTTGAAGAATCTGAATTTTTTCACTATCTTCCATAAAATCCCAACCTGCTCTCTCATCATTTTTTAATGTTAAGTCCTAGTTTATCACGGTTTGCGTTGCATGGCTGAAATAATTTGTAAAGTCCGTGTAAAGGAAACGAACATCCGTTCGCTTTTGGTTAAAGATATGCTAAACTATAATCAATAGCAAAGTGTCCAAGGAGGTTGCTGATGAGTTTACAATTTATTTTAGGGAGTGCGGGACTGGATCACCGTGAGCCGATGGTGGCCACCTTGGCTCAGCAAGTAACGACGCATCCAGAAGAATCTTATTATTATTTAGTTCCTAACCATATCAAGTTTGAGACTGAAGTGGATGTTCTAACAGCTTTGAAACAGCTGATAGCGCCTGAACAACGCTTGTTTGCACAGACGCAAGTACAAGTATTTTCGTTTACCCGGTTGGCTTGGTTTTTCATGAAGAATGAACCCGTTTATCAGTTGCCACGAATCTCCGCAGCGGGTTTGAATATGCTGATTTATCAAATTATTCAAGAGCATGCGGATGACTTAACTATTTTTCGCGGAGAAGTCGATCGACCAGGATTCATCAGCCAACTGACTACGCAATTATCCGAATTTAAAGTTGGCCAGGTAACCGCTGCTGATTTAATGAGTGCCATTGATCAGCTTCCAACCAAGAATGCTGATTTACAGGCCAAGTTACATGATTTAATGGTGATTTACGAAGCCTTTGAAACGAAGATGATTGGCAAATATGTTGAAAATACGGATTTATTGAATCAATTGGCGGACTATTTAGATACAAGAATTGATTTAAGTCACGCACATTTTTACTTAGAAGGATTTTCACAGTTAAGTGCGCAAGAACGTCGATTGGCCGCCGTTCTAATTCAGCGTTCAGCCAGTGTTACGGTAGCCTTGAACTTAAATAAGGGTTACCCACAGGCCTTACCAGATACGACGGATCTCTTTTTTCAATCTGCTAAGCTTTATCACCAACTGTATACAGTGGCGCAGACCAATCACGTACCGGTGTTGGTTGATGAACGTGCTAAAGCGTCGCGGGTCTCAGCTGATTTAGGTGCATTGGATGCGTACTGGCAGGCTAGTAATACCCTATCGCCGGCACCTGATAAACCCACAATCCATCCAACTAATATCCAAATCGTACAGGCAGATAATCGCTACGTTGAAGTGTCTCGAGTGGCCACGCAGATTCATCAGTTGGTCGCGACTGGGAAATATCGTTATCAAGATTTCTTAGTTCTCGCTCGGCACTTAGATGCATATCAAACGGTGATTGATCCAGTTTTTCGAGCCCAAGAGATTCCTTACTTTGACGATGCCGATGTCCAGATGGCTGATCATCCTTTCGTGGAATTAATTAATGCTTTGTTTGATGTTCAACGGCGTAACTATCGTTATGCGGACGTGTTTCGGGTTTTGAAATCGGAACTCCTGCTACCCAAAGATGATGCGGGTGAGCCAATGTCACTAACGGATTATCGGCAGGCATTGGCACTTACGGAAAATATGGTCTTGAAGAATGGCTATGAGGGACAACATCGATGGACGCAAGAAAAAGATTGGGTCTTTCACCGTTTTGCTAGTGGGGATGTGGGCGTTCAAACGACGCAGGATGACCGGGTAACGGTGCAAGTTAACCAGATTCGTCACTTTATAAAACAGACCTTACCGCCATTTTTTGCACGACTAAAGGCAGCGAAAACCTACACGGATGCAGCGGCAGTTTTGTATCAATTTTTGGATGGTGCGGGTGTGAGCCAACGTTTAATGGCTTGGCGGGATCAGGCGATTGCGGCGGGTGATTTGGTTCAAGCCGGTCAACCAGAGCAAGCGTGGGCAACTTTCTGTCAGATGTTAGATGAATGTCACAGTATTATTGGTGATTTGGCTTTCAGTCAAACCGATTTTCAAACCTTACTACAAGCGGGATTTGCTGGTGCTAAGTTTAGTCAAATCCCGTCAACGTTAGACCAAGTGACCATTTCAGAAAGTGGGATCGTTCAAGCCAACAACCGAAAAGTCACTTTTCTAATGGGAGCCACTGCTGATGCCATGCCCGACGACCAAGTTCCAACAACGCTGTTGGCTGATAACGATCGTCAAGACTTAAGTACACAGCTGCAGTCTGTTGATGAAACAAGTTATCTGCGAGATGATGCAGCGACGCAGTTAGCGGGTGAGCCATATCTTAATTATCTGGCCTTTTTGAGTGGCAGTGAGCAATTAATTTTTAGTTACCCAGTAAATAGCGACGGTGATCGGAATGGGCTGGAAATTTCTCCATACGTAGCCCGTATTAGGGACTACTTCAACTTGCCGATTATCAAGGCAGCAGCAACACCTAGTGCAGATGAAACGGCAATTTTACCGTTTGTAGGGACACGCCGAAGTACACTACGGCATTTGGTTCAAGCGAGTCGGGATAGTCAACTGCGTGAGGAACCCTTATCCAAGCCGTGGTTGTACGTGTTACGGCTACTTCGGGCGGATCGAAACTATGGTGATCTCACGACAAAATTGTTAGGTAGTTTAAGCTATCGCAATGTGCCTACACAATTGACGCCTGATATTGTGACCCACTTATATGGGCAGAAAATTAGTACGTCAATTTCTAAGTTAGAGGAATACTATGCCAACCCATATGCTTACTTCCTTAAATATGGGCTTAAATTGCAGGAGAGAGACGTTTTTGAACTTTCACCGGCAAGTACCGGGGAATTCTTCCATGCGACCTTAGACGGGCTAATGAAGCTAGTTAAACAGCAACATTTAGACTTGGCTAGTCTGGACGCGCAACAGTTACACGAGTTAACCGATGAAGTCATCGCTCAGGTATTGGATACTTCAGAGAATCCGCAATTTGCCATTCTAGAAAGTTCCCATCGTATGGGCTATATCCGCCAGCAGCTGATTAAGACGATGCGTCAGATGGCGCGGACACTTCATGAGCAGAGCACGCGAACCAAACTACGGCCACGACGAACGGAAGTGCAGTTCGGACTAGGGGATGAACGTGGACTAAAGCCATTATCATTTGACTTGGGCAAACGGCGTCAAGTATCAGTTCGTGGGCGGATTGACCGGTTGGATGCATTGGAAGTTAATGACAAAACGTTCTTGGGAATTGTCGATTACAAGAGTTCTGAGCACAAATTCAGTTATCAGGATGCTTATTATGGTCAAGCCATGCAAATGTTGACGTACCTAGACGCTGTCAAAAAGAATATGCCAGATTTATTGGATGATGATGAACAAGCGGCCGAGCTAGCGGGGGCTGTCTACTTACATTTACAAAACCCAATTCTAAAAGCTACCGATGTTTTAGGCGAGGACCCCTTAGTGGCGTTATTAAAAGAAGAACGCTATCAGGGACTATTGCTAGACGACCCCGACCTTTTGACTAACATTGATACGTTATTTAGTGAGCCAGATTACACTGGGAGTTCACTTCTATTCCAAGGATTGCGACGCAAGAAAGATGGGGGCATCACGTCATATGGCAAGATGCTAGTTAATCCGGGTGAGTTGGACCTCTTACTTGGCCATACCGAACGGTTGATTAAACGCGCTGCTAATCAGATTTTTGATGGTCACGTTGATTTAGCACCATTTCGAGAGCAGAATCGAACTGCCTTACAGTTTTCACCGTATAAGTCGATCATGCAATTTGATCCTTTGTTAAAGGAAAACAATTATCGTGAATTGACCGCTCTGAAGAAGGACGAGGTTATTGCTCGGATCAAAGAAGAACAAGAACAGGAGGACCCAGATGAGCGCAAAATTTAATTTCACTCCTAGTCAGGATCAGGCAATTCACCAGACTGGGAACAACTTACTTGTATCAGCCTCTGCGGGTTCTGGTAAAACGCGGGTACTTGTTCAACGCGTTATCGAACGATTAAAGTCAGGCACGGGTATTGATGAAATTTTAATCGTGACTTTTACCAAAGCCGCAGCTGCTGAAATGCGGGATCGTATTCAGACAGCATTACGGCAAGAGTTGGCTGCTAATCAAGGGAACGCCGAACAACAGCAATTCTATTTGCGTCAGTTAAATCAATTGCCAGTAGCGGATATTAGTACGTTGGATGCATTTTGTTTGCGAATCTTGCAGCATTATTACTATGTAATCGACCAGGATCCAGTTTTTCGGCTATTAGCGGATGAAACGGAGAACGCGTTAATGCGGGATGAAGTTTGGTCAGATCTACGTGAACAATTATATGCGGATGACGAGACTGGACTATTTGCACGTTTAACGGAGAATTTTTCTGGAGATCGTAGTGATGATGGCCTTGCAGAACTGGTTCAACAAACCTATACGTTTGCCAATGCGACTCCTCATCCCGAAGCATGGCTGGCTAATTTGGCAACGCCATATCAGCTGGATAGTGATCAGCTAACGGGGACCACCTTTTACCGTGAACGTTTGCAGCCCCTGTTCATGGAACAGTTGAAACAGATTCAGGCAGATTTGACGAGTGCCTATCAGCTGGCTGATCAGGCTAACTTAACCAAGCAAGCGGAACACGTAACCACCATTTTAGGTAGCATGCAAGAGGTAGTCACATTAGCCAGTGATGGGAGTTGGAATGCGTTACGAGCAGCCATTCAGAATTTCCCATGGGGGCGTATTCCTAGTATTCGCAAGACGAATGAGGATTATCCCGTTTATAACGAACTTAAGACGACTTACTATGATCCAGCCAAAAAACAATTAGAAACGTTGAAGAAGACGTATTTGATTCAGGACGAAGCACAAGCTATGTCGACTATCGCGGCTGCAGGAGAACTAGTTACTGAGCTTGGTAAGGTCGTCATGGACTTCCGGCAGGCTTATCGTCAAGAGAAACAACGACGTCACGTTTTAGATTTTGCGGATATTGAGCATGCAGCTTTGGAAATTTTGACGCAGGATACCGCGCAATCACACCAGGTAGCGCAACAGTTACAGGATCAATATGCTGAAATTATGGTGGATGAGTATCAAGATACCAACAGTCTGCAAGAGGCTATTTTAACGGCGATTGCTCAGCCCGCACCAACTGGTAATCTCTTTATGGTGGGCGATGTTAAACAATCTATTTATCGATTCCGGCAAGCGGATCCCACTTTATTTATGGGAAAGACGGATCGGTACCAAGCAGATAGTCAGGCTGGTGAATTGATTGTCTTGGCTGAAAACTTCCGTTCAATGAAAAACGTGGATGATTTCACCAATTTGATCTTCAAGCAATTGATGGATCGAGAGCTAGGAGAAATTGCTTATACGGGGTCTGCACAGTTGAAGTTTGGGGCGAAGTATTATCCTGAGAAAGTCGAAAGTACTGCTGAACTGTTGGTCTATCTGACTGAGGGAAATGATGATTCTCAAAGCGATGATGGAGAAGCCATGGATGCTACTTTCCAGGTAGATAATAAGCATCAGGGTGAAGTGTTACTCGTTGGTAAACAGATTCAGCAATTAATTGCCGATAAGACACCTATTTACGATCGTGATGCCAAGCAGGTACGACCGATGGCGTACAAGGATATTACATTGCTGACACCAACGCGGACCAACAACTTGATTATTACCGATGAACTGCGACGGTTGGGTATTCCAGTAGTTGTTAACGACGCACAGAACTACTTTAAGACGACGGAAATTCAAATCATGATGGCATTACTCCGGGTAATTGATAATCCGTATCAAGATATTCCTTTAGCTGCCGTTTTGCGGTCACCGATTGTGGGCTTGAATGAAAATGAATTGGCGTTGCTCCGAATCAATCAGCGAACTGGAGACTATTTCCAAGCTGTGCAGCATTTTCAACAGACTTTTGCGGCGGGGAGTGCCAGTGACTTCCAGCAGACCGTGTATGATAAAGTCAGTCATTTTTTGGAGCAGTTACAAACCTTCCGTGACATTGCTCAGCAAAACGAATTGGTGACGTTGATTTGGCGAATTTATCAGGAAACTGGTTTCTTAGACTACGTTGGGGGGATGCCAGCAGGTGAACAACGACAAGCCAACTTGCACGCCTTGTATGAACGGGCACAGAGTTATGAGAAGAGTAGTTTCAAAGGTCTCTTTCAATTTGTGCGGTTTGTAGAAAAGCTACAAGAACGGGATGCTGATTTGGCTGGGGCTCCAGTTCAGTCAGCAGAAGATGCTGTGTCAGTGATGACGATTCATGGGAGTAAAGGGCTTGAATTTCCCGTGGTGTTTATCATGGATGCTTCTCGCCAGTTCAATCGGCAAGATCAACAGGGAAATTATGTGATGAGTGGGAAGTCGGGAATTGGTATCGATTATTTGAACCCAGAAAGTCGAATCAAGGCGCCCAGCTTACAAAAATTAGTCACGGCGCAAGCCATTTCACGGGCCAGCCTGGCTGAGGAAATGCGGAAACTTTACGTGGCGTTGACCCGGGCTGAATCACGGATTTATATTGTGGGTTCTCATAAGAGTGAGGCCGAGGCTATTTCAGCTTGGGAACAGGCTTATCAAAGCCCGGACTTGGTTTTAAACGCTACCTTGCGTGAAAAAAACACCTTAGCTAACTACTTAGATTGGATCGGTATGTGTCTAGTTCGTGATCCACAATTTGATGAGACCTTACGCCAGGGCTCAACGACCTTTAGTGGCCTAGCTGGTGATCCGGCTAAGTTCAAGGTGCACTTTGCTACGGCAGCTGATGTTGAGCCGGCACAACAAGTTAATGAGGCGGCGGTTGATTGGTTGACGCAGACCGCTAAGTCAGCCGAGACAGTTGCTGATACAGTTGATAGCGCACAAGTTAAGCATATTATGGATTTTCAATATCCGCATCAGGCAGCCACAGTAACAACTGCGTATCAATCAGTTTCTGAAGCTAAACGGCTGTTTGAAGATCCCGATAACGCGTCAATTGGTGAATATCAACCTGATACGCACGGCCAAGCAGGAAACCGATTTGTTACGCATGATTTTGCGCGACCAGACTTTCTACAAACTGTGCGAGAACCGTTGGCAACTGAAATTGGGACGGCAACCCACTTGGTGTTACAGCAGATATCGGTATCAACGGAACCAACTGCTGATAGCATTCAGGCAGTTATCGATGGGTTGGTTACAGATGGTGTTCTGACCAGTGAAGTGGCTGAACGGATACAAGTTGCTGCAATTTTACAATTTTTCCAAAGTAATCTGGGTCAGCAGATTTTAGCGAACCCCGAAGATTTGCAACGTGAGGTGCCATTTTCATTATTGATGCCAGCTCAGAGCCTTTTTAAGGATTTTCAGGAAGCTGATTCTCAAGTGTTAGTCCATGGGATTGTGGATGGTTACTTAAGGACGCCAGAGGGGATTGTTCTGTTTGACTACAAAACTGATCACGTTAATTCGCGTAACTTAGCGCAGAGTGAGGCTAAATTGATTGATCGGTATGGTGGCCAGGTTAATCTGTACGCTGAGGCATTACAACAAATGACGCAACAGCCAGTTATTGCCCAGTATTTATATTTGTTGACTGCTGGCCAATTGGTTGCAGTACCTAAGCAAGAGATTCAAAAATAATAGATGGATACAAAAATGAGGTTATACCGTTTAGAACGATACAACCTCATTTTTTATTGATGAATTAATAATAGCGATGTCAGAATGAACAGCTGAACGACTATTACACCAATTAGACCAGAGAATCCTTGATAATAGTGATGGTTACGATGCCAGAGATAACCCAGAATAACTGCTAAAGTCACTAGGCCCACAGTAAATAAAATGATTAATTTTAGTTTTACGTCAAAATCACTGGTCAACATGGTTTTCGCTCCTTTTATGGGTTGTGTAGTGGCTCCATTATAGCAGAGATTAAGGGGTGGTCAGAGACTAGCGTTCAATAATGAGAGCAATTCCCATCCCACCGCCAATGCACATACTGGCTAGTCCCCGTTTGCTGTCACTGTGGAGTAGTTCGTACAGTAAGGTAACGGCGATTCGCGTTCCTGAAGCACCTAGCGGGTGGCCTAAGGCAATTGAACCACCATTGACGTTTAGCCGATCGGCTGGGAGGTGTAGGTCCCGGGCAATGGCGACGGATTGCGAGGCAAAGGCCTCATTGATTTCAAAACAATCAATATCAGCTAGGGTCAAATTGGCTTGCGTTAGGACTTGTTGAATAGCGGTGACGGGTGCATAACCCATGATGGCCGGATCAATGCCAACTTCTTGATAACCCGCTAACGTTGCCAAATAGGGGATGCCGGCAGCGTCTGCTGTAGATTTACGCATTAGGACCATGGCAGCGGCCCCGTCATTGAGCCCTGCTGAGTTTCCAGCAGTCACTGTGCCGTTAGGTTTGAATGAAGGCTTGAGAGCAGCTAGCTGTTCCAGGGAAGTATCAGTACGCACGGCTTCATCGGTGGTAATGAGCTTATCACCCACTGGAACCGGTGTAATTTCGTCCGCAAATCGTCCGTTAAGTTGGGCCTGGGTAGCCTTTTCCTGAGAATCTAAGGAGAAGGTGTCTTGTTCAGCTCGACTGACGTGATATTTTTCTGCGACATTTTCAGCGGTGATGCCCATGGGAACGTCGGTGAAGGCGTCCATTAGTCCGTCTTTAGCCAGACTATCTGTCAGTGTTACATCACCATATTTACTGCCCCAACGGGTCCGGGGGTTCAAGTATGGGGCGTGACTCATGCTCTCAGTCCCGCCGACTAAGACAGCGTCTGCGTCACCCATCAGGATAGCGCTTTGGCCTAAACGGATTGCTTTAAGACTTGATCCACAGACCTGATTAATGGTCATGGCGGTACTAGTAACTGGTAAACCAGCGTTTAATTCTACCTGGCGGGCGACGTTTTGTCCTTGCCCAGCCTGCAATACTGTTCCAAAAATGGTTTGCTGAATCATGGCGGGTGCGAGGCCGCTACGTTCAATGGCGGCCTTCGCAGCGATGGTCCCCAACTGAACGGCGGATATTCCGTGGAAATTCCGGCCAAATTTGCCGATTGGGGTCCGGGCCGCACTAACGATTACTACTTTATCTGCCATGCTAATTGGTTTCTCCTTTACGAAATGGTTTCCGAAACTCTAATATAACGAACTTTACCGGATTTGTCTTGAATTTGGTAAGGAGTTCACGGGGGATTTGCTTTTTCTTAATTATTTTTCCTATAATAGGGGGGTGGGCTTCAAGATAGGGGAATAGAAGTTATGAAACGAACAGAGTCAACTGCCAAATCACTGACGCCAGCAGAATTTTTGACGCCAGAACGATTGGCTCAATTGTCAGCTAACCAGCAAAAGTACGCGGCTAGCATTTTGCAGGATGTTTTGCACGCTCGAGAGACCGTCAATATGGCGGGGGACACTTGGACGGCGCAGCAGGTTGCAGCAACTTTGGCAGCCTTACCAACGTTAGTTGATCAACCGCACCTTTACTTTGTCGCGGTGGTGCCTGTCCTCACGGCTTATTTCAAGGCGCAACAACTCCCTAATTTAAAGGAATTAGAAGTGGCCTTGAAGAACGCTCGGCCCGTGTTGGTCGAGAAACACGCCGAAGCGGCTGATGAACAAGCTGCCTATGAAGACGTGGTTGCTTTGGTTGAACAGTGGGTTCAGGACATGGTGGAACAGGCTGATGTTGCCAATTTAAAGGCTGCCGACCTGCAACACTTTGTGACAATCGTTCATACGACGGCTGAATTGATGATTACGGGGAAGCACTTAGAACCTCAGGACTGGGATGTCAAAACGCTCAGCGAAATCATGTTTGGGCCATTTACGCATTTATTAGACGAACAGGACCGGGTGCCAGAGCTATTCAACCTGGTGCCATTTGCTTTGACGACCTTATTCAGTTACTTAATGACGCAAAAGAAGCTACCACAAGGTCAGTCACTGTTGGATTGGGTTAGTGGGCACCACGACGCATTAGTCACGATGTATGATCCTAAGCTGGAGAGTTTCTTTGAAGAACTGACTACGGCGATGCAGCGTGAGGGTATTGATGCGAATGATCACACGAAAGTGGACGCATTTACGCAGGATTACTTGCGCCGTCACCCAACCGCTAGTCAGGAACTGTTTGCTACGGATCGGCATCTAACTCACAAGAAACATATTAAACAAATCAAATATAGTCAAAAACGGCGGCGTAAGCGTCGACGGTAAACAAAAAAGAGTTTGGAAATTTCCAAACTCTTTTTTGCTGGTCTTATTTTTCGTCTGCCAAGTCGTCGATAACCTCGTGGGCAACGACGGGATCGGAGGCGTAAGGGGTGTCGACCCCATTGATTTTTTGATAAGCGTCCTGTCCCTTACCAGCTAAAACAACTAGGTCGTTATTAGTGGCGGTAGCAATGGCGTGCTGAATGGCTTCTTCACGCTGGGCGACGATGGTCACGTTCACCTTATTGTGGTCAATGTGACTATCAATTTCTTTGGCAATGGCGATGGGATCTTCGTGACCCGGATCGTCAGTGGTTAAGAAGGCAACGTCCGCGTAGTCGTTAAGGGCTTGGGCAAATCCTTCACGCCGATCCTCACCCTTATCACCCGTACTCCCAAGCACGGTGATAATCTGATGGTCAGGAAATTGGGTGTGTAGGAAACTCAGAAGGGCGTTCATACTCCCCCAATCATGGGCGTAGTCAATGTAGACTGTCCCATGGTGCTGAGTCTTGATGAACTCCATCCGACCGGGAATGGTCGTGTGGGCCAAGCCGTTTTGCATGTCAGCGACGTGAGCACCGGCTAAGTAACTAGCTAGGATAGCAGCCGTAGCATTGCTCTGGTTAAAGTCACCAGGCACTGACACGTTGAACGTTGTTGCTAAATCAGTTAGCCGTTCGTCGTTGGCCGTTAACCCGAACTCACTATCCGTCAGAGTAGCTTCACTACTCGTGATGGACAGGCTGGCCTGTTCCTGATTGAAACCATAAGTGAAAATATGGTCCGGTTCAGTTGAGACCTTCGCTGCAGCGTAGACTTCATCGAAGTGATCCATATCTGCGTCAATGATGCAGTTACGCGAGTTAAGCATGAGCTGCATCTTGCAGAAGAGGTAGTTAGCGAAGTTAGGATGCTCATTGACCCCGATGTGATCAGGAGAAATATTGAGGAAAATCCCAACATCAAATTTCAACCCGTACACGCGGTCCAACAAGTAAGCTTGTGACGCGACTTCCATAACCAGCACCTTTTGCCCGTTATCAACAGCCTGCCGCATCTCGTGGAAGAGGTCGAAAGATTCGGCCGTCGTAAGGTGAGCGCGGAACTGATCTTCTGGCCGTGGACCAAGAATGTGGTTGATGGTTGAGAACATGGCTACTTGTTGAGGAAAGGCGTGGTTCAAAATGTTTTTCGTAAAGTAGGTTGAGGTCGTTTTCCCTTTGGTACCAGTATACCCAATGACAAACAGGTCATTCTGTGGGAAACCGAAGTATAGTTGAGCCGCAAGCGATAACGCTTTACGAACGTCATTAACTAGGATTACGGGTACGTCAACGTGGTAGTCTTTTTCAGCCAAGTAGGCGCTGGCACCATTTTGAATGGCGGCGTGCAGATAATCCACTGAAAAATTGAAGCCCTTGCAGACGAAGAGGCCGTTGGCGCTGGCCTTGCGAGAATCGTAGGTTAACGATGCAAAGTCGACGTCGTCTGATTTAAGCGTGGTACTGCGGAATAAGTTATGTTCCTGCAGTAACGCGATCAGCTGGTTTGCTCTCATTCAATTGCCTCTTTTCGTGGTTAGTCGTTAGGCCGCATGGTTGGGAAGAGCATGACATCGCGGATGGAGGTTGAATCAGTTAACAACATCGTCATCCGGTCGATCCCAATACCCAAACCACCAGTAGGTGGCATACCGTATTCCATGGCTTCGACGTAATCGTTATCGATACCGTGGGCTTCTTCGTTACCGGCTGCCCGTTCTGCATCTTGGGCTTCAAACCGTTGACGCTGATCGACGGGGTCGTTTAATTCAGTAAAGGCGTTACCGTATTCGCTACCATCAATGTAAAGTTCGAACCGGTCGGTGAACCGTGCATCCTTAGGGTTCTTCTTAGCCAATGGTGAAATTTCAACGGGGTGACCATAGATGAAGGTTGGGTTGACCAGGTTGTCTTGAACCTTTTCTTCGAAGAAGGCGTTGATGATGTGACCAACCTTCCAGTATGGTTCACAATGAATGCCATTTTCTTCGGCAATCTTGTGGGCGTCTTCATCAGACATTGGTTGCCAGAAGTCGATACCAGTGGCGTCCTTAACAGCGTCAACCATGTGAACACGCTTGAAATCACTGTCGAGGTCGATATCTTTACCTTGGTAACTGATTTGACCAGAGCCGTTAACCTTGTTAGCCACGAAGCGGAAGATGTTTTCCGTTAAGTCCATGACATCGGTGTAATCAGCATAGGCAGTATAGACTTCAACCATGTTAAATTCAGGGTTGTGACGAACGTCAGTCCCTTCGTTCCGGAAGTCTTTGCCCAATTCGTAAACCTTTTCCATACCACCAACGATTAAACGCTTGAGGTAAAGTTCAGTGGCAATCCGGAGGTACAAAGGAATGTCGAATGCGTTGGAGTGGGTCACGAATGGACGAGCTTCAGCACCACCAGCTTCAGTTTGAAGGACTGGTGTGTCGACTTCTAAGTAGCCTTCGCTGTCCAGGTATTCGCGGATAGCACGCTTGATTTGAGTGACTTTAACAAACCGGTCAAAACTGTCGCGGTTTGAAATTAAGTCAAGGTACCGTTGACGGTAGATAGTTTCAGGATTAGTCAGACCATGGTACTTATCTGGTAATGGCCGTAAAGCCTTAGATAAGAATTCAAAGTCAGTGAAACGAAGCGTGAGGGCACCAGTGTTCGTCTTGATGACGTAACCTTTGGCACCAATAAAGTCCCCTAAGTCTAGGGTCTTGTAGAGGCTGTACTTGTCTTCACCAAGTTCGTCTTGTCGTGCATAACCTTGGATGACACCAGTTCTGTCGAGCAAGTCGATGAAGCCGGCCTTACCACTACCACGCTTACCGGTAATCCGACCCGCAACAGCAACATAATGTTTGTCTTCCATCAGCTCTTCTTTATCATACTTGTCGTATTTTTCAACGAGCGACTTACTGTCGTCAGTTCTATCGAAGCGGTGACCGAAAGGTGCGATGCCCTGTTCTTGTAGATTATTCATTTTATCCCGACGAACCTGCATTTGATCATTCAGATCAGCCGGTGTGGCATTATTATTCTTGCTGTTACCCATGTTGTGTCCTCCTATAAAGTATTGATTCAAAAGTTCTATGAATCCAGACCTCCCTTAAATTTAGTTGATTTTTACCGAATAAGCAAGTCCCAACGGTGCGTTAAGTCTATGAAGGCGTTTTCTTTGCGCGGTATTTATCAGCTTTCTGACTGGAAGGCCTTTTGGGGGACTCAGTAAACATGATAGACTGAGTTTAAAGAAGTCCATAATATAGAAAGAAGGGGAAAATTAACGTGGCAAAAGTGATGCGAAAAATGTGGCCATTACTGGTTTTAGGATTTTTGGTGAACACGGCGTATAGCGTGATGTGGCCACTGACAACAATCTATTTACATGGAGATTTACACCTGAACCTGGTTCAAAGTGGCCTGATATTAGCGGCGTACTCTGGCTGTAACGTGTTAGGGGGATACATAGGTGGTGTCTTAACGGATCGATACTCGGCCCGGGTTGTTGGACTAGCAATGCTAGTGGCTTTACTGGTTGATGCAGGAGTAGGATTTATTTGGAACGGTATCATTGCCTATCCGATTGTCTTAGTCATTTTTGGCTTGCTCACCGGGGGAATGCTGACCTTGATTACAGCGATTACGGCACAACTGGGAACGGATGGCCGTTTGTTCAATTTGCTCTATATCTTCATTAATGTTGGATTAGTGGTGGGTACCGCTAGTATTGGCGTATTATTTCACCATAGCTTACGTCCAATTTTTGCCCTGTTGATCGGTTGCTATGGGTTGGCACTTATTCTGTGGGCGAAGTGTGCGGGGAACTTTGAACAGCGATCTTTATCGTTTGATGTAAAAAATGATCAAACGGCTGTCCGTCAGCCACGAGTTAAACAGCAATTAACGAAAGTCGGCTTAGGTGTTCTGTTATTAACTTTGATTTTTATGTGGGTGACCTACGCACAGTGGATGAGTAATGTGTCAGTGTTCATTCAAAACGAGGGACTTAGTATCAAACTGTATAGTTACCTGTGGGTCTATAATGGTGTTCTGCTAATTGTCATTCAAACGTTGATGGCCCGCGTGAACCATCCGCGGGTAGTTCCCTGGCAGATTTTGATGGGATTAGTGGCAATTGGTGGGTCGTTTCTTCTATTAAGTGGTGCGTCTAGTGTCGTTGTGTTATTTGGCGCAATGACCCTACTAACGTTTGGAGAAGCTGTATATGTTCCTGGTGTCCCGGCACTGATCAATGCCCATACGGTCGGTAATGAAGGCTTGTACCAGGGACTGGTGAACGCCTTTTCCTCTTTGGGGAAAGCATTGGGGCCAGTTCTTGGAGGCGTTGTAATTAGTTACTCGACGTCCTTTTCACTATTGTTTTTCCTCTGTGCCATGGTTGATGGCATGATTGCTATTTGTTTTTTGGTGGGCATTTGGCCAATTATCCGCCAACGTGAAAGCTAAGTAAAAATTGAGACGAACCATTATTGGGAGACGGTACGGGGAACACCCGGTTTATCCGTCTCTTTTTAACGGCTTTCAGAGATAGTATTCGCCTTTGAAAATAATTTTCATTTTCTACGTATTTTAGTTGACGGTGGGGCCTGTGGTTGGTATAGTTATATACGTTGTCACGGCGATTCATCAGCTAGACCAATTCGAAAGATTGGAAATAGTTGTTGACAGTTGTGTTGATAAAATGATATATTATTCTAGCTGTCTCATTGAGACGGCGGTCAGTGGAAAACGTTGTTAAATCAAACTTCCTGTTGACATCATATTGATTGAATGATATGATTATTAAGCTGTCTGCGAGAGCGGATAGCTGGTAGACCTTTGAAAACTGAACATTGTTTCGACAAACCAAATATGTGTAGGGCGGTTTGATACTTGGTATCAAACCC
>NZ_RHNO01000026.1 GCF_003946265.1 Levilactobacillus yonginensis
TAGGCATAGAAAAATCCCCTTAAAGTTAACAGATGAATTATAGTTTTTCATCTGTCAACCTTAAGGGGACTATAGCAAAATCATTGGCCACAATCCAATACTGGCAAGCATCAGTGCCGATAAAATGATCGTATTCCGTCGGCCACAAATGTCACCTGCTTCGGTTCTGATTATAGCTGAACACGTTTGTAGCTGAATGATTCACTCACACTACTCATTACCGCTAACTGATCACATTTTAGTTGCTATCAAAATACTGTGTAAGCCGAGAGGTTGCCAGATATGGGCTCAGGCGCGTCGTTCTGCTTGGTCAGTAGGCGGGGTCCCCCTACTGGCTTAGCAGAAGACCAAGCTTGTAGACTCGGTTCTTTCGAGGCTTCAAGTTGCGTCCGCACCGTTCCAGCCCATATCTGGCGACCGGTAAGGCGAATATTCACACTAGGTTGATTAATATGCAGGCCAATATCATTGTCATAACAAGCTTATCTGGCGTTTGAGCAATTTTAGTATTAATGAGGACCCTATTTTAACCAGGCAGCCCAGTCCTGATACAACTGCGCGTACGGGCTTTCACGCTGATAGACCAAATCCAAGTCGTGCCGTAGCTGACTAGCCGTTAATGGCAGTACTTTAAGCCGACCAGCGGCCAAGTCTTCGGCTACCACAGAGCGGTACACGAAGCTCACACCGGCTCCCCGCAGAAGTAGCTGGCGAATGGCGGCTGGATTATTCACCGTAATCAGCTGGTGAAACTCAGTCAGGGCTACGTTAGCCGCCTGCGCCAGGTTTACCAAAATTTCACGGCTGCCCGACCCGGTCTCCCGCACCAATAACGGCGTGGTCGTCAAGTCAGCCCAATCAATGGTTGCTTGCTGCGCGAGCGGATGATTACTAGCCACCACGCCCACAAACGGTTCCTGCCGAACGACCCGAAAGTCATACCGAGTCTTATCAAAGTTCCCTTCAATTAAAGCAAAGTCACTGGCACCACTATCCAGCGCAGCCAGTGCATCCTGAGTATTCGTCACCTGACAACTAATTTTTTGATACCGATTACTGGCCTGCAAGTGCTGAATCAGTTGCGGCGCCAAGAATTCACTGAGTGAAAGCGTCGTGCTAAAGGTCACCTGGCGCTGCAATTGGGGGTGCTGCAAAGTGGCTACCATCTTATCGGTTTGCACCTGAACCCGTTGGATAAAGTCCGCCAGCTCTTGCCCCGCCGGTGTGATGGTCAGATGTGGCCGCTGATAGTGCACCAGTTCCAATCCCAATTCCGCCTCAAGGCTTTTAATCTGTTGTGTGACGGCTGGTTGGGTAACGTAGAGTTGCCGCGCCGTTTGGGTATACGACTTGGTGTGAGCCAACACCAGAAATGTTTGATACCGAGTATCGAGCATAGTTAACCTCCTTGATAAGCTGCATTTATATCGTTATTAAATATGACAATTTTAACTTATAACAAGTTTCCAGTAAACTAAGGGTATTCATTTTAGAGGAGGAAATTAACTTGGATATTCGAACGACAATGGTCACCCGGAGTTTCTGGGGAGCAGCGGCACTGACACTGATTTGTGCCGTCGCTGGGAGCGAATTGGCTCAGGTGCCTTACCTGAACCTGGTCGGTGCTTTGGTCATCGCCCTATTATTGGGTATGGCCTGCCAGCTAGCCCCCCGCGCCATCAATGCGAATCGCGCCGGTATTGGTTTTATCAGCAATAAATTTTTACGATTAGGTATTATTCTCTTAGGATTCAAATTAAACCTGATTCAGCTCGCACAAGCAGGGGTGAAAACCATCACCTTGGCAGCCGTCGTGGTCACTGGTATGGTGTTGCTCACCTACAACCTCAGCCGAAAGCTCGGCGTCGACCGCGAGTTAGCCATCCTAACGGCCACCGGGACCAGCATTTGTGGAGCTGCCGCCGTCATGGGTGTTTCTCCCCAGATTAAGGTCAGTCCGGACAAAGCGGAACGCCAACGGGAAAACGAAGTCCTGGCAGTCGCCATCGTCGCCATCTTAGGGACGGTCTTTACGCTGATTGAAATTGGTTTGAAACCCTTACTCCACCTGACTGCCGTTCAATTTGGGGTCATGACTGGTGGGTCGCTCCATGAAATTGCCCACGCCGTCGCAGCTGGTAGTGCTGGTGGTCCAGTCAGTTTGGACACCGCCATTATCACCAAACTTTCCCGGGTACTTCTGCTTGCGCCAGCAGCATTGATCATCGGCTGGTGGTACCAAAAACAAACCACGACAACAGCTAGTGAAACTAGCCACACGAAGTTACCCATTCCCTGGTTCATGGCCGGCTTCCTGCTGACCAGTATCATCGGAACTTGGTTACCTTTAGGCACTGTGGCTTTAGCCGCCCTGGTCAAACTGGCCTACATCTTCCTAGGGATGGCCATGGCCGCTCTTGGGATGAGCGTCAACTTCCGCGTGATTTTCCAGCGCGGGGGAAATGCCTTCCTGGCCGCAACCCTTTCTTCAGTTGTTTTACTAACTGGCGTCACAATTGCCAGTAAACTATTCTTTTAATCCACTAAACCGTAGCTACCTAAAACCAACCATGTTATACTGCATGTGCATGGGAGAGCGCCTAATCACTACGTTCTAAGGAGCGATACTCAGATGAAAAATATCAAGAGCTGGCTGATTGTTTTAGCTGTGGCGCTGGTTGGTGCCATCGGGTTATTAGCCTACACCGCCTATCAACAGGCCCAAGAGTCAACGGTCCCCGTGGAAAATACCACGTCTAATCAGGATTAATTCGGTAGTACAAATAGCGTAGAAGTCGACATGCGGCGGCTTCTACGCTATTTTTTGTTGTTTAGCTAAAGGTTGAAAGATTGAAAACTGTTATCAAACCAGGAATACGTTATAGACTTGAAATTAGTCTTGCCCAGTCACCTGCGGCGGTCAGAGATTCCGCCTGCTGTGGGGACCGCCTCCGGCCTGAAAAGCGGTCCTGCGGCTCGGTTTGAAGCCTGGAAAAACCACCAGTCTCCAAACACGTCCCACGCTGTAAGCCGAAAATCGGCTAACACCGTCGACACAGCTGGCTCCACCTCTGACCCCCTCCGGTTAAGCGGGTTCTTGGAAACTAAACTAGTTTATCTGCCTGAATGACAGTACTTACGCAATATTATTGGCGAGATTGGGGCTAATTAAGTTGAATCGAGTTCAATTTACAATAGCGATACCTAAAACCACATACAATCGTCGATGATGTTTACAGCAGGAATGCGTTCATTTCGTCAACGCTGTGATGTAGCCGGTGGTGTCCAGGGGTGGTGCCGGCTGTGTCGATGGTGTTAGGCTGGGCGATTGCTTCTCCCCGGCCTTACAGCATGGGACAATCTTGGACCCTTGGCGGGCTTTGCTGAGGGTTCAAGTTGAGGAGTGAGACCGCCCTTTGGCTCACTCCGGTCCCCATAGCAGACGCCGCCCCTGGAAACCACCGGCGGCAATCCCCCCTCAAATTCTACAAGAAATGAGCAAAAGTCCCGTTGTCCCACAGGATGTACAACCCAATCAGAATGTACACCGCAATGGTCAGGTAGCGACCCTGTTTCTCCAACACGGTCGCGACTTTAGGCAGACAAGCCAGTCGGTACCCAATCTCCCAAAACAGCACGACCATCACCGCAAACGTCAGCAAAATCACCGGGATAGCCGCCGGTTCAACCGTCGTAAACAATGGGACGTAAATCCCCACGTTATCCGCCCCACAAGTGGCCATGGTAATCACCGCCACGCTCATGATCAGGCTCCGAGGATTCGTCACCTGATTGGCAATCGCTGCCGTGTCGTCGTCATCCCCCTGAAACCATAATTTTAGTCCGAGATAAATTGGAATCAATCCTAATAACCCCAACAGCCACGGTGCGGGCACAAATCCCAATACCAGCGCTAAAATGAGCGAACTTCCCATCAAAACGATGGTCCCCACGAAGTCCCCCACCAGCACCAACCACCTGTCTTGGTGCTTTACGCGGCTGAAGATTACCATTAGAATAATTAAGTAATCGAGTCCGGTTGAAATATAGGCCGTGACCCCCGTTAAAATTGTTTTTAACATAACCCCATCTCCTATGTATGTTATTTATAACATATGTTAACATGGACATATGAAAGGAGCAAGCTTTATATGGCTGACTCACCTAAACCTGTCAAAAAAATTGCCCAACCGATTTTAGAGGCCTCACAGGATATCTTTAAACTCCTCAGTAATACCACCCGCCTTCAGCTACTCTATCTGCTCGAGCAACGCGAACTCAACGTTAGTCAACTCAGCGAACAACTGCAGGTCGAACAATCTGTGGTCTCTCATCAGTTGGCCCTACTTAAGAAAGAACAACTGGTGACCGTCCGCCGGGCAGGTAAGCAAAATTTTTACCAACTAGATGACCCACACATTCTGGATATCGTCAACGAAACATTGGCCCACGTCGACCACGTCTTACGGGGCGAAACGCACGGCCATTAATACACGTAAAACCGATTACCGGAAATCCCGCTGCGAATGCAGTATACTTTCCTTACACACTAAACCAGTTGTCGGCAAAGCCCTTTGGCCGACTAATTAGAAAGATGGGTGAACTAAAATGCCTACTATGAAGGAAATTGCCAAGCGCGCCAACGTTTCGGTCGCAGCGGTTTCGGTCGTTTTGAATAATAAAAAATCACGAATTTCCAAGGCCAAGAAGGCCGAAATCAAACAAATTGCCAAAGACCTCAACTACCATCCCAACATTGCCGCCGTCACGCTCAGCAAAAATATCAGTCTGACCATTGGCTTAATCGTGCCAGACATCACGAACCCTTTCTTTGCCACGCTCACCCGGCTGATTGAACAGCAGTTAGGCGCTCAGGGCTACTCAACCCTCTTCGTCGATAGTAACAATTCCTTTACTGCTGAGAGCGATGCCGTGCAAAACATGGTTTCACGGGGGGTCGACGGCATTGTCCTCGTCCCTTCCAACGAGTTTTTCTTAAGTAAAAAGAAGGAACGAAAGGCGCTAATCGAAAAGAGCGACAAGCCTATCGTCCTGTTGAATGCGTACACTGATCTTAAGGTCAGCTACGTCAACTTCGACAACGTCCAAGGCGCCTACCTCGCCACCCAGGAACTGATTAATTACGGCCACACCCACATCGCCTTCATTCGTGGGAAAGCCAACTTTGTCAACGCCGCCGAACGGCTCGAAGGTTACCGCCAAGCCCTCAAGGACAACCGCATTGCCTTCAACGACGACCTGGTTTTCGAGGGCGATTACACCCTGGACTCCGGAGCCAAGCTGGCGCCCAAGATTCTCGAAGACCCGGCAACGACCGCCATTCTGAGCGCCAACGACCTCATGTTATTCGGGGTCATCAAGTGGGCCAAGCAGAACTTCGTCGACATCTTCAGCCGGGTCTCCATGGTGGGCTTCGACAACGATCCTTACGGTGAAATCATTGAGGTGCCCTTGACCACGGTCGACCAGCAACCGCTGGAAATGGTTAACGAGACCATCGACCTCCTCCTTGAAATGTTAACGACTGGTGAGAAAGTGGTCCAACACCTCATCGTCAAGCCAAAATTAATTAAGCGGAGTTCCATTCACAAGATTGAAAACTAGAAAGCTTATGTTTAGTGACGGGACACCACGAATTGTCGGATTAATGATTAAATATTAACAATTGCTTTCACTTATCAAAATGATAAAGCGTTTAATCATGAACTTTTCTCACCTTTTGTCGCGCTAATATTCTTGACTTGAACCTTTAGCGTGCTGTATGATGACCATAAATAAAAGCGCTTACAGAAGAGCGCTTTTAATTTTAATCAGTTGGTTAAGCGCTTAACCCAACTAAGGAGGACATTTATTATGGCAAAAGTTTTACTGGCTGGTGAATCCTGGATCTCGACGACCACCGAGTATAAGGGGTACGACTCTTTCACCAGTACAAAACTCGAAATTGGTTGCGACGACTTGTTACAAGCACTACGCGGACTCGGCCACAGCGTCACCCACTTACGGGCACACGATGTGCCAGAACACTTTCCCTGGACGCTAGCCGAACTCAACCAATACGATGTCATCATTCTTTCCGACATTGGGAGTAATTCCTTCACCCTCTCCAACGGCGTCTTCGCTGGGGGTAACCCATCCGTCAATCGCTTAGAACTCTTGAAGCAGTGGGTCGAAGCTGGGGGATCCCTGATGATGGCTGGCGGCTACCTGTCATTCGGTGGTTTTGAAGGCAAGGCCCACTATCACAACACCCCCATCGAAGATATCTTACCGGTCACCGTGGCCCCTTACGACGACCGGGTGGAAGCACCCCAGGGGGTTGCCCCACAAACCGCTCAAGCCAACCCCATCAGTGATGGTCTCGGCAAATTTCCAGTCATTTTGGGCTATCAGGACGTGACGCCTAAGGCTGACAGCCAGGTACTCATGACCGTGGCCGACAAGCCGCTCCTGATAACCGCCACAGCTGGTAAAGGCCGGACGTTGGCCTACACCACCGACATCGCGCCACACTGGGCCTCTCAGGAATTCATGGCTTGGTCCCACTATGGCGAATTCTTCTCTCGCTGCATCCAGTGGCTGGCCGGGGACTTAGCTTAATTTATCTGTCAGGTTATCAGAATTTTAGAAATGGGGAAATAAAATGAATGAACAACATTCTTCAAACGACAAGCTGAACACCGCTGAAAAGACCGTTGTTGTGCCATTATTATTAATCGCGACCATTCTTGCCGGCATGCTGTCACCCATGCAATCCGCTGTGAACGGCCAAGTCGGCAAGCTGTTGAAAGATGGCAACGCTTCTGCCGTTGTCTCCTTTGGATCAGGACTGGTCGTTATGGCCGTCATCATCTTAGCCCGCCGCTCTACCCGGCAACAGTTCGCGTCCATCCCACGTAAAATTGCCGCTCGCAAGATTCCCTGGTGGAACTGGGTAGCCGGCTGTTGTGGGGCCATGGTCGTTTTTTCCGAAGGGGCCTCCGCCTCTGTCCTGGGCGTGGCTACCTTCCAAACAACTTTAATTTCTGGCATGGTGATCTCTGGCTTGCTTTGTGACCGCTTGGGTATTGGGGTACCTGAGAAACAGATGTTTAACTTCCCGCGGATTTTAGGCGCCTTACTTGCCATCCTAGCGACCGTCCTCGTTGTATTGCCTAGCTGGCAAGCCCCTAAGGTCGTCGCCTTAGCCGTTCTGCCATTCTTAGCCGGTCTACTGGCCGGTTGGCAACCAGCCGGTAACTCTGCTGTGGCTCAAGAAACTGGATCCATGCTGGTATCTATCACCTGGAACTTTATTGTCGGTTTCACCATCTTAGGTGCCGCCCTCTTGATCCGGGTCATGATGGGTCAAGTAACCTTCACCCTGCCAACCGCTTGGTGGATGTACCTCGGTGGGCCCCTTGGCTTACTGTCGATTGCCCTGATGGCGCTGTTAGTTCGTGGCTTGGGCCTGTTGTTGCTGGGCCTTGCCTCCACTGCTGGTCAGCTGATTGGGTCCGTCCTGATTGACTGGATGATTCCCGCTCTGGGCGCACAGGTCTACACGGTCACCGTCCTTGGTGCCGTGGTTGCCCTGATTGGTGCTGGTATCGCGATGATGCCTTCCGCTAAGAAGAAGGTAGCCGTCAACGACCTCGAGACCCACTGATCACACAGAAAGGAGCTTCCTTATGGCCTGCACAGGCATTGAATTAATTAGCAAACAGGGGCATCCCTTCTGGGGTCGCACCCAAGATTTTGAACAACATTTTGAATACTCTGGCGTGAAGATTCCCAAAGGCTACGAATTCCAAGAAGCCTTTACCCCGTTCAAGAGTGAACGCAACGTTATGGGCATTGTCTGGGCCAATGACATTCACAAATCACCGGTTCTGCTCGACGGGATCAACGAATACGGCATCTGTGGCGGTTCATTTTACTTTGACCACTTTTACCGCTACGTGCCGACTGCCGAAATCACGGCCAGCGGTAAGACTGCGATTCGTGGTGAGGAACTCTGTACCTGGATTTTGACCCACTACCGTAGCCTGGATGACATCAAAGACCACCTCGGCCAAGACATTGGCATCACCAATGAACCGGGCCCGATGATGGGCATGTCGGTTCCGCAACACTGCGTCTTTCACGACGAAACGGGCCGGTCCATCGTGGTCGAACCGTCAATTGAAAATGGTTTCCATATTTACGAAAACAAGCTCGGCGTCTTCACCAACGCCCCCACTTTTGACTGGCATCTAAGTAACCTGAAGACCTGGCTGGAACGAACTACTGACCGCCACTACGACTTCACGGTTGACGAACCCATTGACCAGATCAAGCTGGGCGAACCAACTAGTGGTCTGGTAGGTATCCCCGCCGACTACAAGCCTGAATCACGGTTTCTCCGGGCTGCCTTCTCCAAGCTCCTCTCCGTGGACGTTGACGACGATGAAACACTCAATCAGATTTTCCAGCTGCTGACCACGGTGAATACGCCGAAGGGTTCCCTGCGGATTCCACAACCAGATGAGACGTTGATCGCCTGGACGCAGTACACCGCTGGCTACGATATTCAGCAAAAGATTCTGTACGCCTTCACCTACGACAACCGGGATCTGCGGTCACTGGATTACGGTGATCCGAACGATTGGGGCAGCGATATCCGCTATTTTAGCTTTATCTCCAAGCAAACTGCCCGTCCATTTACTGAGAAGAATTCCTGGGCAGCTGGAGAGAATACGATTTAGAACGATAATACTGGCTCCAATGGTGCCAGTCAAAACTGAAGGTATAACCAAAAGCACTGACAAAATCGGGATTTTATTCTCGAATTTGTCAGTGCTTTTTTATTTAAACGTGCTCCGCCAGACAGGTTCCTGCGCTTAGTATGAATCTAGTTTAATGACTGGATTGGCTCTCGCCTGTTTATCCCTATCCTGGCTGCCTTTGAAACGTGCTCTGTGAGGCAGACCCCTGCGCTTAGTATGAATCTGGTTTAATGACTGGATTGACTCTCGCCTGTTTATCCCTGTCCTGGCTGCCTTTGAAACGTGCTCCGCCAGACAGGTTCCTGCGCTTAGTATGAATATAGGGCATGTCCGGCGCTGCCGAACATGCCCTATATTCCCACTAATGCTCAGAACCTAAACGTCTGGCTCCGCACTCTTTACATCTTCATTCCCATCTTCTCATAGGAACTCATCCCGGCAAGATGGAGGTCCTTAACGTCAATTCCTCGCTCCTCAGCGACCGCGTTCATTAGCGTGTCCATATCCATCAGCTTGTACGTCTGTGGATGTTGTGGATCGTAGGCTTCAATCTGAGCCATCATCCCGCCATCTTCGTGTTCAATAATGTGGCAGTGATACATGAAGACACCCGGCTTGTCGAACCAAACCTTTAACCGGACCGTTTCACCAGGGTTGACGCCGACCGTGTCCTTGAAGCCGTGTTCGTTGGCGTACGGTTCATGGCCGTTGCGCGAGACCACTAGAAATTGGGTGCCATGCATGTGGAACGGGTGGACCATGCCGCCCTCCATGTCATTGGTGTTGGTAACATCCCATAACTCAACGTTGCCCACCTTTTGTTTGGCGTCAATCCGTTGCATTTCAAATTTCTTACCGTCAATCATGACTTGTTCATCCATCCCAGACATCACGACCTTACGAATTGGCGTATCTGGCGTCACTTCTGGGTCTGGAATATCAACCAGGTGGGCTGGCAATTTAGCCGTGTCTGTCGCAAAGTCGTGGACTCTGAACCGAACCAACGGTACATCGTCACTGTACAACGTGACCGTCTTACCGGGCGTAACCTTGCCGAAGTCCACAATAATTTCGGCCCGTTCAGCACAGGTTAACATCAGGTGCGTAAATTCAACTGGTTCCGGCATGACACCACCGTCTGAGGCGATTTGTGTGAATGGCAGGTCGTCGTCAAAGTGTAGCCGCCATTCACGCCGGTTAGCGCCATCCAAGATGCGGAGGCGGACCCGTTGCGTGGTGACATCAAAGTAGGGATTAATGGTCCCATTGATCATGGGCGTAGGTCCTTGAACCCCGTCAGGATCGTAATCAGCGTTGTAATCCCATTGATTATCTTCGTGAAAACGCCGGTCTTGTAAAACTAACGGAATGTCATCCACCCCGTAGTTCCGTGGAAATGGTAATTTAGCCTCAACGTCATCGGTAACCAGTGCCAATCCCGCTAAACCATGCCAAACCTGTTCGGCCGTTGATGGACACGGGTGCGCGTGCAACCACAACGTCGCAGCCGGTTGGTCGACCTTAAAATCAATGTGGCGCGTCTTACCAGGATAAACGGGCGCGTGACAGCCACCGTCGGTATACGGTCCTGGCACGTTGAGACCGTGCCAGTGGAATGTGGTCAATTCTGGCAAACTATTTTTCAAATCAATGTGCATGGTCTTGCCCTTCGCAAAGACAACGGTTTGGCCAAGTAACGAGCCATTGTACCCCCAGGTCTTCGTTTTCTTACCCGGCAATAATTGGGTCTCCCCAGCCTGAGCCTCAACCGTGTAATATGTATCCGTCGCCGTCTCTTTATCGGGTTTCAACAAGGGTGGAATCCGTAACGGTTGTTGCGGTGTTTTCGGTTCTGCCAGCGGCACATACCCACCATCGTGCGTATTGTAAGCCGCCTCATCAAAGAAATAATCGGTGTAAATTGATTTTGTCATCTTGAAGGCTCCCCTACGAGTTATTTAGAACACTTACAAAGTAATCATACCGCATTCTTTCGGGCGAGTAATAATAATCCGTTTGTGAAATTGCCTAGTAACCCATGAAGCGCGTGGACCAGTAGACGATTAATTAGTATCTTTAGTTAGTGAGCATTTCAGCAAGGCCAACTGGGAACAAAAAGGGCTGAGACAAAAGTCTCAGCCCCTTCAAATATATTGTCTATCTAAGTGTCCCCATAGCCGTTTTCTCTCTGAACACTGCTATGGGCCCAATTTACCGGTCCGTCCGCGCCCGCAAAGCGTAGAGAATCGTTACGGTGTCGACAACTTCTTGGAAGACAGCCCCGATGATGGCGGGAATCACTCCGAAGCTGGCAATCAGCATCAGCGCGGTACAGATGAAGATACCGATCAACACGGCCTGCTTGGCCACCCGCATGGTATCTTGCGCAATTCGGCGGGCCACACTGACCCGGGTCAAATCATCCTTCAACACCACAGCATCGGCGGACTCACTTGCGGCCGTCGCACCGTGCGCCCCCATTGCGATTCCCACATCAGCCGTGGCCAACGATGGTGCATCATTGATGCCATCACCAACCATGGCAACTGGTCGCTGGTCATCCGGTAATTTCGCCAGTACCGCTATCTTTTCGGCGGGCAAACACTCCGCGTGAATCTGGTCGATGCCCACTTCACCGGCAATCTGGCGGGCAATCGGTTCACGGTCACCCGAGATCATCAGCAGGTGACTGACCTGGGCATCCCGCAGCGCCGTCATCGTAGCGGCAGCTTCCGGTCGAACGCGGTCACTAAAGCTGACGTACCCCTGATACAGGCCAGCCGCCGAGACAAACACCGCCGTCTGGTCGGGCTTTTCCACGTCCTCATCCGTCACAAAACTTGCTTTACCGACCCGAATCGTTTGGCCGTCGATGGTGGCTTCGACCCCTTGGGCGGTCACTTCAGTTACGTCGGTCGCCGTCAGGAGCGGCCCCGTCGTCGCGGCTACCAGTGACTGAGCGAGCACGTGCCCGGAATGTTGTTCCGTACTGGCCGCCAGCTGTAATAACGTTTCGGCCGTTACCGCTGAAGTTGGTACGACTTGGTCGACCACTAATTTTCCTTGCGTAATCGTCCCGGTCTTATCAAACGCAAACGTCTTAACCTTCGCCAATTTTTCCAACGTGGTCCCAGTCTTCACAATGATTCCGTTACGACTAGCCCGACTCATGCCGGAAATTAGGGCAATGGGCGCTGCTAAAATCAAGGGGCATGGTGACGCCACGACCAAGACCTCAGCGAACCGCACCGGATCACCTGATACGGCCCAAGCGATACCAGCAATCACGTAAGCTAACAACGTGAACGGCACAGCGTAACGGTCCGCCATCCGAACGAATTTTGCCGGTTGTTCTTCAGCCTGCTTGACCAAGCGCACAATGTTTTGGTACTGACTGTTGTCTGCAGTCTGATCAGCCTCCAGTTGAACCGAGGCTTCACCGTTGATACTCCCTGACATGACGGTATTGCCGGCAACTTTCTCAATTGGCCGCGCTTCACCGGTCAGAGAGGCTTCGTTCACCGTGGTAGGACCGGTTAAGAGGGTCCCATCAACTGGGATGACTTCACCGGGACGAACGACCAGGTGGTCACCCACCACGACCTCCCCCACGGGAATATCCGTGAGCTGGTCGACCACTAACCGATGGGCCGTTTGAGGTGAATTGTTCAGGAGTTCTTGAAGTTCACTGTTGGCCCGCTGTGCTGCAAAGTCTTCCAGCGCGTCGCCCCCAGTCAACATGAGCAACACGATTAAAGCGGCCCAGTACTCACCAACCGCTAACGTGGCCAATACCGCGGTAATCGCCAGTAAGTCCACCCCGAACTTGCCGGACTGCAGGGTCTTGACCATGTCAATAAACATCATGAGTGCCAACAGGACTCCCAAGGCAGTCACAATGATCTGGGCCACACCAGCCTGATGATTCACAAATTGAAGCCATAAAGCAATTACCCCTAAAACAATGACGCACCAAAACTCTCGGTACTGTCTTAAACGGCGCATGCTAGTCCCTCCTTTGTAATGATTCTTACTTAGTTCGAGTATAACAAACTGTAATCGCTTTACCAGTCCAAACAAAAATAAAAAGCCAAGACCTAGGCCCTGACTTTACCGTTTCATGTAGTTCGGCAATCTCATCCAGCTAGGAGGGGACCACGCAAAAATTAATTTAGAAGTGACGACGCACTACCGCGCTGACACCCAACGTGGCCGTGGCTAAAGCGACACCCAAAATACTCAGTGGGGTTGCGTTGGCTTCACGCGTCTGAGGCAACTTAGTGTTTCCTGCAGCGACGGTGTGGCCACCGTTTTCGGTAACCGTAGCCTTGGCTGGTTGATGCTTCAGACTAGCAGCTTTAGCGGCAGCTGCCTTTTTAGCAGCGGCTTTCTTGGCTGCGGCTTCTGCAGCTTCCTTCTTGGCAGCTTCGTTCTTTTCTTCTTGTTCCCGTTCTTCTTGTTCTTTGTCGGTTTCAGTACCTTCATCGACATCGATTGTCCCGGTGTTGTCTTCTTCCTCTTCTTCATCGGTTTCGTTCGTGTTCGTGTCACCACCACCGGAACCGCTGTTACCGTTAGAGGAGGAAACCTTTCCGTTGGCTTCTTCAGAGTGCTTGCCACCAGAGGTACCGCCGCCCCAGTTCATCACGGCGTTGTTCCGGAATTTATAACCAGAATCGATCAGGGAAGGATCTGTAACCTTGGTGTAGTAGTCAATGACCACGAGGTTGTTGACCGTGTCAGTAAATGCTAGGTCAAACCCGTTGTCGTTATATGTAACGTTGTAGTCGTCGCCTTCAGTCATGGCTGGCTTTTCACGCTTATAGCTCGTCGTGCTAGTCCAAGTCCCATTGCTGACGGTCACACCATGAATCAAATCTTGATAATCACCAATCGTGTCAGTAATATCCAGATTCTTCATCTCAAGTTCTTGACGATTAACGAGAATCGTCCATTTGATGGTGCCGTCGTCTTGCAAGACACCCTTCTTGGACAAGTTGGCTTCGTCAGACACAATGTTGATTTGTGACGTACTGTTGCCCTTGTCTTTCAGTTGGAACGTCACGTCCTTTTCACCAGTATCTTCGTACCGGTACTTGGTGGCCAGGTTCAACGTTAATTTGTCGTTAGTCTTGCCCTCCAAGGCATCATTCATGGTAATGACGACCCCGGTATCGGAGACCACGGCGTTCCCAATGACGGTCCCGTCTGTGTCGTAAACCTTGAACTCATCACCCGGCGTCTTCCCTTTCAGGTTCTCAGGAAAGTCCAACGTAATGGTATCACCATTGTGAATTGGGGTATTCCCAAAATTCAAGTTGTACTGAATATCAATCGTATCTTTATGTTTGAAGTCCGGACCATTCGTCACACTTGCTGACGTGGTGAAATCCGCACCGTTATAATTAGTGGCCGCTTTGGCCGGTGTTGCCATTTGGCTGACAACTAATACCAAGACCAAACCTAATAGTCCAATTATCAGTCGCCATACTTTACTATTTTTAATCAAAAAAATCCCCTCCCGAAACTTTTACATAGACAAAGTATACGCGCCTAGACGGTAGCTTGGCAATAGGAGCTGGACAGGTTCTATGAACTGTGTGGGAAAAAATTAGGCGGCAAAAAAAAGACACGAAAAAAGGTTTGGGACAAAGGTCTCAAACCCTGTTGGTACGCCGAACGTAAATAGCCAAAACGTGAGACAAAAGGCAGTCAACTCCGCTTTTGTCTCACTCTTCCACAAGCTAGAACCTAGCAAATGCGCGTTCCTAGCATCTGCATTTCTTTCTTCAAGTCTAAATCAGATTTTTCTTCAGCCGTGTAGGTAATCAGGCCCACCGCGCTGTCCAAAATGCCAGAGTCATCACGCAACGACAATTGATTGAACACCCTGTCCAGAATTAACCCGTTACTGAGATACAATTCCGTATCGGCGTTGGTAAATAACTGCAGCCCCAAGTTGTTCTCCAGGGGAATGGCGTAATCGGGATCATTGTCGGTCAACGCCACGAACTGAAACTTATCGCCAATGGCACAGGCCCCGCCAACCGTAGAATACCGGTTGGAACCGTCGTCCGTCGTTAGTAACAGCACCGCGTCTGGCTGAACGTTTGCCGCCAAGTAGGCCTGTGCTGCCTCTTTAATCGTGATTTTCATGAGCAATTTCCCTCTTTCCTGCCAACCAACTACCAGTCAATTGTGCACAACTATTTATACCTTTTTAAGGAGGACTTGTAAAATGATTAGCTCAGTAGAAAAGAGTGCGGCAGCAGGCGCTTAGCTCGTGAGCATTAACGGTGATAACCAGGCAATCCCGAACCTGGATTATTTGGTTATCGCTGTTAAGCGGAGCGAGCTGCCTGCTGCCGCACGTTTCGGCCAGATAAATTCGGAGACAAAAAACGGTCCTAGGGTTAACCCCAGGACCGCATAATCTGCTTAACAATTTTGACGAAATTTCAACTATATCACTATTTTCCAAGCAGCAATCGGCCTCACAGTGGCTGTAGGTTGGCCAGGTGGTGACTGGCTGTGTCGGTGGCGTTAGCTCGGTGCATTCCCGAGGTTACGCCACGGGACGAGCTTGGAGACCCGCGAACTTCAGCGGGGCTTCAAGTCGAGGCGCAAGACCGCTCTATGGCTTGTGCCGGTCCCCACCGCCAGTGACCACCTGGCCGACCGAAAGCGAATCAACGACGCACAAACCTACTGCTCATACCCCCGTTTGATCAGAGCAACGACTTCATCCTCAGACAGATTCAGCTTCTGCGCTTCACTGGTGAACCGGCTGACGTAGCGATCGAAGAACTCCGCCCGCCGCTTCTCACGAATGCTTTCCGCGGCCGTGGGCGTGACAAACATACCGACTCCCCGCCGCTTTTCAATAACGCCGGCAGCGACCAGTCGGTTAATCCCTTTGAGCACCGTCGCTGGATTGATATGAAATTCTTTAGAGATTTCCGTTGTCGACGGAACCTGTTCACCCGCCCGGTAGATACCGGTAAAAATGGCCTCTTCAACCTGTTCGGCTACTTGTAGGTAAATTGGTTCCGGACTATCAAAGTTAAAATTCATAATCATCCTACATTCTGTATAAACTCGTTTTGTCGTTACTTAACCGCGGTCTTAGGTAAGACGATTCGCCAATAAAGAACCAACGTAATCAGGTAGTAAATGGCGTATAGTCCTAAGAAAATCGCGAAGGTGCTTCCGATACCCAGGTACGGGCTCATCGGTGATTGCATCAGTGGTTTGAACATTTGCAGACCGAACAAAACATCAATTATACCCATGATACCAGGAATCAAGAATAAAATCCCAATTTCTTTTGCGATTCCTGACCGCATCAACTGGTAACGAACCCCCATCTTGTAGAGCATCCGGTAACGTCGTTGGTCCCCGGGAGCACCGGACAAGATCTTAAACATCAGGCAGGAGGCCAACATGGCTAGGAAGGCGATTCCCAGGAAGTAGCCCATGAATTCCAAGCCGCCAAAGAACCCGGTCATCATTTCGTACGACTGGTAACTTCCAATCGTCATCTCTGCGGGTTGGCTGAACCGTTGACGTTCCAGTTTGGCCAGCTTTTTAATCGTCGGGGTATCGCGCTGCAGGCTCTTGACCCGCACCGTCGTCACCGTGGTCGTCTTTCCTGATTGTTTGGCGAATTGGCTAGCCGACACAATTTTGGGTGTCAGCATTCGCTGAGAGTTTGTGGCTAACCCCAAGAAATCCATGTCAGTGGGGCCAGTCTTTTGAAATTTCTTAATGGACTCCGTCACGTAACTGGTCTTCACGTTGTCGCCAGTCGTCATCTTTAATTGTTCAAAGGGGTGCTTGGTTAATTCCGCCGCGTTATAGTAGACCATTTTTCCTTGGCGTTTCTGCGTGTAGGTCGCCTGGTGACGAATATCCAAGCAATCAATTAACCGTTGTTCCTGTGCCGTCTTATCGTGAACGGCAATGGTATAGGCCCCAAAGTTCCCCGCCATCATTGGTAATTGGCGGTGGTAGCCGGACCCCACGGTAATCGCGCCAAGTGCCATGGCAAACAGGAGTGAAACAATCGTCAACATCCGCGTGTAATTGTGAACTCGGAAGTTTAACTGACCTAATAGGAAGCTATTCAAATGTTTCTTGGCCCAAGCTGTCTTGCGTAACGACCGAATAAACATTAAGATGGTCGCTCTAAAGAGGAGATACGTTCCCAACGTAATTGTGACCAGTGCCAGTGGAATGGCCGCTGTCTGCAGGACCTTAATGGCAGCTAGTGCCCAGTACCCAATACCTAATAAGACCAGTCCCAGTACCCCAGCAACTGCTTGGCGAAAAGGCTTGACCTGCGTTTGATTTGCCTGTTCATCACTGTGTAGCAACTTCAAGACGGTCGTTCTGGTCAAGTGAATCAGGTTGAACAGCGACGCCAAAATGAAGAGTCCCACGTACAAGACTGCCGTGGCAATAATGGCTGGTACGTAGAAGGAAGCCAAATGGGCCAAGTGTAAGCCCAAGCTGTCCAACAGAAAGCCGACTAAAAATTTGCTCATCAACAAGCCTAACGCAATCCCAATTGCCGTGGCGACCGTTCCCAGAATCAACGTTTCTAAGAAGACCAATTCCCCGATTCGCTTGCGTTTGGCGCCTAACATCATGAACAGTCCGTAGTCGTGCTGCCGCATGCTCAGGAGAAAACTGTTGGCATACATAATATAGACGATGGTGATCAAAATCAACAAAGCCGCGCCAAAGCCAAAAATCAGACTGGCAGATGAGGCGACGGCATTGGCCTTAATAAAGGCCTTGTTCGTTGCCAGGTTGGCAAACATATAGAAGATGGCGGCCGACATGGTCAATCCCGCGAGTAAGACCAGGTAGTCGCGGCGCCGGTTCTTGATTCCGGCTAGTGCTAATTTTCCTAACATGCTAATCCCCCTACTCGTTGAACGTGCCGAGTTCGTTTAAGATCTCTTGATAAAAGGCACTCCGGTCCTGATTTTCTCGCCGCAACTCTGACCCAATCTGGCCATCCTTGATGAACAGGATGCGTTGGCAAAAGCTGGCGGAAAATGGATCATGCGTCACTAGGAGAACGGACATGGCCTGCTTCTGGTTGATGGTCGTCAGCAAGTCCAACAGTTCCCGGGCACTGGTCGAATCCAACGCCCCAGTCGGTTCGTCTCCCATTAAAATTGATGGGTGGTGGACGATGGCCCGGGCTGCGGCCACCCGCTGCTTCTGACCACCGGATAATTCCGCTGGATACTTCTGCAAGAGGTCGGCGATGGACAACGTCTCAGCCACTTCATGAATGGCTTGGTCCATGACCCGGGAGGAGGTTCCTTTGAGGGCCAGCGGCAGGCCAATGTTTTCTTCTGCCGTCAGGCTTTCCAACAGATTAAAGTCTTGAAAAATAAACCCAACTTCCTCAGCTCTGAAGTCAGCGAGTTGGTTGCCCCGCATCTTAGTGACGTCGTGGCCGTTGACGATGACATCGCCCTTAGTTGGTGTGTCGAGTGTCGATAACATGTTTAATAGCGTGGTTTTCCCAGAACCTGACGCCCCCATGATCCCGACGAATTCCCCCTTGGCCACCTGAAAGTTGATATCCTTAAGTGCCTTGTACTGGCGTTCATTAGCCTTGCCATACGTTTTTTCCAGGCCAGCAACGCTGACGACTGCGTTTGATGTTGTCATTTTAAAATCCCCACTCTTTCTTGTTCGTTGGTTAGTTACTTGTGTAATTAACTATAACGGTTAGTGAGAAATTGTCAACCACCATTTGCTAAGAAAATTGCGAAACCCAGCAAAGACGCTCCACGAGAATTTCGTGATTATTCGGTGTACACTGGTACTTGTAAGCTTTAAATCTGACACAGAAGGAGTTTTTTTGATGAAGCAATTAAACTTAGGTGGCACATCCTGGCAGGCTTCCGCAGCCGCTTTAGGGATCATGCGGATGGGCACCCTCAACGTCGATGACGCCGTAAAAGCCCTCCAAGCTGCTCACGAAGCGGGCATTAACTACATTGATTCCGCCGATATCTATGGGGACGGGCTCTCCGAAGAGACCTTCGGTAAAGCCCTCAAGGCTTCTGACTTTAACCGTGACGACTTCTACATTCAGTCTAAGGGGGGCATTGTCTTAGACCCCGCCCGGAGCCACGACGGCTTGGTCTTCGGCCAACGTTACGACTTCTCCAAGCAACACCTATTAGATGCAGTGGATGGCATCCTAGAACGGATGGGAATCGACTACTTGGACGCCTTCCTGTTACATCGGCCAGACCCATTGATGGAGCCTGAGGAAATTGCCGACGCCTTTGATACCCTGCAACGGGCTGGTAAGGTTCGGCACTTTGGGGTTTCCAACTTCAACGTCCAACAGTACCTGATGCTTCAGGAAGCTGTTGATCAGAAGTTGATGTTCAACCAACTCCAATTCAGTGCGGCCCACTCCCAAATGATCAGTGAAGGCCTGCAGGTCAACATGGACAATTCGCCTGTCGCCACTGACGGCGGTATGTTAGAGTTTGCTCGGCGGAAGAATATTACCATCCAAGCCTGGTCCCCATTCCAGTACGGCCTGTTCGAAGGCATGTTCATCAACGATCCGAAGTACCCCGAATTGAACCAGAAACTGCAAGAACTCGCCGACAAATATGGCGTTTCTAAGAATGGTATTGCCACTGCTTGGATTCTCCGTCATCCAGCCAACATTCAAGTGCTGCTCGGAACCATGAATCCGGACCACATCAAGGATAGTGCGGCCGGTGCCGACGTTAAACTGACGAAGCAGGAATGGTACGACATTTACCTGTCTGCCGGCAACATCTTGCCTTAATAAATCACCTTTAACAAACTAGGCGTCATCAGAAATCTTTCTGTCAAATTGACTCAAAGATTCCTGATGACGTCTTTTTATTTCCGCTAGAATCCCGGTATAACGGGAATTGCGGCCTTAAATAACTGTCATAAAATTATTTATTAAAAAGGGTTGCACTTTCCCGATTTGGTGTTAAACTAAAGGTGTTCTTAAGGGCGAGTGATTACTCGCTCGACAACCAAGAAAGGGGATTATAATCATGTTTACCACTACTTTTTGGATTTTAGCTATTTGGTTAATTGTCAACGGTGTTTGGACCTGCTTTGCAACCAACAACCAGCAGCTGATGAAGTGGTTCGGTTGGATCAACGTGATTGCAATCATCGCTGGATTCTGGGTATTCTACGGTGCAGCTAGTGTTGCCGCACTTGGCGGCTGGTTCACTGCCGTTAACTGGGTCAACGTGATTCTGGCCATCGTCCAATTTGTCTTCGCCTACCGTAAGACGACTGCCCAGAATTATTAGTGAATAAGAGTGGTGGCTGAAGCTACTGAGTGGTCTCGTCCTAGTCTAGGTGACTCGCAATCTGACATTCAGTAGACATTCCTCCTTCAAACCAATACACTTCTTATCCAATCAATCCGATTGCAGAAAAAACCGGCGTGTCTACTGCGAGACCACGCCGGTTTTTTCTACGGGAAATAAGTCGCGAATTCCCGAATTGCCTGCTAAGATAGACTTAATTAGAAATTACAAAGGTGGTAAAGTCATGGCGAACAAGAAAATCTTGGATAAGTTCCCAGAGATCGTTCAGGCCAATCAGGAGCTGACTCAAAAGCAGAAGGACGTGTTAATTGCTAGCATTCGTCTATTTGCTGAACAGGGGTACGCAAATACCAGTACCCACCAGATTGCGGTGGCGGCCCATCAGTCAGAGGGCACCATGTTCAAGCACTTTAAATCGAAAGCCTACATACTGCGGGTAGCTCTAGATCCCGTGATCAAGCAACTCATTCCTGACGTGGAAGCAGACTTCAAGCAGGAATCGTTGCAGCATCCTAGCGCCAGTCTCCACGAATTTCTCGATTTTTTCGTCCGGAATCGCATGGCATTTGCCGCGGAGAATCAGGACGCCATCAAGGTCTTCTTCAGTGAACTCCTGTACAACGAAGATCTACGGAAGAAATTCATTGAGACCGCCCGTGATGAATTAATTGCTGCCTTTCATGATACGATTGTGGAAATGCAGCGTCGTCACGTCATGATCGACTGGCCATTTAACGAAATCTTCCGGTACATCATTGCGGTCATTGTCGGTTACGTGGTCGACCGCTACGTCCTCTTCCCCGAACGTGAGTGGGACGACGATGTCGAGGCGAAGTATTTAATTGCCGAACTTGAAAAAGTATTACAGCCCTAGTCATGGGTAAGGTTGAGCGGAAACTCTCAACCTTTTTGTTTCTCAACTTTTAATGCTTGCTACTTGCTCTTCGGTGCTTCCTGACCAGTTGGGGCGTTGTTCAACGTCCACTGGAAAGTGCCGTTGTAATTGCCCTGTGCGGCCCCGGCCCCCACGTTTAGTGTTGGCCCAGCAGTGGCACCCCAGGTACCGGAGATGTTTGTCTCAACATCATCCCCCGCGGTCATCTTGTGGGCCATAACCACTCTGGCATTTTCATCCAAGACGGTCGGCTGCTCACCCTTTTGGGCAAACAGAATATTGCCATCCAACGTCTTGCTGAGGTCATCCCCTACGTGAAATGGCTTAAGCAGGGAAACGGTCACTAACCACTGACTATTTTCGTCACGGTCATCGTACACACCAAGGTTCCAATTGTTCGGTTCCCGGCCAACCACTTGGCTATTCCCGGTCAGCTGCGTTGACGTGAAGGCGGGCTTATCAGGTAAGGCCGAGAAGTAAACCTTCCCCGGCTCACGCGTAATCACATAGTCCACCGTCTCAGAAGCTGAAGCATCCTGCCCACCGGCAGCCTTCAAGGACAAATGATTCTCACTCTGGGTCAGCAGTTCTGCCGGAATCGTCCACTGGTAGTGGCCGGGGGTTGAATCGCCGGCAATCGCGTCCTGGGTAACGTCCTTGGTAACGTCTTTTCCGTTCAACGTGGCCGTAATTAGATACTTAGCGGCCTCAGTCGTAGTGGCAAACACCTTACCGTCATTGGTCAAACTGGCTTGCACTGTGGCATCATCCCGATGCTTCACAGTCTGGTTCGTCTCACCCAGCGCAGCCAGTCTCAACTTCACAGCATCTTGCACCTTGAAGCTAGGCTGCTTCAAGGTCGTCTGATAGTTGGTCCCATAGAACCGACTCGTGGTACCTGGCACCACTGGATCAGCGTTATGGTCTTTGACCGTTCCCGTGATCGAGACAGTCGCCGTCTTGTGGTCCTTGCTTAGCGTTTGCGTCCACGCCTTGTTGAGCGTGGCTTGACCGTTCAAGTCGCTATCACTAAACGGATCACTCTGAGCACCCCAGTCATAGCTGACGTCACTGCCACTCGCTGACCACTGAATTTGTGAAGGTAGTGGGACATTCATGGTTAGTGGTTGAATTTCCTGTTCCCGTTCATTTTTATTTGCCGGTTGCTTGTAGGTAAACTTGTACTGGTACTTGACCTTGTGACCACTAATCACGGTCTCGCCTTCAGCAATCGGTTTGCCAGTGGTCTCATCAGTTAAGCTAACTTCCGGAACTACCCGGTCCAAAGTATCTGGATCTTCAATGACGACAAATCCGTTTTCACTTCTATCTGGATCTGGGTTTGTTGCAGTTTGATTACCCGTTCTGCCGTAGTTAGATCCCGTCATCCCCCAAAAGACATCTCCGTTACTTGCTGGTGCAATCAGCTTCGACGTATCAATCTTAACCTGATCATGGATGATTTTGCTTTCATCTTGTTCCTTACCAGTCTGGGCATCCACATCGTCATATTTGTATGTCATCATTTTTTTCTGAGCGTCCCACTCTAAACTGACGTGATGCCACTGCCCATCATTAAAACCTTCGAAAGGCTTGGGTTGCAGATGTTTCATTGAATAGTAATGACGACTATATTGATCGTAGTGCGTAGTATAGGTACCATCATCCCCCGGATAACCACTAGCAATATGTGGACCAGACAATTCTGGAACTTTATCTCCATCAAGATCAAATCCTTGAAGCGCATTATACTTTGAAGATCGGTTTGAATGGGTATCAAACTCCAATGCCCAGCTATTTGAAATCGCTGAGCTAACAATTGAATCGCCTTCAATTCCCCAGACCCCTAACGACTCACCACTTCCGGAAAGCTGTTCATCCTTATGGACCCCGCCTCCTGTACCATTTTGCAAGACAAAGGCCATACCTTCTCCAATTTTATCAATTGGCTTATCACCAAAATGTAGCCACATTGAAAAATGGGCATTCTTGTAAAGATTGAGCCGATTGGTTGAATCTAATTTAGACCAGATTGCGGCTTCTTGTTCCTGATTGCCGTTTTCTGTAAACATCATAATGGATTTAGGAACCCACTTTGAAGCACTAAATACATTAGGATCATTATCAACTTTGCGAACATTATTTTTATTTAGAAACTGTTTAACTTTCCGCGTATTAAAAACATTATGACCTGAATTTTTATCCCCATCAAACAGCATCACACCCTGTGGTGCCGTCTTCAACGCATTATCTAAATCTGCATCCGCATGACCCAGAATCGTCTGGGTACTTGTCAACGTCATGCCGGTTACACCCGCAACCGCCAGTCCAATTAACCACCTTTTCACAATAATCTCCTCCCATTTATCATCTAAAGTGAATTATACAGGTGTCAATGGACAATGGGGTACAATATGTGTCATTATGACAATTTAAATAGTTTATTTATTATGAAAGCGTCTACGAATACCGTTAAAACAGCATCCCTTTATGGCGCGTCATAAAGTTCCCATGTCAGTTGGCCTGCGTACTCACCCGCAACAGCATCACTATTAACGTTCAACATCAATCCCTCGTCCGCACCCCACGACCGCGTGACGTCAAGTTCTTCCTGGCCCTTTGGTGAAGCTGGGATGGGAAAAGCCTCGCCCGCCTTAATATGGGTCGTCTGCTTCTTCTGTACCCAGGCCAAGTTTCCAGACAATTGACGCTGATCCGTCGTCGCAAACGGCTCGGATACCCGGACCGCCAGTTTCCAACTCCGACCAGCATCACGCGTATCCCGGACCTTCAGTCCCCAGTTCAGGTGGCGTCGAATCAGTTGGCGTTCGCCCGTCAACTGCGTGGCTTTAAACGTACTGTCCTTAGGCAATTGGGTGAATTGTAACTGCCCCGCCTGCTTGATCACATGCACGCTAAACGGCCGTCTGGTCACGTTGCCGTACCCATCGTCCGCCGAAATGGTCACAACATTTCGCCCCATTTTAAGACTGTCATGGGGAATCGTCACGTGGAAATCCCCCGGTTGACTGCCCGGTTGCCGGGCCTGCGTGACCTGAGGCTGCGTCACGACCCGATTGTTTAACGTCACCTTTACGTGACTGTCCTCCCATTCCTCATGAGTCAACGGGTCACCACCATTGGTCAACCGACCAGCAATTAAAGCATGTTTGTCAGCCACAGCGTGCATCTCACTTTTACCAAGATTAGCTACCTGTAAGTCAGACTGCCCATTGATTAGGTATGGGATCGTCGCTGAGGGAATCCGATAGTCTGGTCCATAAAAATTCCCGATCACTGAAGGCATCCGCACCATCCGACTAGTCGGCCGAACGGTGCCCTCGATGCTCACCAGAATGGTATTTCTGGCATGTTGCACGTTAGCTGTCATTGACTGCTTCAACTGATACTGAAAGCGGTCGCCCTGTAAGGTCGGCTCCTCAAAAAAGAGATCATCTGACATCTGTAAGGCCACCTTCGCCCGCCGCCACTTGATTTCCTTAGGCAATGGGACATCGATTTTCACCCCAGCTAGCTCAGTCTTGCCAGTATACCGGGCCCGAAATGTGTAGCGCACCCGATGGCCCGGGTCAATCTTGTCGCCAGCCCGCAACAACCGGCCGCCCTCTTCCATAGAGTGTAACCCGGTCACGTCCCGCACGACAGCGGTTAATTTATCAAATTTCGGCGTGTCACTCAACTGGTCCACGACGACCAACCCGTTCTCACTCCCAGCCGCACTCGTTGCCCCGGTCACGCCCCAGAATACGCTGTTCGGCACGCTTCCGTTCACTGCGAACTGTTGCTGGTCAACTCGGACTTGCCCGGCTAGATAATCATCCTTACTCTGAAAATTTCCCGCCGCATCCTTGTCATTCAACTGATAGACCAGCACGCTCTCCTTAGCCTGCCACTTCACGGTCAAGTGGTGCCAACGACCATCCGCCAGATTACTGACCGGTCGTGGTTGCGTCGGTTTTAGACCGTAATAGTGTTGCTGAGCGGCTCCTAACCGGACGTAACTGCCGGCGGTTCCCGGATACCCGTGGTCCACGTGCATCCCGTTGGGCACCGTCGGATCGCCGTCAAAAAAGCCGTGCATCCCCGGCAACGGCGTCCGGTTCACGTGCGTATCAAACTCCAACGCCCAGCTATTCTGAATGGCCGACTGGGCCACTGCGAGCGGTTCGGTCACTAGCGGTGTCTTATCCGTTCCCCACACCCCCAGGGACTGCCCTGCGTGTGACTGCGCTCCCGCCTGTTGCGGTGCGTTATGCAGAACGAAGGCCAACCCATCGGCCGCCGCCTGTCCCTTGTCACCAAAGTACAACCAGAGGCCAATCTTCTTGTCCTGCTTCAAATTCAATTTAGCCTGAACCGAGTCCTGACTGCCGTCCTGAGACCAAACGGACCCCGCCTGACCAGTCGCCGTAGCCGGCTGATCACGCGTAATCAAAGCAATTGACTTCGCCATGCTCGGTGAATCCAACAGCTCTGCCGAATTCTGTGGCGCCTGGGTCGTTAACAGCTTATCCAGTGGCAAGCCCACCGGGGCGGTCCGCACGGCATGGGCCAGATCCGGATTATCAGCCGCCTGTGCCGTGACCCACTGGCTCCCCAAGCCACAGGCCACCGCTAGGACTATCAAAAGTGTTTTCATGTGTGTTGCTCCCCCTGCTTTTACATTCGGACACAGATTATACAGAGGTCGGTCAAGCCACACACCTTAAATGCTTAAATATAATTATTTAAATATGTAATTAATTGTGATAACGCTTACATTAGCTATCTAAAAGTAGGCAACCCAGGCCGTAATCCCAGGCTACCTACCGGGTCACGCGTGTTCCGTGACCTCATTCTACATAATGTCTAAATCCGATTGAATTTCTTCACTAAACGCTTCGCTGGCCGCGACAGCTTGATCAATCCCAGGGTCAAGCCGATGCTGATGGCCACCATCCCTGCACCGAAGACGGGCGTCCAGCTCAAGCCAAACTGGCTAGTCACTTGACCACCAATCCCTGAGCCCAGCGCGATACCCACGTTGAACGCCGCAATATTCAGAGCAGACGCCATGGTAATGTCGTTGGGTGTGTTCTTTTCAGCCAACTGAACAATGTACAGCTGTAAACCTGGGACGTTCATGAAGGCAAAGAACCCCATGAATAACACCGTCAGGAGACCCAGCCAGTGACTGCCAGACGTAAACGTCAGAACTAACAACGTCACAAACAAACCGGTAAACATCTTCAAGAGTGCGGCCAACGGTTTGGCATTTGCCCAACGACCGCCCAGTGTATTGCCAATCGCGACCATCAATCCGTAAACGACCAGGATGATGACAACGGCGCCAGCCGACCACCCCATCTTCTGTTCCAACAAAGGTGACAGGTAGGTGTACGCCACGAAAGTTCCCCCGTAGCCCAACGCCGTAACCAATAAAGCCAAGAGCAATTGTGGATTGCCCAATACCCGCAGGATGCCTTTGGCAGTGGCCTTGCTTGGCAATGGCAGGTTCCGGGGCACTAAAATGTAATCCGCAATCAACCCGATCACACCAATCACACTAATGAAGATAAAGGACCAGCGCCAGCCACCAAGCTGACCGATCATGGTGCCCATTGGTACCCCAGTCACCGTGGCGACCGTCAAACCGGTAAACATCACGGCGATGGCCGAAGCTCGTTTAGAAGGCGCCACCACGTCCGCCGCAATCACGGACGCCACGGTCATGAAAATCCCGTGGGCCAGTGCGGCGATGACCCGGCCAGCCAACAAGACAATAAAGGCGGGGGCAAAGGCAGCGACTAAATTTCCTAGAATAAACAGTAACATGATGATCACCATCAAGGTGTGCCGGTTGATCTGCCCGGTCAGTAACGTCATCAGTGGTGCACCGACCATGATACCCAGTGCGTAGACCGACACCGTCATGCCGGCCTGGGCCATGCTGACGTGGAAGCTCTGAATCAGTAACGGAATCAGGCCGACGCTGATGAATTCCGTGGAGCCGATGGCAAAGGCACTGACGGCCAGTGCCAGTAATGTAAAGGTTGGTGAAATTTTCTTAGTCATAATGACCTCCTCGTATTTCGTTTGCTAACGTGATAAGTATTGATTATACTGGTTAGTAACTTACGTACAAGAACCCACTTTAAAGTGCTATACCCACTAAAAGGTAACTATTAGACAGGAGGCCGTTTCATGCCCACAAAAACGTATCACATTGGTGTCGAAGCCACGATGGAAATCATTGGTGGCAAATGGAAGTCCATTATTCTCTGCCATCTCCGCCACCAAACCATGCGAACCAGCGAATTAGCTCGGGCCATTCCCCAAATCTCGCAGAAGATGTTGACGCAACAATTGCGTGAACTGGAAGCAGCAAATATTGTGACCCGTCACGTATACAAACAGGTGCCACCCCGGGTCGACTACGCGCTCACCGATTACGGCGAGTCTCTGTCTGGTATTCTCCATGAACTCTGCGTTTGGGGGGAAGATAATATCGACCGGCGGCAAGCTGAGGGTGAGGAGATCACCCTGTTAAGTCGCGACGATGTCTAACGGTTGATGGTTGATGGCTAATGGTCGCCTCCGGCTGTCAGGGCGGGTGCTAGCTGTGGGGACCGCCTGCGGCCTGAGAAACGTCCTCCGGCTCGACTGGAAGCCTTGGTCAAACCACCAAGTCTCCCAGCTCGTCCCGTGTTCTAACCTCGGAAAATTCACCGAGCTAAGAACACCGTCACGGCCAGCACCCGCCCTGACAACCTGCGGCTACGTTAGCGCATTGACGTTAGACCGGTGTTCAACGTCAAACTAGGCTTGTCACTGATTCCACTTAACTAGATTTCAATCTTATATTTACACAAAAATAGCTGATTACTTTGGATGCTGACATCCTTGGCGATCAGCTTTTTTGGTGTTGGCTTACATAGCTAGCATTAAACCATATTGACCACACGTCATCCCCAATAAATATCCCATATTCAAATCCAACGAGTTCGGTAGCCGACGGGTGGCAGGGGTGGTGCTGGCTGTGTCGATGGTGTTAGGCTGGGCGATTGTTTTTTCCCGGCCTTACAGCATGGGACGGGTTGGGAGACTTGGTGGGATTAACCAAGGCTTCCAACCGAGGGCCAAGACCGCTCCGCAGGCTTGGTCCGGTCCCCACAGCCAGCGCCGCCCCTGACGCCCGTCGGCGGCAATCCCTTCACACACCTCAGATTCCAACGATTTTTAAACCATAGATGAACTTTATTACCCGATTAAACGGTTGGCGCGTTAAATTAACACAGAAACTTGCTGAACTTCCCCCCTGAAAGGTCTATAATTATTTTTATTGCTATTTAAGATTGTTAATTTAATTAACGGATCTGGGGAGAGAAATCACTATGCACTTATTCATCAACATTGTGCCGCAAACCCAGTTGGATTGGCCGTGTTTAACAACGCTCATCGGGGAAATCACCGACCAACACTTTGCGGACATCACTTTAAACTTACAATTACCCACAGACCAGCAGCTAACTGCCGAACAAGCTCGGCAGGCGGACGCCTGGTCCCTGACCCAAAATACCCGCCCCCAGCTCAGTGCCACCGACACGACTCTCTTGAACCTACGAGAGACGGATCACCTGTTGCCGGGTGCACTACAGCAGTGGGCGCAAGTCACGGCCCAACACGCCGGCAGTCTGGTCAGCCTGGCAACGTTTGATAGCGCCGAACCAGTGGCCGCCCAAATTACCAACTACCTGGCCGATTACCAAGATTCCAGCACGCGGTTAACGCTGCAACAGCTGGCCGGCGACACACCGGTGACCGATACCACCACCCTGTGGGCCCTCCAAAGTTACAGCGTTCAAGATAACCTCCAAACGCAGCGCTTGTTGAGCCAACGGCTACGGTTAACTGGACTCTTACTACCTAAGGCCCTCCTACGTACCGACCTGCCACTGGTTTCCCTGGCTCAAACGCTCACAGTTCTGCAGAACTCGACCGATGTCGTTCGACTCCATGTGCCAACGTTAGCGCGCCAAGCTTGGTCCGCCACCACCCCCCTGGCGTGGTTGGATCAGCTACAGAGCATCACCGTCAGCGACCTCGACGTCAGTTGGCAACCGGTCTTCACGACCTACGCGCAAAATCAACTCAACACCCTGTTAGACGTTGCGGGGCGTCGGGCCCTGTCAGCGTCAGTTCATTTACAACTCTTGCAACGGATCAAGCACCTGACCGTCCAGCCAACCCGCCGGTGGTCTCGTCTCGGTCTCCTACAGCTCGTGTCGCCTCGCATGGCGCACCGGCTGTTCTATTAGGAGGTACCTCATGAAATTTAGTCTAATCACGCCGGTCAAACCCGGAGAATTAGCGCAACTGCAAGGCCTCAAACGCAACTTAGAAGCCCAAACGACCCGCGACTTTGAATGGCTGATTGCCACCACGCTGCCCATCGACGGCGGCCAACCCGAGTGGCAGGCCGACTTTGACATTCACATGATCACGCTGAATACGCCTACGATTGGCGCCGCCCGTAACGCCGCCATGGCTGTTGCCACCGGCGACTGGCTCGTATTCGTCGACAGTGACGACTACCTCTTGCCCAACGCCCTCACGGAAATGGCGGCCAGCCAAGCACTGACGGCGACTACCATGGCGGACCTCAACCAGTATGCCACCTACGAGCCCCACGTATCCTTTACCAACAGTCTCACGCCAGATACGGCCCGCGATAGTCTGCCTAAGTGGGGCGGTAAGAAGCGCCACGCCCCCAAGAACCGCGCCCTCAACTTAACATCTGAATTGGCGGCGACTCTACCCACTGATTTACCAGCTGAAGCTCAAAACTGGCTACAACACAAGACGCGGCTCTACCAGGGCGAACAACGTTGGCAAGCCTTTGACCGCCAACTTAAAATCAGTGGTAAGGTCATCAGTCGCAATTTGGTGCAACAAGCCAAGCTAACTTTTGACGCGACCAACGCCCTGTACCCGGACTATCATTTTCTAACTCAGGTCATGGCCCGGACTTCCCGCTACGTCGTTCTAGCCAACCCCACCTACATTCGGGTTCGGCACAATGATCCCATCAACTCGCCGGCCGTTCACCAGCTGGAAGTCCCTAACCGTTGGCACCTGCGGGTGGCGGCCTGGGAAGCTGGACTCACCGACCTGACCGATAGTGACCTGCAAACGGCCTTCAGTACCTACACGCTCCGCCGCCTGCACCGGTACCTCTTTCAGGCGTTAGCTACCAGCACGCCGGTGACCGTTGAAGACGTGCCCGCCCTCATGGCCCAGCTGCAGCATTACCTGCAAGGGGTTACGCCGGCCGCCTTTAACACGACACCCCGCTTCAGTCGCCAAATCTTACGTAAGATTCAACGGACTGGCAAGCTCCCCCAAACGCGCATCAACACCCTGGTACGGCTACGGCAATTGAACCGGGTCGTTCGCCATCGGGGTCGTGGAATCACGCGGTTGGCGTACAACTGGTGGTTTACCAAATTACCCGTCAAACCGCGGACGATTCTCTACGAATCCTTCCTAGGCCGGAACTTTTCCGACAGTCCCAAGGCCATTTACAACTACCTACAAGAAAATTACCCGGGCCGGTTCAAACACGTCTGGGTCATGAACCCAGACGTGACTGAGACCCCAGCTGGTCAGCCCAATACCAAGGTGGTCAAACGTTTTGGTTGGCGCTACATGTACTACCTGGCAACGGCTAAATTCCAGGTCATCAACATGCGCCAACCCAAGTGGTTCGTTAAGCGCCCGGGGACGCGTTTCCTGTCGACCTGGCACGGGACGCCGTTGAAGCATCTCGTCTTTGACATGGACAACGTGGCCAGTGCTAATCCGCTGTACAAAGCTATTTTCTACCAACAATCTCGTCAGTGGGACTACCTGGTCACGGCCAATCAGTTCTCCGTCGACGTCTTTGAACACGCCTTCATGTACCCCACGCAACAGATGTTGCCGTCGGGTTACCCCCGCAACGACATTCTCAGTGCGCCAGACAAGGATGACCGCGCGCATCAAATCAAGGTCAAGTTGGGGATTCCGTTGGACAAAAAAATCATCCTTTACGCCCCCACCTGGCGTGACGATGATTACTATGGTGTCGGGGACTACAAGTTCACGTTGAAACTCGACGTGGCCCGGCTCAAACGTGAGCTCGGCGACGACTACGTGTTGGTCTTACGGACCCACTACTTCATCACGGAACACTTAGACACGACCGGTTTCGGTGACTTCGTTTACAATGAATCCAGTTACGACGATATCAGTGAATTATATCTGATTGCGGACGTTCTGATTACCGACTACTCCAGTGTATTCTTCGACTACGCTATCTTGAAGCGACCGATTCTCTACTTCGTTTACGACTTCGAAAAATACGGCAGCGTGTTGCGTGGCTTCTACCTGGACATGGCCACCGACCTGCCAGGGCCGCTGTTGAAAACGAACGATGACGTCCTGGCAGCCCTGCACAATTTGCCGGCCGTTAAACAGGATTACGCGGCCGCTTACCAGCGGTTTAGTGAACGGTTCAACGCTTGGGAGGACGGTCACGCGTCTGAACGCGTCGTGAACGCCTTCTTCGCTGATGATTTGAAAGATTAACATGGTGATTGCCGCCTCCGGGTTGAATCTTCTTACATCTAAAAGGTTGTTCCCATCATTAACGTATACGAAAAGGGTGAGATTGGAAATTACTTCCAGTCTCACCCTTTTTTATTTAGCCTGAACTAGAAAATTCAGGATTGGTTTACTTTGCTGGTGCCAAGAAAATCGCGGCATCCCCCTGGTTAACGCCCTCGCCATAACCGTCTTCGGTTTGAACGCGGACACCAATGTGCCAGCCACGATACTGAGCCCGTTTAGCAGTTGGATAGCCAGCCTGCGTCAACAAGTTCTGATAGTTTGCCGTATCCATGACGGCTGACGAGTTGCTCAAGTGAATGTAAGTTTCGCCAGCTGGAACCGTAGGGGCTTCCTCGCCATCATCCGTGTAGACAACGCTTCCCGCTTGGTTAGACAGTTTCTGATCCGCAATGGTCCCTGGGAACAGACTCTGGATTTCTTGAATCAACGTATTTTCGTTAGAAATTGGTGAATAAGTCTCTGGATTGTCCGGATTCGTCTTAGCAGTCACACTAGATGCGGACGAAGTTTTCGTAACTGGCTTTAAATAACCACGCCAGATCCAACCTTGCAAGGTGCCATCAGCACTCTGAACATGATAGTAAATGGCATTGTGACCTTTGTACTTCTTATACAGTTTTTCATGCGCGTCCGTATACCAAACAACCGTCGGCGTAACGTCGTTATTACTGTAACGAATCCCCAGATGTTTTGAATATCGTGCGCCGGTGGTGGCCATCAGAGCATGACGCTTCATGCTCTTCCGCCAAACCAACCGAACGGAACGAGAACGAGCGGCCGAGTACTGACTGTTGGCCGAAGCCGTGACACTAGATACCCCTAAAATTCCAGCACCAACTCCCAAAACGAGTAGTGTTTGCGTAATTTTCTTCATTTTAACTTTCCTCCCATGAAAACTAAAAGCGCACAAACTGATAACTCCAAGTATAATTTTACATCTAATCTAGATATATCTCAAAATCAGATTCATAAAAGGTCAAGACGTCGACGTCTTGACCTTTTATTTGATACTGGAAACGATTAGTGGAAATTATAATTATTTGAGCGTTTTGACAAGGTGAGCATTGGCGGTGATATAACCGCCGGCGACCTTATACCGCAGGGTGTCCCCCTTGCGGAAGTTATTCACGTTGGAATAGGCCCAACCCTTAACGATGAAGGTAGAGTTTTTTGCGAAATGCTGATTTCTCTTGGTTAAGTTGGCCGTGTCGTAACGATTGATTGACGTCTTGGCTTGGACGCGCTTAGGCATCGTGTACTTGCCAGCGATGACCAATTTCTTGTTGGCGGAGATATATTTACCGTTGCTGAGTTGCAAACGCGTGGTGAGGTTACGGGTGACGATTTTATTCACCTTGAGAACCTCCCCCTGCTTGTAGTGAGTTGCCTTACCGGACAAATTACTCTTCGAATAGGCATTCAGACCACTGGGATTAATCACGGTAATCTTGCTTTGCTTCTTGGCGTAGTAGAGTGGTGCGACATAGTCGCTGTTTGCGGTGATGTAGCCAGTGGTGCCATTCCCATTGAGGTCTTTAACCTTGTAGCGTTTAGCCCCGTTTTTCGAGGTTGCAGTACCAATGACCTTGAACATAGGCCGGTTCATCCGGGACTTCTTTGCGTACATGGTCTTGAGGGCCTTCTTAGTGAAGCTTGAGGACCCATAGAGGCCAATCTTCTTGCTGGCATAGACAACGCTGTCCTTAACGGCAACGTCGGCTGCAGCCTTGCGATAGGTGTAAGTGACCGATTGATTGGCGCTGGTAAACTTACCAGATTCATCACCAATCGTCTTCACGAGCTTGTAGCCATCGATACTGAGGGGTGCCGTCTTGTAGACGTCCCCAAGCGAACCCGTTAAGGTCTTGTCTGGCTTCAAAGTGTTGCCTTGTTCATCGACGTAGTGAACGGTGACGGGCTTGCTGGTAGCGCTGGGCGTGACAGCGGGCGTCGTTGGCTTTGAATCATCCTTGTAGACGAAGCAAGTTGTGGTGGTTGATATCACTGCTGAACTCAGTTGGCCATCAGCGACGTAAGTGGTTTTTGTCGGATTACTATCATCGGTCTGCTTAATAATAAAGTTGGTGAGTGGTTCATTAAGCAAGGCGCGTTCTTTATCCGCGGAGGCTTGGGGATCCAATCGCACCAGTTGTTCCGATGAATCAGTTAAGTATCGATAGGACTTCGCAAGGTCCTGAATTTGTGGAAGATACGAATTCAAATCGTCTTCTGAGGCAAAGAACAAGTTAAAGGTGCCCGTAAATTTAATTCCTGAGAGGTCGTACATATCGTTTAGCATATCCGTGATTTTGCCGTCATACTCTTTCTTAATGTCGCTAAACTCTCGCGTGTGAAGATCCGTTTGTGCGCCGACCTTAAATAGCCAAGCGAAGAAGTAAGTATAGTCACTATAGTAGGTGGTCAGCTCGTCAGAACTTAACTCTTTGGGAGGGAGTGTCAAATTTTTTGTGTAAATGGAAGTCCTCTCCCATTAGCTAGCTTCTAATACATGGATTCTAACGTATCT
>NZ_RHNO01000027.1 GCF_003946265.1 Levilactobacillus yonginensis
AGCGCCTTGAGACGCTGGCCGGTACCCAGGGCTTATAGCCCTCGAGAAAACCACCCGTTTAACGGGTGGTTTTTATTGGTGAATTTTTTCAATGATTGTGGACCACACTGGATTTTCAGTATGAGCCCGTTTTTTGCGTAAAGACCACCAATCTCGTACTAGCGGCAACTTGCGTCTGTGGAACCGTCTTGCTAGAATGAAAGACAAAGGCGATGAGTGGACTGGTGGCGCAACGAGCGAAAATTAAAGAAACCGCGGATCTGGGCGACTATTTAAAGGCTTTTGCCTGTACGGCAGTCATGCTACAGGCGGTTTTGAGTCTGGCCTTGACCACGACCGGTGGCCATAGTAGCCAATCCGGTGTGGCCTGGCTCTACTTAGCCGTCAAATTCACGGCGCCAGCGTTTATATGTGGGATTCTATTTACCACGATGCGCCTGACCCGGCCGCAACCGCCATACGGTGCCTACCTAAAACAACAGTGGTCGGCTCTGGTGGTACCCACAATTTGGTGGACGCTGGCCTACCTGGTTCTGATGCCACAGGTTCAGCAACACCACGCCTACACGACGGTGGCTCAGTTCGGCTGGCAATTTATTAACGGTAATGCGGCGCCGCATCTCTGGTACAACACGATGATGCTGCAGATAATCGTCTTGATGCCAATCTGGTGGGGCGTGTGCAACTGGATGACGACCCGGCGGCGCGTAGGAATTGTGCTGAGCGTGACGGCGTGGCTGTATGTCGGGTGGTTAGTCGTGGCGGACCGAGTCATCTAACCTACGGCCCGGTTTACCCAGTGGTACTTATTGGACCGCGTATTCTGGGGGTTCTTTCCGTACGCAATTCTCGGGATCATCTTTTGGCAAATGTGGCCCCGCTTGCGCCAACTACGGTGGCCCTGGCTGTCGTTAGCCCTGTTAGCGGTCATTTCATTAATTTGGCAGGCGCGTACGCTACTACGGCAGGGGCTGCCGGTAGATTTGGCACAAACCAGCTACTATTTACCAGCGACCGTTTTCTATGCTCTGGCAATTATTGGGCTGATTGGGTGCCTCGCTACCTGGCAAATGCGGCACGGTTCGCGTTGGTTGCCGCGGGTACACTGGCTGGCGACCTACGCCTACCGCGCTTATTTAGCCAATGTTTTTTGGCTACAACTGGTATGGCTAGCTGGGGGTCGACAGTTAACGGCCACGGTTCCGGTAGTGGGAATCGTTGTTTGCTACGGCCTGACTTGGTGTCTATCGTTTGCCAGCGCCTATGGGTTACACGTGGCTTGGCAGGCAGTTAAAAATTTGAAAAACCAACGGAGGATTGTTGATGACACGCACACAACCAGTTGAATTAGTCACGATGATCATGGTGACGGATCCTGCAACCAAAAAGGTTTTAGTAGAAGATAAGATTCACGTCCAATGGAAGGGCGGCCACAGTTTTCCGGGTGGGCACGTCGAGGTCGGTGAGAGCTGTGCGGCAGCCGCCATTCGTGAAGTGTACGAAGAAACTGGGTTGACCCTGACGCACGTTGAATTCTGTGGAACATGCGAATGGTTCGACCACGATGGCGGCCAAAGAAAACTGGGCCTGCTGTACCGTAGTGATGCCTTCACCGGTGAGATCCATTCGAGCGCCGAGGGTCGAATCAGTTGGCTCCCACTGTCAGAAATGACGGCGGAGAAGAGCGCAGCCAGTATGCTAACACTGTTGAAGATTTTTCGGCGCGAAGCCGCGGCTGCTAAGAGTGATGAGTGGAACGGGGACCTATTTTTGGATGCTGGGTGTTAGGTAATAGACGAATAAGTCGAAATAGATGCAATGCTGGGTGCTGCAACTGCCTACTATAATAGTAGGTGGTTACAGCATATTTTTTTAGTCTTCCCAACGACGATGGCGGTTTCGTTTTTAATTGTTGTAAGCGGTTACAAAATCGGTTAAACTAAGGGTGTAAAGGTTAGATAAAGGGAGCGATAATCGTGAAATCAACTGTTCAAACACAACGCTGGTACGGTTACTTCTTTATCGGGCTGAGTGTGGTGGCCCTGGGATTAGCTGGAATTCTAGCGATGCCATTAATTGACCGGGCCTTACTACTGACGACCGCGCTAACGTTATTGGTCTACGGACTGACGTACCAGCCTCGGATTCATCGGGGCTGGTGGCGCCTGCTGTTGGGTGTGAGTTCACTGGTGGCGATTCTTGACGTGACCCTCGCGTTGACGGTGGCCCCAGTTCTGGTTACAGCACTGTTTGGCTTTGCTTTACCGTTAGGTTTTTTGATTGTTTTGTTAGGTTATATGAAACGTCTGGTCCAGGCTTGATCTGGTCTAAACGTCTGTTAGATTAAAAAGGCTGCGGGAATATTTTCCGCAGCTTTTTTTTGGTGTTGCTAAGTTATCCTGGATGTTTAGTCAGTCTTCATCATTTAAGTCCGCCCACATGGCAGCGAATGATGCAAAAAGTTGGAGCTGACCAGTTTCGACTTCTTTTCTAGCAGCTTTGGCTTCACTGGTTGAAAGGAAGTTGTTAAAGCTGGCTGGGTGAGGTCTAATTGAACGCGGTGACCGCTTAAGAAGCGTTGAATTCAACTTTTTGAAGCTGTCCACTGTGGGGGATGAACGATATATAATTGATGGCACAATGTGTTTTGAAGTAGTCATGTCAGTCTCCTTAAGTTTGCGATTATAACTTGGTATCCCAACGATATTAGTGTGCAAATTAGGGAACCTAGCGAACAATAGTTTTTGCCAACCAATAATTGTCAATTGCCCTTGAATGAATCCAGAGGTTTGCCGCTCGTGTGTCTCGCAACACAGTAGTCCGATATGCCCGCTAGCCGAACAACGTGACCAAAATATCCCAGGTCATGTGCACCAGAATTCCCGGCCACAGGGACCGACTCTTAGCATAAAGCCACCCGAAGAGGAGTCCCAGGACGAAAACCGAAATTAAGTTGCTGAGCCAAACGACTGGACTCATTGCGGGAACCGTCGTGAGATAGCGCGGAATGTGGAGGCTGGCGAAGGCTAATGCTTGAATCACGTTGGCGGTCGTCAGGGACGTGTGCTTCAGCAAGGCGTTTAGGAAATACCCACGGAAGACGAATTCCTCAGCTACCCCGACGACCAGGAAGTATCGGCCCCAGAATTCAGGAATGAACTTGGGGGAGATTCGCAAGCCATGGTGCGCTAGCCCAAATTGTACCAGCAGATAAACGACGATCAACGCCCAGACCACGTAACCGGCACTGAACCGCCAAGCTGGCCGCCACTGCTGCCGCTTGGAAATGCTTAGTTGATGGGGGGCTGCTGTGTGAATGAACCACCAGCCGGCCCCTAGCCAGACTACGAGTTTGATGGCGTCCAGCAGGAGCTCCTGTGACCATCCAGATAAATGCTGCTCAATTGGCGTGTTGAGAAAAATCTGAACCACTAACCACAGGCACCAGAAGAAAACAAATTGTAGAAGCAATCGACGACGCGAAACTTTTTCTGACATAGAGCCACTCTTTTCTAGATTAACGTTTATTTTTAGTATAAGGCAAAGTGGGGGAATGCGGCTAGGAAAGTTTCACCAGTAACTCGGATATTAGCACTGTATACATCATATGTTATCACTGTTTACATTTAATGTGAACAGTGATAACATAGTGAGTAAATAGGGGCAACACTGGTATTTACAAGGAGGAATGGCTCATGACCAAGCCACCGTATCACCGACAGAATCTAGCCGCTGCAATTCAGCAGCAGGCTCGTCAACAACTAGAAAAACAAGGGGTCGCCCAAATTTCTTTGCGCCAAATCGCCAAGTTTTTAGCGGTGACGCCGGCTGCCGTGTACCGCCATTTTCCAGATAAAGCCAGCTTGATTGCCGCCCTCGGTGTGGAAATTCAAGCAGAGTTCACCGCCGCTTTGCGGGAGGACGTGTTGGCTTCAGCGGACGCCACGGCCATGCTGCACCGGATGGTGACCAACCTCAGCGACTACGCTCAGGTCCATCCCCAAGCAGTGGCGTTTTACCTCACCCAACCGCAGCCCGTGCCCCAGAGTTTGACGACCGTCATCACGTTATTGGCGGCGCAGGAACAGTTAACGACCGCCCCGACGCAACTGGTCCGGGGCGTGTGGGCGTTTCTGCTGGGGGTATTGGTGCAGGGCGCTACCGAAGCTGGCGATGTTGAGTGGATTACCCAACAACTAGTAGTGTTGATTCACCAGTAACTGATGAATGGGTATCCAGTGGACGGCTAGGGGTGCTAGAATAGGGACGATGCGCTGGAGTAGCGGCGGCAAAACCCTTTACTTTTAAAAAGTAAGTGATAAAATAATGCCAACATCTGAAATCAATCCCCATAACCGGGAAAAATAAAGCGAGGTTTTTTACATTATGGAAAAGAAGTTCATTGAATTAGCTAAGCAACGGCGGACCATTTACAGCTTAGGCCGCAACGTCAAGCTGTCTGAAGACGAACTGACCGACCTGATCAAGGAAAATATCAAGAATGGTCCCTCATCATTTAACAATCAAACGACCCGGGCAGTCATCTTGTTTGGCGATTCTCACGAAAAGTTGTGGGACATCGTCATTGACCGGCTGAAGCAAGAAGTTCCTGACGAAGCGGCCTTTGCGAAGACAGCTGCTAAAGTTAACAGCTTCAAGGCTGCTTTCGGAACGATCCTGTTCTACACTGAAACGAAGACGGTCAAGGAATTCGAAGACAACTTCCCACTGTACGCGGCCAACTTCCAGGATTGGTCAGAACAATCCCAAGGGAATGCCCAGTACGCCGTTTGGACGTCCTTAGCTGAAAATGGCATCGGTGCCAACCTGCAACACTATAACCCACTGATCGACGACGAAGTTCGGGCAGCTTTCAACATCCCCGCAACTTGGCGTCTACGCGGTGAAATGGACTTTGGGTCCATCGAAGCCCCAGCCGGTGACAAGGATTACATGGCTGATGACGACCGGTTCATGGTCTTCAAGTAAGCTTAATGAATAAATGAAATAGGCCCCCAATCACGCATTTTAGCGGGTTTGGGGGCCTTTTGTTTTGGGGGCAAACTTCTGAACCGTTTTACGGTGTGGAGGTATGCTAAAATGGACAAGTGAAGGTCTTTCTTAATAAGGAGGTCAACGTTTATGCAAAAGAAAATCGCAATTATTGGTGGCGGGATCGTCGGAGCGACCGCAGCCTATTACCTGAGCAAGCTCCCTGGAACCCAACGTTTGGAGGTCACCCTGTTCGACAGTGGTGTTGGCCAAGCAACCAAGGCCGCTGCGGGCATCATTTCGCCGTGGCTGTCAAAGCGCCGCAATCAGCGGTGGTATCAACTCGCCAAGTCGGGCGCTGACCTGTATCCGGAACTGATTCATGACGCCCAGCTGGGAACCGAGGTTTACCAGCAGACGGGAACCATTGTGACCAGAGAAGAGGCCACGGATCTGGAAACATTGTTCGCATTGGCCCAGGAACGGCGGCAGACCGCCGCTACCATGGGTGATGTGTCGACTCTCACGTCCCAAGAAGTCCAGGCAAAAGTTCCGCTCTTATCCAAGCCACAACCCGGGGTGTTCATTACCGGGGGCGCTCGGGTCGACGGGGATGCCTTAGTCCACGCGTTACTGGACCGTGCCAGTGAGAAGAACCTGACCGTTCGCCAAGAACGGGTCAGCCTGACACCGGATGGCCAGGTCGTCACGTCGATGGGGCCCCGGCACTATGATCGGGTGATCCTAGCAGCGGGAGCCTGGTTGAAGGACTTGGTGGCGCCACTGGCAGTGACCGCTGACGTGCGGCCACAAAAGGGCCAACTGATCGAGTTAGCTGTGAAGGACTACGAGCTCCAAGAAAACATGCCCGTCGTGATGCCCGAGGGTGAACGAGACTTTATCCCCTTTGGCCACGGCAAATTAATCGTTGGGGCGACCCACGAGGACGACGGCAAGTTTAACCTGACGCCCGATGCCACCGTCACCGCGGACCTCTTAGCCAGTGCGCAACGGCTGATGACCGGGGTGACGGCCGACGATATTACGGGTGTTCGGGTCGGTACCCGAGCTTATTCCAGCGACTTTGCGCCGTTCTTTGGGCCGGTGCCGGAACACGAATTGTTCCTGGCCGCCTCTGGGCTGGGGTCCTCAGGATTGACGACGGGGCCTCAAATCGGTCGCTTACTGGCTGGGTCTGCACTTTACGGCGGGACACCAGACTGGAGCGAGTACGAATTGCCGCTGACGACTTACCTGCGTTCTTCAGCAGAGTGAAGAGCCTGATTGGCCAACGTGTGGGCGCCCTGGTTTTGTTTCTCGGGCACCCACTGCGTCAGCACCAATTGAAAGGGTGCTTGCACGGCCAACAGGTCATCGACTAATTTTTGGTAATGTTTGGCGTACTTCTTCGCTAAACTATCGCTAACAATCTGGCTATCGGTATAAAATAGAACGGTGGTCGTCTCACAGGCGCCACCGACCATTTTCGCTAAGCTTTCGAACCCCAAGCGGGCGACCTCGAATTCGGCGGTATGGTTGGTCGTGGCGGTCAGTTCGACCTTGAGCTGCGTCTGGTGATGATCATGGACGATGAGGATGCCCCCAGCGCTTAGACCGCTTTGCGGTTGCGTTGCGGCATCGGTATATAAAGAAAACAAAGAATCACTCCAATTTATTCGTGAGGTGTTGTAACTAATGATAACCCAGGAACGCCGTTTTTTGTATCAACCCAATCCACTCAGCAGCATTATCAACTGGAGCTGGACCCTCCTGGTCCTCTTCATGGGGGCCATCATGTGGCTAGAGGTCACGACCTTTAACTGGTACACGCTGGGGCTCTTCGCGGTCTTCGCGTTACTTTGCTGGTTAGAGATTCACTTTCGTAACATCACCATGGCCGATGGGGTCTTGACGGTCAGTACCGTTTTGAACCATCGCCACCTGGTGATTCCGCTGAATCAAGTCAGCAGCGTTAAGGTGACCCGCTACCGGCTGGGAATCGTAGCGCAGGGTAAAATTTATCAATTCCTGCTGCCCCGTAACTCGGCGATTGAACTGGCTGGCCTGATCCAAGGAGCCATGCCCGCGGTAGAAATGAAGGAGGATTAACAGTGAGTAGCGATATTGAAATTTCACAAGCAACACCGTTAGAACCCATTGAAAAAATTGCGGCTAAGTTGGGATTAACACCCGAACAGATCGAACCATACGGTCACACCAAGGCCAAAATCGATTTACCACTGGCCGCACCCAAGCAGCCCGGTAAGTTGGTGCTGGTGACGTCCATCAACCCCACGCCAGCCGGTGAAGGGAAGTCGACAGTCGTCGTGGGCCTGGGGGATGCCATGAACCAGGCCGGCCATCAGACCGTTTTGGCCCTGCGCGAACCCTCTTTAGGCCCCGTTATGGGCTTGAAAGGTGGCGCTACCGGTGGTGGTCACGCCCAAGTTGTGCCAATGGAAGATATCAATTTACACTTTACGGGTGACATGCACGCGCTGACTGAGGCACACGACACGTTAGCCGCCTTGATCGACAACCACATTCAACAGGGGAATGCGTTGAATCTGGACCCCCGTCAAATCGTGTGGAAACGCGTCATTGACATCAATGACCGGGCCTTACGCCAGACGGTGATTGGCCTGGGTGGTCGGACCTCTGGTGTGCCGCGTCAGGATGGGTTTGACATTACGGTGGCCAGTGAATTGATGGCCGTGCTGTGCTTGAGCGAAGACTTAACTGACTTGAAGCGCCGGGCCAACCGAATCTTGATTGGTTACAACTACGACAAGGAACCCGTTACGGTGGGTGATTTGAAGGTTGGCGGGGCGATTACCCTGCTCCTGAAGGATGCCATCAAGCCTAACCTGGTCCAAACGTTGGAACACAACCCGGCCATTATTCACGGGGGGCCATTTGCCAATATCGCTCACGGGTGTAACTCAGTTCTGGCCACCCAAACGGCCCTACAACTGGGCGACTACACCGTGACTGAGGCCGGCTTTGGGGCTGACCTGGGTGGCGAAAAGTTCATGGACATCAAGACGCCCGTCCTGGGTAAGACGCCGGATGCCGTGGTCATCGTCGCCACGATTCGGGCCCTGAAGTATAACGGTGGGGTCAAACGAGCCGACCTGGAGACGGAAAACCTGGACGCACTGCAACAAGGGAGTACCAACCTGAAACGCCACATCCAAAGCATGCAGCAGTATGGTGTGCCGGTCGTAGTTGCCATCAATCGGTTCACCAGTGACACGGACGCCGAAGTAGCTGCGTTGACGGCCGACGTTGAAGCCTTAAATGTCCCCGTCTCCACCACGACCGTTTGGGCCGACGGTGGGGCTGGGGCGCTGGACCTGGCTGAAAAAGTGGTTGCGGCCACGAAACAACCAAGTCACTTCACCCGGTTAACGCCAGCTGATTCCGACTTAATGACACAGATGACGGCGATCACTCAGAAAATCTACGGTGGCGCCAAAGTCGAACTCTCACCCAAGGCGGAACGCCAGTTAAAGACGTTCGCCAAGTATGGCTGGGACCACTTACCCGTCTGCATGGCGAAGACCCAATATTCGTTGACGGATGACGCGCACGCCCTAGGGGCACCGAGTGATTTCACCATCCACGTTCGTGAGTTTGCACCGCGGTTAGGGGCTGGCTTCGTGGTTGCCATGACGGGGAACGTCCTGACGATGCCGGGCCTGCCTAAGCATCCGGCGGCGTTAGACATGGATATCGACGCTGATGGGAAGATCACGGGCTTGTTCTAGCGAGCGAGTTGATTGTATGAGTTTGCCTTACCGTTCGGCAGTATATTTTTGGCTAGAATACTAAAATAAATAACGGGCACCCGTATGAATCGTCGTTTTGACGGTTGGTACGGGTGTTTTTCGTTAGAAACTGAGGGTTGAGAATATCGGCAATTTTAGATGGTCTTCCGCCTTACCGGCCGCCAGATATGGGCTGGAACGGGGCGGGCACAACTTGAAGCCTCGAAAATCGCGAGTCTACAAGCTTGGCCTTCTGCTAGGCCAACGGAAAAATCGCCGCTGACTAAGCAGAACGACGCACCTGAGCCCATATCTGACGGCCTCTCGGCTTACTTGGAGTTTCTCTGCCAAGCTATGATTCCCACTAAAACGGTTATCAGTTAATCGATCAAGAATCGTCTGATTTCCGAAGTAAGCGATTACTTATCTAGCGTGCTAGCCTAACGGAAATAATTTTATCCATATCTAACGCCGAATCACCTCTTTTTCTGGTATACTTTTCAACAACGACTAAAGGTTGAAGCAACTTGGCTGGCGCCGTGTTAACTACGTGAGATACGACCCATTACTGGGGATGGACGGGCTCAGTTATAATTGGGGCCATGAATGCGAACTGATTGCCGAAATTTCGACGAACACTATTTGATTGATAAACGGTTGTAGCTGATTAAACGCTAATGTAGCCGCAGGTTGTCAGGGCGGGTGCCAGCTTACAGCGTGGGACGAGCTTTAAGCCTGGGTGGTCTGCCAAGGCTTAAAGTCGAGGAGCAAGACCGTTCCTCAGGCTTGGTCCGGTCCCCACAGCAGGCGCCCGCCCTGACAGCCGGAGGCGGCTCAGGCGATTCGACATCAAGTCAACCTTTAGAACGACGACTTATAGGAGAGGTGTTCCAAACTTTATGCTGATAGCAGATATGATTTTGCTCGTGGTCCTGGTCGCCATTGACCAGTTGATCAAACACGCGGTGGTGGTCAACATCGCTTTAGGTGGCGAACACCCGCTGATTCCGGGGTTGCTGTCGCTGACGCACTTGCGTAACGACGGGGCTGCCTGGAGTATTTTACAGGGCCAGATGTGGTTTTTTGCCGTCATCGCCGTGGTGGCGTTGGGCGTCATGGGCTACTTCTTCTGGTCTTACCGGAACCAAAAGAACCACCGCATTGAAGAATTAGGCCTAGTCCTAATGATGGCGGGAACCATTGGGAACTTTTGGGACCGACTGATGCAGGGATACGTGGTCGATATGTTTCAGCTCGACTTCATTAACTTTCCCATCTTTAACTTTGCCGATACGTGCTTAACGGTCGGCGTGATTTTAATCGCGGTCGGGGTTTACTTAGCCGATCGCCGGGAGGCACACTAACTTTATGCAAACAGAAGAATTTACAGTAACGACGACGGATCGCTTGGACAAGCTGGTCGCGGAGACGGTCACCACCATTTCCCGGTCCCAGGCCAAGTCCGCCATTGAGGCCGGTCAAATCACGGTCGACGGGGCCACTTTACGGCCTAAGGATAAGCCCAAGGTGGGCGCCACGGTCAACATTGCGTTGCCGGATCCCGAGCCCCTGAATGCAAAGCCCCAGGACATTCCCTTGGATATCGTGTACGAGGACGAGGACGTCATCGTGGTCAACAAGCCCCAGGGGATGGTCGTCCATCCGGCGCCAGGACATCCTGACCACACGTTGGTCAACGCCTTGTTGTACCATAGCCCACTGTCTAGCATTAACGGGACTCTGCGGCCAGGCATCGTGCACCGTATTGACAAGGACACTTCAGGACTCCTGATGGTGGCTAAAAATGATCATGCTCACCACAGCCTGTCCGAGCAATTGCAAGCCAAGACGAACCTGCGGGAATACGTGGCTATCGTGCACGGTAATTTCAAGGAGGAAAACGGGGTCATCAACGCGCCCCTGGGTCGTTCACCTAAGGACCGTAAGAAACAGGCCATTGTGGCCGATGGTCGGCCCGCAGTGACTCATTTCCGGGTCCTCGAGCGCTACGGAGACTATTCACTAGTCGCTTGCCGCTTGGAGACCGGCCGGACCCACCAGATTCGGGTCCACATGGCCTACATCAACCACCCAGTTGCTGGCGACCCCCTGTACGGGCCTAAGAAGACGCTGAAGGGCGCTGGACAGTTCCTACACGCCAAGGAGTTGGGGTTCAAGCAACCGACGACTGGCGAGCAATTAGACTTCACTGCGCCGGTGCCAGCAAACTTTGCTGCGGCAGTTCATCGTCTGCGTTTACAGGCGGGGTTACCGGTTGACAAAGCAATCTAGGTTTTTTATGCTAATTATTAAGATAAGCGGGTTTGCCAAGTAGTCAGGCGGGCGGGTTTCTTCACCATTTTGCCGAAGAAACTGCGCCCGTTTCCTGCATAGACGCAGACGCCGTGACACTTTAAGGAGGAAATACAGATGGCAAAGGTAGTTGTGGACGCAATGGCAATGCAACGGGCCCTGACCCGGATCACATACGAAATCATCGAACGCAATAAAGGGGTCGATGACCTCGTCATTTTAGGAATCAAAACGCGCGGAGTGTACTTAGCTCGGCGGATTGCCAGTCGCTTGCAACAGCTGGAAAATGTGACCGTTCCGGTGGGTGACCTCGATATCACCCCATACCGTGACGACATTGAACACGATGCCCAGACTGAACCGGAAGTGACCGGGGCCAACATCGACTTTTCCGTAGAAGGTAAGAAGGTCATCTTAGTCGACGACGTGCTCTACACGGGACGGACCATTCGGGCGGCGATGAGTGCCGTGATGGACCTGGGTCGGCCTAAGAGCATCAACCTGGCCGTGTTAGTTGACCGGGGCCACCGTGAATTGCCAATTCGAGCAGACTTCGTGGGCAAAAACATTCCAAGCTCGCAGCGTGAACGGATTCGGGTCTCCGTTAGTGAGATCGACGACCGTGACGCAGTGGAGATCCAACAGGCATAGACTGGTAAAGGGGCCGATTTTACATGGCAAAACGCTATTTAATTTTAGAAGACGGCTCGGCCTACGCCGGTGAAGGATTTGGTGCCGGCGCTACCACGAGCGGTGAAGTCATCACCAACCTGAATCTTTTAGGGTATCAAGAAACGATTACCGATCAAATCTATCATAATCAGATTATTATTTTCGCGCAGCCAGCCATTGGTAACGTGGGGATCAACCACGATAGCTATGAGTCGATCTTACCCACGGCTAAGGGGATGGTGGTCAGAGACGTCACGAATATTTCAACCAACCGGCTATCCCGACTGTCACTGGACGAATTCTTACAACAGCACAATATTCCCGGAATCAGTGGCATTGATACGCGTCACTTGATTCGCAAACTACGGCAGGGTGCTGGTCCCATGAAGGGCAGTATCGTGGATGTGGCGGATGCGCACGCCTTTGACCAGTTGAACGCGACCGTTCTGACCAACCGGCAAGTTGACCAAGTGGCCACGCCGAAGCCATATCCTAACCCGGATACTGGCAAGAACGTAGTGGTCATCGACTTTGGCCTGAAGCACGGGATCTTGCGGCAACTGTCCGAGCGGCGCTGCAACGTGACGGTCCTCCCATGGACGGCCAGTTCCCAGGATGTCTTGAATCTGGACCCAGATGGGGTGCTCCTGTCGACCGGTCCTGGCTCACCCCTTGATTTGGGGACCGGGGTCCTGGACATGATTCGAGAGGTTCAAGCGGAAATTCCGCTCTTTGCGATCGGCTTGGGTCATGAACTCTTTGCTCTGGCCAACGGGGCCGAACTCAAGGCACTACCCGTGGAGTATCACGGGAGTAGCCATCCAATTCGCCGAATCATTACGAATGATATTATTTACGCGACTCAGGGTCAGGGGTACGCGGTGATCGCCAAGTCGATCGACCGTGACCGGCTGATCACGACGTACGTCGACTTGATCGATGGGACCGTCCAGGGATTACGGCACCGGGACTTCCCGGCTTTTTCCGTGCAATTCTTTGCGGACGGCGCCCCGGGCCCACACGAGAGTCGCGACCTGTTTGATGAATTTATGGAAGCTATGACAGCGCGGGAGGGATAAGCTTGCCAAATTTAGATGACATACAAAAAGTGTTGATCATCGGGGGTGGCCCAACCGAGATCGGTCACGAGACCGAGTTGGACAGCGCCATGGTGCAGATCATTACTGGCTTTAAGAAGCGCGGGGTCCGCACGTTGGTCATCGATAACAATCCCTTTTCCGTTGCCCTCGAAGAGATCCAACCGACGAACATGTACGTTCAAGCCGTTACCACGGCTAACGTTCGCCACATTTTAGAAAAAGATCAACCCGACGCGGTTCTGCCATCACTCGGCGGCTTGCTGGGGATTCGAATCGCCCAGGAACTGGTTGAAAATGGGGACATTGGGCGACTGGGCATCACGTTACTGGGGATGCCAGCGGACACGCTCCGCCAGATCAATAACCCAGCTGCTTTGAATGCCAGTCTCAAGGAGATCCACGAACCCGTGATCGAGGCTAAAATTGTGGCCACGACCGACGAGGCGATGGGCCTGGTCGAATCGATTGGTTTTCCGCTGATCGTTAAGCCAGTAGCACCGCGGGTGGACACCAACCGGACCATTTGCGAAAACGTGGACGACATGTTAACGGCGTTGAACCAGGGATTCCAGCAATCCCGGTTCGACCAGTGTACGTTGGAACGCAGCGTTGTGGGTTACAAGGAGATCGAAATGGTCGCCGTCAGAGACGTGGCCGACACGGCCGTCCTGATCAGTGGCCTAGAGGATATGGACCCCATTGGGATTCACTCCGGTGATTCTATTTTGGTGACGCCACCGCAGACGTTGAACGACCGTGAGTATCAAGACTTACGGGACGCCACGTTCCGGATTGCAACCGAGCTGAACATTGTCGGAGTCTTACATATTCACTTTGCCCTGAATCCCGCCAACCAGCACTTCTACGTCACTAAGGTTGCCCCGTACTTTTCACGAGGCGTGGCTTTAGCAGCCCGGACGACCGGGTATCCAGTGGCGTTGGTCACCGGGGCGCTCCTGCTAGGGCAGCGCCTGGTCGACGTGAAGCTGCCTAGTCGCTTCGTGAAGCAGACGGCCATCATGGAACCGACCATTGATCACATCAGTGTGCGGATTCCGCTGTGGCCATTTCAAGAGGTCCCAGATGCTGACCAACACCTGGATACGGTGATGAAGGCGGTGGGCTCGACGGTCGGCATTGGCCGTTCCGTTGAGGAAGCCATCCTGAAGTCCGTGCGGAGCTCACAGTTCTCGCCGCGTGATGTGCTTCCTAGCGTCAGCAATCTAACGGATGGGGAAATGATCCGCCAACTGATCCATCCGCTGGCCAACCGCATTTTAGTGCTGATTGAAGCTCTGCGGCGGGGATACTCACCGGAAGAACTCAGTGAACTGACCAAAATCGATAACTTTTACTTTGTCAAGCTGCGACACCTGTTGACGATTGAAAAACAAATTCAAGATCATCCACTGGATACGGCGACCCTGCAACGGGCTCGGTACTTTGGGTTCGGTGACGGGATGATCGCCCGCATCTGGCAGACGGATACAGCGGCCATTCGAGAATTATCGGCTAAGGCGGCCATTCAGCCGACCTACAAGATGATTGAACCGACGGCTGGTGAATTTCTCGAGGATACCAGCGGGTATTACAGTACCTTTGAGTACGAGAACGAGAGTCAGCCCCTGGGTGACCGGACGGCCTTAGTACTTGGTCGGGGTGGTAATCAACTCGGACCTAACTCGGCGGCTGAATACTTCACTACGGAGATGCTCAAGCAGTTGAAGCGCGCGGGGTATCATACCATCTTGATGAACACGAATCCCAACGCTGTGGGAATTGCGCCGGAATTTTCCGATAAACAGTATGTGGATCCCATTCAACTGGGGGATGTCCTGAACGTGATTCAACTGGAACACCCAGACATCGTTATCGTTCCTGGAAACCGGCACTACCTGACCCGTGAGTTGAGCAAATTACCGCTCAACCTACACGTGTTGCCGCCGGATCAAGAGACCGGGAAGCCGGCCCCGAAGAGTGCCACCATTGGGGTGAGCCTCTTCATCAACGGCCAACAAAAGGTTGCGGTTGGCGTCATGGATATGCTGGCACCGGGGATGAACAAGTCGTTGGCTCAGGTCACGGCCTTCCGGATGCCGGCAGAGCTACCCAAGGCTAAGCGCGCCAATTTGGTGGAACTAGCCAAGCAGGCGGCGAGTGAACGGCAGATGACGGGGATGATCCAGGTCCTGTTTGCGCCTAAGTCAGCGGACTCGGCTCAGCTGGCAGTGGTGGGCGTTCGGCCGACCCGATTGACCGAGATGGCCTTCTTGAGTAAGGTCACCGGGGTCAACTGGGTACGGATGTTAACGCGGCAACACATCGGGACTCTGGACGAAACGGAGTTGGCCAATATCTCGGTCGACCTCAACAGTACGCGAGTAGCGTTGATGAACGCGGTCTTTCCGTTCCGTCAGTTACACGTTTTGAACCGACCGGGGACGACCGACCAAGAGGTGGGCGCGACCATTGCGTTTGGTTCGAGCGAGGCTTTGTCACTGGCTAACCTGAGTGATACGGACGAATTGGATCAAATCATCAATCGTACGATTTAAGTAAGCAATTAATTGTCATATGCAAAAAGGCGACTCATCAATATTCTTGATGAGTCGCCTTTTTAGTTTGAAAGATAAATTTCTCGCACTCCGGTGGCCAGGGAGGTAGCCGGCTGTGGGGACGCTTCAGACTGGAAAGGCCACCAGTCTTCTCGCTCGATTTGAAGCCACGAAGGACCCGTGTCTTCAAAGTCGCCCGTGCTGTAAACTGGTAAAAAACACCAGTTAACACCACCTTCACGGCCGGCTACCTCCCTGGCCGCCTCCGATTCTGATTCTCTGATTGTGACTTAGCACGAGAATAGCAGAGAGGACTACTTGCACCATTTATGCTGGAATTGCATCCTGGCTAGGTTGGCAACGAAATGCTGTGTCAGCCGAGAGGTCGCCAGATATGGGCTCAGGCGCGTCGTTCTGCTTAGTCAGTAGGTGTTTTTCCTACTGGCTTAGCGGAAGACCAAGCTTGAAGACTCGGGTCTTTCGAGGCTTCAAGTTGCGTCCGCACCGTTCCAGCCCATATCTGGCGACCGGTAAGGCGAAAAGACACGCAAAATTGTAACCAACAACTAGTTGGTGTTAGCGGCTAATTTTTCAACCAGTTCGCTCTCTGGTGTGACGTAGACGGTCCGTTGACCAGTAAAGATCACGTAACCGGGTTTGGCACCATTGGGCTTGTGCAGTCGCTTAACGGGGAGGTAGTCCACGGGCACGTTACTAGATTCACGGCCCTTGGAGAAGTAGGCCGCCAGGTTGGCAGCCTCCATGATAGTGGCCTCCGTCGGGTCATCGCTGTGAATGATGACGTGAGAACCCGGCATGTCCTTCACGTGCAACCAAATATCGGTTCGCTTGGCCGTGTGCAAACTCAACTGATCGTTTTGCAGGTTGTTCTTACCGACAGAAATCTTGGTACCGTCACTGGCGGTAAACCGGTCTGGCTTGCTGACCTTTTGCCGTTTTTGTTTCTTTTGCTTCTTCTGGTGGTCGTGGTCTCGTAGGTAACCGCCTTGTTGTAATTCCAAACGAATATCGACAAGGTCCTTAGGAGCAGCCAGTTCGATCTGGGCCATGATGTTGGCAAAGTAGTCCACGTCGGCCTGCGTCTTTTCAAGCTGTTCATTGACGTAGATGACGGCGTTCTTGGCCTTTTGATACCGTTTGAAATACTTCTGAGCGTTTTGGTTTGGTGAGAGCTGATTCGATAACTTGATCTTGATGGGCTCGTTATTGTCGTAGAAGTTAGGTAGGGCGACTTCGGTTTGTCCGCGTTCAACCTGATGCAGGTAAGTCGTGAGGACTTCACCCTTGATCCGGTATTCATCGGCATTTTCCGTCTCGGCCAACGTCTGTTTGAGCTTCTTTAACTTGTTGCGGTTCTTCTTGAGCTCGTTACGAACCACTCGAATCAGGACACTCCCTTGTTGTTGGACCCGGTCGCGTTCGGCCTTGTCCTGGTAATAGGCGTCCAGTAACTCGCTGAGGGTTTCAGCCGACTGTTGGGTCCCCGTGATGGGGTACGGAAAGGCGGTGAAACTGGTCTTGCCCTTGGGGGTAATGTTGAGCGTTGGTTGGGGGGCATCAAAACCGGCAAAGAAGTCGCTGAAGTGTTGGCCGGCCTCACCGGGTTCGTGTAGCGCTACGGCCAAAGCAGCGGCCGTGTCCTTACCGAGTCCCTGGTATTGGTGCTGCAGGGTCCCAGCTAGGACTTCACGGTTCGGAAATTCCCGAATGGTGGCGGCCAGGTCGGCCCGTGGTCCGTTGAAGGGGTCATCGAGGTCTTGCTTCGGTGGATTGATGTACTGTGCACCGGGCAGGAGTAACCGGTAACGGTTTTGATCTGAGCCAACGTGCTTGATGGCATCTAAGATCTTCATGGAAGAACTGTCGACCAGAATCACGTTACTGTGGCGGGCCATAATTTCAATGATCAAGAGCAGTTCCTGCTGATCACCTAACTCGTTACGAGAGGTAAAGTGCAGGTGAACGACTCGGTCGTTGGCGGACTGGGTGATGCCCTTGACGATGGCACCTTGCAGGTACTTCCGCAGGATCATCGTAAAGTTGGTGGGAACGGGTGGATTGACGTACGGAATCTGGGTAACTTGAATCCGCGCGTAGGTGGGGTTAGCCGATAACAGGATGGGATAATTATGGCTATTTGCCCGCACCGTCAACACAATTTCGTTGGCGTAGGGTTGATTGATTTTGCTGACCCGGCCGGTGGTCAGAGCTGAACTCAGTTCGTGGACCATGGCGTGGGTGAAAGAACCATCAAATGACATCGGGAAAACAACACCTTTCTATATAAAGAATTTAAATTTAGTTTTCGTTAAAAACGACACAACTTAAAGTATAACGGCCGAACAGCTTTAACGCAAAGAAGAACGTTTCTGGCCAGTGAAAAAGAGCCCCAATTTAGCCAGATTTAAGCTTGTGGTCAACAAGCAAACCGTTGTACAATACAATCAAAGGAGTGAGGGCCAAATGAAATCCAGTCTTACAGCACTAATGGCAATTAGTAAGATTCAACAGACGCTACTCCAGCGGATGACCAAGCAACACCATCTGACCGTCTCAGAGTGGCAATTACTCGACCACATCGGTGGCGGGGAAAATACGCAAGAAATTCTAGCTCAGAATACGAAGCTGGATACGTCGACGCTGAGTCGGCAACTCAAGGGCCTCGTGGCTAAGGAAATGGTGTCCAAGGAAGCCATTGGCCGGGATAAACGTCAGTTGGTATATACAATAACTGCTATGGGAACCGATACCGCTGCAGAAATCAACTCAGCATTTGAGGGACTCTCGGACCAGGTCTTTGAACACTGGTCCCCGGATGAACGCAATTTATTACAGATTCTTTTAAACCGTTTAGATAAAAGTATGGATCGGCAACGGTCCGTTAAAGATTAATTGGTTAGGAGTGATGACTCATTCAGCAGAGATTAGTTGTAATTTCACTTGATGCAATGGGTAGTCGTGATTTGGATGAGCACCTGGATGATTTGCCAAACCTGCGACGATTGGTCGTTACTGGGACTAGAGTCCGGCAAATACGAGGAATCTACCCGACGTTGACGTACCCGTCTCACACCACGATTATTACGGGCCAATATCCCAGCGTGCATGGCATCGTCAATAACACAAAGCGGCAACCACAACGCCAATCACCCGATTGGTTCTGGTATCAGCGCGACGTGAAGGTGCCGACGCTGTACGATTTAGTCCGGCAACAGCACAAAAAGACGGCGGCCTTTCTCTGGCCCGTTACGGCCGGCAGTAAAATCACGTACAACTTAGCGGAGATTTTTCCCAACCGCATTTGGACGAATCAGGTGTTGGTCTCGTTGAAGGCCAGCAGTCCGGCCTTTCTCTGGCGGATGAACCAGAAGTACGGGCATTTACGCCGGGGGATTCAGCAACCGGAACTCGATGACTTTATCACGGCGTGTGCGGTGGATACGTTAGCCCATAAAAAGCCGTGGTTAACGTTGATTCACCTCGTCGACATGGACAGTATGCGTCACCGTTATGGTGTGCGTTCGGACGAGGCAATGGCCGCGTTGAAACGGTTGGACACCCGGGTCGGCAAACTGATCGATGCGACGATTGCCGCTGGGACATTTGCCGAGACCAACTTTGCCGTCTTGGGGGACCACTACCAGATCAACGTCGATCACATGATTCACCTGAATCAAGCGTTCGCGACCAAAGGCTGGTTGACGCCGACGGCTAACGGCACGGTTAAGAACGACTGGCACGTTTGGGCCAAGTCCTGTGATGGCTGCACCTACATTTATACGCGTAACTTTGCGGATATGCAGACCCTAAAGGACCTGTTGGCGCAAACCGAGGGGGTGGCTGCCGTGCATTCACGGGCGGAAGCCACCGAACGCGGTGCCGACCCGGCCTGTCAGTTCATGGTTGAGGCTCAGGCGGGGTACTACTTCACCGACGAGACTGGTCGGCCGGCCGTCGTGGAACCAGTTGACCCGGCTAGCTTGGGCCAACCCGACCGTTACCACGGCGTTCACGGGTATGATCCGAACAAACCCGATTACTTTACGACGATGGTTCTAAACGGGCCGGCTATCCAGGAGCATCAGGTGATCGAAGCGGCGCGGTTGATCGATGAGGCACCGACCTTTGCTCGCTTGCTGGACGTGCGTTTCCCAGAATCGCTGCCAGGTAAGGCTTTGACGGCAGCGTTCAAGGAGGGCCGTCATGAAGTTAAATAAGGAACAGTGGAGCTGGGTGTTCTACGACTGGGCGAACTCCGGTTACGGGATCATTGTGACCACGGCCGTCTTACCCATCTACTTTAAGGGGATTGCGCAGGCCAGTGGGGTCAGTGCGGCCAACGCCACGGCCTTTTGGGGCTACGCTAATAGTCTGGGGACGTTGCTGGTGGCCATCTTGGCGCCCTTCCTGGGAGCCTTGGCCGACTATCAGGGGTATAAGAAACGCCTGCTAACGGGGTTTGCCTCGTTGGGGATGGTGATGACACTAGGACTAGCCTTGATGCCAGCGAGTCAGTGGCAGTGGTTACTCGTGGTCTACATTCTCTCAGTTCTGGGGTATTCCGGGGGGAACCTGTTTTACGACAGTTTTCTGACGGATGTCAGTGATGACCGGCAAATGGACCAGCTATCCAGTGTGGGCTATGGTTTCGGGTATCTAGGAGGCGTGATTGCCTTTATCCTATTCATGATCCTACAGTTGACACACGGGTTTGGCCAGTTGTCGAGTACCGCCGTGGCCCGCTGGGGGTTCGTTCTGGCGGCCATCTGGTGGGTCGTGTTTTTCCTACCAATTCAGCGCAATGTTCATCAGCGCCATTCACTGACGACGACCCGAGCACCGCTCAAACAGAGTTGGCAGCGGGTCTGGACCACCATTCGGCATCTCCGGCAACACAAGGTGCTGGCGTGGTTTTTGGTGGCCTACTTTTGCTACATTGACGGGGTCGATACCATCTTTACTATGGCGACGTCAATCGGCTTAGACATTGGGATTACTAGTACGACCCTAATTATGGTGTTGTTAGTCGTTCAATTGGTGGCTTTTCCATTTTCGATCCTCTATGGCTGGTTGGCTAATAGGACCAGTACCCGCACGGGAATTTTAATTGCTATTATTGTTTATCTCGTTATCTGTGTGGATGCCTTGTTCCTGAGATCCGTGACGGATTTCTGGATCTTGGCGGTACTGGTGGGGACTAGTCAGGGTGGCATCCAAGCGTTATCGCGGTCCTACTTTGGCCGGTTAGTGCCCAAGGAACGGTCCAGTGAGTTTTTCGGCTTTTATAATATTTTAGGAAAGTTTTCGGCCGTCTTAGGGCCGGTATTAGTGGGAATCGTCACGCAAATAACGGGACAATCCCGCATTGGGGCGGCTTCGCTGTCGATCCTATTTGTAGTGGGTCTGTTGATATTTTGGCGGATTCCCCAGGGGATGGCCGACAATTCCTAGTCGCGTCGAAAGTTTTATGGTATTCTAGGGAGACGAAATGAAAGAAAAAGTAGGTGTAAGAATGAAGATTGCTGTGGTCACCGATAGTACTAGCTATTTGTCCGCAGAAGAGGTCGAGCGGTATCACATTCACGTTGTACCAATTCCGGTGATCATTGATGGTCGCTCCTATGATGAAGATGTTGATATTACCACCAGTGAATTCTACGATCGTTTAAGAAATTCCAAGTCGTTTCCTAGTACGTCCCAGCCACCGTTGGGTGAGATGATCAATCTCTACAACCAATTGGCAGACGAAGGATACGACGCCGTTATCAGCATTCACTTAGCCAGCACCATTTCCGGTTTCGTGAACCAACTTAAGAACATTGCGCCCACCATTGAGAATATCAAGGTGATCCCGTATGATTCACAGATCACCGTTAAATTGATGGGGTATTTGGCCATTGAGGCCTCTCGCATGGCCGACAAGGGTGCGGAGCCCAAAGAGATCATTGCACGCTTAGACGCGTTGCGAGACACCATTGGGGAATACTTCGTCGTGGATGACTTACAAAATCTGGTTCGGGGTGGTCGGTTGTCGAACGCCTCCGGTTTTATTGGGAGTGTCCTACGCATCAAGCCATTACTGACATTTGATGACGACACCCACGAAATCGTGGCCTTTGAGAAGGTGCGGTCACGTAAGAAGGCGTTGGCTCGCGTGGAAAGTCTCTTCGTTGAAGCGCAGGCACAGGTCGACTACCCGTTGCGGGCGTTAGTTATTAATGCGAACGATCCCGAGGGCGGTCAAGCCTGGGCGGATAAAATTGCGGCACAATACCCAGAGATCCCGGTAGAACAGTCCTACTTTGGACCCGTTATCGGGGCCCATTTGGGTGAAAAGGCGTTGGCCTTGGCGTGGATGAAGGATTTTGATCGCGCATAAGTCGTGCATCCTGTGTGTGGATATGGTATGCTATCTCCTGTAATTAAAATTTACGGAGTAGGAAATAAGGCGTCAAGTGCTGGTGGAACGCAATGTGAACACCAGACGAAGGGATGTGTCCCGCGATCTTATTTCCGCATTGGCCGCAGCGATGTGGCAACTCCCTTAGGAGATGTCTGAATTGAAGACGATGGCAAATACCCGGCTTCCCAAGCTGGACACGTTGAGCGTGGTAACAATGGGACTGTTGATGGCACTACAACTGGTGATCAGTCGTTTCTCGGTGGGTAACACCTTTATCAAGTTTAGCTTCACTTTCTTGATTGTCGCTCTAATCGCGAAGTGGTATGGTCCCTGGTGGGGGATGATGACGGCGGCAGTGGTCGACGTCATTGGCACGTTGATGACAGGTGGGCCGTTCTTTCTGGGCTTCACGCTATCGGCAGTCCTGGGGTCACTGATTTACGCGTTATTTCTTTACCAACAACCGGTAACCTGGTGGCGTGTGATTGGGGCTTCCGTCTTAATTTCGTTAGTCGTTAACGCTATTTTGAATACGTTGTGGGTGACTATCATGTATAAAACACCGTTTTGGGGTCTCTTCCCAGTCCGGGCGTTGAAGCAGTTGATTACCACGCCAATTCAAATTGTGCTGGTTTACTTAGTGCTGAAGAGCCATACCATTCAAATGATTCAAGAACGCTTAAAAATTTAACTATTGACACCATCTTGGCAGTTCGCTGAGGTGGTGTTTTTCAATGGGATAATCTGAGAACGGAGTTAGTATAGTGATGATTAAAATTATTACTTTAACTTATAGTAACAAAACAATCACCACCACTACCACGACACACCTAAATAATGCCTTAAAGAACAACTCAGTCACCAAGGTAAAGTCAGTGGCCGAGTGAACACCTTAATTTTTTCTATCAAAAGGGATCAACACCTTGCTTAAAGCGGAATTCTCCGTTATAACAAGAATGAAGAGGGAGCTCTTCGGGGAGGATTTCAATGAACCGGATAAGTCAACTTTACGCAAAATATAAAAGTGTCATTGCTTACCTATTCTTCGGTGGGTTAACGACGTTGGTTAACCTAGTGGTCTTTTACGTGACAGCTACCATGTGGGGCTGGAACTACCAGATTGGAACGGCCGTTGCTTGGTTCGTTTCCGTACTGTTTGCCTACGTGACCAACCGGGTGTGGGTCTTCCATTCCCACTTCACCACGTTTGAAGCGCTCTGGCGAGAAATCGTGACCTTCTTCTCGGTCCGGGCAGCAACGCTGATTATGGATGAAGGTATCATGTGGATTGGGGTCTCACTACTCGCTCAAAACGAAATGTTAACAAAGTTAGTCGATCAAGTTGTGGTCGTATTGGCCAATTACTTCTTCAGTAAATGGTTCGTTTTCCGTAAGACCAAGGCGACGTCGACCGTCGATGAATAGACTTTTAAATGAAGTAGTTCCTTGCGCGTGCGCAGGGGCTGCTTCTTTCTTTGATGGTAGTTAGACATAGTGGAAAACTGCCGCCTTACCGTTCGCCAAATTTGGACTGGAACGCGGTGGGCAGGACGGGGCAAGCCAAAGGGCGGTCTTGCCCCTCGCTTGAAGCCGCAATGCACGTCTTCAAGTCGCCATTTTCAAGAAAATCACTTGAAAATCCCACGGCTGAGTCCAAATTTGACTCACTCTCGGCTACTTAGTGGCGTGCCAATAATATTGAGCAAATACTGTCATCCAGGTATGTAAGCTAGCTTAGTTTCCAAGCATCTGTTTAACCGGAGGTGGTCAGAGATGGAGCCAGCTGTGTCGACGGTGTTAGTCGATCTTCGGCTTACAGCGTGGGACGTGTTTGGATACTGGTGGTTTTCCAGGCTTCAAACCGAGCCGAAGGACCGCTTTTCAGGCCGGAGGCGTTCCCCACAGCAGGCGGAATCTCTGACGGCCGCAGGTGGAAGTCAATAACGCCTTACTATTCTCGGTTTGATAACAGTTTTCGAACTTTCAACATTTAGCTGTAAACATTTAGAGAACAGAAAACTGGCGTAATCTAGTCTATCTTTAGACTAGGTCACGCCAGTTTTTTTGAATTGTTTTAAGCTAGCGCACGAGTATGTCGTCTCTGTCGACGACTGACGCTAACTTTGTAGTAAATTGCCATCACGATACCGCCCACGATGATGCCGAGTGCGTTAGCCAGAACATCATTGATATCGCTACTGCGGTTGATCAACCAGTGGTGGGATAAGATGTATTGAATCGTTTCAATACTGCCGCCCACGAAGACACCGAATCCAGCAGTCGCCAAGAGGGATAACTTGGGCAACAGCCATTTGATCATTAACCCGATGGGAATGGTCATTAAAATATTTTCCGCAAATCCCAGGTTAAACAGGTCCAGGTGGGTTAAGTTTACCCGACCAATGCCTGCTGGCATGATGTAGACGCCCGTTCCGGAAAAGGACAGTGGTGTGAAGACAATTCCAGCTAATCCAGTAAAGTAAGCTAAGATCAGGAGGGCCAGCCAATGGACCTTTTTACCGGTTGCGAGGATAAACAGGCCACTTAATCCGGCCATTAAGATTATGAGTAATAGGGGTTCCCAGCGCATCCAATCACCTCCGTGAGATTATTACCAGTCATTCGTTCCGTTCAACATGTTGCTATCCTACCGCAAATCGGTTGCTAGCGGGGATTTTTGACTGGGACTTTAAGGTTTCTTGGGGCCCTTAGTGAAATCATAAGTATCTCGTCAAAAAATCATCACATTCTTTAAGGATTTGGTGGGTGAAGGGCCGGGCAGGGAAAGTAGCTAAACCAATTGGCAATTTGCGTTAGTCAGCTTATTAAGGTGTGGTATAATTACATTAAAATTCGATTAGAATTATGAAGAGGAGCGGTCTTTATGGGGAAGCGGATGAGTTTTACTGGTTATCTGGTCGCATTGCTTAAGGGATTTCTGATTACGTGCATTCTGTTAGCCTTTGGTCTGCAACGAGTCAAGGGGCAATGGCAGGTTCCGGTAACGCCCTACGCGGTTTGGATTTTTTTGAGCTGGCTGGTGTGCTACCCAGAGCTACGACGACATTTTGCAAGCTTGTTCATTAAAAATAGTGAAGAGATGACTTCCTATAAGACACGCTCACTGGCCATGCATCAACAAGATATGCAGAATAGCCACCGTGACCGACGCTGGACGACGAATGGTGTGACGGTCAATCCGTGGGCATTCACGACAGATACGACGCAAAGCACGGATGAAATTTTGAATCCAATTTACGTTTACTGTGAGCGACTGTGGGCCACGTTTTTACTGATTTTATTTGGGCCAATTATCAGCTTGTTTTTGGTAGCTCAGTGGGTGTGGCGGAAGGTCGCTTAGACACTGGCTATCTGTCTCACGTTTCATATATTCGGAGTGCAACAAGGGACTGGGGGAAATCCCAGGCCCTTGTTTTATTTCAAAGTTTATCTTGCTGAACAAGATTAGTCAGTTGGCTGGTTCAAGACAAACCGGAATCCCCGGCAAAAATGGCCGTGTTGTTGATGACTGGTTTGAAGCGGCTGGGTGAGACCGAAGAAGACGATTAATGTGCCGGTAAGTGCTGTATAAAAGCATTTGTAAGTAGTTCTAGTTGCGCCAGGTTCTACGTCTGGTAAAGTTAAAGAAGTACGGTTAAGAGGAGGAGTCTCAGAATGACAATTACGGATCATCAAGAATGGTTGGTCAAGTTCTATCAACAGCGGAATTGGTATCAGTATTCACTGTTCGTTCATTTGAATTTTTTGACGGAGGAAACGGGGGAAGTTTCGCGGGCTATTCGCGCCGTTGAGATTGGGCGCGACCATCCAGGTGAGGAGAAGGCCACACCGGCGGAATTACAAGCCAATTTGAAAGAAGAACTCGCAGACGCCTTGGATCAAGTCTTGGTCATTAGTAGTCTGTACGATATTGATGCGCAAGACCTTTTGCAGGCGAGCGAAGCAAAACTAACACGGCGGTTCGAAGGGAAAATGTAGAGTGGTATTTTAGGAAAAGGCCAGTACATTGTCGGGAGGCGATGGCTGGTCTTTTGACTATTTGGGAATGAAATCTGAATTTCTGGTTCTGCCTTTTAACGGCAATCATTGACAATGTGCCAGGTATCAATGAGCGGCAGTTTGCTCAAAATTTGAACATATGTTACGGTTAACATCTACGAAAAAAACGAGGAGTGACGTTAATGAGTGTGGAAAATTGTCGCGCGATGTCCGGCACAAATTCGTGCAAGTATTAGCAAACAGCAGGACCGACAATTCAATTATTTATGAATGGTTTCTCCATGCTGTTCGCTGCAAGGAGAATAAATGAAGTTACAACAAATTACCCAATTAGATCAAATCCTGGCCACCGTTGCCAGTTATACCCACAGTAAACGGGCGGCTACAGAGTTACAGGCTAGCGTCAATGAAACCGACTTGGCTGTAGTACAGCAACAGTTGAGTTTGACGGCGGAGGCCCACCGGTTGTTGGCCAACGACGTGATGCTGACGTATTTTGACTTGGATCAACTGACAGCATTACAAACGAAGATGGATCAAGGACTCTTACTCAACGCCCAACAACTAGGGCTAGTCAGTGATTTTTTAACGAATCTTCAGCGGTTAAAGACGGTCTTAGACCTTCATCAACAGTTTGCGCCGAAGTTGGCCGATTTATTAGGTTCAGCGAGCCGGTTAAGCGGTCTTCAAGGTCGATTAGCACACGTAATCGTGCGCGGCCAGGTCGCTGACGAAGCCACCCCACAGCTGGCGGATATTCGCCGACAGATAAAAAAACAACGTCAGCAGGTGCAATCAACACTAACGCAGTTTGTCCGGAAACACTCACAGGCGGTGCAAAGTCCCCGGTTGATTACGCGTAATGACCGGGTCTGTGTTCAGTTGAAGGCCAGCTATAAGAATCGGTTTAGTGGCCAGGTTGTTGACCAATCAGGGACTGGTTCGACGGTCTTCTTTGAGCCACAAGCGGCCGCTAAGAAGGGCGCTGTCTTGACGAGCCTCATCAGTGATGAGAGCGACGAGGTCTACCAGTTGCTAGCGACGTTGACCGGTGATGTATTGGATCACTGGGACGATTTGGTTAAGAACCAGGCGCTGCTCAGTCAATTTGACCAAATCATGGCCCGGGGGCGCTACGGGTTGGAAACAGCAAGCCGAATGCCCGAGCTTAACGCTGACCAACACATTAAAATTGTGTCGGGTCGCCATCCCTTACTTGGTGAAAACGCGGTGCCGTTAGATATTGAGTTATCACCGCACCAGGGATTGATGATCACGGGGGCTAACTCCGGCGGGAAGACCGTGGTTTTGAAGACCATCGCGCTGTTTGCTTTAATGGTGCAGGTGGGTCTAGAGTTACCGGCTGAGGCCGGGACGCAGATGGCTGTCTTCAGCCAGTTTTGGGTCGATATTGGCGATAACCAGAGTATCACGGCGCAATTGAGTACCTTTGCGGCCGAGATGACGACCTTGGTTGAGATGACCAACCATATTCAGCCAAACGCACTGGTGCTGCTCGATGAAATTGGGAGCGGGACTGACCCTGAAGAAGGTTCAGCGCTTAGTATCTCCATCATCGAGTACCTGCGGCAACAACGGGCGACCATCATTGCAACGACCCACTTTAGTGCTATCAAGGAATACGCGGTGGGTTGTCCGACGTTTATGACGGCGACGATGGCTTTCGACCCGCAAACGTTGCGGCCAACGTACCGGTTGCTTTTGCATCAGGTGGGAGCTAGTGAGGCGGTTTGGCTCGCGGAACGGCTGGGCTTAGCACCAGCAATTTTGGCAGATACTCGCCAGCGATTGGCAGCGAAATAGACAACTCACATTAAATAGATTAGGCAGTAACCAGGTGATTGGTTGCTGCCTTTTTGGACTAGGAAATAAATATATTTATAGTAGATGGCAGACCAAATTTGGTGTGATGGGAATTCACAGCTAATTGATAACCATTTGAAATTAGACCAATCAACCCCCGTTTATTTTTGGTTGCGATGGCACTAATTTACTGCTTGCTAAGGGTAGCGGTGGATGATATGGTTTAGTAACTCAAGGATTTTAGCGAGGTACAAACGGTATCGGTGTTGATACTTAATAATATAGGTGCTAATATAGCTTGTTATAATTCTGATAAAGGCTGGATAAATTAAACAACTTACTTGAGTGACTGTTAAACATCACTTTCATGATAGATTAAATACGGAGGGGCATTCATGCAACTATTAGGCACAGGAGCTTGGCAGAAATGGTGTAAGGTGGTCGTCGCATGTTTAATGTTGATAGTTAGCTTGGGATTACTAGTGGGCAACGGCTATGCTGCCAATAAGGGAAAACGGCAGTCGTACGAAACAAGCCTCACCAAAGCAGACAAACGCGCTTTAAAAATTGCGACGTTGAATCGCAAGGGACTTTCAATTGCCTGGCCGGCTGTACTCCAGTATAAGCTGAAACTGCTGAAAAAATTGAAGAAGCACGTTGCGGTTGAAAAAGGGTCCGTTTATTCGAAGCCTCAGGTTAAATCGTTTAATCATAGGATCAATCAACTGACACAAAAGTATCAGCACCGGCTTAAGAAGCTACGTGCCCAAGGAAGACCCGCTAACGTTGAATATTATACCTTTTGGCATTCGGATGGATCCGTTGCGTTTACGAAAGATAAAATAAAACAAGTTGGTCGCAGAACGATTATTGTTCAAGGTATCCAAGAATACAATGGGGTATTTCATTACTATGGCGGTCATGGTGCAGGGTTTAGGGTGTAATCCAGCTTGTACTTTTGTCATTTTACGGTATATTGGGTGGTAAAGACTCCCAAGTAAGATGAAAGAAGCTGTGAAATCAATGCTAAAGGATCACCAAATTATCTGGGCTATCCAACAAATGGAAGAAGAGATTGGCCCAGTTGGCTTGTCACTAGACGCTAGAACACCATTTCAGTTTTTGGTGTCGGTCATTTTAAGTGCCCAAGCCACTGATGTATCGGTGAACAAAGTAACGCCGATCTTGTTTACACGGTACCCAGAACCACGGGACTTGATGAACGCTGAAGTTGAAGACGTTGAGGGGATTATCAGAAGCGTCGGCTTATTTCACAACAAGGCCAAAAACATCATCAAGACGGCCAGAATCGTGCATGAAGACTTAAACGATGAAGTTCCTACAGATCGAAAGGGAATTATGGCACTTCCTGGAGCGGGTCGCAAAACCGCCAACGTTGTTTTGAGTGACATGTTTGGTCAGGCCACGTTTGCCGTGGATACCCATGTGTCGGCCATCTCTAAACGTTTGCATTTTGTAATTCAGACGGCGACTCCTTTGCAGGTCGAAAATAAAATCGTCAGTATTCTAAACCCCGAAGACTTACATCGCGCTCATCATACGATGATTGAGTTTGGTCGAAAGTATTCGATGAAATTGACACCAGACAAAGAGGTCTGTCAGCTGATTATTGACTGTGACAAATTGAATGAAGAGAATGAAGCTGAAGTTTAAGATTAGTTCAATCAAGCTGTACTTTATGCCTGACACAACCAGGGGTGGGTGTTGGGGTTTAGTCAGACATAGTGGGAAATTGTCGCCTTACCGTTTACCAAATTTGGACTGGAACGCGGTGGGAAGGACGGGACAAGCCAAAGAGCGGTCTTGCCCCTCGCTTGAAGCCGCAAAACACGTCTTCAAGTCGCCATTTTCAAGAAAGACACTTGAAAATCCCATGGCTTAGTCCAAATTTGGCTCACTATCGGCTACCTAATGGCGCACCAATAATATTGCGTAGGTGCGGTCATGTAGGTATTTAAGTTAGCCTAATTTCCAAGAATCCGTTCAACCGGAGGAGGTCACAGCTGGCGGAATCTCTGACAGCCGCAGGTGGCTATAACGCCTGACTATTTCTGACTTGATAACGGTTTTCGAACTTTCAACTTCTATTACTAAATACCAGTAAGGACGTCCTAGTTGATTAACTGCTATAGTCCCCTTAAGGTTGACAGATGAAAAACTATAATTCATCTGTTAACTTTAAGGGGATTTTTCTATGCCTA
>NZ_RHNO01000028.1 GCF_003946265.1 Levilactobacillus yonginensis
CACGCAAGATTTTAGGCTGGAAGAGTCCATCTGAAGTTTTCTTTGGGACAAAGTTACACTTGATTTGACAATTCGTCGGTTACGAAGACGATTTAAATGGTTACTAGCGTTAGGAAGTTTACTGATTGGTATCGGACTCATCGGGGGCTTGACCAGTGCCAATGCTGATTCTGGTGCCAGCGGCCACACCGTGTGGACTTCGATTGAGTTGGTGCCTAACCACGCAATATTAAAAGTTCACGGAACAGCACCAACAGGCACGCTCATTAACCTCACTGATACCGTTCCTCTGTATGATAATACTGGCAAAGTTGAATCGGTCCGACGACTTGCTAGGGGCTTCGAGAGTGAATCAGACCAAATCTTACTGAACTTAGATACTGGTAAAAGCTATTATCAAATCAATAAGACGGAATACCTCGATGCAGCTGATGTAGACTACGTCGATCCGTCCGGTGACACGACCACCACGACATTGACCATCAATTGCGTTAACCCAGCGAACACTTCCTTACAGAAGTTAACGTTTACGGTTGGCACCCAACAAGTGGCGGCCCTGATGGCCGAGATAACAACGGCCAAGCCCGCGGCTGACATTACGGGTTACAAACTAGATACGGTCGCACCTGCAGGAACAAATGAAGTCACCTACACTTACAATCCAACCGTGACCTTTAAATTTCAGGACGCCAGTGGTAATCAGCTGGCAGATGATGCGGTCGTCTCAGGTAAGCCGGGCGACAAGTACACCTTGCCGGACAAATCAACCGACGCGGCTTTCAAGGGCCTGACCTTAAAGTCCGTCAAAGGTGGCACGCCCACGGGTGTTTACCAGGATACGCCGCAAACTTTCACTTACGTTTATGGTAAGCCAACGGCCACCACTACTGGCACGAATACCGCTGAAGCAAAAGCTGCGCCAGTCACGGTGCACTACCAAACGGCCAATGGCTCGAAATTAGCCAAAGATACCGTCATTAACGGCACAGTTAATGCACCCTATCAGACCAAGCAAAAAGCCATCAAGGGGTATACCTTTGTCAAAACCATTGGTACGCCAGCTGGCAAGTTCACAACTTCTGCGCAAACGGTGACTTACGTTTATACCAAGAACGCAGCTACTTTCCAGCCATTCATGATCTACACCAAGCAGGGACTCTATCGGTACGCAAAACCAACATTTAAAGTTAGTCAACGCGATGCCCACGTGAAGGGCCTGCCACGAATCCAGGCCAAGACGTTCAAGGTCGTGGGAATTGCCAAGTCAATTCAAGGACGAACCCGCTACCAGTTAGCTGATGGAACCTACGTCACAGCGAAGAGCAACTTTGTGGCCAACCTATACTGGCAAGGCAAACACTATCAAAAACTAGTCGTATTTAATCCCAAAGGAACTTATGAATATCAACAGGCTACCTTTAGTCATGACAAACGCGTTAAACACTTAAAGAAAGGCACCGTTGTCCACGTTAAGCGGCTGGTTCGGCGGGGTGTCATGACCCGCTACCAACTAACCAATGGCACCTACCTGACTGGTAACAAACAATGGGTGTCCGTGAAGTAGCTCTAACAAACTAAAGGTTGAAAGTTCGAAAACTGTTATCAAGCCACGTTATCGACTTAAGATTAGTGCTCCACTAGGTAGCCGAGAGTGAGCCAAATTTGGACTCAGCCGTGGAATTTTTAAGTGACCTTCTTGAAAATGGCGACTTGAAGACGTGCTTTGCGGCTTCAAGCGAGGGACAAGACCGCTCTTTGGCTTGTCCCGTCCTTTCCACCGCGTTCCAGTCCAGATTTGGCGAACGGTAAGGCGACAATTTCCCGCTATATCTGACTAAACCCCAACACCCAATCCTTGTTGTATCAAGCATAGTGGGTGTTTCAGTACTTTCAACCTTTGGTAACAAAGACAAGCCGTCAACACTATTTGAAAAAGTAGTGTTGACGGCTTGTTTATTTTAATCGTCGCTATTTATGGGCCAATCCTTTAAGCTAAGGCACTCGTAACCGGCGTAACCAACGCTTTAAGCAACTGATCCGTAGTCTGCTTGCTGTGGAACACGACGCGATCCGCAAACAGCGTCGCGGTCTGCTGGGCCTTGTACACAATCTGTTGCTTGGCTCCAGTGGTTGCATCGGTGACGGTCGCCTGGGCAACCGGATCGCCGGCATCGACCATCCCGCTGCTCAACTGAGCTGGTGTCAATTTTGTCTCCACCTTGGTGCTCAAATTAGCCGCCTTCTCTTGGTACCAAACGCCCGCCTGACTGATGATCGGCGCCGCTGTAACCTTGGTTTCTAAACCATTAGCCAGTGACACTGACTGGTTTGCCAACGGCGTGTTCTCTAACTGGTACATTTCTTTCGTCTGCTTGATTAACTTGTTCATCGCGGAAAAGGTCGTGTCGCCACCGATAATGGTCGCAATCATTCGCTGACCATTGACCTTGTACGAAGCGGTATAACACAGCTTGGCACTCTCCGTAAAACCAGTCTTCAAGCCATCGATTTGGCTTTCCTTCTTATAATGGCTCTTACCCTTTAAACAACCATTTTCATTATAAATGGTGGTGCCATTGATTTTGGCTTCAGTCTGATTCGACATCTGCGTAATCTCGGGGTCCGCAGCCAACAAATGCTGGGCGACCAACGTGATCGCCTTAGCGGAAACTAAATTTTCTTCCTTCTTGCCAGTATTGGGGAGAACCAAGTTGTAATCCTTCAAATCTCCGTTATCTAACCCAGAAGAGCTAATGAAATGGGCCTCGATGCCCCAGTCCGCGCTCTGTTGATTCATCAGGGCGACAAATTTAGCATTATTGCCGGCCACGTACTCTCCTAAGGCTGTTGCGGCACTGTTCGATGAAGCAATCATGGCCGCAGCCACCAACTGTTTCACCGTAAACTTCTCCCCGGTCTTCATCCGTAGAGAGGAGAATTCATAGCTGTGACTCAGCTTTAAGAGGTCGTTGCTCATTGGCACATCATCGTTCCAACCAATCTTGCCATCATTGATGGCCTTAACCGTCAGATAAACAGTCAGTAATTTTGAAAGTGACGCGATTGGGTATTTCTTATCCGCATTTTGTTGGTAGAGTACCTGGCCACTCTGGGCGTCCATGACGAACGCAGCCCGGGCTGGGACCTTAGAAACGGTCTTTGTGGCCGCATTTGCGGTCACACCACCACCCAAGCCAATTACGGTCAGGCCAACGATAGCGGCCTGCCATAACCAGCGTTTAAATTTTTGCACGAGCGTAAACGCTCCTTTCAAGATAGTAAGTTGTATATATTATACAGAAAGTTTGGGCCCATGGGGTGACAAACCGCAATCTTGCCCAAATTTTAACCTATTAAAAATGTATTTGTAAAAAAAGTTGGCCATAACCCTTGACCATTTGTGTTTACAGTTGTAAACTAAACTCATTAATTAAGATTACAATTGTAAACGAAAGGGAGTTGTATCTATGGCAGCCACAGAAGTAGCAGTCACCATTTCCGACGCAGAATGGCGGGTCATGCGGATCGTTTGGACCCTCGGTCAAGCCGATAGCCGGACCATCATTGATTTATTAGAGCAACAACACGACTGGAAAGCGGCCACCATCAAAACCTTGATTGGCCGGTTGGTCAAGAAGGGCGCCTTGGCCACAGCCAAAGATGGACGCCAATTCATCTACACCCCGAACATTGACGAACAAACGGCAATGGACACGGCACTGCAGACTGAGCTCGATCAGATGTGTGCCATGCACCGGGGAACTGCTCTAGCGCACGTGTTAGAGCAGACCGAACTGAGTCACAACGACGTTCAAGAATTACTGAACGTCCTGAATAAGAAATTAGCCACAGCGCCAGCTGAAGTTGCCTGTGACTGTCTACCTGAAAATTGCGAGAGGAGTTGTGAATAATGAAAGAAACTGAGATGCACAACATGGACATGCACGACGACATGGCGGGCATGAACCATAGTCAAATGAACCACAGCCAAATGAACCACGATGAAATGGCCCACATGGACATGAGTAACATGGATATGAGCGACATGGATATGGACATGGGCGACGGTCACATGATGCACATGGGTAACCTGAAGCGTAAGTTCTGGGTCTCCCTCATCCTCATGATTCCTGTGATTCTGATGTCCCCCATGATGGGCGTTAAACTACCTTTCCAACTCATCTTCCCCGGTAGCGACTGGGTCGTTGCCGTGTTAGGTACCATCCTCTTCTTCTACGGTGGTGGTCCCTTCTTCAGTGGCGCCAAGGCTGAGCTTCAAATGAAGCAACCTGCCATGATGACCCTGATCAGTATGGGGGTCGGCGTAGCCTACATCTACAGCATCTACGCTGTGATTGCCAACAACGTCTTCCACGTGACACCGATGGTCAACAATTTCTTCTGGGAACTCTCCACCTTGATCGTCATCATGTTGTTGGGTCACTGGATTGAAATGAACACGGTCATGAACGCTGGTTCCGCCGTGGACGCTCTGGGAAAATTACTTCCGCAAGAAGCCCACGTCGTCGACGAGCAAGGTAATCTAACCGACGTTAACCTAAGCGACTTACAAGTTGGCCAAACGGTCTCCGTCCGGGCTGGTGAACAAATCCCAGCCGATGCCGAGATTATTTCCGGGGCTTCCGACGTCAACGAATCACTGGTAACTGGTGAATCCAAGGCCGTTAAGAAGGCTGCTGGTGACAGTGTTATCGGTGGGTCCGTCAACGGTACGGGAACCTTTACCGCGAAAGTCACGGGAACTGGGGACTCCGGTTACCTAGCGCAAGTTATGAAACTGATCAACGACGCCAAGAGCGCCAAATCTGATTCAGAAAATCTGGCCGACCGGGTCGCGGGCTGGTTATTCTACGCCGCCCTCTTTGTTGGGATTCTGTCCTTCATCATCTGGCTGACTGTGGCCAACTTGGCCGTGGCCTTGCCAGTGGCCGTCGCCGTCTTCGTCATTGCCTGCCCCCACGCTTTGGGCCTAGCTGTACCCCTGGTTGTGTCCCGGAGTACCGCAATTGCCGCCCAAAACGGCTTATTGATCCGTAACCGGAATGCCATGGAACAGGTTAACCACTTGAAGTTTGCTTTGATGGACAAGACGGGAACGTTGACTATGGGTGAATTTAAAGTTAATCACCTGGTCAGCTTCGACAACCAACGCTCTGAAGACGACGTGCTGAGTCTGATGGCTAGTCTAGAAAAAGGCTCTAGCCACCCCCTTGCCACCGGAATCTTAACTGCTGCAACGACCAAAAACTTAAGCTTCACAACCGCTAGTGACACCCACCAAGAGACTGGGTTGGGCCAATTCGGAACGGTTGCGAACACCACTTACGGGGTCGTGTCCGTGAACTACTTGGAACAAAACAACTTAAACTACGACCGTGACCAATTTAGCCAATTTGCTGCTGAAGGAAACTCCATCAGTTATTTGGTTGCTGGCAAGCAGGTCTTAGGGTTAGTCGCTCAGGGTGACCAAATCAAGTCCGCCGCTAAGATGCTGGTAACCGCCCTCAAGAGACAAGGGATTACGCCCGTTATGCTGACTGGGGATAACCAAGAAACGGCAAACAAAGTGGCTGCTTCCGTTGGTATTGACGACGTCCAAGCCCGCTTGCTACCAGAAGACAAGGAACGCCTGGTTCAGAAGTACCAAGAAACTGGGAAGGTCCTCTTCATTGGGGACGGGGTCAACGATGCACCTAGTCTGACCCGGGCCGACATTGGGATGGCAATTGGTTCTGGGACCGACGTGGCCCTTGAATCCGCCGACATCATCCTAGTTTCCAGTGACCCGGCCGACGTGATCCAGTTCTTGGACCTCGCTCGCGCAACGCAACGGAAGATGACCGAGAACCTCTGGTGGGGTGCTGGGTACAACCTGATCGCCATTCCACTGGCAGCCGGCGTCTTAGCTCCCATTGGCTTCATGTTGAACCCCATGGTTGGGGCAATCATCATGTCCTTCAGTACCATCATCGTAGCCATCAACGCCATGACGTTACGGATTAAGAACGTTCCTGCTGAATAGCGGACCTTATGGGATTTGCGGAATTTGCCGTCTCCGGTCGTCAGGAGGCCGCCTGCTGTGGGGACCGGAGCAAGCCTGAGAGCGGTCTTGCTCCTCGACTTGACGCCTTGGTAAAACCCACCAAGGCGTCAAGCTCGTCCCACGCTATAAGTTGGCTAAAAACCGCCAACTAACACCGTTGTCACAGCTGGTGTCCTCCTGACAACCTGCAGCTAGGTTACAGATTCTACAAAATTTTAGACCCACTTTCCCTTTCCTAATCATTAATCATTTAAATGGCCCAGATAAAGAGCACTGAATTCATCTCCAATTGTGGAGGTGAATTCAGTGCTCTTTTAAGATCTATTTAGGTCGTACTGCGACGACGGTGAAAAAAGTTTACCAGTTTCCGACTGTTCATCGATAAGATCATAACGGCCAGGATAATCAGCGTCCCACCAACCAAATCAAAACCTGTTAGCTGAACACTCAGGAAAATAACCGAGAAGACCGTTGCCGCCAGCGGTTCAAAGGCGTCCAACAATGTGGCCGTTGTCGGTAAGATGTAAGCCAAGCTGTGAGCGAACATTTGGAAGGGAATGACCGTCCCGAAGACGATGATGATGGCCACTAACGTCCATTCAGTAGCTGTGACGGTCGTGTGGAATTGCCAAACGGGTTTAACAAAGTTCAGTGACAATCCCGCAATTAACAGGCCCCACCCCGTGACGGATAAGGAACCATACGTTGAGAACAGTGGTCGTGGCAGCAACGTGTTGGTTGCCACCCCGATTGCTGACAGGAACCCCCAGAACAGGACGACCGGCGAGATGGCTAACGCATTGACGTGGCCGTGCGTCACAATCAAAAAGGTCCCGACAAAGGCAATGACCATCCCCACACTCTCTGGCCGGGTCGGCTTTGTGTGTTTGAACAAGAAGTAGTAGATACTGATGATGAACGGTCCTAAGAACTGAATGATGGTGGCAATTGGGGCGTTCCCAAATTTAACCGCTTCAAAATAACACAACTGAACGGGAACCATCCCCAACAAGCCGTAACTAACGATTCGACCAGCCGTGTTTTTGTGCTGCCACAGCCGCATGGGCTTAGCACCAATCAGCTGAGCAATGATCAGCAGAACGATTCCCGCCGTGGTCATCCGTACTTCTGACAGCCAAAGTGCGGTTACGTGTGTGTTTAGGGTAAACAGACTGCTCGCGACCACCCCAGAAATCCCCCACATCATGCAGGCTAGACTGGCTAGCAATACCCCTCTTAAATGATGTTGTCCCGTCATGACCGTTCCTCCTTGAATTTATGTATACTTTATCTTGAAATGTAGCCGTCTCCGGTCGACAGGAACTCCACCCTGTGAGGCAGACCTGGGGCCTAAGAATCGGTCCCCAGGGCGACTTAAAGCCTCAAAGAACGAGTCTTCAAGTTCGGCCAGTCCTCTAAGTCCGGAATTCCACCAGACTAAGACGACATCCACTGGGTTACGTCCCTGTCGACCTGCGACTACCTTACGTTCAAGTAATCAATCTATTAATTTGTTTTTATTTTAAATATCTTAATCATAAATCACATTTTTATTGATAATGATTAATGACACATATAGTTTTTCGTCTCGTAGAACTCATAAGACACTATCATAGCCGGCGGTTGCCAAGGATGGGGTCCGCCGTGTCGCTGGTATTGGACCGAGTGATTTGCTCGGGGCAACACCAGGGGACGTGTTTCAAGACCCACACGATTTTTAGTGGGGCTTAAAACCGAGCCGGAAGCCCGCTCTTTGGCTGAAGGCGGCCCCACAGCGGGCCCTATCCTTGACGGCCGCAGGCGACCTTAGTTCTGCGCCTGAATAACTAACCCAAAAAATTCCACAAAGACCATTATAACAAAGGTCAGACCCGTGACCAGCACGTTTCCGGAAAACTTAGCCGATTATCATTTTCTAGTCAAAAAGGGGACCGCCCAAATGACGGTCCCCTTAGCTCTATACTTATCGTTTTGGTCGGACAATGCTTAAAAACTCGGCGAGTGCCTGTGGGTCAGTCAACTGACGGTTACACTGCGCGCTGTCGCGGCAAATATAGTTACCGTTACGCGTGTAGGTCCCCAGTCCCGACTTCTTGGTCGTCGACACAAACAACGAAACGTTCCCAATCGTCTGGCAAATGGCGCAAACACCCTTCACCACTTGGGGGGCGAGGTCACCTTGAATGCCAATTAAGCGATCCTGGTACGGTGCTACCAGATACTTCTTCTGGCTGCCACCGTCGTTCCACCCTAGATAGGTCAGTTCGTGTAAGTTTAAGTCCGCCCACTCTGGCTGCTTAAGCTTCTTCACCTTACGAAACAGCTTACTCAGTTGCTTAATCGATAGCTCCGGAAAAGGTACGACTAAGGGTTCTAACGTCGGCAGTAGCTTGGCCGCTGCGTCCCGTGATAAACGATCTGGTTGTAACCGTCGCAAGAATTCCTGGCTAATTGGTTCCTCACTAGGAAGTAGTGGCGTAATGCGCTCCAACGTCGTCGCCCGAACGGTATCCCGCATCCGTCGGTCGTTGATTGATAGGTAAGCACTGACCAGGTCATTGACCTGCTGGGTAATATAACTGTATTCATAGGTGGTAATTGTCGGTTTCATTTTTTATTTCCTTTCAGATTCAAACCTGACACTTCTCTGAAAGGTTTTGCAGAAAAGTGTCGCTAACTAGCAGCACTTTTCCGTACAAATAACGATGCCATCATCGTCGATCATCTCCTTGTCCTCAGCTTTGATAGCCGAAGTGCTAATAAGTATACAAAATATTTTCGTGGAAGGCAAGCCGTCGTTATCGCCTGTATTGATTCCAGCAAAAAGGACTCAGAACTGTCCGTTCCAAGCCCCTTGATACCGACCCAGCTCCCGAATCCGTGTCAGTAACTGTTGATGGTAGTCGCTCGACATTATCCGTTATTTCCTTGTAAAAGCTGAGTATAAACCCAAGACATCCGAACTTAGCCGCATGCCTTTAACGTTATTTTACCCAAAACCATCTACTAAGTGCCCGTCCCCCTTCCTGGTTGGCACAGTTAGAAAATTAAGCCCCACAACCTTGTTATCCTAATAAATGTACACGTTTACAATTCATCCGGATAAATGCTATACTAATGGGCAACAGGAGGTATCCCCAATGAAAACTGAAAAAGAAAAATTTCTCGCTGGCGAGCCCTACAACATCATGGACCCCGAACTCGCCGCTGATGAGACCAAGGCACGACGACTCTGCAAGGAATTAAACGAGTTAGATGATACCGCCACTCAGGAAAAAGACTACATCATCCGCCAGCTCTTTGGTTCCGTCGGTGAACGTCCTTGCGTGCAACCCAACTTCCGCTGTGACTTTGGCTATAACATCCACGTCGGTGATGACTTCATGTGTAACTATGACAACGTCATCTTGGACATCGCACCAGTTACCATTGGGGATCACTGCATGATGGCGCCCCACGTCCAAATCTACGCCGCCTACCATCCCCTTGACCCAGCAGGTCGCGATGCCTTCATTGGCCTGGGCAAACCCGTCACGATTGGCGACCACGTCTGGATCGGTGGCGGTGCCGTTATCTTGCCCGGCGTCACCTTAGGCAATAACGTGGTCGTGGGGGCCAATTCCACGGTCACCAAGTCCTTCGGTGACAACGTGGTGATTGCCGGTAGCCCCGCCCGCGTGGTTCGTGAAAACGTGCCAAATACTGATACCGCGGATATCTAGAACATCCCTCACTAAAAAATAAAATTAAAAAAGTGTTCTCCGATTCATAAACAGACTGTCTATGAATCGGAGAACACTTTTTTCAGTACAGTTGGCGTGACGAATTGTCAAACCAAGCGCAACACTTTATCAAATAAAATTTCTTCCGGGGTACGATAGTCTAAAACTCTTTTAGGTCGTCGATTTATCCGATTCTGGCACTTCAAAACTTCCTCTAGGTTGTGACCGTTGAGGCTTTTCCCTTTAGGAAAATATTCTCGAATTAACCCATTGGTATTTTCATTGGTTCCACGTTGTTCTGGCGAATATGGATCCGGCCAGTAAATGGTCACTTGTAACTCATCGCGAATATCTGCTAGTTGTAAGAATTCAGTTCCGTGGTCCGGCGTAATTGAGTGGATAAATTCCTTAGGAACACGGCTAAACATGGCCAATAGAGCCTCGTTTATTGACTCAGAATTCTTACGCAATGCCTTAGTAATCAAGGTATATCGTGTTTTACGATCAACGGCAGTCACTAGAACTTCTTCACCAACTTTTCCTTGAACTGTGTCGAGTTCCCAATCCCCGATGCGACGACGTTCATTAATGAACGTCGTCGCTCATGGATGGAAATGTAGTCTACCTTAGGTTCACGATGTTTACGGTCACCTGGACGATGCCGTTGGCGACCTCGGTGTCTTAACTTGCACCGAATACCAGTATCTCCATGAGAAGTAAAAGATTGGTTGAGGTTATGTTGCTCAATGTGGCGGTAGATAGTATTGTAGCTAACAAACGTTTGGCCCTCTAATTTCAGACGATTGGCGATCTGTTGTGGGGACCATTGGCGTTCCCTGATTAAATAGGCAATTCTTGAACACAGTTGAGGTAGCTGATCAAGAAGTCGGGGTTTGTGGCTATTTCGGCGTCGTTTTCGATAATCCTTTTGAGCCTCAGATGGTGAATAGTGCCCATTCAAACGACCTAATTCTCTCGAAATTGAACTAGGTGAACGCCGTAACTTCAAGGCAATCCCACGAATTGATAATCCTTTAGCCGAAAGTTCTAGAATACTTTCTCGTTCATTTATAGTAAGATGGTGATAGCTCATAGCGAGTACTCCTTTGCTTTTCTTGGTCGTTAAGTAATTGTACCCGCTATGGGTTTTTTTATTCAATTAATGTTGCACTTCAATTGTAAATTCGTCGTAGCAAAAAAGAGCCCAGGTTTTACCCCAGACTCTCCGTGATTAATCTGCATTTAAGCGGTCCACCCAAAGTAAACCGGAATATCAATCTCGCCCTTCGGTGAAATCGTTCCCTTGTAAGTGGTCCCATTGATGTCAAACGCAGCGACTAACTTAAAGCTCAAGGTGGCTACCGGCGCAATTGACTTGGTGCTTAGCACCTTGCCAGTGGCACTCCGCGTCGTTTCCTTGACTGCCTTACCATTCTGATAATCGTAAATCATCGTTTGGCTGTTTTGTTGTAGCAGTACGACTCGCTGAATTTGCCCATTGGTCGTCGCAATACCAATCTTGATGTGCGCCGCCTTATCCAACGTGGCCACCTTAGTGGTTGCCGTCGTGGCATTGCGGTTGAGCTCGCGCGTCATGATGTTCGGGTACGTCCCCTTGACCACAGCGCTCTTCGGTAACCAGCCAATTGCCTTACCAGCGGCCGTCTCGAAGTATAGGTACTGCTTCTTACTGGTCGTGGTCAGTGACTGAATGGCGTAGAGCGTCCGGTAACCGTACGTGGTACCGTAATGATTGGCCGCCGTCGTGCCGAGTGACTTGGCCGGCATGTCCCAGAAATCATGGGTCGTGGTTGGCGTCCAGTAGGCCGTCTTCTTGACCGACTTCATCTGACTGATCTGTTGGTGAAATTTCAGCTTGCTCAGTGCCACGTAACCGCCCACCAATTTGGACTTCTTGGTGGCTGTCGATCCAACAATCGTCCCGTGCGGCAGCTTCTTAGCCGTGACTTTGGCCAACCGCACGTAACGCTTGCCTTTGACCGTCATGACCTTATCCACCGTCCACTGCTTCGTCCGACTACGTTCGGTCCCCAAAACGGTGCTGTGCTTATAAGCCGCGCGTGGATAGCTGTACACCTTCGTGCCAGTCGACTTAAACGTAAAAATCCGATGCTGCGGGTAGGCTGGTAATGTCACTTTTTTGGCGGCGCTGGCCGTCGTTAAGCCACCCCAAAATACCAGTCCCAAAGATCCCGCTAAAATGAATTTAACCCATTTAGTCATGATTACCTCCTAGTCATCACTCAACCTGTGCTTACTCTCCAAGATTAACATGCTAAACTTAACATTACATTAGAGGTTTTGACCCTTTTCCCAAACCGTCTTAGATAACAAGAGGCCGTGCTTAACCAGATCATCAAACAATTGGTGCGTCCGCTTAGAGACTTCACCAGCCGTTTCCAAATTGCTCTTAGTCAAGAACTCAGTCGTGTCACCACTAACAGCTTCATCAGTTGCCGCAACCCGTTGCCGACCATAGGATTGGCACCCTTCGCGGAAGGCGTTAACTGCTTCAACGTATTCATGGAAGTGGGGCTCAATGATAACAGAGAGCGTCTTGTTAAGCCAGTAAACGTTCTCGACATCGACCGCCGTCGTTGTATTTTTGTAATCTTCCGGCGTGTCGTTGATGTTCGTAAAGAATGGCACGTATGGTGCGTAGGCGAAGAAGCCCATGGCAATCCATTGAATGGCTGCCCGGTCGGCTGGAACATCGTTTCTGATTTGGAGAATCGATGAGCATTGGTTCCGGTCCATCGCGATTGGCCGGAATTTCTTCTGGTCATCGGCTGAACCAGAGGCAAAGGTTCCAAATGGATCATACTTCGTCCCGTTGTAGTGGGAAGACAGGAAGAATTGCACGTCTTCGATGGCAATCTTCTTGGCTGGCTTCCGCGTGAATGGCATGTCTTGGTCAGTTGGCTGTTGATCCTTGATTTCAGGATTGAACAGGCTTTGGCCGTACCAAGTCCGTGGCGTGTTGTAGTACGCGTCATCCTCGCCGTGAGTTCCGAAGATTTCACGGAAGTTAAACGTGTCTGGATTAGGATTCAAATGATTCTTTTTAACAAAGTCGACCAGGTCCGTGGCCACTAAAAAGTTGTCGGGATCGTTGAGATCAACTTCTTGCATCAGCGTCTGGTTAGGTGCAATGGCGTAGGTATCTTCTGGTAAGCGCATCGCCGCCCAGTGATGACCACCGGCCGTTTCCAGGTACCAGATTTCGTCATTGTCGTTGAAGGCAATACTGTTGCTTTCACCGGTCCCGTATTTTTCTAGCAAGGCACCCAAGCGTTGGGCCCCTTCCTTAGCAGTCTTGATGTATGGCAAAACTAAGGTAACCATGGCTTCTTCGTTGATACCATCGTTCACCAATGGGTCGTAGCCCAAGACACGGGCGTTCGTTGCGGTGGTTTCGGTCGCACTCATACCAACATTTAATTCATTGATACCAGCTTCTTCGTATTGACCATCACTCTGGTCGGCCTGAGGCGTCCCCGTATAGCGGTAGGCGTGGTCGGGTAACGGTACATTTACGCCGGTAACGATCGACGTAAAGGATTCCTGCGATTGGTCCATTGCTGGGTGGACCACAAACTTGATTGGGTTGACTGGACCGTAACCATCTTCGTTACGTGCCACAATCGTTGAACCGTCCATACTGGCGGCCTTTCCCACTAAAATCTCTGTACAATCGGAACTCTTCTTCAACATTATTGTGTTCCGCCCCCTTTATTCCTTAAGTATAAGATTATCAGGTGCTAAGGGCCACCCATTTTTAACATTTTGACGTTTTAATTATTTCAGATGAGAATATTTGGTTGTCGAGGATACTGGTAAAGTGACTAGGACTAGGACCAGCATTAGCCAAATTGCCGCTTCCGGTTGTCAGGGTGGGCGTCTGCTGTGGGGACCGCTTTCGGCCTGAAAAGCGGTCCTCCAGCTCGACTTGAAGCTTCGCACAGCCCACGAATCTTCAAGCTCGTCCCGTGGCCTAGACTCGGTCAGCCCACCGAGTTAACGCCACCAACACAGCCGTCACCCGCCCTGACAACCTCCAGCTACGTTGGCTCACTGAAAGCACATTAACGTTCACTATGTCATAGTCATCATCAACGTTGACTAAATCACAACTGATAGGCCGACATCTTAAAATAGCAACCGACATTCTTCAACAAAAAAACCGGCCATTCCCAATTAAGGAAATGGACGGCTATCGTTTACAAACTTTCAGTGAGACAAGAAACCACACCGTTACCCGTAGCCAACCAACCGACGATTTGAGCCGGAGGCAGCTAGGGGGTGCGCAGTGTCGAGCCACTTAGTCAGCGTTTTTAGCTGGCTTAGTGGCTGGGTCGTCTTTGGGCATTCGCGGGTTAGGCGAAGGGCCAAGGCGCCCCGGGAGACCGCTCTTTGGCTCCCGGGGGTCGTCGCCCCACAGCACAACTCCTAGCTACCGCAGGTGATAACAAAAAAAACCGTCCACTCCCAAACTGAGGAAATGAACAGCTATCGTTTACAAACTTTCAGTGGAACAAGAGACCACACCGTTACCCGTAGCCACCCAACCAACTATTTGAGCCGGAGGCAGCTAGAGGTTGCGCAGTGTCGAGCCACTTAGTCAGCGTTTTTTGCTGGCTTAGTGGCTGGGTCGTCCTTGGGCATTCGCGAGTTAAGCGAAGGACCAAGGCGCCGCGGGAGACCGCTCTTTGGCTCCCGGGGGTCGCCCCACAGCGCAACCCCTAGCTGCCGCAGGCGGCCAAGATCAACGACCGATCTGTTGCTCACGCGTAACAGTGGTGGCATCGATGCGATGACGGATCCATTTGGCTAATTCAGTCACCAACAAGACCACGATTCCAGCAACGATTGGAATCCCCCAACCATAGTGAAAGTTCACGCTAGTGGTATGGAAGACGCCCTGCATGGCTGGCCAATAAATAATCATGGCCTGGAGCGCCATCAAAATCGCCACGATAACGAAGCTCATCTTGTTGCGGAAGAAGTACTTGGAGAAGACGGGGTGGTCATTTTGCAGGTTGAAGAGGTAGAAGACCTTCCCGAAGATAATCACGTTCAGCGTCATGGTACTCCCAATCACCGCAGACAGCCCCTGGCCCGTCAACAAGTCGTAGGCAAAGATTCCCAGTCCGGAAATCAACAACGACACGTAAGTCACCTCAAACATGTCGAGCTTAGAAAGAATTCCCTGCTTAACATCCCGTGGGCCCCGTTTCATAATGCCACTCTCGGCCGGTTCGAAGATAAACGCAAACTGAATCGTCAGAGCGGATACCATGTTGATCCACAGCAATTGGGTTGGGAACAGTGGTAACTCTTGATCCATCAGAATACTCATAACCACAATCAGGCCTTCAGCGAAACTGGTTGGTAACAGGAAGCGAATCGTCTTGCGAATGTTATCGAAGACGTGGCGACCTTCCCGGACCGCCCCCAGAATCGAGGTGAAGTCGTCATCGGCCAGCACCATATCGGCGGAGTCCTTGGCAACGTCGGTTCCCCGAATCCCCATGGCAACCCCAATATCAGCCTGTTTCAGGGCGGGCGCATCGTTGACCCCATCACCGGTCATCGACACCACGTGACCGCGGGCCTGTTGGGCCTTCACGATTCGTAATTTGTCAGCCGGTGTGGTCCGGGCAAAGACGGTGTACTTATCAATTTGACTGGCCAACTGTTCATCGGTCATTTCAGCCAGTTCAGGACCGGTAATGGCCCGTGCCTGCTCGGATAAATTCAGTTGCCGGGCAATCGCCGCGGCCGTTTCGGGGTCATCCCCGGTAATCATCTTCACCTTGATACCCGCGTACCGTAATTGCCGAACGGCGTCGGCCACACCGGGACGTGGTGGGTCAATGATACCGGCCATCCCAGCTAAATGGAAGTTCTGACCAATGACTAAGTCATCAACCTCAGTCGCGTCGTCAGCCACTGGTTGGTACCCCAGCGCGACGACCCGTTTACCCTGCCGCGTTAACTGCGACAAACGTTCCTGCCAAGCGGCTTCGTTCACGGATTCACCCTGCGCCAGCATCAGTTGGGTCAAGGTTTGGGGCGCCCCTTTGACTAACAGATAACGTTGGCCGTTATGATCCACTAACCGGGCCGAGTAACGAATAGCCGAGTCGAATGGTCGGGAATCAATTTCTTGTGGATCTGGGTCAGCGCCCACCAACTTGTGATACAGGGCCGTTAATGCCCCATCGGTCGGTTCACCAGTTAGAATCCACTGGCCGTCTTCCTCATGGAATTCGGCATCAGAGGTCTGCCCAGCAATTTGGACCAACCATTCTAAATCCGCATCCTGACGCCAGTTGACGTCCTGACCCTCATCATTTTTCACCTGACCAGTCGCGTCGTAGCCCACTCCGGAAACGGTGTAGGTGTCCTGCGCCGTCAAGATGTCCGTCACAGTCATTTCGTTCTTGGTCAGTGTCCCGGTCTTATCGGTGTTCACAATGTCGACGGCGCCCAGTGTTTCCACGGCGGGCAACGTCTTCACAATCACATTTTGTTTCGTCATCGCCTGAGTTCCCATGGCTAACACGACGGACGTGCTGGCGGGTAACCCTTCTGGCATCGACCCCACCACCATCGTAATGACGGCAATCAGTAAGGTTGGCAAGCTGTACACGTGGGTGATCATCCCCAGGATAAACAGCAAGACTGCTGCAATTAAAATGGCGACGGATAACCCTAAACCTAAACTATTGAGGTTTTTCATCAATGGGGTGGTCTGTTGCTTAACTTCAGCAACGTTTTGTTGGATATGACCAATTTCAGTTTTGGCCCCCGTCACGGTCACGATTCCCCGTCCGGAACCATTGGTCACGGCGGTAGAAGCAAACGCTTGGTTCGTGCGTTCGGCCAATGCCAAATTGGCCACGTTCAAGGGATCTTCTCCCTTTTCAACTGAATCGGTCTCACCGGTCAAGGCGGACTCTTGGATCTTTAAGTTATCCGCGTCAATCAGCCGGAGGTCAGCGGGCACGGTGTCCCCCGCTTCCAACTGAACGATGTCTCCCGTCACCAGCTCGCGGGCTGGTAACGTAATTTTTTGGCCATCACGAATGACGACGGCCTCGGAGACCAGTAGTGCCTTGATTCGGTCCAGAGCGTTATCCGCTGAGCGTTCCTGGAAATAGCCAATAAAGGCGTTGGCGACGATGACCAGTCCGATAACAATGGAATCGGAATAGTGATGCATAAAGAAGGTCATCAGGGCAGCTGCTGCCAAAATGTAGATGATGGAGTTGTTAAACTGCTTCAAGAAACGTAAAAGATTGGATTGTTTCTTGGCAGTCAACTCGTTGGGGCCATTTGCCTTCAGCCGTTTCTGGGCTTCAGCGGTGGTCAGTCCCTCGTCTTCATTCGTGGCAAATTCAACAAGTAAGGACTCAGTCGAACGCTGCCAAAGTGGCGGCTGCTGGCTGGGTCCAGGGTCAGTGGTTTCTGCTTCTGTGTTCGTTGGTGCTGTTACTTCTGGGTCTTGTGCCATGTAATAAGGTCTTCCTTTCTATCTGTGACAACGTCTGATTAGCGGTCGGGAATTGGGTATGCAACGTACGGTTGGTGCAAGGCGTCCACCTCCAAATCATCTTTTTTAAGTTAATTAATTCTACCAACTTTCCAGGAAGAATGCACTTCATTAGAAGCTTTGCAACATAACTTTAATAATAGGGTGAATGGATAACGGTTACAACTAAACGAAATCCTGTAATTCTGCCGCTAACTTGGTTAGGATGAACGTAGCCGCCGCTTTAAACTGGTAGGCCTAATTGATTGGCGACAATGACTTGCCGCACGTACATAACACATTAATTAACTAATCAACGCAAAGGATGACCACGATGAAAGCTTGGACAATTACGGGACCCGGTCCCCATTCTCTAGAAGAACTTCAGTTACAAGATATTCCGGAACCCCTGCCAGCCGCCGATGAAATCAAAGTACGGGTCCGGGCCGTGGGGCTCAACCCCGCCGATTACAAGGTCATTGAGAGTGGCTCTTGGGACGATCCCCACGTTGTCGGCCTGGACGTGGCGGGCGAAGTCGTCGCCATTGGCAGCAACGTCAGTGACTGGTCCGTGGGTAAACGCGTGATGTATCACGGCGACCTCCGCCGTAACGGCAGCCTAGCCGAATTCACGGTGACCACGCACCTCAGCGCCGCTCCCATTCCCGACAGCGTTAGCTTTGAACAAGCGGCGGCTAGCCTCTGTGGCACGTTGACGGCCTATCAAGCGTTCTATCGCAAAGCCAACCTGTCCGAGCTCCCGACCGTCTTGATTCACGCCGGTGGCGGCGCCGTGGGGTTAGCCGCCCTCCAGTTCGCCCGTGACCTCCATTTACCCACGATTACCACGGTTTCTGCACGCAAACGACCATTGGTAGAACGGGTCGGGGCCGGCACCATTATTGACTACCACCAGACCGATGTCACTCAGGCCGTGATGAAAGCCACAGCCGGTCGAGGCGTTGGCCTCAGCATCAATACGATTGGCGGGGAGTCACTAGCAGCCGACGTGGACCGCATGGCTTACAACGGTCAAATCATCGCCATTGGTGATGGCATGCCCGCCCACTTGGACTTGAATGCCAAGGCCCTGAGTATCGCCCGGTCCGCTCTCGGCGGCGCCTACCGTTCTGAGAATCCCACCGAGATTGCCGACCTGGGCCTAATGGCTGGCGTGGTCGGCCAAAAACTGGCTGCCGGTGAATTTGACCCTGTAATTGACCGCGTTTTACCCTTTAATCAGGCAGCCACGGGGCTGAAGCTCCTCAAACACGATGAAAATTTAGGAAAGTTAGTCGTTCGGGTTTAACCTAAGCTGGCCCGATTGGGGCGCTTTAGCGTTGCCCCAACACCGATTCGTTTACAATATGCGTGGTCATTAAAACACTTCGTTAAAATTGTAATATTACAAATTGCCAGAATTGCCCGCAGGCCTTGATTTCTCTGTTATAGTAAAGATGTCGTAAAACAATTGCTTAACAAACTGACGACAAACTAAAGCTTTTTTGGTAGCAGTTGTCGAAGTACCCGGAAAATGCTTCGATACTGACTGTCCCCAATTAAATAGTTAACCTGATTGCATCAGACTAAATCCCAGTTCGATTCAATCAGGTTAATTTTTTTGTCTCAAATTTTTGGTTGTGCACGATTAATCTTCGTGTACCGGACAAACCGAACATTCAATGGATCTCATCGCAAAAGCGGTCATGACTAAATGTCATGACCGCCATTTTATTTTGATCATCGCTATTCTGGCCCCACCAGATCATTAGCCTACGCGACCCACCACTGATCCTCGGTTGGCAGGTAGACCCACCCCACGCGCCGCACATCCACACTGAGCTCGTTTTGGCTAGACACCGGGAACCCCGACATGCTCAGCATGCCAACGTCCGCTACGACTGGCCGATCAAGACTAAACGAAATCGACTTCTCTGCTCGCCAATTACTAGCATCGGGCGTCAACCGGCTAGCGACAGCTGGTAGCGGTGAATGGTACCCGGCCACGTATAGTCGCGCACTAGTCTGCGGCGTTAGCAAGGCTAAGCCCGTCAATACCAAAACCGTGCCCGTGACCCCCTTACTGGTGCGGTCAAAGGTCACGCCTAGTCGAGCGTTGGCCAACAACCAGCCAGTGAGCAAGGTCAATGCTGGCAACACCGGTGCCACGTACACGCTGACCTGCTCGTTGGAAAGCAGCGTTAGCACCAATAATGCCACAGAACTGATAACCCACGGGCGTTGCCGCCGCGCAAATCCCGCAACAATCACTAGCCACGGCACCAGCAAAAGTAGCAATTCACCAACTGACGCCACCACCGTCACAACGTTCATCCCATTTAGACCATTGAAGACGACCCAGCCAACGGTTCGTAACCACCAAAAAACATAAAAACCAGCGGTGATTCCCCACCGCTGCCAACTTATTCGCTTCATTAATTTCCCCACTCCAAAGTTCCCCATTTGTTTAATCGTCGACGTCTCGCTCAGTCGCCAGTACTTTCCCGGTTGAAGCGTCGAGTGTCACTTCGTGGTAAGCCTGGCCACTTTTGACCTTCACTTCCCACTGCGCCTGACCATCCTCTCGGTCCAAAGACCAGGAAATAGCGTGGCCGTTGACCTTCTTAGTCGCCGCCCGAGTAATGGCCGCTAATGATTGCAGCTGATTCGTGTCAATACCCTCCTGCTTGCGAGCCACCCCTTGATCCTCATCGGCGTCCAGCTTTTCCTGACGGACATGACGTTGCTTGCCGTTTTGCGCATCAACTGTCAGCTCGTACTCACGGTTACTATCCACCCCGGAAAGCCTGTACGCATACCGCGTCCCATTGGGCTCCAAGGAAAGCTCCGTCACAACGGCCGCGTTCCCAAATTCCTGATGAAACTGGCGGATGGCACCCTCGACGGTAACCTTGATTTTTTTCTGAGCATCGCCAATTGCCGCGGTATCCGCTAGCTTACTGGAACTAGCCTCGCTAGAGGAACCGGCTTGTTTAGTCGCTGATTGGCTGGCACCACAACCGCTTAACAGTAAGCTGGTCACCAGCAGCGTTAATCCTAGTTTACCCATAACCTTTTCCTCCGTTGATTAGTAAAACGGTCTGCAATTAATAGCCTAAGTCTACCAATCTCCTTTAGAAATAGCCATCAGAACCCCCTAGTCCTTGGAATCTTCAGAAGAATTTAACGTACTGACTAAGTGTTGAAGAACCCGCACCAGATCGGCCCGTTCCGTGTCGGAATAGCCAGACAAACGCTGACGCAGAACGGACTCCCGGGCAACCTTAATCTGCAACAATGCCCGTTGACCCTGCGGACTCAGCGTGATCCGTCGAACACGTTGGTCGCGCCGCTCTACCTCCGTGAGCACGCCTGCTTCTACCAACTTATCTACCTGCCGGCTAACCGACGAGTGGTTCCGACCAATCTGATTGGCCAGCTCACCGATACTGATTTCCGGTTGCCGCCCAACCCGCACAATGATCGGCAGTGCAACTGGCTCTAGAGAAATGCCTGCCCGTTTCAACAAGTCCCGATCCTGGTTTGGTTGATTAAAAAACGTCACGATTTCAAATATTGCTTCAAAAATTTCATTATCCATAGTTGTCATTATACCAGAAGCATGCTAATATGTGTGCATATTGCACCTATGAGATTTCTTACTAAGGAGACGCTCCCATGACTAAAAAAATCGGCTTAATTATTGGTTCCACTCGGCCTAGCCGCATCAGCCCCAGCATCGCTAACTGGCTGCAACAAGCTGCCGCACAACCTGAGCTGAGCATTGACCTGATCGACTTGGCCAAGATCAACCTGCCCTTCCTGGACGAGGTAGCGATGCCCTCAGACGGCAACTACGCCCTGGCCCACACCAAACAATGGAGTCAGTTGATTCAGGGCTACGATGGCTTTATTTTGCTCTTTCCACAATACAACTGGGGCTACCCCGCTCCCCTGAAGAACGCCCTGGATACGCTTTACGCTGAGTGGCGTGGTAAGCCGGTCAGCCTGGTTTCCTATGGTGGTCACGGTGGCTTTCAAGCCGCGTTGGGCATGCAGCTGGTTGTCCGTGGCTTGAAGATGCCAATCATGACGAATAACCTTCGCATCGACTTGAAGAAGCCTGATCTGACCGAGGATGGTCAATTCATCAACCCCGCCCAGGCACTCGCTCCTTACGCTTTTGACGCCCAACAACTGGGTGCTGAATTCGTGCATCGTTTGGCAGAATAATTTCTCAAGAGTACGGCTGGTAGCGCACAGGTACCAGTGGCAATCCTAATTCTCAGTGATTTAAAAATTGGTTCTAGAAATCTTTAAGTGATTTCTGGAACCAATTTTTTTGTTTGCCAATTTCAAAACCAATTACGTAAAAGGCCCCAACGTTAAGTCGCAATGTCAGCTGCTGGAAAGGCCTTGTAAAACCTGTCGCCGTTCTTCAAACGATGTACCCCTAATGTACTTGCTACCATGCCACCCTGGCTGGTTTCAAATGGTACGAGTATGTTGTAGTAAACCAGCACTCTTTTCCCGGAATACATACTATATTCTTTATGTGATGTCCTTATCGGAAAGGCAAAGACTGCACTAATTGGATGACCGTTCTCCAAAATACACAAACGAACTGCATTCGTTGGCGTGTATGGCAGAAAAAATACAGGTAATAACACTACTACCACAATTAACGCTGTCCCCAGTCGCTTTAAAATCTTTTTTCTTCCCTTTTTCTCTGATTCTCTCACATTACACCGTCCAAATAGCCAGTCTTTTTGATGAATAAAATGTTCCACTAATCATCAATACATTTACTCAAGTAATCTTGCACTTAGCTCACCCTGGCTCGGGAATCGAATAAGCAATGTTAAATAGCAAAATTCTAATAACGTGAAAATAGACGACCTCATAACTGCCGCTAGAATCCAAATATGACTGATCAATGCCATACACCCGACCAATATGATACTTTCCTAGCAGATACCGATTATCCGCAGCACTTGCTTTACTTACCTTAACGCTCATCGCAATCCGCGGATGACCTGTTAACAAAATCGCCAATTTAACAGAATTACTTGGCACGGTTAAATTAATGAGCAATAGAACGGCTAGCAACTCAAGCGTCTTTCTAAAGAATCCAATCCGCTGCCAATGATTGCGCATGCGTTCTCTTAAATAGTTATCCTTTAATCCCATCCAATTCATCCCATCCCTACAGCGGTTCAATGATGTTACAACCCCTATGTATCTAAACATATTCTTAATGGTTTTATCAGTCAATGGTAATTCAGACAAAACCTAATTCCGGTTAGTTATCTTATAGCTAAATTAACTACAAAACGACCCCAAGGTTAGCTAAAAGTTCTAATCCTGGGGCCTGGTCTTATTCAAATTAATTTTTCTAACTTACCGTTCAGATGCGATCATCTACGTTGAACATGCCACCTAGACTGCGGGTAAAGTTACCCTTGTTTCTGATCCCGCAAACGCGTCATACCGACAAAGTCATCCGTGAAAATACCCGCCACGTGCTTCGCAAATAGCTTTTCTGCCAAAGCCGGATCATCCACCGTCCAAATCCGTTCTGCCACTGGTACATCATCTTGGTAATGGCTCAGGTGGAGCCCACTCAAATGCTCATTAGCCACGAATGCCGCCGCATTCACCACCGGTTGATCCGTGAGCCAACAGTACGATTCATCTGGTGCTAACTGCTGACACGTCTTCAAAGTTGGGAGATGGAAGGACGAATAGATAACTGGGTGCCGCAATGGTGTGGCATTGACCATCCCCATCACAATTTTTTCAATTCCCGGGTACTGAATATTATTCGTCTTAAATTCCAAATTCAGTTGCACGTCCTGGTTGCTAACCAACGTCAGAAACTCCGCTAGCGTGGGAATCAACTCGCCCGCTGCCAACTGAAAGTGCCGCAACTCCGCCAGCGTATAATCTTGAATCAAGCCAGTACCGTTGGCTGTGCGGTCGATTCGTTCATCGTGCATGATGACGGGCACCAGGTCCTTCGTCAGTTGGACGTCAAACTCAATCCCTTCAATACCATGCGCAACGGCATATCGAAAACCCGCTAGACTATTCTCTGGAAATTTTGCGGGGTACCCCCGGTGACCAAACACAACCGTTTTCTCTGCCATACCTATCCGACTCCCTAATCTTGGTCGTGACTCGACCAGCTCATTATTTTTTATTTTCCCCGCCATTATACCGCGCTGACTTTCTGCCATAGAAATTAACCATCAGATGCGACGCCTTACCAAGCACAGCTTTGACTGGCAAGAAATATCTACAACTGTCAATTTAAGTCTACTCCTAATATTTCAAGAATCCGTATCGGTTCCGTACAAAGAACGTAAATAAAACGACCTTGCAGCGGGGGTCGGGTCCGTTGCAAGGTCGGGTAATACCATATTAAATGAATACTGAAGGTTTTTAAAAACCAGTTAGTCTTGTGATAACAACGCCGCGATATTCTAGTAGTAATCTTTCACCTACCGCCCGCCAAATAAGTCTAGACTGGTGTGGGCGCGCCTGAACCCGTAGCCGTCATGAGTGGTGCGAGTGAATTTTCAATCGTCATACAATCAAAGCCGGAGGCGGCCAGGGATGGCGCCGGCCGTGAAGGTGGTGTTGACTGGTGGTGTTCCAGTTTACAGCACGGGCGACTTTGAAGACACGGGGTCTTCGTGGCTTCAAATCGAGCGAGAAGCCCGCTCTTTGGCTGAAGCGTCCCCACAACAGGCGCCATCCCTGGCCGCCGAAGTGCGCCTAATTTAACGGTATCAGTAGGTCACTCTAGTCCGCACCCCACACGTCGTCAGCAATCTCCTTCACCAGCTTCAGCTTGGCCCACTGCTGGTCTTCCGTCAGCTCATTGCCCTCCTCAGTAGAGGCGAAACCACACTGCGTGGAAAGCGCCAGATTGGCTAGCGGTACTTGCTTAGCGGCATCCTGAATCCGTGCCTTAACGCTAGCCACGTCCTCCAACTCCGGAAACTTAGACGTAATCAGGCCTAAAACTAAGCGCTTATCGGGGTTACCGTTCCAAATCCTTTTGAGTGGCGCAAAGCTCCCAGCCCGTTCATTGTCGTACTCCAGGAAAAGACCGTTGTAGTTTAACTGCCCTAGGTAATCAGCGATATCATCGTAACCACCTGAGAACAGGTACGTCGACTTGAAGTTGCCCCGACAAATGTGCGTCGTGACCGTCAAATCTGCCGGCAGCCCCGCCAGCAATTGGTTGATGACCCGCACGGCATCCTCGGCTAAGCCCACATACTTTTGATGCGCAGTGGCATCGCCCTGTGTTTCGTGCAGCTTGCTGATTAAAAAAGCCCAAGTCGTATCATCAATCTGTAAATAACGACAGCCTAGCTCATAGAAGTGTTGAATCGTTTCATGATAAGCCTTAGCTAAATCATCCAGGTAGGCGTCCCAGGTCTCATAGAATTGATGCCAGTTGTCACTCCGATTATCCCGAAAAAGCATGGTGGGTGACGGAATCGTCTGCTTCACCAGCACATCAGCTGGTACCAAGCTTTGTAAATACTGGAAGCTCTCAAAGAACGGGTGGTCCGGGTTAAACGCCACTTTGCCAACCAAATCAGCGTTATCGGTCCGGGTCTTACTGCCATGAAACTTATAACTTTGTTGGTAATCGTAGTGCCCCACCCCCGTTAACCCCCAGAGAAAGTCCAGGTGCCACCAACTGCGGTTAAATTCGCCATCGGTGATGGCCTTCAGGCCCAGCTTGACCTGAGCAGCAGCGATTCGTTTGGTCTCGGCCCGCTGAACGGTCTGTAACTCATCAGCGGTAAGTTCACCCTGGGAAAATTTCGCCCGAGCTTCCTTCAAAGCAGTTGGCCGTAATAGGCTACCCACAACATCGTAGCGGTAAGGGAATTTCGTTTGCGTCGTTGTTGTCATATTATTTCCTCCTAGAATTCACTGTCGTCTGGTACGTCACTGTTTTGGATGAACCGACTAAATCGTTCGACTGGCAACGTGTTTCGCTCACACTACCAGCGTCAGTTTGCCAGTGCCTGCTCAGCGTGCACCGCTAAGCAGTCGAGGGGATTAGGCGACGGTCAAAATGGCCGTTGCCAGTCCAGCGATATAACGCGGGTCCACCCACCTTTCTAATCTATCAGGTCACAATAAAAACCACCCGTTAAACGGGTGGTTTTCTCGAGGGCTATAAGCCCTGGGTACCGGCCAGCGTCTCAAGGCGCT
>NZ_RHNO01000029.1 GCF_003946265.1 Levilactobacillus yonginensis
CTAAAATAGTAGCCAACGGCTACTATAATGATATCCTGTTGAAAGTGGCGTCCTTTAAAGTAATTCATGCGCACAATTCCTCGTTTCTTGTCACTCAGTATACTAGAATGAAGTTGCCAGGCAAACTTTGCACCAGAGCCTCTTTATTTTCTATGGGGTAAATTTGCTTCTGATTTTTTAAGCCAACCATCAAAATCTTTTTTAGTACCCTCATAAACATCATATGCGTTTGGATATTTTTTTTGAAATTCACTCTTAAAATCTTCGAACGAATAATCATCTGGCAATGAATTTCTAACCTTTTCAAGTTTTTTATTAATCCCCTTAACCAGATTCCCCTTCTTTCCTTTACCTAAATAAATAGGCTTTCCATGACTGGTTACGCCTAATGCTTGAGCAGCACGAAACGCCGTTTCTTTCACTTTAAACACTGGGTCATTTATAGCAAGTCTAGCAAGTATATCTTTAGACTGCTTGCAATCATATTCTTTTAAAACATTTACAGCAGACAAACGTTCACGCCAACTGTTTTTATTATTTGCTTTCTTTTTCAACTCTTCAATGTTTCTTGGTGTTTCTTTTATCATAAATATCACTCCCACTTTAATGTCCAAGCAACTACATAGCTATTGCTTTTTAATCAAACAAATTTCAATCATTCTAAAGCAAAAAATACACACTGGTTACAAGAAATATTTCTTCCTATACAAGTTTTCTGTATAATAGACCAAGCAAGAAGTTTTAAGGGCGGTGGCTGTCTTTTCCCTTGCGAGGTGAGGCCCATGGGAACATGGAATAATCTTCAGAAAGGTTTCACAGTCAATGAGCGTCTTCCAGACACTCTCGTTGATGTTGCTGTTTGCAATGTTTATTTTGGCGTTGCTAACATACATCGACAAAAGGAACAAATAAAAAAGCCGCCCTGCGTAACTTTGGTCGGTTACAGGGCGACAATGTAGTTTTGTAATCTAGGCCACCGCCTTTAAAGCGGCTTGTATGGGAAGTCCTGTTCCAGCGGGGCTTCCTTTTTCTGTCTTTATTATAGCATGTCCCTTAAAAACTGGCTAACGTTTTAGGCTTTGATCAGGTTCAGAATCTGGTTGTTTAATTTCTGGATTCTGTTTAGCAAATGCTTTCAGTTGTTTTTGAGTTCGATCACTAATTTCTTGGTGCACATCGTTTAACTGATTTTTTAATTGCGCTTTTTGTTGTGGACTAGTTGTTTGTTGAATTTGTTGTTGCAAGCCTTGATAGGACTTATTAAGATCATGGGCTGATAGCTTTTTTAGATCATGCTCAGGCTCTTTTTGGGCTTCTTGTAAGCCTAATTGTTTGGTTAACCCGTCACTAAGCTCAATCACTTTGTTACTAACTTGCTGAATTTCACTTAAAGCGCTATGGATCACGGCTTTATCTTTCGCCCAGGTAGCCACATAACCGAGTGAATAGTTACTGGTATCAACGCCAATATTTTGCATGGCAACATAGGCGACCGCTTCGGCCTGGGTTTCCTGATAGGCTCGTGGCCGATCTTTGAAGGCTGATTTTAAGCCGTGTAGCTGGCTATGCGCATATTCGTGATATAACGTCTTCAGTTTTAAGGCGTTGTCCGGTTCATCACCGCCAATGACGATTTCATTAGTGTTGGGTTGAAAATAGCCTTTAGCGCCACCAAGTTCTGACAGACTTTTTTCACTGACTTTAATATCAGTATTGTTATTCAAATAATCTTTGAGTTCATTGTACAGGTTAGTAACATTTTTATGATCCACTAAATTTTCTTTGACAAAATCTTTAGCACTTAGGACTGGTTCGCCGCTTGTCTGTGATATGTCAAATACTGGAATATAGCGATAACCAACTATGGCTTTTTCTTCAGTCGTATCAAGTCTTTTCTGATCCTCTGGAGTTAGTTTTTTAATAATGGGAGCCGCAATCCTGATCCCTTTTTCTCCTTTATTTACTGATCGTTTAAAATCAGTCTGCCATTTTTTAAAGCCCGCAACTTGACCAGCGTTTGGATTTTGAGAATAGATAAGGTCAATATTACGCTGGCTATACCGGTGGAACTTTGCTACGGTATTAAGATAACTTTTAAATTTTTCACTATCAGTTAGTTTTAAAATTTCTTTTTCGGCATTTTCGACAAGCTGCCTTTTCCATTTTTCAGTTTCAACTTTACTTGGCATGATTAACCCTCCTCGGCGTCTACAAACTCTACAGAATTATCAATTTGGGGTAACTTGATAGATTGTGTGCCGTAAAGTGCTAAATATTCGGCCTTCTTTTTTTGCCACGCAACTTGAATATATTTGCCATTACCCGCAACTTCTGATAGGTACTTATAACTGCTTTTATCCGTCAAAATAGGTAATTCGCTTGCTAATGCTTCCAGTTCATTTTTCATGATATATCCTCCTTCTTTTACAATTACACTCGTTGGTTAGGTTCACTTTTTGGTTTTTGAGAAGTAAACCTAAATGACGGGTTCACCAACCGGAACAACGTGAAGGGCGGTAGGCAGGTTCTAATCAAAATCAAAACTTAATTTATGGCCGTCAAGCTTTAACTTGGCGTCAAACGACTTCCCCTTTTTGCTCTTGAAACCCTTTAATTTGCTGGTTTCACCCTTGGTAACTAACGCTTTAATTGCGGTCTTCCCGAGCGTCTTGCTACTCCATTTCTTAGGTAAGGTAAAATCTTCACCTTGCTTGGGCTTCACAATGTAAAACTTCTGTTTATTTAAAACGGTCGCTTGCGGTGTTTCTAAGAAAACTTCGGCGGCTTTTTGCGCTTGCTGTTGGTGATCGATTTGTTGCTTAATGGCTGCACTGCCAGTCAATTGCGTGGGAACATCAGCGATCAACTTTGCCACGAACTTTTTGATTTGGCTCAAAAAGTTATCCGGGGTGCGTTCTTCGGTACTGATTTGCTGTAACGCTTGCTCCCATTTAGCTGTCATTTCTGGACTAGTTAGCAAGGGTTCGAGTTCGACTGCTTTACATAAAGTGATTCCGGCTTCACTGACGTGCAACTTATTCTTTTCAGTAACTAAGTAGCCGCGTGTCTTTAACACTTCCAGCACATTGGCCCGGGTCGCACTTGTCCCAATGCCTTGCACATCTTTGAGAATCGCCTGGGCTTCTTCGTCATCAAGCGTTTTGCCGGCGGTTTTCATGGCCGTAATTAGGGTACCTTCGGTAAAGGGTACCGGTGGGGTCGTTTCTTTTTGCGGCGTTTGCAGATTTGCTTGAACTTGGTCGCCTTGGTGAACGATCGGTAGGGTGGCTGCCTCTTGCTGGTCGACTTTGTGATCATCAAATAAAACTTGCCAACCTTGCTTAGTTGGGACCTTACCCGTTGCTTTAAAATTGGCGTCGCCAACTTGGGTAATAATGATGGTTTCTTCATACTCGTAAGGATCAGCAAACATCGCTAACGTCGTTCTTAAAACCAAATCATAGACCTGTTGCTGTAATTTAGGTAAGGCAGCTAATTGATCTTTAGTCGGGACGACTTTAGTCATGATAATGGCGTAGTGTTCTTCAACTTTTTTTCCATTAACATAACGCTGGTTTGGTGTGGTATTGGTTAAAGAGACTTGCGTAGAGACTAACCCCAGATACTTCGTCAGATTAGCCACTAAATAATCAAATTCTTCATCAGTGATATAAGCACAATCGGTTCGGGGATAGCTAAGAAATTTAGCTTCGTATAAACTCTGAATGGCCGCTAAGGTTTGGCTGGCACTGGCATGATACCGTTTGTTCATGGCACTTTGCAGACTGGATAGCGAGAATAGTTGGGGACTGGCACTCTTTTTAGCCTGCTTTTGCACGTCCTTGATTAAACCGCCCTGTGAACCTTTCTGAACGTGTTTAGCTTGCATGAATGTCATTAGCCCTGTTTCATCTTTAAACTGCTGATAGGGGTCTAATTTTGCGACGAATTTTTGCTGATTGGCTAAAATTTCCGCATTTAGTTCAAAATAGGGTTCCGGCTTAAAGTTTTTGATTGCCTGGTCTCTTTGATAGACCATATATAAGGTTGGCGTCTGTACTCGACCAATCGAATACACCCCGCGTACCCCGTTTTGTCTTAATAACAAAGTATATAAAGGACTGCCATTCATACCAATTAACCAGTCACTAATTTGACGGGTTTGGGCTTCTTTATAAGCCAAATAGTCTTTGTGCCAATCACCAAGATTTTTAAAGCCGGTAATAATCGCGTCTTTTTCTAGGCTATTCAACCAAAGGCGCTTAATCGTTTTCGACTTAACATCAATATGCGCTTGGTTCATGATCGACCACGCGATATTTGACCCTTCTCGACCACTATCGGTGGCGACAATAATGGTATCGGCTTTCGTTAACAGGTCTTTGACGATCCCGTATTGATCCTTTTTACTAGCTGACACTTCAAACTTGTATTTATCAGGGAAAATCGGTAAATTAGATAGGGCCCATTGCTGGTATTTCTGATCGTATTTATCCGGTGTGGCTAGTTCAACTAAATGTCCGAGACCATACGTGACAAGCGTATTATCGGGCAAAACAGGGTCGCTAACCGTATAGTAACCCTGTTTTTTTGTGCTCTTTTGAAAGGCTTGGACGTATGAACGGGCTTGACTGGGTTTTTCAGCTAAGATAACAGTGGTCATGTTCGTTCACTCCTTGTGATTCAATTTTTGATCTAATTCTGTTTTGCCTTGTTCAGCCGACTTTAACCATTCTTGCCGGCGTAATGCTTGTTGTTGCTCTATCGATTGTTGCTTCAAATAATGTTGATACCGGTTGATGGCTTTGAGATCTGCATAGGCTGACCAACGGAATAATAAGCCACCCAGCAGTAAAACTAAGGCCATTAGCGCAGTTCCTAAAAAATCGGTATGGTTCGCCGTGAAAAGCTCTTGGTATAAATCCATTAACATGAGGTAAATTCCCATCAAATAGAAGATCATACTAACTAAGGTATCAAAATAGTAAGACAGCTTAGTCCGCCGGGAAGGTGTTGTAAAAGGGTCGGTTCGCATATCCTTTTTGGCTTTTTCCAATAACCAGTGTGCGATTTTTTTCATAACTATTTCTCCCTCCTAGTGGCTACGGAAATAATTTTGAAACATTCTCATGGCACCCATACCAGCACTCTTAGTCACACCAGTTGAAGCCCAAAAGTCTTTAACGGCGTCAGGTGTCTTGACCACCAGAAAACCGAATCCGATTGAAGCAATAAAAGCAATAAACCCGTATTTAGCCATATTAGTGAAACACCATACTGATAATGACATACAAAGCACCTGGCTAATAATGGAGGCATTGTAATAAATATACTTCTTCCACCACGTGCCACTATAATCAAAGCTTTCAGTCGCCATGCTCATTGCAGCTAAAGGAATTGTCAGGTTATACCAAGCCATATCAGCCACAAACACACACATCTTGATAAAGAACACGACGGTTACGACAGTGAAGATTAGCAGAAACAAAATCTGTAAGGGTAGCGAAATGCCAACATCTTTTAGCCCAGGAACTTTATTCATGCCGGTAATTGATTTAGCAGTGAATTTCTGATCAGAACTAAACATATACTTTAGCAGGGGCAAGGTAATTGAACCTTGAATAAAGCCCTGTAAAAACACGAAAACCGGAATCACGGCCGCTGATTTAATCCCGTCCATGATGATATTAGCCCAAGTAACATCGGTACTTTCATCTGCCTCTTTTAGAATTGTCATCACAATGCGGCCAAGGACGACCACAACGACTAACGATGTCGCAAAGGACAGGAAGATGGCATACCACGTTTTAACAATTGGCAAGCTTTGATTGGCTTGGTCAATAATGGCCTGGCAGATGTTGAATAAACCGTCCAACAAACCAGATAATGCCCATTCAAAAAAGTGTGTAATAGCTGATTGAATGATATTTGTCATTTTAAATCCCTCCTTTGTCTATTTGGGAATAAGTGAGACTGTACCAGTATCACTTTTAGCTAGTGTGTTAATTGGTGTTAGTTTATATTTGTCTGATTGCTTCTTAATCTTAAACAGTCGTGTTTCTGTGCTACCTGAAACACTATTTTTACCAATGAACTTAATTTGTTCATTGCCCTTGCTTTCAAGCAACTTGTACTCATACACTTCACTAAATCCCGCTTGGGTAAGTGTTAGATTGCTTTTTGAAAACTTTGCAGTAGCGGCCATACCATTATCTTTGCTAGAAGCAAACGTCCACTGGTGACTTTGCAAATCCTGTGCTGTAGACTTCCCACAAGCGGTAAGACCAACAACAATCAGCAACACTGTCATCACAGCGATTATATATTTCCGATATTTTTTCATTAATATGTCCTCCATTATCCAAGCATCTTCTTATGTCTAGACTCTAATTCTTGATCGATATTGTCCTGCAATTTGTCTTCTTCGTCATCGGTTGTTTGATCGTCTTTTTTTGCTTGGTGTTGTGCTTTAACCGTCTGATTCCACTTATCTACCTTATTCTTAAAGTTGGTTTCTTGGCTGGCTTCTGGTTGGCCTTGATACTCATTCTGTGACAAGTTAACCAAATGATCAGCCCCTGGAAATAGTTTAAATTGGAACGCTTTTGTAGCTTTGACCGGCCGTGCATTACTAAAGATTAATAAGCTCTGATCTTCGGGCATACGCATAATTTCATCGGGCGTCATGAGCGAACGGCTCGTATAGCTGTAACTATCGCTCTTGCTGTGGCTTTCTTCCTTGCTATGACTGGTACTCTCACTACCGGTTTCCACTTTTACGGTCGATTTACCTAACAAATCACTAAAGTATTTAGCGGTCACGTCATTAGCGGCATTCAAGCAAATTTTAACCGCATGATTACCTAAGATACTTTCGGCTTTATCCTTGCCATACAAAGCTTGGAGCTGGGTTAAGGTCTGACAAATGGTCGTCACGCCAATACCGTACCCCCGACAGGTAGCTAAAAATTCTTCATATTTTGGGAATTTTCCTAAGTTGACAAATTCATCAAGGATAAAGTCGACTTGGTGGGGCAATTTAGCGTGATGATCGGCGGCTAATTTGTATAATTCATCAAACAATTGTGAGAAAAACAGATTGATGAAGCTTTCATAAGTGTTATCCATGACGGGGATAATTACATATAGAACAACTTTGGCGTTGCCAATCTCTTTTAAATCAAAATCTGAAAAGCTGGTAAAATCGGCCACTTCTTTGTCGACGAACTTCGAAATGGTCGCCAACAGGCTTTCAATAATGCTGGCTTTCATTTCCCCTTTGGCCTTTTTGAAACCTAACTCATAAGCGCGTCTCGCTGGATCAGACATGGTTAGATCAAGAAATAAGGTGTCTAACGGACTATCTGCACCCTTTTCCTCGGCTTCCACATCGTTTTCTTGTAAGACTTGCGTTACGCCCGCCAAATTTCGTTGCTCTGGTGACCGGTGGTTCATGACAAACAGGATTAGTGCCTTCAAAAGTTGCCGTTGGGTACTGAACCACACGTCTTTTTTACCTTCGGCATTTTCACTCTGGACGATCTTTGTTGCCACGGTTTCAGCTTGAATATCCCGTTGAATATAATCAAAAGGATTGTAGCGATCACTATGCGCCATGTTTGCAAAGTTGACGACATGCACTTGATAACCCTGGGCTAACTTAATACCGGCTGTTTTTTCGTATAATTCACCTTTCGGATCAGTTACGACAATGCTGTTCTCCGTTTCATTAAACAAGTTGGTAATGACGACTGACTGGGTCTTATACGATCCTGGGCCCCCAACCACAAAGATATTCCGGTTTGGTTTGGTGCTGTTATTCTGGTAAACAATCCGTTTATCCACGATCCCTAAAATTGTCCCATTCATGTTAATCTGCCCCCTTCGCTGACTTTTCTCGATCCACTAATGATTTGAGAATTTCTGACTTGGTACTCTTGTTAAATGCTGTGGTGAGGTCTTTGGCATTGATACTAAAGTAATGGTCACTCAACTCTTTTAGATCACCCCAGGTCGCACTCCCGTGGGTTTCAGTGTCCGCAGTTTCCCACGCTTTATGTTTGCTATTTCGTTTCAAGGCAAAATAGATGGTGTATAGGATCACGGCGACACTGACAATAATTAGTACTGGGTTCTTTTGGCCCAAATACAAGTTGTAATAATGCCAGGGGTGTAAAGCTAATTGTTTTAACACCGTTGGCATATGATCCGCAAAAGTTAGTTTATAGCGCGACAAGGCCATGACTGCTCCGGCTAAAATCTCCGCTAAATACAAGCCAATGATTAGCGTTAGTAGATACGGCCAACTAGCTTTAATCACAGCTATGCTTCTATCTTTCATTTCTAATCACCTACGATTCGTTTAATTTGCGACTGCTTGGTACCAACATACCGTTGATTGCCACTAATCAAGGTTGGCACCGCCGTTAGCTGATATTTTTGAATGTAATGCCGATTCTGCGGTTGATTCATATTAATCAAAATGATGTTGTGACTGATGACGTTATGCCAATAAATCTGGTGGAAAATAGCTTGGCAATCCGGGCAATCATCACGGTAAAAGAACAGAACTTTATCAGAATGCTTAGCCAGCGTCACGATTGATCGCTGCTTTTCTACGTGATTGACATATTGATGACCAGCAAACCCGCTAACGGCTAAAACCACCACGATTACCGCTAGGGCTTTACCAACGCGTTTAATTAAGGTCACTGGCTTTAAAACTACTACCTAAATTTTGTACCGCGGTGATTCGATCCGTGGTGGTATCGAAAGTCACTTGATAAAGTACCGTCGCCTTTTGCCAGTCGTTGTCGCCACTCTTACTTTCGTAACTGACAACGGCCAAGCCTTTCATATTTTGCCCCTGCTTACTTTGCGTATACAGGTTCAGTTGATTTAACTTAGCTGAAACACTATTGCTATCACCATACGTGCCCTTATTTGAAAAGTATTGCTGATATAGCTTGTCGGAAATCAAGTCTTTCACGCCATCTTTACGCTGTCCGTAGGTCTTGGGCTTAAAGTTGTTCATGACCTTAAAGAACTTGGTGACTACCGTATTAAAGCTAAGTTCAGCCTGACTTTTGTCTTTATTATTTTGGTAGGTCTTATAACTGTCAATTTGGGTGCTCAATAACTGCTTTTGTTGGTTGGTTTTAGTCAATTGCTGGTTAACTTGGCGCTTCTGTTTTTGTAGCCGACTAATCTGTTGTTGCGCCTGATTAACTTGGCTATGTTGATAGGCATTCGTTCCTAATGACATAATTAAGATCAAACTACCAAGTGCAATACTTAAAACCACGCTACGCTTCATTTGTTGGTTCCTCCTTACTTCTTGATTGGCCGGGCTAACGTTACATCGCTACCACTTAGTAAGCTATAAAAGGCGGTGCCAAAGGTGCTTTCGTTAACCTTGTCGCCTACGCCACCTTGTTCAATGATTTTGGTGGCTTTGCCTTGCCATTTGCCTAGCAGAATGGCAGTATGGCCGTTGTTTCCGGCTCCCGCACCTTGATTGACGATGACAATATCGCCGGCTTTCGCGTCATTTTCACTGATCTGTTTCAGATATTGATGGCTGCCTTTGGCGTCACTGGCCATCGTGCCGGTAAACCAGCCCATGTTGGCCGGTACCTTGTAACCAGCTTTATTAAGCGCTAACCAGACAAAGCCTGAACAATCAGTTCCACCAGTTTTGCTGGGATTCTTTAAATCACTGCCTAAATTGGGGCTGGGGTGGGTTTGAACATAGTAGAAATCGCCTTTCATACTTTCTGCGTTTTTAACGATACTACCGCCGGAATAGCTCGGGTCACTATCACAACCTAGATCGGTCAGATCGCCGGAACTCGCATTGTCTAACGTATTACCGGCCACGGGATCACTCGCCCCGAACACGGAATACCAGTGATCGGCATAACCGTATCTTTGGCTTAAATACCATTGTTCCGGGTTCTTGCTCATGCCTTCATAATCCATTAACCAGGCTTTCGTCGCTTTGTGCACGTCCGTATATTTAAAGATCTGCTTGTTTGACGCATAGTAACTACTGTTCAATTCTTGATCGAGATAGTCCAACTGAACCCCGAGATTGGTCGCTGGTTTGTTTTCTTTATGGGCTAAGTCCTCCAACTTATCTTTTCGGCCGCCTAACCACTGGGCTAAGCCCGTGGCCCCGGAGCTTGAATTGACGGACTTAGGATCAAGGCGACTTTCTAGTTGTAAGACGCCCAAGATACCGGCTGCCGCTTGTGGCGTTGCACCATACTTCTGTTTCCAGTGCGCATAGATATTTTTGGCATTTTCCGTCATGCTCTTACTATCTAATTGTGTTTCTGTAGTGGTTGAGTTATCACAACTGTTTTCTTGCAATTGACCAGTAAGCGCGGCAATTAGCAAGATGATTAGCAGAAGGGCGCCACCCACAATATAAGCAATCAATTTCCACTTCTTTTTCTTATATTCAAATGACAATACCTGCATTTAATCACCCACTTTGTGCTTGGCATGATCGACTTGTTTTTGCGCTGCTGATTGGTCACTCTGCGCGTTCTTTAAGTCCGACTTAGCCGAATCCACCTTCTTATCTTTATCCTTATCTTTACTGCCATCAATCTTGTTGGCGTCATCTAACTTCTTTTGGGCGTCACTAACTTCGTTCTTAGCGGCATTGAGGCTTAATAGCGCTTTGAGATACTTGGCTTTAGGGCTGTTCACCCCAGCTAATTTGGTTTGGACGGTCTGGGCGTCTTGCGTATCGTTATGGGCTAGGAAGGCTTGTCCCATTCTCAATAAAACATCAGCGTTCGTCGTAAAGGATAATTGGTTATTGAGCGTATTGGTATCGTAGTTAACGATGGCTTTTTCAAGTTTCAACTGGTCTTTTTGCTTGCTTGTCGCCTTAGTTGGCAATTCCCACTTGGCAACCTGCCCGCTATCCTTGTTGGCATAAGCCGTGTTGACAACCTTATTCAACTGGCTTGGGTCAACCTTTAAGGCTTGCTGATACTGTTTGTGTTTTAAGAATGTTTGAACTTGACTGTTCTTGCTATAACCAGCTTTCTGCATAGCCTTTTTTGCTTTCGACCATTGGTGATTGTTTAAAGCTGTCTGAATTTGGTTATTGTACTTTAAACGAGTAACTTGGACTTGGTTCTGGTTAGCTAAGCTTTGATACTTTCGTTCGTCACTTTTATGGACTAAGCCGACGGCCAAAACGGCCACAATCGCCACCCCGGCCATACTCAACCATAAACGTTGTTTGGTTTTCTGCTGGGCCGTTTCAACTTCCTGCCATTCGTGATAGCTCACAAAGTCCTCAATGCCGTTAACCACTTCCGTTAACTCATTTAACGACGTAGCTTTAGCTACTTGTTGTAAATAGTCGTCCGGGTGTTTAGCTAGGGCTTCTTTAGGATTGCTTAGTAGCCGTTCATAGGGCGTCCCCGTCAAGCAAAATAGAATCAGCGCTTTGTATTTGGCTAAATTGCTATGTTTGTCATCATAAGGCATGAGTTCATTGGCGCGATAGGCGTACCAAACATGTTGCATGGGGTAATACCACAGATTAGCTGGATTTAACGCAATATGATACTGGCTATCAGCAACCACCTTTTGCGCCATGATTTCTTTCGCAATGGCCGCCCGGATTGCCTTATTCTCATGTGGTAATTCCTTTAATGACCTGACCTTATCTGGCAACGTATAAGTTAAAACGACCTTTTGGTCTTGCTCAACCACGTTAACCAACTGCAAGAAATTGGCATCAGCTTGCTTTAATTCGTTTAGCTCACTCAACTGGTCATATCGAAACTGATTGTGATTGAGTTCGAGAATTAACTTGTTCCCTTGTCGCTTGAACGTCCCGACCTCGATATTCAATAGCTGATTTGATTTACTCATTTAAAGTCCCTCCTTCCTCCTCGGTAGTGGTCAAGGCGTCAATCTCACTAGGTGTTAAGACCACGCGCTTTTGATAATCCGGTTGAATGGCTGTCTCACGGTTGTATTTTTCTTGGTAAGCTTCTGGGTCGATTAGTCGTAATTCTTCTTCGGTCAATTCGACGCGCATAAAGGCGCGTTGGCTACCATAGATCATCAGGGCTTCGCCTTGTCTACGACGTTCTAGTAGCTTCTTTTCTTTATCCGAGAACGTCATACGCAACTTAGTAATCACATCATCAACGCCTTTACCGTCAAGACCAAAGAACACTTTGGTGTAGGAGTTCCCAATAATGGCTTCACCAATGTTCTGCCCGGTATCAGTTGTTCCCTCAATCACATCTTGAATTTGCTGCGTTCCGGCAATGGCCCCGGCATTGTATTTTCTAAAACGTTTGTATGCTTGATGGAAAAAGGTGGCGGCCGCTTTATGCAAGGTCAAAAAGTGAAATTCATCGACAAACAATTTCTTGCGGCTATGCCGATCCTTGGTGATTTCGTCCCACAAATACTGGAAGGTATTCAGATAAGCCGCTGATTGGACTTCCTGTTCACTTTGTAGTGGTTTTAGATCAAAAGAAATGATTTTTCCCTTTAGGTTAACGTTGGTGTGCCCGTCAAATAGGCTGTTAGAACCATGGGTATAGCTGCCTAAGATATAGTAAAAATCTTTGACCCGATTAAATTTGTCTTCATCTTTATCAGCCAGTTTCTCCAATTCGTCATAAACATTGGATAAGGTCGGCCACTGATCGTCTTTAATCTCTTTTAAGCGGCTGTATTTCAAAACACCACTGTTGACATAGGCCTGTTTAACCACATCATCAAGAATTGCCAGCTCAACTTGGGTAATCCCGGTTTTAAGGACTTCAAAGAACCCTTTTAATCGCTGAATTTTATCTTTAACTAGTAAATCAAGGTTCATGACCGCTTCATCAGCGCTTAGGATTTCTTCAGAAAAAATTTGTAGCGGGTTAATTTTGTACTTAGCATTAGAAGTTAAGTGCAAGACTGCCCCACCTAGGGCTTCGACAATTTTGGTATATTCATTTTCTGGATCAATAATGTAGAGCTGATAGTCTTGAATGGCATAGCGTAAAATTTTTTGGATCATATAGGTAGTCTTGCCGACCCCTGAGGTCCCGATAATCACTTGATTTTGATTTAGGGTCTTGTTGCGATCCAACATATCTACAGCAATTAAGCTGTTGGTATCTTTGTTAACCCCTTCAATATCAGATCTAGGCTTCAAGTCCAAAATCTCCGCGTCGTCAAAGGGAAACATACTGCTGGCGACTTCGGTATTACTTTCTTTATAGGTGTAATCACCTAATAGATTCTCGTTAATTGGCATGGTTGACCAAAATGCTTGGAAAGTCGCTTTAACGGGCACTAAGGGCTTCATCTGTAGCTTAATCAAGGTGTTCTTGACGTTCTCGGTTAAGTCATCTAGTTCTGCTAAACTGTTAGCTCGTAGATAAATGAGCATATGTTGGTACACAAATGTGGTAGAATTATCAAGGTATTTATCTAGCTGCATGTTGGCTGAATCAATATAATTTTGCAGAATCTTCTTTTTATACGGGTCGAACGTATTTAACTTCTGCGCTTCCTTATTTTGAATCGTCTTCTTGTAATAGGTAATCATTGAATTGTTACTGGCGCTGTCGATATATTGCACAATATCGATAACGCCTTTTTTGCGCTTCAATTCTGATAACCAATTGCCATACACCCTCTTAGGATAGTCAGCGATCGCTAACACCCGAATAAAATTCTCACCCGACTGGACGTAGGTGGGGTACTGTTCCCAGCTAAACGGGAATAGTGAATGCAAGCTATCGCGATCAATCAGCTTGGTAAAGTCTTCAACCTCCGGTTTTTGTTTATTAACCGCTGGTTCACTATTTTGCTGACTTTCTTTCTTGGTTGGCATGAACAAATCAATGACTTTATCACCAAAATTCATTTTGTTTCCCCCTATCCATTAAAATTGATCAAGTTCTTTAAAATCTCTTGGACTTCTTGACTAGTCAACACTTTGGCCGTCACATCAAAATCCGTTAACGCATTTTCAATGTCTCGTTTAACCTGTTCGATCTTTTCGTCTAAATGAGTGACCGCTAGGTTTAAGCTCTTAACACTTTTGTCTTTAATTGGCACCTTAACGATTAGCAGATGTTGCTTAGTTGTCATGTTTTTGGATTCTTGGACTTTAGTAAAGTGATCCAAGTAACTGGCTATGAGCTGGATTTTGAACTGTTGCTCCGGGTGGCCTTTTTGTAAGGCGAGATACCGCCGTTTGAGACCATTGAGATAAGCCGTCATATTGACGGGAATCGTTGGCTCTAAGAACTGTAACGTGTCATCAACGCCTTCACCTAAGGTACTCATGAGAAACGCGCCATAGTCCTCAAAAACGTCCTGTTGTTCGGTTTCATTAAGTAGATCAAGGTTGATCCCACTAACTTCCAAAATGCCAACGAGATTACCGGTTTTGGTAACTTCGTAATTACCATACATACCCACCACCAAGCTCATGTCATCAATGGTCTCTTTGCCACCATTGATTTTAGGCGGTTGGTAATTCCAATCGAGTTTCGCTGATTTATTGGCGGTTTTGCTCTTCTTCAAACGCATTTAGTTCACCTCGCTTCTTCGGTTTTAAATAAAACAGTTTCTGACCATTGGCATAGTGGCGTTTCAACTTAAAGTTATCCCGCACTTTAATATTCTTCCGCGCCGCAACTGGCCTAATTGTTAAAATAGCCATGACAATCGTCATGGCTAAGACAACAATCACTATTTTTATCAGGACTAAGATCAGACCATAGGGTGGGATCGCAATAAAAATTAAGCCCACTAGTCCTGCCAGCGCCGCATAGCCAAAATCCTTCAAGGTGTAGTCTTTCCAGATCCCGTAATCTTTATCTACGTTCTCTGGGAAGATAAATTCTTTTCCTTTCTTCATTTGGCAGGCTCCTTTTTAAATTAAGTGAATAGGCTGTAAACCCAAGGTAATAGCCAGATAATGGCTGCCGCTAAGGCCACTAAACCAGCCACCCGACCAACCGCGTGATAAACTTCTGATTTCTCTCGCGGATCATCTGCGTCAGGCATTCTTTTGATAATAATAAATAGCGCGACACAAATCCCAACTAAAACGACCAAACCAGTTAAAATACCTTGAATCGTCTTACCAGCGCTGGTTAGCTTGCTTTTAACTTCGCCACCGTCCGCCGCCAAAACAACCTGGGCGTTCATTAAGCCCAAATAAATCGCAGTAGCTCCAGTAGTTGCTAGCGCTTTCATTTTTCTGTATTTTGACATGTTATTCCTCCTTCCTATCGTCTTCTGATGTTCGTAATTGAATTTGTTCTGCCTGCGTTTCTTCTGGCTCACGCTGATAGAACTTGTTCAATTGTTCCTCGGCAATGTGCTGGCTTGGTAATGGGTCGGTGGCTAATCTGACGTGGCCATTTTCACTCGTGGCTAAGTAATACTCCTTTTCTGACTGACCTAGCTCTTGGGTCTCTAAGACATGCACATTATGTTCATAACGGCCTAAGGCGTTATCAACTTCTAAGCCATAGAAGCCTAAGAAACCTTCTAAGAAGCTCTCACCAAAAAAGGTCATTTCGTTTTTGATCTGCTTATATTGATGGGTCGGTTTATCACTTACCAATTTTTCGGTCTTTTTAGCATTTTGACTGTCTTGATGGCGATTAAACCAGCCCCTAAGTTTTAATGGCGGAGTTTTTAGCTGACGTTTAATGGTCTTCTTAATCATTGCTCGACGAACTTCATCGATTGGCTGGCCATCTTGATCTAAAATTGCTTGTAACTGTTTTGGATCAGTCAATGCTTGGTCATCATCAACCACAATCGCCTTTTGATCATCATGAACTAGCTTGCCATTAATGCCTTGCCAGCTTTCTACTTTCATTGAATCACCTCCTTATGTTGTTTGTTGGGTTAGAAATATTAAACAACTAGCTTTCCCCTAACCCGCCCGGTAAAATGGATTATTAGGAGGGTGACACCTAGAAGGTGTATTTCTAGGTGCTGATCCCCGTTAGCAACTCTACTGCTGACGAGGACGCCCTCTTTTTTTATGTGGTTTTTAACCCACTCTATCCCTTCATCAGATATTAATTTATTGGTACCTGAACCAAGCAAAAATTGATCAGGGAACTCTGGATGTCGTTTGATCCAGTTGCTGACATAATTTCGGCCACGCCCCAGCTTATGATTAGCTTGCGTTAGGCTGTACCATTCCTGATTGCCTGTCACATGTAAGTTCTCCTTTCCTAATTTAGTCATAGTTTAACACTAAAAGGTGTAGCTTACACCATTTATTTTTTTACATTTAGATTACAAGTGCATGCCCCCATCTTCATGCCGGTTCCGGGTTTGGTGTTGCCGTTGCTTTTTCGTCATTTCCCACTCGGTCTCCTTTAGCCCACGTAGTTGCTGCTTTCTTAGATAGTCCGTGTTCTTCGCATATAAAATGGTTATTAAGGCTTCGTCAAAAATATTAGTCAGGTAGTTTTTCGGGCTAGTTGGGTGGTAATTAATGGCCTGATAGTCCTTAACTTGAGCTTGCTTATATTGATCAAACCGTGTTGTCTGTTGTTTCAAACGGGCTTGCACCATTTCAATTTGTTTGTGATCCAACTTAGGATCTTGGCCACATTCGCCGATAAACAGTTGCCGGGTGCCATCATGTTTTAAGACCCGTTGCAGTCGATGATCCTGAATATCTTTTAATTCCATTTTACCTAACAGGTAATTCAAACCAGCTTGGTGTTGCTGACTAGTAAAGACTACCGGTGGCTGCTGTTGCAATTGACTAAGATCATCGGCGCTTAATGGCTTTAATTCTGGGTCATAGTAAACCACAGCGGTATAGATTTGCTCCTTATCAATCGTCTCTAGCTTATCCAGGTCACTGTCCGGAAAAGCAGTCGTTAGAATGCTGTTGTATTGGGTTTGCACTACGGCTTTAACTTCCCGCATGACCCGTAAATTTTTCACCGCTTTAGAAATGAATTCGAGTTCGTTAGGTTGATAAGCGGCTAGCATGCCCCGATCAGTATGCTTCAAATCGTCTAACTGGTGACCATGTTTGGCTAGTACCGTGGTTAATTGCTTCTCAATTGTTTGGGCCTGCTGATTAACTAACTGCCAGCTGGTATATGGCCGCTTGGTAAACGTCAATAATTGCTGGGTTAATAAGTCGTTTCGAATATTCATTAAACGTTCGTTTAATTCACTGCCTTTGAAAATCATTTGTTCACTATTAGTTTCTTTAATCAGTTCCCGTCGTTCAGCTGCGGTTGTCTGTTCAAAATTAAGTTCCGGATAAAGCTTTTTCGTTGCTCGTTCCACCACTTTATTTAACAACTGGTTAGCTTGTGCTAGTGATGTCGTTTGCTGGTCAATAGTCAGCAGTTGCTTGGTTACATCTTCACCAATGGCATGTTTGATTAATAAGCTGTTTTTCCAATTAAATAGCATGCGCTGTTTATCGTCTAAATGTTCTAAATCGACATAGGTTTTCAATTGCTGACTTAGATGACTAATTGTGTGTTTTTCAGAGAACGATAGCTCGTCAGTTAACGCATCAAAATGTTCATGATTTCTTATCTTTTCGTCAAGATTATGATATTTAGCTTGAGCGTTTCTTTGCGCTCTAACTTGTTGATTAAATGCTTTTCGATTTTTTCTTTGGCTGTTAATGCCTTCGTGTTGGGTAGGTGTCTCTTGAATCCCTTGATCGACAAACGATTTTTCACTGATCCGATCCGGAATATTTTTTTGTGCTAAGAACTGATTAACACTCAATGCCCAATTATGCCGCCACTCATTAATTTTTTCCTTTTTATCCCAATCAACCAACCAAATTTTTCTTTGTTTTGGAAACCCGCTTTTGGTTAAAAGTTGCTTGCCATTTTCATCTTTAATGTACTGCGTCTTTGCTTTTAATCCCCAACTACCATCGGGGTTAAATGGGCGATTGGTTAACATCACATGTGCATGCGGATTGTCTGGGTGATCGCGATGAATTGCTACGTCAGCTACCATACCTTGATCGACAAAATTTTCTTGCACATATTTTGTCAGTAATTCTTTCTGTTCGGATTCACTTAATTCTACCGGTAAAGCCACGTTAAATTCTTTTGCATACCGTGAGTTTGATTTACGATCTTTCTTTTCAACTTCATTCCATAATTGTTCTCGATTACTGGCCCATGCTGGTGCGTTTTTTGGGGCTAAAATAAAGCTTTCTGGCATAACCGAGCGGGCATAAAAATAGTGGCGGCCTTCTTGATTATCAAATAATTTTTCACCACTTCTATAGGCGGCGCTGGCAATGGCACTGCGTCCTTTACCAGCACTAATATTACTAAAATTCATATGAAATATTGCCATGTTAGTCACCTCTTTACTTTGATTCTATGGGCTTGACTTTGTTGTCGCCATCGGCGACTTCTGATACAGGATTTTGGGGGTTAGCACAACATAGAATTTATTCTATGTGTAAGTGCGCATTGACCTCGTTCCACTCGGCCTGCTGATTCTCCTGAATTCACTTTTAGTGTATGCCTTCCGCTTCGCTATTTCAACTTTTATCCTTTGACTTAACGTTCTCTGTATGATATAGTGTCCGTGATTATTTTTTAATATGATTGGAGGGATTGTTATGTCTCAAAGTAACTTAGAAAAACAAGAAGCTAAATTAAAACAGCTTAATCAAAAGATTAAAGCTGAAAAAAATAAGATTGAACAAAACCTCGGTAAGCAAATCATTAGATCGGCCAACTTAGATTATGCAACACTGACCACTCCACAGATTAAAATGATTGCTAAAAAAGTTGTCGCCTTTTTAAATCAAGCTCAAAATAACCAATAATAGTTAGGTGGTAATGACTATGCCTAATCAATATGAAAAATTAGTTGAGCAACAAGCGCGTTTAAAACAAAAAATTGAGCGGGAAGATTTTAAATTACGGCAATCTAAATACTACGAAAATCGGCAAGCACGCAAAGCCCGTTCTCGCCGATTAATTCAAAAAGGGGCTTTGCTCGAAAAATACTTTCAAGCTGATAATCTCTCGGTTGAACAAACCGAAGAGCTTTTAAACATATTTGCTGACTATGTTAACGCCCATAAACCAAATAAACTCAAAAACGATCAACCTAATAACTAGGCCGATCGTTTTTATTTTCAGGATTATTTTTTGGCTTAACTTCTAGATTGTTTTTAGCAAAGTCTTTGAGATGGTTTTGGGTTCTCTTACTAATCTCGTCTTCAACTAATTTAAGTTCTAATTTATCCGTTTTTTTAGTTGCTTGTACATCTGGTTCAATTCATTAGCACTTAATTTTTTGTTTGCTCGAATTTGTAATCCTTGAATACCATTATCATATGTCCACTGTTTAATTTTAGTCATGTCATTAGTCTGATAATAATTGGCAATTAGTTCGTTCCATTGATCCCACTTATCTAATGGCACATTGATTAAGCCTGCACCACCGTCAATCATAATTTTATTGGCACTTAAAGTTGCCGTCCTTTTGTTTCCGTCCCAAAAGATTTGTTGGCGCATATTATGATACATGACAGTCAATGCTTTATCAGTAATCGTCATTCGTGGATCAGCCAAGATTTTTTGTAAAAAGGATTGTTCTTGTTTTTCGTTAATTAAAGGTGGTTCAAAAAAGTCTTCACTACCTAAATCAACTCCTCCTTTCCCTTGCCGTAATTCTCCCGGTACTAAGGCGTCTTCCGCTGCCACAATCTTGTTGATTTGTTTTTCCATGGTTAACGTTAAAGGGGAATTTTGAGCAGTGATATATTGCCACCCACGCTTTAAATTAACAATCGTCAAAACATCTTCAACAGGTACTCCTGCTACGCTCATACCGTCCATAATAGTTTGTGTTTGTGGCAAAGTGGTATTAACGCCTTCAAAACGAGCATTAGTATGCACTAACTTGGTAAAGTTTGCTCGGGCAAACCGTTGGTTTTCTGCAGCTGTGAATTTATACTTGTCCATATATGTTCGAGTTTTAGCCATATTTTGTGCCTCCTTTCTATTTCAGTCACTGATTATTTGACCTGTCCATGTTAAATCACAAAATGCTTTTCGTTGATAATTTGCTCTTGGCGCTTATCTAAGAGGTAAGTGTGTAATGCGTCAAACAGCTTGCGTTTATCAGGATCTGGATTATGGGCTGCTTGCTCCCAAATGCCTTGAATATCGACTGCCCATGGGTCAGCCAGCAATTGCTCAATTGTTTCGACTTCTTTGCTGGATTTGGCCATTTAAAAAGTTCCTTTCACATTCCCTTAGTTCAGTCATCGGCAATTCAGCCACTCAAGGTGCCTATTTTTGCTTCTAAGCGATTTTAAAACGATTTTAATATAATTATGCATGTAACACTTAAAACGGCTTAAATGAGTCCATGTGACGTTTAATTCCAAGAACGCCCATTGTCAGTGTTCTGTTCTTCGGGGTTTTTAGCCGCATATTCTCTAGCCGCTTGTTTATTCCACCAAATCCCAAATAGGTTTTGCATGGTGCCGTATAAGTAGTTCTCCACGTTCTTGATATGCTTCTCATTGCTTCTTAGGGCGTTAAAGTAGCGTCTTAAGGCTTTAGTCATCAAAGGTTTTAGTTCTTCGTCGTCAAGCGGGATTATGACGCCAATATCTTGATGATCCTTTTCAACTCGGTACTTAGCATTTAAGATAATGCCAATGAAGCGCCGCATTTGTTGCGGAGTTCGGCACCAAAAACTAAGTAGTTGCACAGCTTCTGGTTCTAAGAAAACGGGTAAGCCACTATCTTCATCAGTTAAGAAATCATTAGCATGGTTCACCAAATCCTTGTTTTGCTTTTCTAGTTCTGCTGGTGAGAATTGGGCTGTGGAAAAGTCCAACTTTTGAGTATCTATATTATATCTATTAGTATCTAAATTATTAGTATAGTCTAGATTGTGACTCTTTTTGACACTTTCGCGTGTATCAAGGGTTTGTGGTTTATCTTTAACGAACTTCCGCGAAGGTTCCGTTTTGACACTTTCGCGTGTATCAAGGGTTTTAACGAACTTACGCGAAGGTTCCGTTTTGACACTTTCGCGTGTACCAAGGGTTCGTGGCTCTTGTTGCCGAGATTTTGTATAAATGTCTGTTGCCGTAACTTCTAAATCTGCTAAATACAATCTATTTGGTTCATTTTTACCAGTTTTGGGATTAAAGTGCATGGCTTTCTGAAATAATAATCCTTGGTTTTCAAGTTCATTTTTTACCCTAATCACTTTCTTTTTTGACCAGCCCATAAGATCTGTTAGTTCTTGATTTGTAAAAATGAAATAAACCCGGTTATCTTCATCAACCCAGTTGTTTTTCAATGAATAATCTAGTCTATCGTGTAAAATCATATATCCTAATTTTGCACTATCACTTAATGTCTTATATTGAGATCCATAAATTAAAACCTGTGGGAATTGGAAAAAACGAGTTGCATAAGCTTTTTCCGACTCAATAAAATTGAAATTAGTTTGATTCATTATAAAACTTCCCTTCTCAACTGACACATACTGTCTCGAAAGAGAGTTGCTAAAACATTCGACTTGCATTACAATACAAATCTGATATGCTTTAACTGAATTACAAAGCCTCACGGCTAAATGAATGCTTTGTAATTTACCAGCATGTGTCTGTTTGTGAGTTGCCCAGTCGGCAACTTTTTTAAGTTCTAACAACAAAAAATGGACTAAATAGCTCTGGTTAGCTACTTAGTCCATTGACTTTAATTTGTTTTTAACTATCCTTAACTTGTCCTTGGGGACTGGTTTGCGGTATAATTAACCTACAAATTAAGAACAATGTTCAGTCGATTTTAACTTGGCGGTGAAAATCGACTGAACCTAAGTAGCTGCCTTATAGCTACTTGCTAAACCCAAAATCCCTGATTCCTCGTGAATCGGGGATTTTTCTGTTTAGCTTGATCTCTTTATTCGGTTGTTAAATTAGTTTTAGTCTAGCATAGTGCTTACCAAGCGGCAACTTTATTTGGTCTTGTATACTTTGCCAGCTTTTGGTTGAAACCAGTAAGCGATAGAAGATAACAGTAAATATTCGAAAAGTAAAAATGCTTCGGGGTGTTTAAGAAAATTTCCATCAAAAACACTGAAAATCATGAGCATAAGTAACCCGCAAAAATACGTGATAAACAGAGACATTATCTGTAAAATTCTTACGACAATACGACGGTTACCGCTGATTCTTTCAAATAATAGCTGTAACCAATACTGCATTGGAAATAACCACTGTCGAATAAAAAAGCGGTCATCTACCAGGTGATTTTTTGCAATTCCAATGGCTGGGACTATCCAAAAGATAATAAGGCTGGCAAACAAAAATATAACACTTATTGAAATTCCCATAACGACTCCCCCCTTAAAGTGACATCACATATTTTTTATAAGCTCATTTAAAAATTTGGAGGCAGACTTAAAATTATGTTCTTTGGCCAGACCGTCAAGTCTTTTGCGTGCGCTAGGTTGAAGTGAAAAGGTATAGTTCTTAGTACGTTCCTCTTCATCTTTAAAAACAGGAATAACAAGTTTATCTTTAGTATCAGTTGGCTGTTCTGTTTCATTTTTTTGTAGTGCCTTTTTTATGTTTTTATTCTCTGGATCGAATGCCATAGGTAGTCCTCCTTTATAATTTACACGCACACGTATTGAGTATACATGTGATTGATACGTGTACGAAATATTTATACTTTTTCCGTGATTTCATTAAATGTTTTGTCCATACTGTCGAAAAATTCATGTTGATCAATATATGTTTTGTGGTCTTCAGCCATTTTTGAAAGAGATTTTTTATCCAACGTTGAACGATTGAATAGCTCCTTTTCTGGAACTGTAGCCAATACACTGGGATCGCCTTTTAAGGCTTTTAATAACTCGCGAGATGATCTTGTGTTGTGTTTAATCATGTTGGCGATAAAAAATAATTTGGTCGTGACATAAGATTTTCTAGTAGAGTAATCAATGGCTTCTTTGCGTAACTCGTTAATTCTTTCTTCTAGGTTAAATTTTGCATTATACCCATGTTCACTGGGCGTGATTGGACTAAGAATAGCATTACTGATGATGACTGCATTTTTGGTAGCAGTAGAAAAATCTGGGTGGCAATCTAAAATAATATACTCAAATTTTCCTAAATTTAAACGTTCATAATTATCTGACAACCACATGTAGAGGAACATGTTTTTGTTAGTCTTATTTTCAATGGTACGCTCAATATCGTCAAGGTGCATATCTCCGGCAATTATACTAATATAAGCACTTATTTCATGTATTTTGACTTTCCCTCGATCTAAGAAAATGTTGCCAACGGTGTCTTGATTGTCGTAAATGTTGTAAGTCTGGGTTAAATTACTTTGGTGGTCTAAGTCAATAAATAAAACATGCTTGCCATTTTTTGCTAACCACTCACCATAATTAAAAGCTAGGGTAGTTTTGCCAACGCCGCCTTTTATAGCTGAAAATGTAATAATTTCCATTAGTGTCCCTCCTCATACATGCTAAGTAAGCTTAATAAATATCACTACATGTATAATAACGCATAGCACATATATTTGCAAATGATACATATGTTTTATATTCATGAATAATTAGCATGTGCTAGCTAAGTGTCCTATCTCTTGATATTAAGTTTTTTACGATATCGAATAAAAGTTGTCCTCTTGATCCCTGTATTTCGGTCCACATCAATGTCACTCATGCCTGCCTGATAAAGCTTAAAGTCATGTTGTAAGTGCGGATCGTCTTGGGTATATTGGGAGTTGCGGTCATGATACTTTCCTTGCTGAAGTAGTTTATGTTCTAATTGTATTTGTGTAAGTTTTTGGTTGGCCCTTACTTAAATAAAAATATAAACTCTGTCATAGCTTTTGTCTTCTCGTGTACGGGGGAAGAACGGGTCACTTTCAAATTGAGCAAAGGCACAATATAAATATCAATTGCCTAACGGCTGTATGATCAATCAAGAGTAACTTTTATTTTTAGTGTGAATTGTTCTAGTAACAGTAATTAAAAAACAAAAAAGTGTGACATAACCTTAAGCTACATCACACTTGGCGATTAGATATGCAGGGACCTTTCCAGTTCAGTTAACTCTTTAGAATTTTGCGAGTTAGGAAAGCAATGTATACTTTCTGGTATGAAAGTATACTTGTAGTCGTCTGTTTCAATTGAAATTTCAGAAATCAGTTTTAAATTATCTTCGATTTCTTCTGTATTGTTAGGCTCAATATTAGATAACTCTGGTATTTCAACTTGAACAGGACAAGCAGATAGAGAAACCAAATTAAACTTATTTGATGTTAAATACTTTGTTGAAAAGTCTAATAAACTCCAATCACCATTTGAATAATATAATGTAGCCATGTGGAAAGAATCATTTGTACTATCATAATGACCGATTTCTTGGGTTTGCTTGTTTTTAAAAATGAGTGACCCATATAAAGGGTAAGCTACCTGTCTTTCCGCTTTTTTCCAAAGCAAATCACTGCTGAGACTAGCCCATAATACACAGGTGTCTTGTTTTGGTATTTGGGTTACGTCAAAAGCATGTTCAAGCTTTTCTGTTATATTGTCAAAATTCATATTTAACAATCTCTTTTCATACTTTAGATATAGTCTTATTTGTGAGCTACTTACCAAGTAGAGGCTATCTTCAATTTAGAGTAAAAATATTATGGTATTAATTCTTCCTCGATTTAAAATTGAAGTGCAACACCTGCTCTACTAGACCAGTTCTTTATTCAGACTAGTCAAAAAGGCCATGAAGACCTATTCTTAATTCACCACAAACAAGAAAGAGGTATCTTCATGACCCGAATTAAGAATATCATATCTAATCAGTATCACCAACTCAATTTAGCGAGAGCGTAAAATATCTTGTGTAAATGCATAAAAGATTTCTGAATTGTATAGAAATAGGGAATGCCTTCCCTTATGATATTTAGTAACCACAGAAAACATCACAGGAGGCATTCC
>NZ_RHNO01000003.1 GCF_003946265.1 Levilactobacillus yonginensis
ATACCGCGGTGAAGCCGCTTAATCAAATCTACAAAAATTATAGTATTTCATCCGTCAACTTGACAGGGACTAGTACACCGGTCAAATCTTTAATCTGCTCTTTTTTATCCGTACTATTAACAAGAATATCATTCAATCCGACCCGGAACCCAGTCCATGCATAGAGTGACCAGTCTTCAACCGTGTAGCCGGTCCACTGTTGTTCAAAGCAAGATTCAAGCGCGTGCCGTAAAGCTGGATCAGGCATCCAGACCGACGCATCAACACCCTGAATCTTAGAAACATCGGTTGGTAAGGTAGGCGCAACGACGGCGTTATCCCGTAGTAAGTTAGCCCGGCTAGCAACTGGGGTCTGGACCTCTTTAACGTCTGGAGTCACTTGAACGTTCTGCTTAACGTCCGTTCCCGGTTGAATTGATTCTGCGGGAGCCTGCTGCTTAGGAGCTTCTTGTTTAGGCGCAACCTTTTGCCCATTGCTTTGGTTTTCTTGAGTTTGGTCAACTGGTTCCTGCACATCTTTTTGACCAGATTGTTCACCGAGTGATTGGTTATCTTTGTCGTTGGAAACGCCATCATTTTCCTGACCAGCGGATTGTTCCTGTTGCTTAGCCGGTGCTTCAGAATCTTTTTGTTGTTCACCCTGTACACTGCCATCAGAAGTAGCGGCCGGTTCACTCACTTTGGCAACCGGTGCAGTATCGCCAGTAGCAGTATCCGCCTGAGCAGATACGCTAACTCCAACCATGCCAAGGCCCAAGCCCAACACAGTCATGCAACAGTAAACCCAGTGTTTGCCTGCCTTGTAACTCTTGTAGTGTTCTTTAGTTTCCCCTAAAACTGTTTGATTCCGCATGATTTTTTCCTCCTCGTGAAATGTGTGATTCCCTAGTAACCGCCTATATCATCTTGAGGGTGGTTTCTTACGCAAATATGTACTTGTCTATTCAGTCATTCTACTTCATCGTTCTTTACCACGTTTTTGAAGATGTGGACAAAGAACCTTATGGCTTCATTATAGCCCGATAAATATTTTTTTCAATACGAATTATAAATATCCATAACAAAACTAATGAAAAGCCGTTTTGGGAGGCAAAAATGGCGGGGCATCAGCTGCTAAACAGTTAAGTCAGTGTCTAAAAGTCCCAGTGTTCACCTGGCTAAAAATTGGAATTATCGGTCGCTAGCCCCCAGGCGGCCTTATTGATGAAGCCCGTTATAAGCAGCTATGTAATACCCATTAAATTATCAAAGACTATTTGTTAATTAAAAAAACTTTCGGTCTCATATTCTGCCGCGTCTATATTGGGTAGTCATGATTAAGCTGCTTAAGTTCTGCCTCAAATTGACTGCCCAAGAGGTCAATCCGAATCGCTATTTACACCTTTTGCTCGATAAAGCCAGCCAATCATGGGTTTCAAATCGATCCAAGCAAACTGGCAGACGGATATACGCCGAGGCTAGTTTGCTTGAACTGCCGTTATCGATCAACAACATGTAAACGCAGAAACATATTGTTTTATGTTATGTTTTGTGTGAATATTATTTATAATAATGATGTAACACATTCTAAAATACGGGGTAAAATGTGATGACCCAAGAAATACATAATCGAACAAAACATCAATTTAAAAATATTCTCACGAACCGAAATAGTCATTACTTACTCTTTGCTGGTTTAACCTTAATCAGTCTCAATGTGGGGCTAGCAACTGGTCCTGCCCAAAAGGCGTCGGCTGAAACACTGTCTCCCACTGCAGCAATGACATCAGACTCATCAGCCAGTGAATCCTCCACGCAAACGCTCAAGCCAGCAACTCCCCCATCCACGAACCAGGTCAAAAAGACTGGGAGCACCAGTGATGCGGATGCTTCTTCTGTCGAGAATGGCACAAGTAGTACCGGCACCCATACAGCAGACGATGAACTTACGAATGAACCGGCGCCTATCGAATATATTTCGACTAGTCGTCCTTCTATTAAGTCTAGAGTTCGTCCAGCTAACGCAAACTTTGATGCAGCACCAGACAACAACTCAAAAAATTCCAACGATGTCCCCACAACAGCGGACAGCCAACACCAAATTGCCGTGCATTACTACAAAAGGGACACCACCGAGCAACTAGCTCCCGATGGCACAATGACCGTTACCGACGGCCAAACCTACACAGTCCCCTCAAAATCATTTGCCGGCTACACCCTCAGTTCCCAGACCAATACTACTGGTATCTACACCGGTGCAGCTGATGCAACCTTCTACTACGCCGTTCAAAAGGGAACTGTACACGTTTATTACAAGACCAACATTGGCGGTGAGCTCCTCAAAAAAACTATCACTGGTAACGTTGGCGAGAAATTCACGATAGATGCCCTAGATTTCAACGATGGCGACCCTAAGGACTTCATGCTTAAAGGCGCCCACCAAGTAACTGGGACCTATACTTCCGCGGCTCAAACCGTCACCTTTACTTATCAAATCCCCAGTGTTCATCCTTCTACGCAACACGGCATGACTGTTTTCACGACAAACTACGCCGACGATAGTTTGAAAAAAATCGAGATCATTGATGGCAACTTTGACATAATCTTCGGCAAAAATTCTAAAGGCCACGCCATCGTGATGATTCATTCGCTAGTCGCGCCTTTAGCAAATAATCGCGTCCAGCTTTCAAATAAGGCTATCGCTAATGTTGGCAAACGCTTCGGCTATTTCACGACCAAAACGACCAGTTATATTTTTGAGAAGTCACCAAACAGTGATGCCGTTAAGGTTATGCAGATTAACAATCTATCTGGCACTTTGCATGTCACAGCTCTCAGTCTAACGGCCAAAGGCACAAGTGCTGACACTGTGGCCAAGGCGTTAGGAATCAGTGAGCCGACCAGCTTCACTTCGTTCTGGCATAAATACGTTGTTGGAAATACGCAAGCTACCTCTGCAACACGAGAAAAAGACGCGCGCAATCAGGGGGGACAGTCACAGTCAACATCCCCTGACACCCACTTACCAAACCGTGCCAAGCTTCCCCAAACTTCTGAAGATCAGGCAAGCTTCTCCATCTACGGCTATTTTATGTTATTGCTTCTTAGTATCCTGGGACTATTAAAAAAAGAAAAATCAGCACGTGAATTTTAGGCTCTACGCGCTATATGAAAAAATGGTCACGGAAAAAATCCGTCACCACTTATAGACAATTTACAGTTTAACTCAGCGCACCAAGTAGCTAGTCATCCAGGGACCCAAACACATTCAAATCAAGACCGTTACAATCCGGCTGACCTGACTAAAAGGACCCAACAGATTACCAAGGGAATTTGCCTTAAAGTTACCGGTTGGGCCTACGCCAATGCCACCAATTTTCACAAGGGTGACGCTCTACAATACAAGATTACTGGGAGCTATATCACTGGTAATTCACGGTTTGTCAACGCCAACGACTAATATTAGTCGTTATTAAGATTCTTCACCATAATATTTAGGGACGGGATGATAATAATTCCGGACTTTGGATTATTAAACTATTTAACTTTTAATCCATTAAATGTGCTAAAATCGACCTATATAAAGTTGAAAATTATGAGGTGAATTCATGTCAAAAATAGCACGTCGACTCGTCTTAGCCGGCCTCACATTAACATTAGTTGGTGGTGTCTTCACACCAACTTTGGCTCAAGCAGCAACGATTGCGCCCGATACTTCAACAACAACCGTTTCAGCGGATTCTGTTCATTATCAATTCAATGCAATTCAATCACCCTATAACATCATAACTGATGAATCCGGTAAAACAACTAATGTTCCTTGGTATTCACCAAGCACGCATATGCCCAATATTAAACAAAGTTTTTTATCTGCGGACATTTTAAATACGGATAATAATTTTAAGACAACCTTTGATGCTTATAACTCCGCCGACGGCAATATTGGTAAGGTGTCAGACCGGATGATTAACCTAGCCACTAATGGGATTGATGGCAATCCCAATCAATCCTTGGCAACTGCTTTGGTCGCAACCAGCCCGCTTAAGGTTAGTGTCGCTGATTTTATAAAGTATGAATCCGAACTCGATTTCACCTTCGCCTGGCTCTTTAAATCCGCTGCTCAAACCGAGCTCAAACTCCGGACCCAGGCAGACATACAAGCAGACTACCAAAAAAACGTTGTGCCAAAACTACAAGACATTGATACTATCAATCCAAACGCAAATTCGGAGGTTAAATTTGATTACTACGCGTATCAATTTCCCGAGCAGGCCTCGGGTGTTCTAGATAATGTAAACAACACTATCCATTTAACTGAATCGACGGAGGAAATCGCCAAACTGAACCTACAGGCCTCATCCAATCAAGAAAAAGCTCTCCTCACACAACCCCTTAAAAACTTCATCATTTCTCAGGATGGGAGTGACCTTAACAATTCAGCCCTCCTTGCCGATGGCCAATTGAGTACCACTGCCTACCCATCTTGTTTCGTCTTCGGTGACTCCAAGCCGACAACACCTATCGTCTCAAGTGCTACCAGCAAGCCCGTCACCGTCCACTACATTGATGAACAAGGCCATACCTTGAAACCAGACAAGGTACTGACTGGGTCATTGGGCGACACCTACAAGACAGAGTCACTCAATATCGACGGCTACACGCTTATCAAGACGACTGGCCAAGAATCAGGGACCTACATGAGTTCTGACCAATCTGTCACCTATACCTACCACAAGAATATAGTCAATGCCGTCGCTAAGGGCAGCGCCATTTACGCTACCAAGAAGATCCACCTCTACTCATCCCCAACATTCACCAAGCAGGCAGTCAAAACAACCTATGCGAAGAAGTCGCGGCTGAATCGCCCAATGTTCAAGGTCATTGGGACTGCAACTTCCAAGAATGGTGTCAAGCGTTATCAGGTTCAAGACCTCAATGGCAAAGGAACTGTCGGCTACGTTACCGCTAAGGCTGGTTATACTGCCCCCCTCTACTACGCCAAACAGCAAGGCAAGATTACTGTAATCAATCCTAATGGCCTGAATGCTTACTCGAATAAGTCTCTGACTGGCAAGGCCACCCACTACAAGCAGGGCCAAGTCCTTAAAGTTAAGCAGATTGTCAGCCATAACCTCACTACCCGCTTCGTGCTTAGTAATGGCACCTATGTTTCCGCTAACAAGAAGCTGGTTATTGCTGGTAAATACACGACGCCTAAACGTGTTCAAGCCAAGACGGCCGTCAACCGTTATGGCACAGCCAACCTGACGAACCGCAATCGACATTATCCTAAGAAGGCTCATGCGACATTCACCGTTAAAGGCTGGGCCTACTCCAACGTCAACAACTTCCGCAAAGGTGACACCCTGCGTTACAAAATCGCTGGTGGCTACATCACCGGGAACAAGCAGTTCGTACGTATCATCCACTAAAAATCAAAAAATAGGGAGTGAGCTAAGAAATCAGCTCACTCCCTATTTTTTGATTTTTTTCTTGGTTGACCCCTTCTACCCAAACACCACAGCGTCAGGGAAAATAAATGCGCAGTGATAACTGGTTTACGGTTTAACCCCGCGCACCAAGTAGCTAGTCATCCACGGACCCGACCACCACCCGTTCATGCCCAGCGAACGGGCTTCCCGAATATCCAGATGAGCCGCACTGAGAATTTGACGATACTCAGCGGCGTGATGGCCGGTGTCGATGATTGCCAGCTGGCCGCCCGGTTTCAACACTCGGACCGCCTCCTGTAGTGTCCGCTGTCGTTGCTGGGCATCATGAATATTGTGTAACGCAAAACTGGTGGTGATGACGTCAAATTGGGCGTCCGGAAAGGGCAAAGCCACCATGTCGCCAGTCACCAATTTGACCCGATCAGTGAGTCCTAATACCGTCATGTTTCGCTGGGTGACCGTCGCGGCATTGTGTGATTGGTCACGTGAATGCCACAAGTCCAGCCCCACTGCTTGTCCCGACTGTTCTAATTGCCCAGCTAACTGGGATAACAACGCACCCCGACCACAGCCGAGGTCCAGAACCTGATCGGTCGCCTTCACGCCAAGTCGCGGAATCAACTGATCAAACAACCGATATTTCCCGCGAACTGTGGTATGTAAGAAGAGAACCCCTTCGATGAACACGATGCCCGCCGCAATAACCTCTAGGACGATAGGTGCTGATGGTCGCAACACATAGCCCTGCACAAACAAAAGGATTGCCGCCAAAATATACAGTACGGGAACGAGTGGCGCATCGATCCCAAATTTTTTCCAATTAGACAAATCTTTAACCTCCCCAAAATTTTCACAAACACCCCAATTTTTTCAGTATAGCGTACGGCCTAAAAAATTGTAAATACCATTTACCAAGCTTGTACATTAACGTTACAATTTCCCATGTTCTAAGTACTCGTAGCCGGTTAATTATTTAGTCACCCGTGTTCAACCAAAAAGGTCCTGAGATTTTTCTCAGGACCTTCAAATTCTATTCTGCTTTTAACGGTCAATTAATTTTAATTAGTCGTTTCGACAATCACATTTTATAAATAACCACGCCGGACATAGATTAGGCATAGCCGTTACAACGAGATCAATCACAGAGGTAGTCAGCGATGGTCGCCGCTGTGTCGACGATGTTGGTCGGCGTCTTATCAGCCGGCCTACATCGTGGGACGAACTTGAAGATTCGTGGTGTTGAGCGAAGCTTCAAGTCGAGGGAAAAGACCGCTCTGTGGCTTTTCCCGGTCCCCATAGTAGCGTCCATTGTTGACTGCCGGAGCTAATTAGTCGTTCTTCCGAGCCTTAACACCTAAGCCCAAGGTAGCCAACAACATCGCGATGCCAGCAACGATAACACTGGCCGTACTTTGTTCGTTCGTTTGTGGCAAGGTCGTCTTAGCTGCTGACTGGTTAGCCGTTTGATCACTGGCAGTAGCACTGGTTTTAGCAACCGTGGCTACCTGACCACTGGCCTTAACGGCTGAAGAACCCGTCTTAGCAACCGTTACCTGAGCCGCCTGTCCATTGGACTGAACGGTTGCATTTTGATGAGAACTGGCCTTTTTCACAACTGCCTTAACAACTGGTTGGTCAGCTTCATCGATAGTTGCGGCATCCCCACCGGTCGTGACAACTGGTGCGTCAGTGTCAGTGGTTGCATCAACTGCTGGCGCAACTACGGCTGGTTGATCAACGCCAGGCGTTGGGTCAGTCGTAGTCGTGGTCCCAGTACCGGGATCAACAACCGGCGTTTGGTCGTTCTTAATTTCAAAACTAACGTAGGCAATGTAGCCGCCGTATTGGCTGGTGTAACTGTTGTTCTGGATGGCCATGTAGTAGGTCCCATCTGGTGCATCTGCGTTGGCCACCAGGTTAAAGCCCAGCTTGTTGGTTGGGTCCGCTTCGACCGTGAACCAGCTCGTGGCATTCTCTTGCTTGCCTTCCCAGGCGAGTAAGTCCGTCATCGCAACCGTGTCATCGGGTGCGCCATAGGTAATCCGAACACCCTTGGAATACTGGGTGAGGATGATGGGGTCGCTACTGAGTTGACCCGTCTTGCCGTCTTGAACACCGCTGACCACGTTCGTGATAGGGTCAAAAGTCCGGTCCTTGGCCGTCAACGTGTAACTCTTGCCGTTCAAGAATTGATAGTAACTGTAGTTGTTGATTTGAGTCGAGCCGTTGTAACGGTCCAACATCCCGGATGAAAATTCATTGTAGACACCGTAGAACATACCGGTAAAGTTGCTGAGGTCTGGCAAATCACCAGATAGCCGGTTGTTGTTGATGTACAGGTATTGGATATCTGGCCAGTTGCTGAGACTTGGCACGCTACCAGTCAATTGGTTGTTCGCCAGGTTCAGGTTGTTCAAGCTAGCTAAGCCCGCAATTCCAGATAGGTCACCCGACAAGTTGTTGTTCGCCATGTTTAAGTAAGAGAGTGCGGTGTAGCGGGACAAGTCTGGAATCGTGCCGGTCAGGCCAAAGTGACTCACGTCCATACTGCTCAGCTTCGTGTTCGAAGCGAGATAGGTATTGAAGAAACTAGCCACGTCCTTGGTCGTTGCCGTTCCTTTTAGACCACCCAAGTCCAGTTGCTTCAGGTTAGGGGCAAAGGAGAAGTCGATCATTTGGTCTGCTGGAATGTCATAACCGTAATCGAAGTATTGTAAATTCGTAAAGTACTGGAGGCCTTCAAATTCAGATGGCATTGGAATCGTGCCACTGTAGTTGCTGGTGGTCAGAGTCGTTGCATTTTCAATGAACTGATACAAGTTAGCGTCGGTAATCTTAGCCCACGGCGCAGACTTTTGAACAACGTTTTCCACCCAGGTCCGCATTGCTTGACTTGGCATCCACACGGAAGCGTCGACCCCGTCAATGCTAGGCTTAGCAACTTTGGCTAAGTTAGACCGGTCAACCGCTAATTTAGGTGCAGATGCACTCACTTGCTTTGGCGCTTGCTGGCCATCATTTTGGACAGGTTCCTCAGTTTGTTTTGGTTCATCCTTAGTAACTGATTCCTGATCTTCTTTTTGAGCTGCGTTTTGAATTTGTTCTGGCTGTTTTTCAGGAGCAGCCGGTGCTTCTTCTTTAGTGGTCTGTTCTTTGTCTTGCGTGGCTGGTTCTTGTGGGTCTTGTTGCTGGTCCTTAACGCCACTTACATCATCAGACGTCTGTTCCTTGGTTTGACCATCAACCACACCAGCCGGCTTAGCAACGGAACCCGCATCCTGCTTCACAACGCTGCTCTGCGCAACATCGGGGTCAGTCGTGTCCGCCTGGGCCACACTAACACTGGCCAGACCCACCCCTAAAGCTAAAACGGTGATGCAAGCGAAAACCCAGCGTTTGCCTGCCTTGTAACTCTTGTAATGTTCTTTGGATACTCCCTCAACTTTTTGTAACATAATCGTTCCTCCTCAGTGTGAAGTCCTGCATCACGCCCTAGTAAGTGCATACATTAAACCGGTCATAGCCACCTCATGCTTTCAAAGATTAACGATTGTGGGCGTCCCTAGTTTGCCACACATTTGATGAAGTGGATAAATTTCTTTATGACCCCATTGTAACGCGTTTTAGATAAATATCAATAGAAATTATAAATGCTTTCAACTATTTCTTTAGTTGGTTTCATAGCCTTACCAATCGGTCGTCACCTCTCTGAGTAAACCGACCAAATGTCTTGGTAATCAAGGAGAGCCGGATGCTTCATGTCAATCGTTTTACTAGATACCAGAAGGATATCCGCATCGACTTCTGGCTATAATTTACGTTGATTGTCGCCCATTTAACCGCAAGGTCCGATTGCTTTCAATCCGCAGTAAAGTGCGCAAAATAATGGTTTACACTATAATTAAAAAGTAGGCCTGTCTCAACGACAAGCCTACTTCAATCACACAATTCGTATTCTGGGTCATTTGCTAATTCATGGCACCCGTTGCTCGCAGCTTATTTCGTCCGCCGCCGGAAGCCTAGCCAGCCACTCAAGCTGAGCAGCAGGGCCACGCCCCACCAAGGTGACGTTGTCCGTTCATCAGTCTGCGGTAAAGTGGTTGTTGCGGCTGACATTCCCGTCTGTCCAACCGTTGCTAGCGGTTCAGTCGTCACAGTTGCCCCCTGACCACCAGTCGTGGTGCCGCTCCCACCGGGCGTCGATGGCTTACCTGGCTCTTCTGGTCCCGGTAAGTCCACGTCTGGATTTTCGACATCTGGATCAGTCGTTCCTAGGTCTCCACCGCCGCCGGTTTCAACAGCTGCATAGACGTAGGTCACACTGATATTTTCTTCGCCAAACGTGCCACTGGCGTTGGTCGGTGTTGCGACCAACTTGTACCCGTCCACCTCTAAGGCTTCGGTGGTATAAGCCGTGCCTGGCTGGCCGGTCAGCACCCTATCCGCCGCGATTGATTTCCCGTTGGCCAGTTGGTAATGAACGGTCACTGTGGTATCCGCTACCGGCGTCACCACGGGTGGCGTCACAGTTCCACCGCCGTCCTTCTTATAAACGTAGTAAACATCAATGGCGGTATCGCCATATTTGCCGACCGCATTTTCTGGTGTCTTCAACAGGGTGTAGCCCTTAATCGTCTGGGCCTCCGTCACGTAGTCGTCGCCCACCATCCCAGCAGGTAACGTCACCGCCTCTGCTAAGTCCTTCCCCGCCTCGTCCTGATAGTGGACCGTCACGGCCGCCGCCTTGTCCGCAATCACATACGGTTGCACCACGGCGAACTGGTAGCTCCCGTAGGAATCGTTTCCTGAGGCGTTCCCGGTCATAAAGTAATACTCTTCCATCGGAATCACGGTAACGCCGGGGTAAGTGGTCCCACCAGGCTTTTGATCAGGAATATTTGTAAAGTATAAGCCACCTTGACCGTCGCTCGTTGCAGTTCCCCCGGTATTATAGATACGGTAATACAGGCCGCCATTGGCAAAGGACACGGGCTCACCCACGATAGCCGTCGCCGCAATTTGAATGACGTTGCCATCAATCGTGGTAAACGAAATTTTTAAATGGCCCTCCCGCAAATCGGTATCAACGTTGACCGGATTCAATTTCACAAATTGGCTACCTGCGTGAAATTTCGTGTAGCTGTTCCCTTTCAAGGGCGAAAAATCCTGAACGTGGTTGAACGCCATCAATAGGGTCTTCAAGTTCGTCAGCCCAGCTAACGGGGTCACGTCTTCAATTCGGTTGTGTTGCAGGTCCAAGTAAGTTAGCTTGTTCAGCTTAGCCAGTGGCGTCAGGTCGACCACATCCCCGTAGTAATAGCCCGGGTTCTGGTCCAAACTACTGCCGAGACTCAGCCGATTGAGGTTGGTGGCGTACTGTAGGCCTTCCAGGGAAAATTCCGTTTTCCCGTCGATATACGTGTTGACCTTCCCTTGAATACTCAGCGTCGTCAACAACAACAGATCATCCTGGGTGATATCGTCAACGCTCCCCCAGGTCTGGCTTGGATTCTGACTACGTAACGCGGTTAAAATAGCTTGCTGGAGAATCTGATTTGGCATCCACTCATCAATCGCCGACACCTTTGCCTGGTGATTCAGCTTAACGGGGGCTGCTTTGGCCACCTGAGCCTTGACCAGCTTCACTGCCTTGATCGAGGGATCAGCCCCCTGCTTAACCGTGGCTGGCGGTGTAACGTCGGCCGAAATCGGCACCGCCGTTTCCTGTTCAGTTGCGGGTTTCTCAGAGGTTACTGCCGGTTGGTCGTCCTTCTGGTCAGCCGGAGTCTCTGCTGGTTCCTCAACGAACGTTTCATTTGTGTCAGCGCTTTCATTTTCTGCTGAATCAGGCGCAACCGGTGCTTCTTCAGTCGTCTCTGCTGTCTGCTCCGTAGCTGATGAATTCAGCGTCACGGAATCTGCTTGCAAGTGCTGTGGAGATGTCGCAGCCGCTGTGGTATCAGTATTCGTGGTCGCCGTTGTATCTGCCTGAGCGGTCTGACCGCCAGTAACGGCAACGGCCAAACCCGCAGTAACCATAGTGGCCCAGACCCAGCTGCGCCCCTGTTTCGTCAACGTCCAAGTTGTCGGTGTGTCGTTCATTTTACGCACGATAATCCTCCTCATTCGGTTGGCATATTGCTCTACATCCAGTTGTGAAATTTAGTGATGCCCTAGTAAAGATACCGGTTGTTTTGATTCATCCCCATTATAACTGCTCCCTCGTCATAAAGCCAGCATATAGTGAACAATCAACACCATTGTAATGGCTATAAATAAGTTGTAGTCGAACCCGTTCAAATGATTAAGTTCCTATTTTGATAGCGTTTATAAGTGATTTTATATTCCACACAGTTAATTGATTCTTCAATCATTTCCCATGTTACATATTTTAAATGTGGTAAAGACCGGTCCGATAAGGTTTGTTTGGTCATTTCTCGAACGATTCCCTTAGATATAAGTAAATTAGGTTGTCCCACCCCCATTCCCATGCTACACTATGTCCAACTTAAAAAAGTTTCTGGGGATACCGTCATACGGCACGAGAGTAAGTTGTGAACTTTGACCCATCGAACCTGTCAGTTAACACTGGCGTAGGGAGAAACGCACGGATACTTCATCTTGCGGCGGCGACTTCCCCTGAGATGAAGCTTTTTATTTTGTAAAGGAGGTTATTTATGAAACGTAAGCTATACCCGTTAGGTAGCTTGGTCTTACTCCTAGCGGTCTGGCAAGTGGCGGTCACGTTACTCAAGACCCCGGCCTTCATTCTGCCCAGTCCCGTGGCGGTCGTCCAAGCACTGGTAGCCGATGCCGCTGGCCTACTGACAAATTCCTGGGTCACACTCTACGAATCACTGATTGGCCTGGTTATTGCCTGTCTATTAGCCTTTGGGACTGCGCTCGTTATGGACCGCTGGCAATTACTGTATCAATCCTTCTATCCCTTACTGGTTATCTCACAAACACTACCAGTCATGGTTCTGGGACCGCTGCTGAGCCTCTGGTTTGGCTTTGGCATGGCGCCTAAGGTTATCTTGGTCGTATTGATGAGCTACTTTCCCATCATCGTGTCCTTCTCGGAGGCACTGGGTAAAGTCTCCAAGGAACAGATTCGGTTTCTCCAGACCATGGGCGCTAAGGATTGGCAAGTCTATCGCATCCTGAAGATTCCGCAAGGCATGCAGGGCTTCTTCGCCGGTCTACGGATCGCCGCCACCTACTGCGTGAGCGGTGCCATCATCGGCGAATGGCTCAGTGCCGAGGCCGGACTAGGTTACTACATGATTCGGGTGAAGAACGGTTATCAAATCGACAAGGTCTTCGCCGCAATTTTCTGCGTTATCGTTTTAAGTTTGGGACTCAACATAGCAACGCGTAGTTTGCAAAAATTATATTATAAAACATTAATCCAAGGGAGATCATCATGAAATTATCTAAACTTTGGCTACTGGTTCCGGTTCTGCTCTCACTGACCGCCTGTGGCAACTCCAAGAGCTCATCGTCCGACACCAAACCCGCTAAAAAGTTGACCGACGTTTCAATCGTCCTCGACTACGTTCCCAACACCAACCATACAGGGCTCTACGTGGCCAAAGATAAAGGCTACTTCAAGGATGCCGGCTTAAACGTTAAAATCATCGAACCCGGCGACAACGCCACCAGTGTTGGCATGGTCGGCGCCAACAAGGCCCAGTTTGGGGTCAGCTATCAAGAAGATGTAACTTACGCCCACGCTGACGGCAAGAACATCCCCGTCAAGGCTATTGGAACGGTCATCAAGCACAATACCTCCGGCTTCGTTTCCAAGAAGTCCAGCGGCATCACCTCACCTAAAGACTTTGTTGGTAAGACTTACGCCGGTTGGCAGACACCAAGTGAAGAGGCCGTGTTGAAGGCCGTTATGAGCGAAGCCAAGGTCAATCCGAAATCCTTGAAGATCGTCGGTGCCACCGGTGATGGTCCTAAGAGTCTCGGGAAGAAAAACGACATCCAATGGTGGTTCCAAGGCTGGGACGTTATTCGGGCCAAGGACGACGGCATCAAGATCAACTACATGCCCCTCCGTCAACTGGACAAGCGCTTAGACTACTACACGCCCGTCATCATTACGAACAACACCCAGTTGAACAAGGATCCTAAGCTGGTCAAAGCCTTCATGAAGGCCACGAAGAAGGGGTACCAGGACGCTATCGCCCACCCTAAGGCCGACGCCAAGATCCTACACAAGTATGCCAAGGATTACGACCTGAAGTTCCTTGAGGAATCCCAAGCCTTCCTGTCCAAGAACTACACGGACGACGCTAGCAAATGGGGCCAAATGGATAGTAAGGTCTGGAACAACTATACCGGCTTTATGAAGGAATACGGTCTGATCAAGAAGACCATCCCAGCCAGCACGCTGTACACCAACCAATACGTCGGAGGTTAGCCTATGGCGATCACACTGGAACACGTTGGCCTGACGCTGGATGACCTGGAGATTTTAAACGACGTCACGGCCACTATCAACGCGGGCAGTTTCGTGTCCTTGATTGCCCCCAGTGGCGCCGGCAAATCGACCCTACTGAAGATTCTGACCGGACTGTTGCCCATTTCGACTGGTTCAGTGGTGGTCGACGGTCAACCCATCACCGGGCTGAACACCACATTTAGTTACCTCCCGCAGGAAGATATGTTGCTACCATGGCTAAACGTGGACCAGAACATTACGCTCTACCAACGGATCAATCATCAGACCGTGGATCAGGACCACGTGACGGAACTGCTGACCCTCTTTGGGTTGGTCGACTACCGCCACTTCTTGCCCCGCCAACTCTCCGGTGGGATGCGGCAACGAGTCGCCCTGCTGCGAACCATGATGAACCCGGCCAACTACCTGCTCCTAGATGAGCCGTTTGGGGCTTTAGACGCCATGACCCGCGGACTGATGCAGGACTGGTTACTCAGCCTACCAACGGCCTTAAAACGGACGACGGTGTTAGTGACCCACGATATTGAGGAGGCCATCTACCTGTCCGACCGCATTTTAGTTCTATCGGCCCGACCGGCTCACGTGGTCCAGGATATTTCACTGACTCCCACGACCCGTGATCGGGAGTGGCTGGCCACCCAGGCACCGCTGAAGACTGAAATCTACCAACTCTTACGGGAGGATTCCGATGTTAAGTGATGCCCACTGCCACCTGGCGGGAAGCCGTGAACTGGCCAACCTGCAACAACAGGACCAGATTTTAACGATCATCAACTGTCAGTCACCCGCCGAGTGGGAGCGCAACACGATGCTCACCGGCGCTCACCAACACTTGAGCTTTGGCATTCACCCTTGGCAGGCCACGGACTTTCGCTGGCCGGAAGTCACGCCCTACCTGGAAAAAACTAGGGTGGTGGGCGAAATTGGCTTAGATAACGTTTGGACGGACGTAAACCTACTGGACCAGTCACGCGTCTTTGAAGCCCAACTTCAGTTTGCTCACGACCACCGTAAGCCCGTCATCCTACACACAAAAGGGTGCGAGCGCGCAGTCCTCAAGACCATTCAAAAGTATCCCAACCGCTACATGGTCCACTGGTACGCCACTAAGGACTATCAACGCGACTATATCCGCTTGGATTGTTTCTTCACGATTGGCGTGGACGTCTTGACTGACCCGGCAGTGGCTCAGTTAGCTCAGGACGTCCCGTTGAACCGAATTTTGATTGAGACGGATGGTCTGGAAGCTATCCGCTGGGCGGGCGACACGGAGGCCACGGTGGCCGACTATCCCCACATATTGCACCGGAGTATCCGGGCTGTGGCGGCACTACGGGGAATGGCTTCGGACGAACTAGAGGCCCAGGTCTATCGGAATTTAGAAGCGTTTCTGGCTTAGTGATCAGTGAAAAATTGCCGCCTCCAGTGGTCAGGGCGGGCGTCTGCTGTGGGGACCGCCTACAGCCAAAGTACGGGCTTTCGGCTTAACTTGAAACCGCAGAAATTCACTGCGTTTCCAAGCTTATCCCGTGGCGTAGACTCGGAAGAACACCGAGTTAACGCCACCGACACAGCCGACCCCCGCCCTGACCGCTTCCGGCTACACGGATATTTATATCACACAGCGTTTCTCAAATCAGCAACTCAAAAAATGTGGTCCCAATAATCAATAACTGATTACTGGGACCACATTTTGTTGTGACTCTTTTTAAATGATGCACAATTTATATTAATCTGCCCAACAGTTTCACCAGCATCGGTTGGCGCTAAGTTCAAACCAATGCTAAGCAACCTGCTAAGTAACCTTAAACTGACATTTCTTTTGAAACCGATAGCCATCTTAGCCGATAGGTCACAGCAGATGGGCTCAGGCGCCTCGTTCTGCTTAGCCGTTTACGGCTTAGAAGAAGACCAAGCTTTAAGACTCGGGTTCTTCGAGGCTTAAAGTTGTGTCGGCACCGTTCCAGCCCATCTGCTGCGACCGGCAAGGCGGCTAACGTGATAACTATTTCAAAAGAAATTCCAACCCAGCGGCGAGTAACCCACCGATGAGCGGGCCAAACATTGGGACCCAAGCGTAGTTCCACTCAGTTGCCCCCCGGTTAGGCACGGGTAAGATAGTGTACGCCAACCGTGGCCCCCAGTCCCGGGCGGGGTTGATAGCGAACCCAGTGGTCGTCCCTAGGCCCATCCCGATAACCATGATCAGGGCCCCAACGATGAACGGTTTCAGCCCTTGGGTGAAGTCCCCCAGGTTCAGGAGAATAAAGATAAACGCCCAAGTAGCCACAATTTCAGAAATGAAGTTGAACAACGGATTCTTGATGGCTGGCCGGGTCGCAAAGATACCGACCTGGTTACCAGACGCCTCATCCGGCGTTGCTTTAAAGTGGGGATAGAATTGAAGGATTACCAATGCAGCACCCAGAAAGGCCCCTAAGAACTGGCCTAATAAATAAGGTAATACATCGGCCCATGGGAAGAACCCAAATACCGCAAAACCAATCGTAACGGCCGGGTTCAAATGACCTTGCGAACCCAACATGCCGGCCACGTAAACCCCCATGGTCACGGCCATTCCCCAGGCAATCGTTACAAAGGTCCAGTCGCTCCCCTTCGCGTACGTCTTGTTGAGGTTGATACTAGCACCAGTCCCGGCACCTAACAAAATCAGAATCAGGGTACCGAAGAACTCGCCAATAAAACCACTCATAAAATACACCTACCTCATAATATTATGTAACCAAATTAACGATTGAAAGTTGGTTTGATGGTTGCCGCCTCCGGTTGTCAGGGGCGGTGGCCTGCTTTGAATCAATCGAATACCAAAATTAAGCCATTCAAATTATATACGTATACATACATAGCCTTGAATTGAATCGAGACCGTGCTTAGTTGGCCTTCGCTATCAGCCAACCACGCAAATAACTCAAGCTTAACTTTCAACCCTTAATCTTAAATCAGCGCCATTAACAGTCTACCATAGCTGACTCTCGCTGGCGCGATTATTTGTTTGCGCTTTCAAGGAACCCGCTAACCACGGGGTATTCCAACCCTTGTAATATTACGGAGCCGCCACAAAAGGTAATGCCAATGATGTTCACCCGTAACTATCCTGTAAAGGAAAACGGCTATCTTAGTAAGTGTACCAGCGACATGAACTTACATATGAGGGATGGATATAAAAATGAAGATACTTAAAAAGATCAGTTTAGCCGTGGCCTTTGCCGCAGCTTTAGTACCCGCATTTAGCCTGGGCACCACCGCTCATGCCAATGCCACGAATACCATTGTCAGCACCAGCAATATGACCGATACTGCCTACACCCGTAAGAGCGCCACTGGGTGGACCTACAACCTGGGCGGTACGACAACAAATATGACCTTTGGTAAGAAAACGCACTACTTAAAAAATTACCCCAACACGACTTGGCACGCCACCAAGAAACGCTACATCGTGAAGAAAAACGGTGTGAAGTACCTTTACTACTATGTGACTAATGGTAGAAAGACGGCCTCTGGTTGGATCTGGCACGGCTACCTGCAAAAGAAGAACTACGCCCACACTTCGACTAGTACTGCCACGACCGGTACCGGTACTTACAGCGACATCTACAAGGCGGCTAAAGCCCAACTAGGCAAGCCTTACGTATATGGTGCCAACGGTCCCAGTTCCTTTGACTGCTCCGGCTTTACCAAGTACGTCTTCAACAAAGCCATTGGCCAAACTCTGCCGCGGACCGCACAACAACAGTACAATAGTTACGACCACGTGAGCGCCAAGAATGCTAAAGCTGGGGACCTGATTTTCTTCGGTACTAGCAAGAACAACATTTCCCACGTTGGTATCTACAAGGGGAGCAATACCATGATTGACGCCCAATTACGAGGTGTCGTCAACGAAGCCACGAACGTATCCTGGTGGCACACGGTCGGCTACTCACGACCAGCAACGTTGGATTAATTTAAGAGAGTGGGACAGAAGGCGGTTAGCTAGTGAGCATTAACGTCGAACGGCAAAAAATCCCGAACTTGGATTATTTGCCATTCGGGGTTAAGCGGAGCTAGCTGCCTTCTGTCGCACGTTTCGGCTAAAGTGCATCACAAAGAGTCTGGACTTCCAGGCTCTTTTATTTTGCCCAAACAATTAAAATACAAATCGTCTACGCCACCCCATTATTAAGCAGCATCGGTACGACAAAAATTAGTCTAAATTGCGCGTACACCATCAGCCAGAGATTCTACCTGCTGGGACCATGCTTAGTACGATCAGAACTGAGATTTTAACCTGCTCTCATCTTTACGGTCTAATTGATAACGGATGGGTTAAATTAAACACTGTGTAAGCCGAGAGGCCGCCAGATATGGGCTCAGGCGCGACGTTCTGCTAAGTTAGTAGGCGTTTTCCCTACTGACTTAGCGGAAGACCAAGCTTGTAGACTCGGTCCCTTCGAGGCTTCAAGCTGCGTCCGCCCCGTTCCAGCCCATATCTGGCGGCCGGTAAGGCGCAGGACCTCACTAGGTTGCCTAATTTTCCCAACCAATACGGTTACTATAACCAGCGAACCTAGACTTTCTAGTTTCGCCCCAAAAACACAAAAAAAGCTACAACCAAATTGGTCATAGCTTGTTAAGTCTTCTATTAAGCTGGTGATACACCCAAGCCTTTGCCGTTTAAAATCTTGAAGAAACTAGCCAGTTCCTTCTTCCGGTAGGCAGCGGGAACGAATTCCCGAATGGTTTCCAAATCGAAACCAGTGGCTAACTTGTTACGATCGACGACGATTGGGTTCTTTAAGATACCCGGGTTCTTTTGTAAGAGATCAACCAGTTCGTTCATCCCCATATCCTGAACGGATGCAGGTAAAGCCTTGTAAGCCTTAGAACGGGTTGAAATCAAGTCGTCAGTACCTTCTTCAGTCAAAGATAACATGTAGAGAATCTCTTCCCGAGTTAAAGGTTGTTTTTTAATGTCACGTGCCGTAAAGATGGCGTCGTGGTTAGCTAACCATTTCATAGCCTTGGTTACCGCAGTCGTTTTCGCATGAAAGTACATTTTAATCATAGAATCGCCCTCCAATAATCTGTCTTCGATGAGGTGCAGAATTTTTTAGCACTCGGATGTTTGAGTGCTAATTTATGATTCTCATTGTACACCACAATGAGAAAGGATGAAACCCAAATCTCTCGGTCTAGCCCACCTTTTAACAATTTCTTCAATTTCTCGTTAATTTCGGGGTTAAATCGACCCTTTTCATCGGCTTACAATACACTCTACCAGGGAAATGCAACCGTTTTAAGGTGGAAAAATGAAGATTTTTTGAAGATGTTCATTGGAGCTTGGAAACAGCTTACCACTTTTCATGACAAACCGTCTTTGATTTGAATCAACTTTGAAGAGAAACTTAAGAAAACGTTCTCACTCTCAAAAAAAGTAGCGTCATCGAAATTCCGATTACGCTACTTGTCTTACATCCTAATTACTTAATCACTTGGACCAGCTTTTTATTCGCTGTCACCACTTGGCCATCGCTAAGAACAAACCGAGTCGTCAGATGATACTTCTTCAAGCCCACCACTTTCAACGTTTGCTCTCGCTTAAAGTGCTTCTGCTGACCCGTCAGATTAAGTTGCTGATAGCTATTAATCCCGTGCGTGTTAATGATTTTAATCTTCTGCGCTACCTTTTGATAATAGGCTAGCCCGACATACTTAGAGTTAGCAGTGATATATCCCGTTTTTCCAAACGTTTTGCTACGTTGATTAGCATCCCGAACCTGGTATCGTAAGCGTCCGGCCTTCGAACGACCATATCCCGTCACAATAAACATCGGCCGGTCAACCCGACTCTTCCGGGAATATTTAACTAGACGCTGGGCCTTCGTAAACGTTGGTTGCCGGTAGAGGTACAGGGTCTTCAGCCCATAAATTGCCTCTTGCTTCACGGCAACCTTATCGGCCGGCGTACTGGCCGCTTTCACAATTAAACTGACCACTTTAGTCTGGCCATTCGCCGCGCTGAGCGAGACCGAATAGGTTCCTGGTTTCTTTAGGTTAACTTTGCTCAAATCTACGGAGACTGGAAGTTCCCGCCCTTGACTATCCGTTGCCTTGGCATGAAAGGTCGCTGCGTTCACTATATCCGCTGTCGTAACGGTAGCACTAGCATCCGCCGTTAAGCTGATTGCGTTCACGCGCGTAGTGGTCCCAGTCGGCGTCCCAATCTTTTGATAATGCACATTCACTGTAAAGTTTCCCGCCTCGGTAAAGGCAGTCTGAACCGTGGGTTTATCAATCGTATACCCCTCTTTGACCGGGCTGGTTATTGAGACTGCATCCTGCCCAGCGTAGCCACTAATGGCCTTTGGCTCAAAGGCTTTAGAACCATCTGACATTAAATAATTAATGTGCATAGTTACATTGTTGCGGACCATATAAACGTAAAAGTCCGGCAAACTATAAGTATCACCATCTTCAATATGTGAAGGAACTACCGTTTTAGTATCTGCCTCCTTGGTCTTCGACATATTCACTGAAAAACCAGTAAACTGATCTTTAAACGGCTGGCTTAACTCCTCCACTCCTTGCGCCGTTATATCGTCATAGAGCGGACTTTTTTTCATGACATCAGCAACTTGCTGCGCGTTAAGTGCCCCATTCATGTAGAGGAAAATTGCATTGGTTACTTCATAAAAATCGATCGACGACTCTTGCTTGATTGCTGTCTCAAAAAACTCCTTATAAGTAAGCCCCGTTGCACGCTCCTTTAAAAGAATTGCTTTAGCTGAACCTAGACTAAGTGTTTTCATCGGATCTTCCTCAGAGACCAAAATAACTTCCGCGTTAAATATCCGGTGACCATTCATCGCCGAACCCCCATCGGTGTCAGAAGCCGACGCAACTTGTCCCATTCCAAGTCCCAAAACTAATGCACCAATGATAATACTAATTATCCTAACAAACTTGTTCCTAATGCGGCTTTTCATGTTCATCACCTCACAAGCACATTGTAGCGTATTCACGGTTATTTTGGCTACTGAAACTTTGGTGAATTAATTATTTAATTCAATTATTTAGAGGTTCCTCCACGCCGATTACCAATTTACGATAAAAACGGCGCCCGAGAGATAAGCCTCCGACGCCGTTACATTCATGAGCTTTGTTCAATTTTTCTCAAAATTACTATCCCAGATACGAATTGCCCGTCTAATTCGTTGGGTCGTCAGACACCGGTGACCAAATGTCAGCGCCATCACTCGTGTCCTCCCATTCGAGGACCCCGGTGCTAGACACCCGGAACCTCCCAATGGTCGGGGCAATATCATCGCGTCCCATATCCCGGACCGTAACAACCACCCGGCCCTTACTATCCTTCTCCGGTGTCGAAATACCAGATTGTTTGTAGGTGTGGGTGGTCCCGCCAAAGTCCGAAAGGTGACGGGTGATCCAATCATCTAACTGCTTTTCCGTCAGCTGTTTGGCTAGATTATTGCCAAAGCCAAAGGCCATCCCCGGCTTATTAGCCACCTTCGTCATATCCTTCATCTCCGTACCATCCCCCGGCACGGTCAGCTTGTTACCACTCAGGGTCACTTTATAAACGCTGCCTAAGTACTTATCTGAATACGTCTTCAATAGATAAGTCCCTTGCCCGAGGCTTTGATAGTAAACGGCGTTGTTGGCACCCCAGCCGTTCCCCGTTTGATAAACGGTATAGTTTTTCGTAAAGCTATCAATCTGGCCATCGATGCTCTGATCACTAATAAAGAACCGGGTTCGGTCATAAGCAATCTTTTTGTCATCGGTTCTGGTCGATGGGGCAAATCCAGTGGACCAGGTCCCCACTAACTCGCTCGGTGCCCCAGTCTTCCAAACACCAGTGGTGTCACCGATAATATAGACACCTTTGATGTGTTGGTAACTCGTCTTCACGGTGTAATCAGCGCTTTTGTTCGTGTACGTTAGTTCCAGCGTATACGCTTCACCCTTAGGACTCTTCATGGCCAATTTATAGTCACCATCTTGGCTACTTTGAATCGAGTCAACCGTGCCACTCGCAATGGTCCCCCGGTTCTGGGAGGTCACCTGCCAGTGCCAATTGCCCTTCTGGTAGTAAAACTGTGAGTAGGTCAATTCCCCGTTACTTTGGGTGCTCCGGTCCTCAGCATTCTTCTGCGTGAGGCCATTCAGCAAGGTCGTTAATGCGGATGGCTTGGGGGTTTCCTTCTTAGTTGAAGAAGCTCCCGCCTTGGTGGCCGCCTGCTTCTTCACTACCGACTGACGGCTACTGGCCTTATCCGCCGACTTCGTTTGATGGTGCCCACAGCCCGTTAAACCAACTGCCAGCAAGGCCAATACACTGATGCCAATTACTTTGATTTTCATCTTGTTCTCCTCAATTTTAAAATAACCGTCATTCAACCCGGTTAGTGAGCCTCATCATTGGTATATCTACCGTCAATATTTTGATAGTTGGTCCATAAGTGATAGGTATTGGATGACCAGTCATAGGAAACGTTTACGGTAAAGTCCTTTTGTTTTTCCATATCCGACATCTCAAATGAAGTCGGGTTCCCGGCGTAATCCACCTTCACACTGCCGATCATGGCATGAATGATTGGCCCCCGTTTCTTTGAAGAAAAGTCCCAGTACCAATGAGCATAGCGACCATTTCCACTGGGATTCATACCATTAAAACTGCTGGTCGTTTGGTCGCCGCCATTGGTCTGCGTGCTGGCATCTTCGTAGCCCATTCCACGACCGACTGTCGACTGGATAACATCTTGGAGGTTCACATCTTTAGCTGGTGTCACGTCGTCTTCGGTATCTCCCAACGTATAATCGCCGTTGATCTGTTTAAAGTCCGTGTTCAAATTATACTGGGTGTTTGATCCCGCCAACCAGTGAAAAGTCAGCGTGTAATTGGTTCCCTGATCATAGTACTCACTCTTCATCTTCAGCTGTGCGGTCTGACCATCCTTAGCCACACTGCGCACCTCGCCAACTTCAATGGTTCCCCGTTTGCTGGAGGTCAACCACCAGTACCAGGTCCCGTTCTGTTGTTTAAATTGTGAATACGTCTTTTCGTTGTCATTCGTCCGGGTACTAGCATTTTCGCCCGCCTTCTCCGTCAGATCTGACAGAACGTCAACATCACCAGTCGAATCGGGGCGCCGACTGCTAGCCACCTTATGGCTGGATTGAACCTTGACCTTACTACTGGTAGCGGTGCTGGATTCAGGCGTCGCCGACTGGTGGCCCGCTATCGACAAGCCTAGGAAGAAGGCGACCCCAATGATGACAATGATACCAGCGCCCGCCCAAAATTTGCGAGCACGCGTCCATTTTGGCGACGATTGTTTATGACGCATAAATTTTCCTCTTTTCCTTATGTATAATTAAAATATTTTAGCTAATTGATTCTTTTATGTATATCGTTATTCTACCAGTTTACTGGAAGCTTGACAGCTGTGGATTTGGGCAAATTGGTTTGATTGAGTATATTTGATAGGCTGGACTAGTTGGTGACCGGGAGATAGATTGTTTTAAAAACAAAAAGAGCCGAGGGAAATTAATCCTTCGGCTCTACGTATTTACTTTGGCTGAAACGTGTGCCTGACGGGCAGACAGCTCCGCTTAACCCCGCTAAGCCAAGAATCCAAGTGCGGGATTCTCGGCCTAGCGACGTTAATGCTCACTGTCTAATCGCCCTTCGGTACACTCTCCTATGAATCTAAATCAAACGCCAACGCCCGTGTCCACAAGCCATCGCTCATTTGGTAGTAAGTCGTGACCTTACCGCTTGAGTCCGTTCGCTTGGCCCGATGCGTAATCGTAACGCGCCGTTCTGCTAAATCAGCCGTGGTGCCTTTTTGCTTAGCTAACAGCGGATCATTGAATGGCCGTGTGTAGACTGGGTAAATCTTCATCAGCGTTAAATCACGGTCGTATTCTTCAACGTTAAAGGTATCGAATTGCAAGGCGCCTGAACGAATCCAGTAGGTCGTCTTGTCGTTCTTGCCAAACCGAATCCGGTACCACTTACCAGTGTCCGCCGTGGCACGCATGTCAACGTAGACGCGCTTGCTCTTGAGCTTCTTCCAGTCAAACTTCATGATATTCCAATTCTTGTGACCACGAATGTGATTGTACACGGCGTAAGTTTTGTAGTTTTTCTTCAACTGCGCGTGCTGCGTAGCCAATCCACCCACGTACTTTTCGCTCTTGTTGGTCTGCTTGCGCTTCTTCAGCTTTTGTGAGGAAGTACTGCTAGAACTGTTGGAGCTAGAAGTTGGTTTGTGCACCGTCGTGTTCGTAATCGTCTGTTGCGCCGTCACATTGGTGATAACCGCTTTTTGCTTCTTCACCGTGTTGTTGGCGATATCGATATCCGACCCGGTCAGATCAAAGTTACCCTTCACGAAGGCCGCCTTGGTTCCGGATTGCGTGGTGGCCTGGTTATCCGTAATCGTAACCCCCGTCATTGGGTTGCTAGCTGATTTGCTATCCAAGTAGACGTACTGCTTGGTTGGGTTAACGTTGGTGAACGTGTTATCGGAAATGTTCAGGTTGGTCATATTGTATTCGGGTTCGGAGTTGTACAAGTAAATGTAGTTCCCAGACCCCAGTACGTGTTGGTTGATAAACTTGTTCCCGGTGATCCAGAGGTTAGAGACACCCTTAAAGTGAATCGTAGCAACCCCATCTGACATCAATGGTTTAGGATCGACCACTGTGTTGTTGGTGAAGAAGACATCGTGAATGATGCCGGCCTTACCATGACCATAGATAGCATGTTCACCTATTGGGTTCGGTGCGTACGAAGACACCTGGCCGGAAGACTTGGAAACGGGTAAGAACTGGTTCTTATCGACCTTCACGTCGTAGCTTGGCAAGTTATCGTACTGATCACCTTTGTTCTTGTAGGACATAGCCTTCGCGTTGGAATAATCCACTTGGATGGCTTCCTTGTAGTCCATGGAACCGTTGAACCCGGTGAACACAGAATTCTTAACCGTCACATCGTGGCTCCCATCGATATCGATGTAGTGGCCAGTTGGTGATTCGGCGTTATCAAAGACACACTTGTTAAACGTGACGTTGCTAGCGTGGTGAATACTTTGGGTGAAGACACTTTGTCCGGCAGCGGTGTTATCCCCTTGGAAGGTTGCTCCCGTCCAAGTTACATTACTGATACCACCGTCGTAACCGGCCTCCGGACTCGGATAAACAAAGTTGACCCGTTTGGCATCGGTTACCCGGAATACGGCACCCTTATCAAATTTAAAGTTGATGTTCGAGTGAAGCTTGATCGCCCCCGCACTGAAAACGTACGTCCCCTTAGGCACGTGGATCGTCACAGAACCGCTCCACTTATCGATCATGCCCTGCAAGGCGGCATTGTTGCTCGTCTTAGCATCGCCAACCATCCCCTGGTGCTTGGCGTTGATCGTTGTGGCCGCATACGCCACTGATTCATTGGCTGACCGTGGTGTTACTGATACTGGATTTAGTCCCAATAACGTTGCTCCCGCAGCAACCACGGCGAATAAGCCTAATTTTGCTCGCAAATTCAAAAAATCCCCTCCACTTCCAAATTCTTCCTTCATAATTCATTATAAACTAAGACATGCAAGCGTTGCGTTGTCTTAACCAAAATGTCATACGAATGAAAGATTCCAGACTTAAAGGGGACCAATTTTTCAATTATAAAATTAATTTAGTGGTTACATTAATTTGGCGATATCGTTGTGTAAGTTGTTGAGACGTTCAACGACTTGGCCGCGAACTTGCGTGTAAACCTTCACACCATCTGGCGTCAACTTCAGGTTATGTTGGCGACGGTCGACTTGTGAGGCGATACTTTCGATTAAACCAGCCCGCAATAACCGTGAGATCTGACCAGAGATCATCGACTTGGAAACGCCGATTTGACCAGCAAATTTCGTTGGTGTAAATTCTTCGCGTTGGTCAGTGATGGCGTGCAACAAGTTGAATTGTTCCAAGGAGATCGTGATGTCCTCCGTTTTGATGGTCGTTACTGGCCGCATGATCTTTTGGAGTTGAGAAAACCATTCCAAGGATTGGTTTAAATCGTTCGTTTGCGTCATTAATCTTTCTTCCTTTCTGCATAGCTCTAGCAGGGGTGACTCTTACTATCTTACCCGCTAATCATTTATTATAACCCTTATTTCTACTCTATATGTTACCGATTCATTAATATTTTATAGCATAGTGCTCAATAAAACTAGTAATTGCAATCATTTTGTTATATTTCTTCCCCAGCGTCCCATTGAATTCCCAACATCAAGCCATTATGATTAAGGTTAAGAAATTCTAAACACAGAGGGAGAACTGTATGACTCAAATTAAACTGATTGCAACCGACGTCGATGGGACCTTTTTAAATTCACAACGACAGTACAATCACGACCGTTTCGATGACCAACTCACCCGCTTAGCAGCGGCCGGTATTCGCTTCGTCGTGGCTAGTGGTAACCACTTAGGTCACCTGCACCGCGTCTTTGCGCCCACCCCTGCCGTTCAAACGTTCGTTGCCGAAAACGGTAGTCTGATTGTGAACCAAGGCGAAACTTTATTTGAAACCGTGATTCCTAACCCCATCGTCAATCAAGTCGTCACCGCTATTCTAGCCGACGACCATTTACGACCACAAGTACTCCGGTTATCCGGTGCTCATGGGACCTATATCAACCGACGGGACCATCCCACGGACGAAGTATCTCAAGATTACTTCTTCAATAACATCGTCCGTGTTGACGACCTCACGCAGGTTCACGACACCATCTACAAAATCAATGGTGAGTGGCCCAACGAGACAATTCAAAATCTAGCCGCCAAGCTTAACGCCCGGTTCCCTGGTCAGATTCACGCCACCGCCAGTGGTTTTGGCAGTATCGACATCGTTGCGCCCCACATGAACAAAGCCATTGGCTTGATGCAACTGGCTGAATCCTGGGGCTTACACAAGGAACAGGTCGCAGCCTTTGGGGATAATGATAACGACCGCGAAATGTTGGAACACGTTGGGCTCGGCGTTGCCATGCAAAACGGCACAAAATCCGTCCGTGACGTGGCCGACTTGATCACCCCGACTGACAACGATCACGATGGCGTATTGAACGTCATTGACGCCATTTTAGCCGGTGAAGTTTAAAACTAACTAAACGGTTCAGTGAGTTGTCAACTCACCCGGTGACCAGAGCAGTCGCGCAATCAACCGCCACATAACGGGGCTGGCGTGCAGTTGACTATGACTAACGCCGGGAACGTGGTGTTCTCGATAGGTGACCGGACTGCCGACAACAACTTGCCGGAGGGCCTGCACTTGCGTCACAGGAACTGAACCGTCCGTCTGCCGCCCTAAGAGCGTTCCGTAGACGTTGTAAATGGTCAATGGACCCATGGCCTGCAAATTAGCACGCTGGGCTCTTAGCCGCTCAAATGCCTCATCAACGGGTCGGGTCGGCTGACTTTCATCGACCGGCGTGCCCAATAGAATCAACCGGTTAGCCTGGGGAAGGTCGGCTGCCGGCCCATGTAGGACCAGACTGCTGACCGCCGCGCTACCGCCCCACGAATGGGCAACCACGTTATAGCTGGTAATGCCATAACGTTGCTTGAGCTGACGCAGAATCGCCGTTATCCAGCGAATCTGCTGTTGGTAGTCCGTCGTAAAACTATGCGTAAACAGGACTTGAATCAGGGGATTGGTGGCCTGACCCGTCCACGTACCAGTAAAATGAAGCACACCGGTTCGTGAGACAGTCACAGTCAACACCTTGTGACCATAGCCACGACGGGCCAGCCATCGCAATAGGCCGTTATACGTCCACGCGTTGCCACCCCATCCTGGTATAAATAGGGTAGGGACGGCGGCGTATTCGGTATCCGACCGACGTTTAGTCAGAGGAACTGCTGGCGTGACGACCTGGGTCGCCCACCGGTAGCCCAACCAACTGCCACCAAGGAGAACCGCTAACCATCGCCATTTACTTGCCATGTCACGACCCCCTTAAACTAACCTATTATGCCAGTTTCATCGATTGCGTACAAGTGAAATTTTGTTCACTAAACATTTATACCAGTTACGGGCGCACTTTACAAATTTATCCGTACAATCGTAAATGGTGCAAAATTAAATTGTTCTGGGATAAGCTGTTGGCCGTTAAAGACTTCACCAATTAAACGTTTATGCCCAAACTTCATTTGACAATTGTCCGGATAAAAAATATTATAGGGATAAATGAAAACGCTTTACCACTCTTAGAAACGAGGAATTTACCTATGAAAACTGCTGCGAACCATTGGGATACATACCAGGCGCAAGCCGTTACGGAATACGCTATTGAAAATAAAAACGGGGTTAAACTCTCCATCTTAAGCTGGGGAGCCACACTCCACAAGCTGACCGTTCCAAGTGCCAACGGGGACAAGAATTTGGTGCTATCTTACCATAAGATGGCCGACTATCTCGACAATCCGTTCTACGTTTGCATGGGAATTGGCCGAACCGGTGGCCGAATTGGCGGCAGTTCATTTGAACTCGGCGGCAAGACCGTCAATGTCGATACCAATGAAGGCGATGACACCAACCTCCACGGTGGTCCCAACGGCTTTAATACGGTCAACTGGGATGGTGAGATCGACGACAGTGACCCAGCTGAGGCTAAGATTATTTTGTCCCACACGTTTAAATCCAGCGAAGATTCCTTCCCTGGTGATATGCAGGCCAAGATGATCTACTCCCTGGATGACCACGACCACGTTAATTTGAAATTCGAAGCTAGTTCAACTGAACTGACCCTTTTCAACCCAACGTTGCACGTCTACTTTAACCTGAGTGATGACCAACTGATCTCTGGTCAAACGTTACAGATCAACGCGCAGGAGCACTTGGAAGTCACTGACAAGAAGATTCCAACTGGCAACATGATTGCCAACGCCGGCACGCCTTACGACTTCGCCAATGGACAAAACCTGGGACAAGCTATTCGGGGCCTGCAAGGCATTCCGGAAAAAGGCTTCGATGACCTCTTCCACGTGAAACCCGCTGCTGACGGGACGATTGCCAAGTTGAGCGACCCACAATCTAACCGGGCCGTCACCATCAAGTCCAAGCGTAACGGGCTGGTCGTCTTCACTGCCAACTCCTTCACGTCCGATATGAAATTAACGACTGGCCCCGGCCAACCATACATGGGCGTCGCGTTGGAAGCCCAAACACTGTCCGACACGCCACATCATCCTAACTTTGGGGACGTCAGCTTACCAGCTGGTGAAACGCAGAGTTACGAAATTTCTTACGACGTTACCTATTAATGTTACTAGAAACGATCCGTCACTACTAGTGATGGGTCGTTTTTTTGACGAAAATGTAATGTTTAACCAGGTACAAAGTTCACAGAATTCTAAAGTCAGTGTGCTATTGGCCGCCTGCGGCCGCCAGGGACCACGCTGTGGGGCAACCCCTGAAGCCTCGAAAAACACGAGTCTTCAGGGCGCCTAGAAACCTCGCGGCAGACCACCCCGAGTTTCCTAGGTCGGCCCATGTTCTAGGTGGCATAGCCCCTGCCACCAAGAACATCGACACAGCGCGGTCCCTGGCCTCCTCCGGCTTACGATTGATATGAATTGAAAATTGATCAAGTTGAATATTCACTATTCGGTAATGTTTCTACCGAGTTATCTCTTCAACCGCTGTTTAGACACGTAGTCCTTCACTTCTGATACATCGTAAACTCTCGTCCAGCAGCCGTCCTTTTGGCCTGTGTAGCCTTATACTTTCCCGCTAAAGCTTGGCATTGTTAGCATCAAAATGCGCTGTCAACGACTATGAGTCACATTCGTTGACAGGCTATTTGCCCTATGATAGATTGGTAAAGCGTAATTATTATCATTTAATAGTAAAGGAGCCTCATCTATTCATGGCAAAGAAATCCAAAATTGCAAAAGCAAAACGCATTGAAGCTACTGTCGAACGCTATGCTGAACGGCGGGCCGAACTCAAGGCCGCTGGCGACTACGCAGCATTAGCTCTGCTTCCTCGGGACGCTTCCCCTACTCGGATGCACCACCGTGACCATTTAGATGGTCGGCCTCACGCTTACATGCGTAAGTTTGGGCTCTCACGGCTGAACTTCCGGCAACTTGCCCACGAAGGTAAGATTCCTGGCGTTCAAAAGGCTAGCTGGTAAGCACCCGCTTTTCTAAATTTAACTCAAAACAACCCACGTCAAACGCTGTCCGCGGCTCCGTTTGACGTGGGTTTTTCTATGCCGTACACTGAGTTCATTACGTTTAACAAAAGGAGTACACCTCACATGGCAGAAGTTTTAACGGTTATCCGAGCTTTCGACGTCTTCGGCAACGGCGCCCAGACACCTTATGGTATTGATACACCTAAAATCAACGCCCAATTCGTTGGTATCAGTCCAGCAATGGCTTTCGACGTCAACAATCAACCAAAATTAGCACGCCAAATCGAGCGCCAACTACGGCAAATCGAAGAGGAAATCCGTGACCAATTCCGTGATGACCTCACTAACCTGGGCGGCACTGATTTGGCCCAGAACTTACAGGTGACCCAACAACTGATCACCACTTTTAAGGACCGGCTGGAACAGGACCTCCTGGTTAAAAATCAACTGGAGTTGGAAAGCCTGACGACCAGTGGCGAGTGGCTGACTTACTGGCAAGACGATGCGCCCCTAGTTAAGACCAAGTCACAGCAACAACAGAACTTGCCGCAAGATTTCTAATGCTTAGTTAAATTGCCGCCTCCGGATGCCGGGAATGGGGGCCGCTGTGGGGGCCGGAGAAAGCCAAAGAGCGGTCTTTCTCCTCGACTTGAAACCGGGCCTAACCCGCCCGTTTCCAAGCTCGCCCCACAACGTAAGCTGGCTCGCCAGCTTACGTTTTCGACACTGCGGCCACCATTCCCGTCAACCTACGGCTACATTTGTGTTTAACTTAAATACAACAAGAATTCCATCAGTGCTAGTTGTTGAACCATCTCAGCTAACTTCGATTTTCAAACAAAAAGCGACCATCCAACATTTCAGCTGGATGGTCGCTTTCGTTTATCTACATTTTACATACAGTTTAGTTACAGTGTCAGTACTGAACGCACCCACCAGCGATTCGGTGAACAATGCTTAGCCGGAGGACGCCAGGGACTGCGCTGTGTCGATGTTCTTAGCGGAGTGATTCTTTCCGCTTAGAACATGGGCCGACCTGGGAAACTCGCGGATTGGGCGAGGTTTCCAGGCGCCTTGGGAGACCGCACTTTGGCTCCCGAGGGCCGCCCCACAGCGCAGTCCCTGGCGGCCGCAGGCGGCCAAGCATCGCCACAACACAAGAGCTTATTTCAGTTCAACACTTTCACCAGCGACGTCGATGGTCAGAGGATCACCGCTAATCAGCTTGAAGTGTGGCCCGTCAGCGTGAACGCTGACTTCGACCAACCGGCCATGGAAGACCTGACGGAACGTGTAACTCGTCCAAGTCTTTGGCAGGAATGGTGCGTAGTGCAGTTGACCATTGCGAACCCGCATCCCAGCGAACCCTTGAACCACAGCAATCCAACCACCGGTCATCGCCGTAATGTGCAGCCCGTCCGTGGTATCGTTGTTATAGTTATCCAAGTCCAACCGTGCCGTCCGTGAGTAAAGCTCTACGGCCTTGTCCTTGTAACCTAAATCGGAAGCCAAGACGGAGTGAATGGCTGGCGACAGACTGGATTCGTGAACCGTCAGTGGTTCGTAGAAATCAAAGTTGGCCTTCTTTTGTTCTGGCGTGTAATCGTCGATGAAGTCCCAGATTCCTTGCAGCACATCCCCTTGCTTGATGTAAGGTGAACGCAGAATCTTATCCCATGACCAGTGTTGGTTGATTGGCCGTTGGTCGGCTGGAATTGAGCTGACGGGTTCGATATCCTTGTCCAGGAAGCCGTCGTGTTGGACGAAGATGTTCAAATCCTTGTCATAAGGCAAGTACATCCGCTTAACAATATCTTGCCACTTAGCCTTTTCTTCATCAGAAATGGCCAACTTCTTAGCCGTTTCCTGGTCGACCTTGCCCAAGATTTCCAACGTATACTTCAACGTCCACTGAGCCAACATGTTCGTGTCCCAGTTGTTATCGACGTTGTTTTCATATTCGTCGGCACCGGTAACCCCGTGGATCATGTACTTCTGATTCCGCTTGCTAAAGTGAACCCGGTCAGCCCAGAAGCGAGAAATTTCGCTGAGGACCTTAGCACCTTCATGCAGCACGTAGCTGGTATCGCCGGTGTAACGCGTGTAATTGTAAATGGCAAAAGCAATGTCACCATTCCGATGAATTTCTTCAAAGGTAATTTCCCATTCGTTATGGCATTCGATCCCATCGAACGTCACCATTGGGAAGAGTGCCCCGTTCAAGCCCTGTTCCTTGGCGTTGACGTAAGCCCCGTCAAGTTGCTTATAGCGGTACATCAACAAGTTGCGCGTTACTTCGGGGTTCGTGATTCCCAAGTAAACGGGAACAGCGAAAGCTTCGGTATCCCAGTAAGTGGCACCACCGTATTTCTCGCCGGTGAACCCTTTTGGCCCAATGTTCAAGCGAGAATCCTTGCCATAGTAAGTGGAGAAGAGTTGGAACAGGTTGAAACGAATTCCTTGTTGCGACTCGTCGTCACCCTTGATGACCACGTCAGACTTTTCCCAACGGTCAGCCCAGATAGCGGTGTGGGCGCTGAGCAATTCTGCGTAGCTTTCCTTAGCAACTTTGTCACTGAGTTCATGCATGGCAGCGGTCAGCTTTTCTTGCGTGTCATAATCACGTGAGGTGACCACGATGACCCGCTTTTCCAGCGTCGTTTCAGCTTGAGGAGCCAGCTTACCGTTGAAGGCCGTGACAACTTCCTTGTCGTTAGGTTGTGCAACGTTTACGGCGTTCAAATCAGTGACCATCCGCATTTCCATACCGGAAGTGAACTGTGGTGTCCCAAATGGATTAGGCGTCGTCTTAGCAACGATGCTGCCGCTCTCAGCCTGTTGGTCGGCGTCCAGCACATCCCAGAAGCGTTCGTCATAGTTGGCTTCTTCGTTCTTGACATCGGCGTCAATACTTGGCTTGATGGTCACGTCCACGCTGTCCGCGCTCAAGTTTTTAACACTGACCCGTTGAACGGAAAGTTCTTGTTGGCTGACACTCAGGAAGCGTTCAAATTTGAAGGCTACCCGCACGTCGCCCCGTTCAACGACGAAGGACCGGTTTAAGACGGCCTGCTTCATGTCCAAGTCCAAAACGAAGTCACTGATCTTGTCCTTGGCCAAGTCGATAGCTTCACCATTAATTTCGATTGGTAACTTGATGAAATTGACAGCGTTCACAACTTTCCCAAAGTACTTAGGATAGCCGTTCTTCCACCAACCAACTCGGGTCTTGTCAGGATACCAGACACCGCCCAGATAGATTCCTTGCAGGGAGTCACCACTGTAGCCTTCTTCAAAGTCACCACGCATCCCCATGTATTCATTCCCTAAACTGGTCATGGATTCCTGGAGGCGCTTGTCTTTGGGGTCAAATGTATGGGTAATGACGTTCCATGGCTGTACCTCAAAAATTCGTTTCATGGTCAACATTTCTCCTTTATCTACATCTCGCGTCACATACACCGCCTGCGGCTGCCAGACGCCACACAGTGGGGTAACCCCGAAGCCTCAAAGGACGAGTCTTCAGGGCGACTTGAAACCTCACTAAGTTCGTGAGTTTCCAAGCTCGACCCGTGCTCTAAGCCAGCTAGGAACGCTGGCTAACAGCACCTTCACTGTGTTCTGTCTGTCATCCTCCGGCTAAGATATGCTTAACGTCGTTTGGTCTAAACAGCGTATTGACGCATCAACTTAATTTTTTTCATGATTAGTAATTAACTTTGATATAGCCAAACGTTAACACCAACTAATTAACCTTGAGCTAGTTGACGTTAACGTTGGTTTTTCTTTTAATCAAGCATAACAATGATGGTTGCCCATCACCAATGACTGGACTTGGAATTTGGAAATCGTTGATCAATCTGCCTCTCAGATCCTAATTTCCAATCATTTCTAGCCGTCATTTTCTAGCAGTTATGCGCGGTAGGTTTCCTTGATACTCATGACTGAGAAGGCACCGATTGCCATGATGACCCCACCCAACAAGAACATGTTGGCTTGGGCACCACCAAGCAGTGGGAACAGTGCGAAGCTGGCCAGAGAAGCCACGATTTGTGGCAAGCAGATGGAACCGTTGAACAGGCCCAGGTAAGTCCCCATGTGGGCACCAGACAAAGCGTTGGTAACCATGGTCAGTGGGTAAGTGTTCATCGCAGCCCAAGCAATCCCAACTAAGACGAATGAAGCAATCAAAGCGTATTGGTTGTGGATGAAGAAGACGGATAAGAATCCGATAGCGCCTAATCCCAAACTACCAGCGTAACCCAACTTGTGAATACTGTTAGGCAACTTAGCCAAAACGTATGACCAAACAACAGCGGCAATGGATTGCACAGCGGCTAACACCCCGTACCAGTTACCAGCGGCCTGATAGCCAGCAGATGCAGCGTTCGTGGTGTGCCAAACGTTGGAAGCAATGGCCCCAGCGGAGTAAGTCCATAAGTATTGGAAGGCCACCCAGCAGAAGAATTGAACTAAGGTAACGGTCCAGAAAACCTTGGGTGCGGATTTCAATAATGCAAACCAGTTCCCACCTTTTTCGTTATCTTCCTTTTGGATACCATGGTACTTGGCATAGGTATCTGGATCGTATTCGTGGACCCGGAAGATGGTGAACAAACTGGTGATGACTAACAGAATCGCCCCAACGTAGAAGGCAACCTTAACCGTTGCAGGCACAACCCCTTTGGAAGCCGTGTTGGCGATCCCAATAGCGGCAAACAAGAATGGCAGGATAGCAGCTAAAACGGCACCCGTGTTGGACAAGAAACTTTGAATCCCGTAAGCGTAACTCTTCTGGTCATCGTTGACCATGTCCCCGACCATCATCTTGAATGGTTGCATCGCAACGTTAGATGACAAGTCCAGGAAGGCCACGGTGATGGCCCCAAACAGCAAGGCTGCCAGTGATGCGTAACCAAAGCCCATACTTCCTGAGTTTGGCAGCAGACACATCACAATGACCGCGACAATCGTTCCTAACAACAGGTAAGGCAACCGCCGACCACCAAATTTAGGTGCCCAGGTTCTATCGGAATAGTAACCGACAATCGGTTGCACAATTAAGCCGGCCAATGGTGGCAAAATGAAGAACCACCCTAAACTGTTGGGGTCCGCCCCAATGGTTTGGAAAATCCGACTCATTTGAGAACTTTGTAACGTAAAGGCTGTTTGCACCCCTAAGAAACCAAAGTTGATCATCCAAATGGTACTAGCAGGCAACGTCGGCAAGCCGTTTTTCTTTTGCGCGGCGGCTGCTGACGTGTCTTCTGAAGCTGCAACGTCTGACATAACGAAAACCTCCTCAAACTAACTTTAAATAATAGCTAAATGACTTTACGAGATACATTATGTCACCGCTTTCATTTTAATGCAACCGTTTGCGCAAAACTTTTTTGGCCTTTAGTCCACCTACTTTGAAAACGCTGACAGTTAAAAAAGGCTCGCCAACTGGATTTAGCACCAGTTGTGCGAGCCCTCACAATTTATTTAATTTCATACGGAATTTTTATTTGACCAGGGGTTGGTGACTCCAATGGTTCACGGTCACTAAACAACAAGGCCACCGTGGCGGACCCCATTTTTTCTGGAAATAGATCCACCGAATGAAGATCGGCATCCGTCAGGCCATCCGGTAACGAGTGGTTAAAGCTGACAACGGGGAACCGACTGATATCGTACTGTTCACGCAGTAAGCGGTAGAACTCGATGGCGTTGTAGTCGTCGGTGGCCATGATGCCGTCGATTTCAGGGTGCTGCTTGATAAAAAGCCGCACGCGGTTCAACTCACCCAGCTTACAAGTCAATGGTTCCACGTTAAAACCAGCGGCCACGCGTTCGTAGCCTTCCCGACGTTGCTGCTCATAACCCCAATCATGTTCGGATTCCACAAAGACTGGGTGCTTGACGGCTAACTGGTCGAGCAGGTAGGTCGCCCCACCGATACCAGCCTGTAGGTTATCGTTGTCCACGAAAAAGTCCTCGGCATGATCGGCGGGATGGCCAATCGTCACGAACCGCAGCTTGTGTTGCCGTAGAAAGTTCGTGATGGGGTCATCAGCTTGCGCGTAGAACAAAATAAACCGTTTGATTTTCCCCTGCGCGACCATCGACTTCACGTTCTTCAGCAGGTCCTCTGGGGTCTTACTGATGGCAACGGATAACACGTATTGGCGCTGAACCAACTGGGCGTTAATCCCCCGCAACAGGTCAATGTAAAACGGGTTCTCGGGCAACGTGTGGTTAGCCGTCGGAAAAACAACGCCCACCGCGTTGGCTTCCCCCGCCGTTAGATTTTTAGCGTTGTAATTTGGCAAATACCCTTCGGCATCGGCCAAAGCTTGAATACGCTCCCGGGTCGCTTGACTGATCCGGGGATTATTATTTAATGCACGTGAGGCTGTCGATACCGACACACCAGCCTTGGCGGCAATATCACGGATAGTTAACATCTCTAAAGGCTCCTTATACGCAGACACTTCTCATAAATCAAATCTTACCATACATGTTCGGGTATTGAAACTTTTTCCAGTGCCTTAACGACAGGCTTTTGTCACCCGTTTCAAGTACCTACGTTCGGAACGCAAAAAGGGCCTGAGACTTTTATCCCAAACCCCTTCGTGCAACTTCTCATACTTGGTTGTGACCGATGGCTAACCAGTTGCCACCGCCAGTTAGATCCTACTTGTACCGGTAATAATAGGCACCTGATGTTTTAACCAAAGCACCCGGATAAGTGGCATGGAGCGCCGTTTTACCGTGATGCTTGACTCGGGTCCAAACTCCCCAGTCTTTGGGATACAGGTCATCCTTTGGCGAAACGCGGTAACCCTTACCGACTTTTTGAAGCTGTAAAGGCCTTTGCGTCGACGTCGTCTTATTTGACTTACCCGACATGGTAAACCAATGAATTTTAAAACCAGCAGTTGTGTTCTTGGATTCCCATTTTGTGAAAATTTGCATTTCATAATGATGGAACCCCTTGTCATAAAGTCGCCAGTGACCGCGCAGTGACTTGGGAATCTCCGTACGTTGCGTAGCGGCCTGAGCGGTGACGGGTGCCGCAGTAATCAGCGAGAAAACGCCGATCACCGTGAGACCCAACGCTAAAGTTAACCAAAGCTTTTTCATCTAAACTGTTTCCTACTTTCCGTTAATGATGGGATTATCCGTGACTAGTCCTGATTCCGGCGACGACGCATGAGCGCGAAGAATCCGGCAAAGGCCGCAGCAATCAGCACAACCACACCGGCAATCGTGGTGACTTGCTTACTGTTATCCTGCTTGCTAGATGATTGGTCAGCCTTTGGTGAAGCCGTCTGCTTGCTGGTACTCGTTGTCGTGTTCGATGAGGTCTTCGCCTTCTTTTCAGGCTTAGCCTTAGTCGTGTCCGCCTTCTTAGCAGTCTGCTTATCAGTTGCCGACTTCTTGTCGGTTGCTGACTTCTTAGTAGCGGTCGTGTCCGGCTTAGTTGCCGCGTGGGCCACCGTTTCACCAGTCAATTGGTCTGCTGCGCGGGTAACGGCTGGAATAATCACGTTCAGAGCGTGACCACCAGCGTTCCCAGCAAATGCTAAGACGGAGGTTCCGCCGTTAGCAGCAGAATGAGACGTCGTCAACGTAGCTTTCTTGCCAGTCTGGCCACTAAGACCGTATTGCGCTAACTGCCGTGAACTAGTCGTACCGGCCTTCTTAGCACTGGTCTTGGCTGTCGTCTTAGTTGCCGTCTTCTTAGTAGACTTCTTCGTGGCCTTGACCGTCTTCTTAGGCGTTGTCTTAGGTGTCGTCGTTGTCGTTGCTGGAGTCGTTGCTGGGGTCGTCGTTGGCGTAGTTGTGCCGGTCGTTTGGCCAGGGTTAGCTGGTTGAACTGGCGTGGTTGGTGTCGTCGTCCCGGTTTGACCACCGTTATTCTGACCAGCGGCAATCAGTTTGTCTAAGACAGACTGACGGACGGCTACGAGGTTATCCTCAGCGGTCTTTTGATCTGTTTGAGCTTTTGCAAGTGCAGCTTCAGCATCTGGCAACTTAGCCTGAGTGTCAGTCAAAGTCTTTTGAGCTGCGGCCAGAGTTGTCCCAGCATCGGTAACAGCTTGGTTAGCATCTTTAAGCGCAGCAGCGGCAGTTTCTGCCTTAACTTGCGCATCCTCAACTGCCTGGTTAGCAGCGTCCAAACTAGGTTGATCCTTAGCTAATTGTGCGTTCGCATCAGCTAACGCCTGTGCCAGTGGTTTTTGCGCCGTATTAGCTGCATCCAGTTTAGCCTGGGCAGGAGCAACGGCAGCATCAGCGTCGTCTGCGGCTTTCTGGGCATCAGCAACGATTGATGCTGCTGAATTGTAATCACTTAAGGTTGAGTTGAGGCCATCCAGAACAGCTTGATCATTTGTGACTGTCTTGTTTTGATCAACTAAATCACTTTGCAGTTTGGTTAAGGCTGTCTTCTCAGCTGCTTCAGTGTTTTGGGCAGTAGTCAATGCCTCCGCTGACAACTTGGCATTATCTTGTGCCGTTGACAAATTGGTGTTAGCAGTCGTTAAATTGTCTTGCATTGACTGTGCGTTATCCTTGGCATTTTGGATACTCTTAGTTACTTGGTCTACCATGCCTTGTGCATCGGATACTGCTGTAGTGGCATCCGTCACGGATTTATTAGCAGCTGTTACTGCGTCCTGCTTAGTGGCAATATCAGCCTTAGCTTGCGTAGCAGCCTTTTCGGCGTCTGCGGCATCTGCGGTGGCAGCGGTTAAGGCGTCTTGAGCGTCGGTAACAGCAGTGTTATAGTCCTCCAAACTAGCTTTTTGATTGGCTAAAACGGTCTGTAAATCTTGTGTATCAACCGGTGTCAGTGGATTAGCAATTATGGTGCTGGCTGACGTATCAAATTTGGTGTGATCAGGAATGTAAACATTACTTTCGGTTTCAGGAACCATCTCCATGTGAATTTGGCCAAGGCTATCGATTGCAAAACCAAAGTATTCAGTCGTGAAATTATTATAAGAATCAAATCCAACCAATGCCTTTGTATGACCAAAATTAGCATCTTTATCCTTGAACATCATGTCCTTGATGGTCTGGAAAATTCCGGCCTTCACACCATCTAACGTTGTAGCTGTTGTTAAGTACCCTGTGCTGGCGCTTTCGTAGTAATTATCATCTGCATTCATACCATATGTCGCAGCGGCAGCCTGAATCGCTGGTACATCGTGTCCACCTTTAGTCCCGAGGTCCCAGTTATCCTTATCATAACCAGCCGCAACGTCTTTAGCAAAACTCATCATGGTTGTAGAAATGGTGACTAATGGCTGACCTAACTGAGTCCGAATTTCGTTGATGATTGTTCCTGCGTACTTAGTTAACTCTTCAAGTTGTGCAGCTGTTAAATTAGCCGCGCCCGTGTAAGTAATTTTCTTATCAGCATCGTTACCCGTATAGACATTACTTCCAATTTCAGTACCTGGTTTTGCTGCCTCATCTAAAGCAGCTGCCGCTGAATTAATTGCCTCACTAGTTGCTCCCGAGGCATTCGCAATTGCTGAATACTGTTTGATAGAATCCATCGTCAATGTTCCTGGCAATGTGATATCACCACCAAAGGCAGCATACAAAGCTCCTTGGGTTTTATCAACAGTGCTCTGTGCCAAAGCCTGATTTGTCACTGCAGTATCTGCAGCAGTCTTAGCAGTTTCAATAGCATCTTCTTTAGTCTGGGCCGCACTCAATACATCAGCTGCTGCACTAGACGCATCCGAAAGAGCAGTACTTGCTGCAGCAGATGTAACATTAGCAGCAGCAAGCGATGCATTTGCAGTAGCTAAACTTTTGTTGTAGCCAGACAATGCTGATTGCTTATCTGTCACTGCCTGGGCAGCAGCATCTGCCATACTTGCTGCATCAGTTTGTGCTTTTTGAGCTGTCAATACTGCAGCAGCTGAGTTAGCAGCGGCGGTACTAGCAGCCGCGGTACTAGCAGTTGCCGTGTTAACCTTAGCCTGCTGGGCTGGGATGTCAACGTCAGACGTATTCTTAGCGGTTGCAGTATCAGTTGCCAATTTAGTTTCTTGATCAGAAATCTGTGTCTTTAGGTCTGCGATACTCCCGGCAGTTGCATTCCCAGCCGTCGCCTTAGCATCGGCTAAAGATTGTTGTGCATCGGCTGCAGCATTCGTTGCATCAGTAACCCCTTGTTGCGCAGCGTCAACAACTTTTTGGCCTGCCTGGCTGTTTTGGGTTGCAGTTTCAACGGCAGCTTGGTCGTCATTAACTTTATTCTGTGGGTCAGTAACGCCCGCCTTCGCTGTATCAACGGCCCCATTCGCTGTTTCCTGATCCTTAGTTGCTTGATCAACCTTAGAATTTGCAGCAATAACGGCTTGGTTGGCCTTATCGACAGCATCCTTATCAGTCGTAATTTGACTGTTGGTATCGTCAACCGTCTTTTGCGCGCCGGCAGTTGTGTTCTGGGCTGCCGTAACGTCAGTCTTAGCATCCTTGACCTCTTGAGAAGCCTCTACTTGTTGATTCAGTTCATCTGAAACTGCCTGTGATTGCGTAGCACCACTACTAGCGGGTGCTGTTGAATCCGCATGAGCAACTAATCCACTGCTTAAAGCGGTTCCTGCTAAAATGGCAGCTGTCCCAGCAGCGATTTGAATGGTTTTTTTCATCTAAATTATCCCCTTAGGTTATAGAAATATTTATTCCTCAATGATTGATGATTTGTCTGTCGAACAGACCGAAAAGTCCCAGCCGGTTCATAGCCGTATTGGCGGTTGCACAAATTGCCCAGAGTGCTGGGCAGCGTCTATCTGATTCTTCTCTTTATGTACATACACCCGAAAAAACTTAGCAACGTGTCAAAATAAGAAAGCGTTTCATTTATTGGCAAATTTGTGACCGGATATTCATCAAAAATCCGGCGCCACCAGCCTTCCAGGCCGATAAACTGCCTAGAAAGCATACCGCTCTAAACCACCACCTAAATTTTTAAAATGAAAATATTTTTGTTATGCACCTGTTTGTGGCATAACTAGTTATTGCCACCCTAGTTTACACCTTTAGCCCGTTAATATAAATAACATTTTTGGGGTTTCATAAAGGCCCTAAAAAGGCCCAGTGACGGTCATCACCTCCCAATTAATATCTAGAACGAAGGATAACCATCACTGAGCCTAATAACATCAACGAATTCGTAATAATTCGTAGAAAACTCTATTCAATTTTCAAAGGATTCTACCCGGATGAATCCGCTAAAATCATCGTCGACTTTGTTCACTAATCTGACGAGTCACTGAATCGACTACCGATGAAAAACACCATTCAGCGTCTATGACTTCCAAAGCACCATCACAACCATCAATGCAGTTAAAGCCACCTTCAAGAACAATCGCAACGGTAGCCTTCGGTTGTCAGGGAGGGGCTCGCCGTGTCGGTGGTGTTAGTCACGGGTGACTTGGCCCGGGGCTTACAGCACGGGACGAGTTTGAAAACTTGCGGGTTGGGCAAGGTTTCAAATCGAGCCGGAGGACCGCTTCTCAGGCCGCAGGCGGTCCCCACAGCGAGCCCCTCCCTGGCGGCCGAAGGCGGCCCCTCTAGTCTTTAGATTTATCATGACGGTTGAGCCCGGTTGAGGCATTCAGCGGCAGGGTCGTCACAAACTGGCTCCCCTGCGGACTATTAGGCTTAACCGCAATATTCCCGTGATGCAGACTGACAATCCAGTTCGCAATCGACAATCCCAACCCGTTACCACCAGTTTGGCGGCTCCGAGAAGAATCGACCCGGTAGAACCGGTCAAAGATACGCTGCCGTTCGCTCGATTTAATCCCGATACCCTGATCAGCCACCACGAGTTGCCATTTCCGGCCGACCAATTTCGCTGATACCGTAATCGTGCTGCCCTTCGGTGAGTACTTCATCGCGTTATCGATCAGAATATTCATGAGCTGGTGAATCAGGCTTTGATCCACCGTCGCCGTAAAGTCCTCGACCGGTGCCAGCTCTAGCTGTTTACCTTGGCTGGCCGCAATTTCCGTATACGGTTCAACCGTGTACGCCAAAAAACTTGCAACTTGTGTGCTCTCAAAATTTGTCTGGACCGTATTGGAGTCAGACCGGGCTAGTGCCAGTAAATCCTGCATCAACTTCTGAAGTCGCTGACTTTCACTATTGGCCACCGCGATGCTCTCCGCCTGATCAATAATTTTATCATTGGGCTTCGTCAACAGTAGTTCCAATTTATTTTGAATAATCGTGAGTGGCGTCCGTAACTCATGCGCGGCATTCCCCACGAACTCGGTCTGCCGGCCCCACGATTTGAGAATTGGCCGCATGGTCAGCCGTGACATCCAAATGCTCATGGCAATCGATAGGAGCCAAAAGACGCCCATTGTAATCAACATGACCTTAGTGAAACTATGCATAGCGGCCTTCTGCGGGTCGATATTTTCCATGATCAATAGGTAACGTCCAGCCACGGATTTGTCCGCATTACTCTTTGGCACCTTGACCAAAAGCGTCCGGAAATTATACTTGCCCTTGATCAAAATTGACCGGATTTTTCCCACTGCGGTCGTGTCTAACGTGATATTTTTGAGCGTTTCGTACCGCGACCCTAGTTGTGACTTATTCATCACTGCCCCCTCATCGTTAAAAATCAGGGTGGTCGTCATGAATGGGTGAATCGACCGGTGCGGCCGCGCTAACTGTTTATCCTGCGCCCCGTCCTGTCCAAAAGGCTGTGCAACACTTTGCCGCGGTGGTCCAGCCAGCCGGGCGCTTCGTTCAACGCGCAGTGCTTGGTCGGTACTGGTCAGGATAGTTTGCCGAAACAGCACAAACACAATGATGCCCAACAGCAGGAAAATAATGGAAAAGCCAATAAAATTGCTCCAAAATAGCCGCCACTGTTGGGCGCGATTAACTTTATTGCTCATCAGGGGCCTCCACGATATACCCCGCGTTCCGGATAGTCCGCAACGACAGGTCACTGCCGGCGTGCTTGAGTTCCTTACGTAAATTGCTCATATAAACTTCAACCACGGATAAACTAGTCTCGGAGTCAAAGCCCCACAACCGGTTAAAAATCTGTTCCTTCGTGATAATGGTCCCGGGATTGGCCACCAAATAGGCCAACAGATCAAATTCCCGACCCTTTAAGGTCAATGGGTCGCCATCAAAGGTTGCTAGATGCTTGCTGGTATTGATTTCCAGCTGACCCAGACTAATGACGTCGCTACTATTTAGGTGTCCCGTGCGCTTCAACAGCGCCTTCATTCGGGCCAATAGTTCTTCCCGGTGAAATGGCTTGGTCACGTAATCATCCGCGCCATCGTTAAAGCCCCGCAACTTATCGGCAATCGTATCCTTGGCCGTTAAAATCAGAACCGGCGTGCCCACCCCTTTGTTGCGAATGTGCAGCAGTAGGTCCAAGCCACTCTCACCGGGTAACATCAGGTCCAGAATAATGGCGTCAAATACACCCTGACTCGCTAAAAATTCTCCCTGTTCACCGTCAAATGCAGTGGTCGTTTCACAAATCGGTTTAATTAATTCAACAATGTCCGCGGACAGTTCTTTCTCATCTTCTACAACTAATACCTTGGCTGAGCTACTCAACGGGCATTCCTCCTTTAAAATTCTGTTATTGTCGTTGATTGGCCGCCTGCGGTTAGCAGGAACCGTGCTGTGGGGCAACCCCTGAAGCCTCGAAAATCACGAGTCTTCAGCGGCGACTTGAAACCTCACCCAAACCGTGAGTTTCCAAGCTCGGCCCAGACTCTAAGCGGAGAAGCCCCCTCCGCTAAGACTCTCGACACTGCTCGGTTCCTGCTAACCTCCGGCTCAAAATGGCCAATCCTTTTAATTTTCTTGTACCACTTAACTTGCTGAACCAAATCTATTACTCAGTGAATGACAAAATCCATCACCTGGTATCCTTTACAAACAGCCTACAGCCACTCAATTACTTAGCTGAAGGTTGTGCCACCTGAGTATGTTCGCCGACTGTTGACGTGGAAAAATACAATCAGAGCCGGAGGCGGCCAGGGATGGAGCCAGCCGTGAAAGTGGTGTTAGCTGGCGATTTTTTCAGCCAACTTACAGCACGGGCGACTTTGAAGACACGTGTTCTTCGTGGCTTCAAAGCGAGCGAGAAGACTGGTGGTCTTCCAGTCTGAAGCGTCCCCACAGCAGGCGGAATCCCTGGCCGCCGGAGCGCGGTGAATTTAAACAATACTTGAGAAAAGGTACGTATTTCATCTTTCAACCTTCAGTTGCGTAGCAAAAAAACTTTCTGCTAGCAATCATCCCTAACGATACGTCAATTAGGGGACCCACGCAATCATTGCATCGCGCGGAACAATTAGACTTTAATTAGACACTTTGGCAACCTTTCAGCCCAGCTGTTCACCGCATGAAATCCCCTGACATCCCAGTGAATCAGTGCCTACAATCCACTACCTAGCAGTCTGAAGTTATAGTGTACCTGCTTAACAATAACGCAACCTTAAGTTGTTTGCTTTACCAAACGCTAAATTTTTTCGAAGATTCGGCCATTGACTACGGAACTTACCTTAAAGTGAGGTAGACTTTTAACAAAGTAGTCTGCATGGTATCCTATTAAGGTCAGACATTTTGTTCGTCATCAACGGAGGGGTTTTCATGAAGCAACAACGTCACACTCTAGCTGCACTACGCGTTAGCCGCTGGGTGTATGGGGGAGCATTTTTACTGCCGCTGATCATCATGTGCGTGGTTTTCTTTGAACTAAAGATCACACCGTTTGGTCACCGGAACCTATTATTTAGCGATATGGGCGCACAATACATTCCCATTCTCGAGAATTTACGACACACGATTTTAAATGGACAATTCCACCTATTTTCATTTTCACTAGGAACCGGTAGCGGCATCTTACCGTTGCTGACCTATTACGTCATCAGTCCGTTCAATTTACTGATCTTCCTATTCTCGGCGGCGCACCTACCGACCGCCATCACCTGGATCATCATTTTAAAAATAAGTACGATTGGCCTCAGTATGGCCGTCTTCCTCCGCCACGCCTTCCTGCGCAGCGGCTGGTCCATGCTACTGTTCTCCACGGCCTTCAGTCTCTGTGGCTTCGTGGCGATGTATTTCTACGACATGATGTGGCTCGACGCCTTAATCTGGTTACCACTGGTTGCGTTGGGGCTTCACCGAATCGTTAGCCGGCACCGCTACGGGCTCTACACCGTCAGCTTAACCGCCACCATCATCTGTAACTACTACTTGGGCTACATGACCTGCCTCTTCTCCGTCATGTACTTTATCTATTTGATTATTGAACATCAGCCCAACCCAACCCCGTTTAAAGACGTTTGGCACATGCACCTGGCTGCCGTCCGTCAATTCATGATTGGCTCGCTGTTAGCCGGCGGGATGTCCATGATCGTCCTGATTCCAACGGCGATGGGCATGTTACTGACTGGGAAAAATGCCATGTTCGTGGCCAATTACCTGCCAACACCACTCTTTGGGCCGGAAGTCATGGCCCAGTTTGGTCCCCTGACCGGTAACTACCAGTCTCACCTATATCACGCGCCGTCTGTCTTCATGGGAACGTTGATGTTCCTGTTGCTCATCGTCTACTTCGTTTCTCCTCGCATTCGTGCGGTGGAAAAACGCCGGACCATGTGGCTGCTGATTGCTATGGGACTGAGTCTATTTGTGACCCTCTTCAATACCATCTGGCACATGTTCCAGCAACCAGCCGGTTTTCCGTTTAGAAACGTCTTCTTCTTCACATTCCTGGCGTTAACAACGGCCTACCGTGCTTGGCAAACTCGACCAGCCCAGACCATGAATGACCCGCAAAAGGTACTTGCTTTGGTCTGGGGCATGGGTCTGTTGACGATTGGCTTTCTCTCAGCACAAGTCATCCCCCGCATCTGGGCGCGCTTCTTACCCAGCTACAACAACGACCTCTACTTACACAGCCAACCGCAATTTCATTTACTCTGGCTGGCGCTGGGGCTCCTACTCCTAAACACCATGTTGCTGTTCATCAGTGAGTGGCGCCCAATTCGAATCGGTCTGCTAGGACTGCTCCTATCGGTCGAACTCGGGAGTAATTTCTACATGGGCACGCAGGGAATCAACTTTGGCTCACAAACCAAATTTGAAAAAGCATTTAAACAGGACGCGGCCATTTTAAATAAGGTCCACGCCAACCGGCCTAAAGCCAACCTGCACCGAATCGACTATCAGCATTCCGAAATTGGCCAGGCATACAGTGGGGCTTACAACCACTACAACGATGCCATCATGTTCGACTATCCTGGCGTGAGCCTGTACAGTTCAACGTTGTTGGAACAATCACGCGTGTTCCAGCATGACTTAGGCTATTTTAGTGCCAACGTCCGCCGAATCAGTACTCAGGGTTACACGCATCTAACGGATACGTTACTGGGGGTGAAGTACCGGTTAAATGCCGGTAACGCCCACCCCGTCACCAAGTTGAGTGCCTACGCCGGTATCGGTTTCGCAGTACCTAAGGCAATGACCGACATCCAGCTGAATGACCAATCTGCCTTCTACAACCAGCAGCGCGTATTGAACGCCCTGGGCGCGAAACACGACACGCTCGACCCTGTGACGGTTAAAAGTGTCGCTACCCGGCGGGCCAAGGTGGCCGAGGTCAACAGCATTCCCGATAAAACCTACATTCCGGGTCCACGCTACCTGCAGACATTTACAGTCCGGGTCAATGCGACCGGTTTATTGCACGGTTATTCGCCGTCCAACACGCTGGTTTACTCCAGCCTGAAGGTCAACGGCAAGAGTGCTAAGCCGATGATCAATGCTGATGGTTACCGTTACATCTTCCGGCTTGGTCAGTTCACCAAAGGTCAAACTTTAAAGATCAGCTACATTACGCAGGAACCCGCTGCGGGCTACAGTAACCAATTCGTTTCATTGAGTCAGTCGCGGTATGCCTCACTAGTCACCCAGCTGAAACAAAACCGTTTCAAGCTCCGTAAAAATAGCGGGGTCTCCTGGTTGTCTGGTGACGTGACCGGTACCAAGCAAAAATCAATGCTGTACCTCGCCATCCCCAAGACGCCGGGCTGGTCGGCCACGGTGAATGGTCACCCGGTCAAGGTACAATCGGCCATGCACGCGCGGTCGGTCGTCCCTATCATTCGCAATTACGACGGCATGATTGCCCTGCCGTTGCAACAAGGTAAGAACCACGTCACGTTGACGTACCGAACACCTGGCTTAAAGGTTGGTGCGCTCATCAGTGCTGCCAGCTTCATCATCTTTGCCTTCCTGTGGGTCACCGTCGAGTGGCGACGCCCATTGGCTAAGCGGACGGATGATCAGAAGAAGGAACGTCATTTCTAAGTGAATTTTCTAGTGTCCAGGCCTGATTGCCTGGGCATTTTTTTAATGAGCCTAAGGACAGACAGGATAGATTGCCGCCTCCAGAGGTTGGGGGCAACCCTCGCTGTGGGGACCGGGGGAAGCCACAGAACGGTCTTCCCCCTCGACTTGAAACCTTGCCCAACCCGCAAGTTTCCAAGCTCGTCCCGTGGCCTAAGAACGAGCAACCCACTCGCCCTAACGCCACCGTCACAGCGAGCATTGTCCCCAACCTCTTCCGGCTACTTGACCTGTCTATCCGATACATTATGTGTATTCTATTCAGCAATTTGTCCGCTATAGTGGATAGAAATATCCTGAAATTGAGATGTCACATACATTCATCTTTCCAGTTAAAAAGCCGACTCAAGTAAATCACCCTCACCACTCTCACAAAACCAATGTCAGTCATGTATCACCCAACTAGCATTCATGCCGTAATCGCCATGTAAAGTTGCTGAACTACTGTAGCCAGCCAGTGCCAGGGAGGGTTCCCCGCAGTGTCGATGGTGTTGGTCTGGGCGAACTTCCCGGACTTACAGCATGGGATGTGTTTGAAGACTTGTTCGGGCTTTGAAGAAGGCTTCAAATCAAGTCGGAGGACCGCTCTTCAGGCCGCAGACGTGCCCCACAGCGGGGGCCCTCACTGGCACTGGCTGGCGGAGCCCCCGAATCTACAGCATGGGATGTGTTTGAAGACTTATTTGGGCTTTGAAGAAGGCTTCAAACCAAGTCGGAGGACCGCTCTTCAGGCCGCAGACGGTCCCCACAGCGGGGGCCCTCACTGGCACTGGCTGGCGGCACCCCCGCTTCCATAAAGCTAGCGGTGTTCATTTCAAGAAAAGGGGTGTATCCTGAACGCAGGAGGGGATTTTTATGACTGGATTACATAAATGGGGATTGGCTTTAGCCGTCACATTGCTCGCTGTTGGCGGTAGCGTCACCGGAGCTTCTGCGGCAACCAAGACCAAGGATTTACCGTTCACGACGTACGTTCGGACCAAGAAGGCCATGACCATCGGGGCTAAGTTAAAGACCAAGGCCGGTTACCGAACCGTCTACGTTAAAAAGAATCAATTGTTGGCCGTTAGTACGGTCGATACCAAGCAAGTTGGCAAGAACTTTAAGGAATACGCGACCTTCACTCTGGGCGCAGTTCATTATGCTAAGATCAAGAACTTAAAATACAGTCCAAAAAAGATTCGGCTCAGTACTGCCAATTTCAAACCCGTCAAGACATTGAAGGCCCCCGTTCGCACACAGCTGTTACTCAAGGGAACGGGCTATAAGATAGGCCGCACCCGTGTTTACCAACCAGGCCTCGTGCTGACGCTGGATAACTATTTACAAACTTATAGCAAGTTCCAGCTTAAAAAATACGATGCCAACTGGCTCAATCCATCGACCGATGTCAGCGACCTCACGTTCATGAATAAGAAGCCACTCGACAGCGTTAAAGTAACGAAGCTGACCAAAAAGGGCAAGACCTACACCCTCGATTACAAGACGCCACTCAAGGGCTTCGCCGACAAAAAAATCAGTAAGCACCACTACCGTTTAACGATTAAGCAATTAGGCACTAGCAAGCAAAACTACCTGCCAATCGACGACACCTACGATGCTGCGGCTTCTTGGACCAATTACCAACTCAACAACAAGCCCTACTTCTCTGGGCAAATGGAATGGGGCCTCGACTAAGTCCCTACCCTTACTAACGAAATTGGGACCGAATTTGTCACCCATTTTCACGAAAAAAATCAGTTTTACAAAGAAACGGTCCTCACCAACGGCTATGTGCCGGGGTGAGGACCGTTTTTAGATTTAAGACTATAAGACAAGCAATTACTACTCACTGACCACACAAGTCAAAGAATAAGTTTCGTCAAGCCATAGCCGGAGGTTGCCAGGATGGTAGCTGGCTGTGTCGACGGTGTTAGCTAGCGTCTCACAGCTAGCTTACAGCGTGGGACGAGCTGGGAGCCTCAGCGGTTTACCGAGGCTTCCAGTCGAGGCGTGAGACCGCACTATGGATCACGCCGGTCCCCACAGCCAGCCACCACTCTGGCAACCGTAGGTGACTAAAACTATTCTGCAGGTCGAACCTTGGAACGGTCGACTTGACCACGCCGCACATGATCCATCGCCCACCGTAACAGGAACGGTGCCAACAAGGTTGCGACGATGATGGCCGCAACGATGGCGGAATACCGGACTGGCGACATCAGTTTGGCTTGGTACCCAATTTGCGCGATGATCAGTGCCATTTCGCCTCGAGAAACCATTCCGGCACCAACCGCTGTGGAGCTTCCTAATGAGAAGCCGGCCATTTTGGCCCCAGCACCAGCACCAACCAACTTGGTCAAAACCGCCACGATGGTCAGGACGGCGATGAACCCAATTTGCTTGCCCAGACCATTGAAATCCATATTCAGACCGATGCTGACGAAGAAGACCGGGATAAAGAGGGCGTACCCCACCGGTTCGATGTGTCGATCAACCGTCGAACGCGCTGTGGTCTGTGAAATGGCGATACCGGCAAAGAATGCCCCCACCACGTCACTCAACCCAACCAGTTCGGCAACGTAGGCCATCCCAAAACATAAGATGATGGCCATCAACGTGGCGCCCATCGGAATCATCAGCCGGTCGCCAATTTTAGCCATGTAAGGCGCCAGCCAACGAACGACAAAGTAGATGGCCGCGAAGTAAATGACTTGTTCAATCGTCGTCAATAAGAGGCTGCTGGACTGAGCGGCACTCTCGCCAACGGCGGTTCCGGTCGTACTGACCAACACACTCAAAATCACAACGGCCAACACATCATCCACCACCGCAGCGCCCAGAATAGTGGTTCCTTCACGGCTGTTGAGGGCGTTCATTTCCTTCAACACTTCGACGGAAATTGAGACGGAGGTTGCGGCAAAAATCACGCTGATAAACAAACTTTCCGTGGTCCCCAGATTATAGAACATCCCGACCAAATAAGTGCCAATGACGGGAATCAACACGCCCATCAACGCGACTAGCACACTGGGTTTCAAATACCGTTTAAGCAGTTGGAGGTCACTTTCCAACCCAGCGATGAACATCAGGATAATAACCCCGATTTCCGCAAAGCTTTCCAATGAATGGGACAGGGTAATCCAGCCTAAAACTGCCGGCCCCACCAGAACCCCCACTAGTAATTGCCCAATAACGGCGGGAATGCCAATTCGCGTACAGTAGTGCCCCACCACGGTTGTTGCCAATAGAATCAAGGTTAAGTCTTTTAATAGTTCCACGAGTAGCCTCCTTCGATTTAATGAGTCATTTTTTCAATAATTGCTGAATCCTTCACCCAGCATAGTCTTCCGGCGCTTAAATTGCGACCCGGTAGCCAGTCAATCAGGTGAGTAAATTTAGTCCATTTGCCTGCAAGCAAACAAAAAGCGACCGCCAAAAACGGTCCCCCCAACCCAAGGAGGACGCCGTTCTTGAAAGCAGTCGCTTCAACCATCTCTAATTCAATTAAGATTTATTATACGGGAACCCCTGACAATCCGCAACTCAGACGCCTCTGGCTAAAAAGTTCCAGTCAAAACATAAAGTTATTTACCCGCTGAACCCTGAATCGTGGTAGAATTGTATCGATTGTGAGGTGACGCGTGTGAAGTGGCTTGAATCTAATTTAGTCGTGATTTTCTGGGCGGTTATCTTCGGTGAAGTTGTTGGTTACATTGGCGGAACTCTGGAACAAATGACCTGGAAACCTCTACAAATGGGGATTTCAATGGCAGTTGTTGCTTTGATTGCGGTCAACGGAATCACGCTACTCAGCCGTGATGACCAAGCTTCGAGCGAAAAATAACGCTCTGAATAAGCATGATCGTAAACTTTAGCCTTAGCATTTATGCTAAGGCTTTTTTTGACCGGTCAGGTGCAATATCGTTACGGTGGTCAAGTGTGGAGCCTGTGGGACCGTCTAAAGCCTATGGTGCGGTCTTTAGACTCGACTTTAAGCCTCCAAATACGAGTCTTAAAGGTCGTCCTAGTCTTGTAAGATCAAGTAGCCCACTTGGTCTAACAAGACCGCCACGGGCTCCGCACCTGACCACCTCCACTAGCAACTAACCTGTAAATACAGACCTGCCTTCCCGACTAAAATCAGTTTATCTAGTGACTAGTGCTGTGGATCTAGCTATCATCAAAACCATACATAAAGAGCCTAGTTTGCTCGACGTAGTATCTACCGTCAACCAGACTAGGCTCATTTTAATTTAACGATTCATGAACACCATCCGTACGCCAACCGATTCGAAGATGAAGCCAATTCCACCATCGGAGCCAGTGGCTGCCAGGGAGGGCCGGCCGTGTCGACGGTGTTGGCTAGCGTTTTTAAGCTAGCCTACAGCGTGGGACGAGCTTGGAGCTTCGGCGATTTACCGAAGCTTCAAGTCGAGGAGCGAGACCGCTCTTTGGCTCGCTCCGGTCCCCACAGCGGGCCCTCCCTGGCAGCCGCAGGCGGACACCCTAATCAACTACGCTTTTCCTCCGCCCGAATCTGGTTCTTGATGGCGTTCATGTCCTGATCGAGCTGATGTACCAACTCGGCCTTCGCCACCAGTTCATGCCGCAGCTCATCCTGATGCTGGACGTTTTTCTTATAACTCAATTCATGTTCCAACGAGGCCCAAAAGTTCATGGCAATCGTACGGATCTGTACCTCCACCGTTACTTCTTCGACGCCCGCCGCCAGAAAGACCGGGACTGCCAGAATTAAATGCAAGCTCCGATAGCCGTTTGGCTTGGGTTTCGATACGTAGTCCTTACGGTTCAAAATTTTAATATCCGGTTGCTTTTCTAACCGCCGCTCCATGGATAAAATATCGTCTTCAAATCGCACAATAATACGGATACCCGCGATGTCATGCATTTGTTGCGGTAACGTCTCAAAATCAAAGGCCAAGTGTTTGCGCTGCACCTTTTCCAGAATGCTTTCCGGTGACTTGATACGAGACTGAAGACTATCCACCAACGTGTGCCCATTTTGAATCTGATACTCCTGGTCCAAGTAGTGAATCTTAGTCTCCACGACCTGCACAGCACTTCGATAATTCAACATCAGTGAACGAAACCGATCGATGGCCTCCAAGGATGTTGGATCATTGGCAAACTGGGCGGGTAAATTATTTGTCGTATCTGTCATTCGTTTACACTCCTCTTAGTGGGTTTACTGCGCCATTGCCGAATTTCTGGAACCAACCACCATAGTAGCAGAAAGTTTAGCAGCAAGGTAAATGCCGTAAACGTGAATACACCACTGTAGTTAAACCAATTGGCCACTAAGCCCCCAACTAGCGCTCCCAGCATACTACCGAGTGCCTGGAAAGATTGATTCCAGCTGAAGACCGTCCCAACTAACGAATGGGGTGCGTTCTTGGTCAGCATCGTTTGAACGGCTGGGAACAAAGCCCCATCGGAGACCCCAATCATGAATCGAAACACCCCGAGTAGCCAGACACTGGACACGAATCCCTGCGGAAAGTACATCAAGACGGCAAAAACGTACCCGAAGACCAACACCCGTTGCGTCCCATGGCGATCACCATACTCACCTAACTTTGGCGCCGCTAACAGTGTTGAAATTCCGGGCAACGCCGCAATAATCCCCGCAACTAACGTAATCGGTCCCGTGCCGTTCATGAGTTGTTTAACGTACAGACTAATAATTGGCGTGATGGAGTTATTCCCCATTTGAATAAACATGGTTGAAACTAACAATACTAAAATGAGTTTTGGATTTTTGACCTGTTTGAGCCAACTCCCCGCCTGCGCCTGTTTCTCGCGACTGATGGGGGTGAAATGTTCGTGGACCAACGTGGCGCTTAGAATAAAGACCACAATCAAGAAAAAGCCCGTCAACAGAAAGGTCCAGCGAATGGTGAATACCTGAGCCAGGATACCACCCAAAACTGGGCCAATCAAGTTTCCACTCACGTACCCCGTTGTCAGCACACCCAACGCGTTGCCACTCTTTTCCTTGGGCGTTTCAGCAGCAATCAACGCACTGGCATTAGGAATATAGCCAGCAAAAAATCCCTGTAGAAAACGCAATCCAATCAACTGCCAGACGTTCGTGACAAAGCCCATGAGGCCAATCACGATGGCCATCCCAATTGACGACCGGAGTAACATCAGCTTCCGACCCTTACGATCGGCCAGCTTGCCCCACAATGGTGAGACCGCCGCGATGACAAAGAACGTGGCCGCGTAGGTCAACCCACTGTAGATAGTGACCTGGCCCTTCGTAAAGTGACCCAAGCCCTCAACGTACAACGATAAGAATGGCATGATTTCACTGAAACCCATGCCAGCAATAAACGTTCCTAACCACAAGACGGCTAAATTTCGCCGCCATTGTTCAGGTTTACCTTTGCGTGCTCCCACGACTTCTTCGCCTCTTTAGATGTTTATTTACAAAATGACGTCCTACAAGATTAGCTATTTCACTTATGCTTAGATAGACGTTTAATTTAGAAATCCAAAATAAACGACCACGCCGATTATCATCACCAGCAAGCTCACAGCCGCCAATCGTTTGCGCTTTAAGAAAGAGCCAAATGTGAAGGCCAATGCAAAAACTGTGGTAATCCCCCACACCCAATTATTGAGTGGCTAAGCAGCCTGAGCTGAGATTGCCTCTTCATTTATCAGATAACCCCAAATACAAAATGCACTGACGACTATCCCTACCAATCCTAAAAGCCACATTGGTACGTGACGCTTCGACATCTAACCGCTCCCCAATCCTAAACAAGCTCATAGCAGAACTTAACTGGATACAATTATTTAAATTTTTAAGTTCACTGAATCCGTTACTAACTAGTGTAGCATAACTTGGACAGCCCACTACAAATAAGCACAGTGTCCCAATCGAAAGAAATTACTTCACAAATGAACGGTTTTCAGGCATAATGAATTCCGGCATGTGATTAGAGTAACAGAAAATTGATAATGGAGGAGATTTTATGTCAAATCGTTTAGATGGTAAAGTTGCAATCGTTACGGGTGGCTCATTAGGTATCGGTTTAGCCGTTGCCCAAAAGTTTGTTGAAGAAGGCGCAAAGGTGATGATCACTGGTCGTCACGCCGACGTCGGTGAAAAGGCTGCTAAGTCCGTTGGCACTCCTGATGTCATCCAATTCTTCAAGCACGACGCAACTGACGAAGAAGGCTGGAACGACTTGTTCGACGCCACTGAAAAGGCCTTTGGCCCCGTTACCACGGTCGTTAACAACGCCGGGATGGCCATTGCTAAGAGCATCGAAAACACCACGACTGCCGAATGGCGTCAACAATTAGGTGTTAACTTAGATGGTGTCTTCTTCGGTACGCGTTTGGGTATCCAACGCATGAAGAACAAGAACCTCGGCGCCTCCATCATCAACATGTCTTCCATTGAAGGCTTGGTTGGTGACCCTAACTTAGGTGCCTACAACGCCTCCAAGGGTGCTGTGCGGTTGATGTCCAAGTCCGCTGCTTTGGATTGCTCCTTGAAGGACTACGATGTGCGGGTCAACACCGTTCACCCTGGTTACATCAAGACGCCATTAGTTGACGCACAACCTGGGTTTGAAACGAACATGTCTCAACGGACCAAGACGCCAATGGGTCACATCGGTGAACCTAACGACATCGCCTACATCTGTGTTTACTTGGCTTCCAACGAATCCAAGTTCGCTACTGGTGCAGAATTCACTGTCGATGGTGGTTACACTGCCCAATAATCTCTGATTTTTCTGACGAAGCAACCGGCCCACTTTGGGTTGGTTGCTTTTTAATTGGATTTGAGGTAAAAGTCTCAGACTCTTTTTACGTTCTGAACGTATATAGTCGAAACGTGCGCCAAAAGGCAGTCAACTCCGCTTAACCCCGCTAGACCAACAATCCAAGACCGGGATTGTTCGCCTAGCGACGTTAATGCTCATTGACTAACCGCCTTTCATCGCACTCTCTTTAATTGCTTAAAATTGATAAAATACTTAACAAACTTAGCAAGTTGTAGCATAATAGTAATTAACTTGTATGTGAAACTAATCACGTAAATACTTTATGGAGGTCATAATTATGGCAAATCGTTTGGATGGAAAAGTTGCAATCGTAACTGGCGGAACGCTTGGCATTGGTTTAGCCGTTGCTCATAAGTTTGTTGAAGAAGGCGCAAAGGTCATGATTACTGGCCGTCACGCTGACGTTGGTGAAAAGGCCGCCAAGTCCATTGGAGCCCCTGACGTGATTCAGTTCTTCCAACAAGATGTTTCGGAAGAAGCCAGCTGGAACGCCGTTTTCGATGCAACTGAAAAATCCTTTGGACAAGTTACCACGGTGGTTAACAACGCCGGTATCGGTTTAACTGGTCCCATCGAAAGCACGACGACGGAAGACTGGCATAAGTTACTTTCCGTTAACTTGGACGGCGTCTTCTTCGGTACCCGGTTAGGGATTCAACGGATGAAGAACAAGCACTTAGGTGCCTCCATCATCAACGTTTCCTCCATCGAAGGTTTAGTTGGGGACGCTAACGCCGGCTCCTATAACGCCTCTAAGGGTGCTGTGCGGATCATGTCCAAGTCAGCCGCTCTGGATTGTGCCATGAACGACTACGACGTGCGGGTCAACACGGTTCACCCTGGCTATATTAAGACGCCAATGGTTGAAGCCGTTCCTGAAATCGAGGCCGCCATGTCTGACCGTTCCAAGACGCCAATGGGCCACTTAGGTGAACCCGACGACATCGCCTACATCTGCATCTACTTGGCTTCCAACGAATCCAAGTTTGCTACGGGTGCTGAATTCGTTGTCGACGGTGGTTACACCGCCCAATAAGCATCACTCCTTGTGGCATTACCTGCCGCCACTCAACTCGTTCACGTTCATTAATACCGCAACAACAAAGAAGCTCCAGCCAAATTGGTCGGAGCTTCTTTGTCTCTTCTATTCTCTTTGCTGGTTGTTTTCGCCTTACCGGTCCCAGCAGATGGGCTGGAACGGTGCCGACACAATTTTAAGCCTCACCAAACCCGTGAGTCTTAAAACTTGGTCTTATTCTAACTGCCGGAAAACCACTGGCACTAAGAATAACGAGACGCCTGAGCCCATCTGCTGGGACCTCACGGCTTTGACGGTGGTCACCTGCTGCATTCTCTACCCTAACTGGCTTAACTACCTGGATATCCTTAGTCTAACCAACTAGTGTCAGTCGCAGGTTCTCGGGCAGGTTGGTGGCTGTGTCGCTGATGTTAGTTCGGACGTCTTTGGCCAAACTTACATCAGGGGACGAGCTTGGAAACTTGCGGTTTGGGCAAGGTTTCAAGTCGAGGGGAAAGACCGAACTGTGGCTTTCCCCGGTCCCCACCGCCACCGGCCTGCCCGAGAACCGGAGACGGCGTTTAGCCGTGCACTCCAATTAAAAGGGCGGCAATTAAAATGAATAAAACTAACGTGGTAATGGCTACATACAGATGGTCATGCTCCTTGTAGAACGCGTAGATGGACACGACGACTCGTAAAACGGGCGTTAAGATCAGGCAGTACACGCCTAACATCATGATGGCGTATGGCCGTAATTGCCAGGTTCCCGTTAAAATCGTGGCCATGCGCCGGGGAACGAATTCCCCTTCATAACCAGAGTAACCAGTTGTCAAAAACATGCCTAAACCAATCAACATAATAATGGCTGAAACAATCACGCCGACTTGTAGAATTCGACCAATAACGGTTTCAACTTGGGCCATTTCATTAGCCGTTGCTTTCTTTGATTCCATTAGAAGTGAACCCCCAATCCTTTAAACAACATTTGAAACCCAATGTACAAAATAATGGGAATAAATACGATACGAATCCAGCGAGCTGGTAAAACCTGCATGATTCGTGACCCGACCACGGCACCAACCAAAATCCCCAAAGCCATTGGCACGGCGATTCCTGGTAAAATGGCACCATTGAAAAAGTACACGGTCGCACTAGCCGCCGCTGTAACCCCCATCATCAAGTTGGATGTTGAGCTGGAGGGCTTCAATGGCATTTTCATAAAGGTATCCATGGCCATGACCTTGAACGCCCCGGAACCAATTCCGAGGAGCCCACTAGCCACGCCGGCGCCAAACATAACTGAGAATCCAGCTGGCACATTCTCCACCTGGTAATCAATACTCTTCTGTTCAGCCTTGTCGTAGTAACTGCCGTTTAGCTTAAGCTTAGCGGCAATTTTATCCGGTTCTACGCGTTGTAGAACCTCTTGCCCCCGCCGTAGCTTCCGGTACATGTTCCACCCAGAGAAGACCAGTAAACACCCGAATAACAGGTACAGGTACTTGGGGTCCAAGACCCCGGTCAACAAAGCACCCACGATGGCACCCGTGGTGGTCGCAATTTCCAAAAACATGGCCACCCGTAAGTTCAACACGTTGTCCCGTAGGTAAGCGATGGTTGAGCCGGAACTCGTCGCAATCACCGCGATAATGCTAGCCCCAATTGCATATTTAATATTTAACCCCATCCCAAGGGTTAAGATCGGCGTGATGATCATCCCCCCACCAATTCCCAGGATTGACCCTGCGATACCGGCAAAGATACCCACGCCTAACATGATTAACGCTGTATTAATCATAATTTTTTGACCTCCTAACCAATTCCCAATGTCGTCTTTGATTATCAACTTTTACGGGACCCGTGGCAAGTTGGTCAGTGCCCGCAACGAACAAAAAATGAACTTGATTCACAAATGGAATTCCTATAATTCCGGCACTTAGCCCCAAAACGCCAATCACTTGTTTAAGTTTACACAAAACGACTTGTTCCTGCTATGTGCCACCCTTTCAAATCGATTAGGGGCTTATTCCCACTATAACGGCATTTATGACTAAAAATAAACGGCGACCCTCCCATATAAAAAATATATGGAAGAGTCGCCCAATTTGTATTTACAATATGTCTAATAGCTATCAATAAAGCGTTGTAAAAGTGGACTCGGCGTAATTTCTGCCGGCCACACTAGCTTTAACGTAGTCCGCCACGGTTGATACCGAATCGGCCGGACACTAGTCTGTGGCCCACTGACCTGCTCGGCTACTGAGTGCGGCACGATGGCCACCCCCATTCGCGCTTCAGCCCACTGAACGGCCGTCCGAGCATCATCACAGGTACAGGCGATAAACGGTGCCATCCCCTTCTGGCTAAATGTCGTCTCAAATAGTTGTTCAAACCGGCGATAGATAATCAGTGGCACACTCTCGAGATCTTCCACCTTCAGGGTCGCTGCCGCAAAGTGATCGTACTTCTGTGGGACGACCGCTACCATCGATTCCGTGGCCAACTCCTTACTGGTGAGACCTGGTGCCGTAAATGGTGTCCGCACAATGGCCACATCAATCAGATGCTTCGCTAGCCGATCAATCAGACCATAAGTGTTGTCCTCAAACAAACGAATCTGCACCTTGGGGTAATGCCGCGTCAGGGTCCGCAATTTAGCATTGGGCGTTGCACCGATCGACGATGAAATAACACCAACGGATAGCGTGCCAGCTAAGCCCTGGCCTAGTGAACGGACCTGGGTGTCAGCGCGATCCCGCAGATCAACTAACTGCTGCGCATAATCTCGTAGCAGCTGACCAGCAGGCGTCAACGTGGTTCCCGTTGCCGAACGATTCAACAATGTGACCCCTAGTTCACTCTCCAGTTGTTTCAGCTGGTAGCTTAACGGCGGCTGTGCCATGTGCAACTGTTGAGCTGCTGCCGTGATTTGGCCCGCATTAGCAACTGCTAAAAAGTATTCAAGTTGGCGAAAATTCACAAACAAGACCTCCCACCGTTTTCATCAATTATAGCAGAAATGGTCTTACGGTTGGGTCGCTTCTCCGTTCAAAGCCCGTCGCTTGGCCTGCTGATTTTGCTGGCGTTGATCCGCCGGTAAATTCTCTTGCAGGAGGTACTGACGAATCAATAAAACAATTTGCTTATTCTGCGGCAAGTCAGAGTGACTGGTTTCATCCCCAGTTACTGTGATTTGGGTGTAATGGGCCACTTGATTTTGGAACACATACTTTCCCTGGTTCACGCTATTAGCTGGAACCGTGCCATCACTCGAATAATTTTCAGTACCCGCAACGGAATAAACCGTCAGTTTCTTCGGTAACTTTTGCCGGCCCGCAATCAACTCTTTCAACATGGTCGTCTGTTGCGTCGTGCTATCGGATTCCATATTGTACGGTGTTGCAATCGTCATCAACCGGTCGATACTGACGTGCTGAGTCTCCCCGAAGTACTTCTCTAAAAATAGGCTCAAAATCAAGCCGCCGTTAGAGTGACCCATCGCTGAGAAATGATTAAAATGATAGGTCTTCACTAGATCCTTAAAGGCAATATTCAGCCACTTTGCCTGCTTATTAATGTTCGTGACCCCATCCTGATTATTGTCAAAGGCAATCACGATAAAGGGATGATTATCTCCCTGGCGAATCGATCCCGTGTAAGTAACGTGACCATTCGTTTCCACCTGAACCTTCAAAACACTATGACGTACCTTGGTTTCTTTACGTAATTCCTTAATCAATGCATCAAACCGATTCTGACTGGCACTAGACCCTGGTACCATAATGGTCGGATTCAGTGCCGTTTTATATTGGGTACGATAGTGCGTCGTTCGTTGCCGCATCCAGGCTGTGCTAGGGACAAAGACGGCCAAAATTACCACGACGCCCAATACCCAATGCCACCATTTATGCCCCATGGTTCGCACCCCCTTGGTCATTTAACAAGCGAACAAACGGCAAATAAACTAGCACAGATATGCCTAAGCAAACCAAGCTTAAGGCCAATGCCCGCCAATCACCACCGGTCCCCACGTAAGCAATTAGCGGACCTGGTGTGGTGCTTGGCACCGGATAGACGATCGGTGGCACCAGCTTGAGCGTAATTGCTGACCAGGCCACTACAACGTTCACCGCGGGCGCCTCAATAAATGGAATCAACAAAATGGGATTATAGAGTAACGGTAATCCTAGCAGGGTTGGCTCATTCAAATTTACTAAATTGGGCAGAAAGGTCTGGTTGGCGATTCGCCGGTAACTGACTTGTCTGGAGCCAATCCAAATGGCAATCAGTAGCGCCAGCGTCATCCCCGCGCCCCCAAAGTTGGCGTAAGCGTCGCCCAAAGTATGTAGCGTTACTGGATTAGGCGCCCCCCACCCGGAACCGTGCTGGACCGCATAGGCTAAATTTTGAAGCGACGTCACCGCACTGTTGCCCGCTAACGAGACGGGGCCAATCAAGCCAAGCCACCACAACAGGTTGTTTAAAACCGTCACGCCCAGAATAACGAAGCCCCGATGACCTGGATTGGCTACCAGTTCACTCAGGCCCTGGTAAACCAAGCCATTCAACCCACCGGCAGTTAGCCAGCTCAACCCATAACCAATACCGATGGTGACGATCAACACTACGGTCAACGGCCAGGCAACCCGACCAGTCCATGACAGCTGGTAGCGCGGATGTTTTAATTGCCAACGCGTCAACCACTGCATGAGGTGCGTGGCAAACCAGCCAACGCACAGTCCAACTACGATACCTAAGAAAATCCCTTGTGGTCCCAAGTTGGGCTCCATAAATTTAGACATGCCCTCACCGGTAGTGCGATTGACCTGTTCTAACGCATCATAATTCACGTTCAACGTTAAAAACGCCAGCGCACTCATGACACCGATGGCCTGACCATCACCACGATAAGTCTTCGCCAAATACCGACCGGTAGTGAAGGCTATAATCACGGCCACTACGCCGTTGATCACGGTGCTGGCAACCTGAATTAATTGTTGCCACAACTCTAATCCAGGCAACCAGTCACCCACGTGATAGATTTGAAAAAAGAACCCATTACTGGCTAAAAAGCTCTGACCGATAACGTCGATTGCTGTCATGACTAAGACAAACGGATATGCGATGCGTAGGGCTTCTTTGATTGCCCGTGCCGCCCGCCATCGGCTCACCCGTTGATTGAATCGCCATAATCTTCCTAAAGGTCGCCACTGTTCCATGGTGCCACCTCTCCCCGACTTCACATATTTATCCCCATTATACGAGTTTCCGAGGCAAGATTAGCCCTGACGTCTTATAAATTATTCTTTAGATTGGTCAAGTAGTCCATTAAGCTATTTCCCCACTTGTCACGAAAAGTGCGTACAAATACCCGTTCTCCCGGCGTATACTAAAGGCGTGTCACAATACATAGTAATTGGAGATGGAGTCATGCAACTCAGACAGCGCCTACTAATCGCCACCCTGTTGGCCCTTGGCTTACTCATAGGCCCAGGATCATCGGTGACCGCCCACGCCAAATACAAGGGGCATTCACAAACCCCAACGGAATTACGGGGAACGTGGTACCAATATCAAGGTCATCACAAATGGACAAAGATTAAAATTACGAAGCATAAAGTGATAAATAGCGGCAAAGTGTTGTACTCTACTAAGAAAAAGGGGTCGCAACGACTCTATGTTAAAAAATACAAAAAAGGGTACGGCGGCGTCAACTATTGCTTAAATGGTAAATTTAAGTATGGCTACCAGACCATGGGAAACTTTTGGCTGTCTAAGAAAAAGGTTCACGGTAAACGAATTATGCAGTCCTATTACAACATGGGCTATTTCCAAGCTTATACCCGTACTAAGCTTGCCCACAACTACTCCTATCAATATGATGGGGCCGACTGACTATATGAATAAGATTGGCCGCTAGCCTAAAAATACCTCACCAACGCAAAGAAGTTGGTGAGGTATTTCTTAATTCTAGACATTGAATTTCCTACGCCGCGTGGTCTCGGCAGGAAAGCACGATGACCGTTTGCCCCTCGACACGGTAGATCAAGCGATGACGCGCATCGATCCGTCGTGTCCAGCATCCCCCAAAGACGCCGTGCAAGGCTTCTGGTTGTCCCGGTCCCTTAGTTGGGTTCTCCATAATAGCGGTCAATAAGTCGTTGACCCGTAGCAACAAGCCCAAGTCGGCCCGTTGTAAGGCTAAATAATCGGACCACGCATTCGTGGTGAACAAACTATTCATCCTGTTCAGCCACCTCCTGCTCAGTCAGCAAGGTATGCGTTGCCACCTTACCGGCGTTGACCTGAATCAAAGATTCTTGTAGCCAGGCCAGATTTTCTGGCTTATTCAGGACGTAACGACTTTCCAACAGATTGTTGTACTCCTCGACCGAAATCAAGACCGCGTTACTCTTATTTTTACGCGTGATAATAATGGCTTCGTAGTCATTTGTCGCTTGGTCCATGAACCGTTTCATTTCCTTACGAAAACGTGCAAAAGTTGTTGCGTTCACTTAAGCTCCTCCTCTAGTCAAACCCTTACCAGATACCCGTTCTTCGGTGCCAGGCCATGCTTTCGACCACAGCGAGTTGCGTGAGTATCAGCCAAATTGAACGTGACTCTTGGCGATACATTTTTGGTTTCTTCAAGTCCGATTCTTCCCCCCACAAAAGAGATTAGACCCAGCATAGCGTAGTTTTAGTAAATAGGCAACAATAAATATAGTGTTATCTACATTGCTAGATTTATGGCAGCAGTTTCATCGCCAACTTGACGGTATCAGAAAGGCCGTGAATACCAGTGAATTCACGGCCAATTTAATTTTTTATATTTTTCTAATTGCTACCTCCGACCTTAACGAAGATGCTGATTAACCGCAACGGGCGCAAAGTAACCGTGTTTAACCTTACTATGTGTATAAACTGTGGCCGCGATTCCCATATCCTGAGTAACTGTCGCCAACACGTTACGTTGCTTGCCCGCAATCTTCATCCGGTACGTAAAGTACTCTGCTGGTTCTGGCCCAAATACATTTTTCTGTTCAAACGCGTAAGTGGCCCACTTCTTGTGCCGATACCCCATCTGAATCACGAGCTTTTTACCTTTGATGGTCTGTGTCTTGTGCTTATTCAACTTTTCACTGTAAGAATGCCGCTTGATCACCAATTTTTGATAGAAGTGGTGCTTTTTATTGTAATGATACCAGGTTCCACGCAACTTCTTCGGAACCGTTTTAAATGTACGATTCGTGTACGAGGCAGCGTGGCCGGTAACCGTCGCCAGTCCACCGAAACTGATTAACGCCATCGCTACCACTGCTACTCGTAAAATCAACTTTTTCACCTTGCTAAATCCTCCTCTAAACGCGTAGATGTTTTTTAACAGACTGTGGCGCCCGATAATCATGCTTCAGCTTAGCATGCGTATAGACTCGTGGCTTCATCGACGCCCCCTGTGGTGATTCTACCATCACGTGTTGCTGCTTGCCGTTAATCCTCATGTGATAGGAGAAGAACAACCCCGTCTCGCCACCAGTCGTGTGACTCATGAAACCATACTGCGTGTAGTTTCCCTTAGCAGCCACCTTGATCACTTCCAGGTTCTTGACCCACTTGCCGTGACGTCCCATCCGATTGTAAAAAATTTGGTGCTTGCGAATGATCCGCTTATCGTATCCGGTTCGCTTATCCCAATGATACCAGGTTCCCCGTAACGTTTGCGGCGTAGTCCGCGACATTGCCTGCGCTGAAGTCGTTGGCAGCGTAAGCCCAACTAAACCTAATCCGACAACCAACACCGTCAGGATAACCAATTTATGTAAGTAATGCATTTTCCCCACCTTCTGCAGTGACCATGCGCTATCTTCCGCGTGGCCCCGCCCAACCTTTCCATCATTTTTTCAGTAAAATCCATGACTACTTATAGTTTAATCAATTTTTCCTCTTTGGAAAGCCTAATTTCCTTTTTCCAGAACGACCTCATCCAAACCACTAAAAAAGCATTGCCAGCAGCCCACCATCAAATGGCCACTTACTAGCAACGCTTCTTTAAAATTTCTACCAATTCAACGAACTGCCTGCTAAAATCTCCGGTTGGTGGTTACTCATCAGATAAGCCTGACCATCGCTTCCGAAGGTCAACCCCTCAAACTCCCGGTGAGATGTGAAACCAGTCCACTTAACATCCCCACTGCTGAGATGTTCGATCTTCTTAGCTGGTAAACTGGCAATTGAGTCATCTGCCACCAGGTATAGCCGCCCATTGTTGGGATTGTACGCCATACTCTGGACACGGGTCCCAGGGCCGTGTGCCAAAATCTGCTTCGTCAGCCGGAAGCTAACGTGATTTCGGTGAATGTTCCCCTGATAAATGTAAACTTCATTCGCGCGTGGTCGCGTCCAAAAGTAGGCGTGGCCCGCCTTATCAAACGCCAACACGTGACCACCAGGAACCGCAAAGTGCTTGGCCTTCAACCGAAATTGAATCCGGTGAACTGGCTGCAAGGACGTCGCATTAATTTGTTGTAGGACCCCATACTGACTCATGTTGACGCGAGGAGCAGACTCGCGGTCACACCACATATAGAACTGATGATTATGCCAGTCGTAGGCTAACGATTGACCGTGGCCCGTCGTAAAGGCTGGCCCCACTTTGATAGCAGAACGAATCATCATTTCTTGCGCCGACTGTGCCGCAGCGTTCGTGTACACCATCTGTAACTGCCGCGGTGTTGCCTTCAGATCGGCCAATGTCTGTAAATTAAACCGGACGATGCGGCCACGGTTATGCCAAGCCGTCGGACAGTACACGACGTAGAGGTAATGCCCCACGACTGCCGAGCTCTGGGGATCACCCCAAGCCTGATGCCGATAGCCTGGAATTGGTAACAAGTATTTCGTTTTAAACGTCACCGCGCTGCCCCGATCACTGGCAATGATATTTACGCCTTGTGGGTGAGTTGCGTCGGCATAACTACTTGGCACGGGTACGTAATGTACTTGGCGATCATTCAACGTTGTCATGCGCTTAGACGTGACTAAGGCTGCCGAAGTTTGTTTGACGGTTGTGGCCGCCGCGTGTGCTGGCACCGTCGCAGCTAGGTCGAGGCCCAGACTAAGGATTAGTGCCCCAGCTAAATGAATTGTTCTCATAATCCCTCATCCCCCAATCTTTTGCGCAAGTATAAGACCTGTGCGAAAGATTGGCGGACTTCAGAACTCTTTTAACGATTTAAACTTACCAACTGGTGCGGTTACTCGTCAGGACCTCGGGATTATGGTTACTCAAGAGGTAAGCTCGGCCGTTGCGCGCGAAGGTTAAACCTTCCAGTTCACGTCGCGGTGAGAACTTATTCCATTTAACGTTGTGTTTCGTCAGATGGCCGTTCCCATTCAACTTCTTAGCTGGCAGGTTAGCAATCGACCCATCAGATACCAGATAGAGTTTGCCCGTGTGGGGGTTGTACCCCATGCTCTGCACCCGCGTGCCGGGACCGTGCGATAAGACCTGATGCGTCAGCCGGAAATGAACCTTATTCCGCGAGATTCGACCCTTGTAAATGTAGGCGCGATACGTGGATGGCCGAGACCAGAAATAGGCGTTCCCATACTTATCAAACGTCAGAACATGCCCACCGGGGACCGAGAACTTGCGACTCCGCAAGCGGAAACGAATCTTGTGCAGCACCTTCATTTTACTGGTACTAATTTCACTGATATAGCCATACTGATTCATGGGTTGGCGTGGTGCCGATTCCTTGTCACACCACATGTACAAGTGATGATTCTTCCAATTGTACGCCAGTGATTGACCGTGACCGGTCGTGAAGACCGGGCCCACTTTAATGGCCTTTCGAATAGCGCGTTCTTTCTTAGCATTGGAAGAATATGCCTTTTGAACTTGGCGAGGTGTGGCCCGCAAGCCATCCAACTTCGTCATGTCATACCGGACGATTCGGCCCTTGTTCTTCCAGGCCGTTGGACAGTAAACCACGTACAAGTAGCGCCCACTAGTGGCGATACTCTGCGGATTTCCCCAGGCTTGATGCTTATAACCCGGATACGGTAAGAGGTACTTCGTCTTAAATTTAACGGATGCCCCCTTGATACTCTTAATTAGGTTACTGCTATGTAAATGCTTGGCATGGGTATACCGGCGGGGTACCCCCGTATAGTGCACGGCACTATCATTGATGCTCCGTAAACGACCAACACTCAAAGCGGACGACCGCTGATGGACGATTTTATACGCATGAGCCGGTACGCTGGGCGCCAGACTGAACCCCAATCCGACCAGTAGCACCAACCAAATATGTCTAAATTTCATGGATGCGTTCCTTTCTTTCTAATAACTTGTTCTCGAAATTATTCAACATATAAAGTGTATCGCATAAGATTCGGACCATCAATTGGAATATTATTTTTTTGATAATAATGGTAGCGGTTCCAACTAAGCTGACAGTGCTTTTGCGGTCAGGCGTTTCGACAAATGTTAAATTAATTTCATGAAAACAATTGTAAAATAATGAATCGGCGCAGTCCAAAAAACTCCGCCAGGTCGTTAGACCCAACGGAGCTTCAATTTAAGGTTAAATCTAAAGGTTGAAAGTTCGAAAACCATTATCAAGTCAAGAATAGTAAGGCCTTATAGACTTATCCAGCCACCTGCGGCTGTCAGAGATTCCGCCTGCTGTGGGGAACGCCTACGGCCTGAAAACCGGTCCTTCGACTCGGTTTGAAGCCTGGAAAAACCACCAGTCTCCAAACACGTCCCACGCTGTAAGCCGAAAATCGGCTAACACCGTCGACACAGCTGGCTCCACCGCTGACCACCTCCGGTTAAACGGGTTCCTGGGAATTAAGCTAGCTCAAATGCATGAATGACAGAACTTACTCAATATTACTGGCGCGCCACTAGGTAGCCGAGAGTGAGCCAAATTTGCACTCAGCCGTGGGATTTTTAAGTGATTTTCTTGAAAATGGCGACTTGAAGACGTGTTTTGCGGCTTCAAGCGAGGGGCAAGACCGCCCTTTGGCTTGTCCCGTCCTTCCCACCGCGTTCCAGTCCAAATTTGGCGAACGGTAAGGCGGCAATTTTTAAATTTAAATTCGTTAGATGACTTCGCGTTTGAATGGATCCTTAGAAATCCCCTTGTCGAGAATATCCTTGCACCATTCCTGAGCGGAAAACAGACTGTGGTCGCGGTAGTTTCCACAACTGTATTTGTCAGTCCCCTGAACGTCTTTCCATTCAGTGTCAAAGGCAATCCGGTGAAGGGCCACCTTCAAAGCTTTAGCAACTTCTTCAGTGGATTGTTCACCCCAAGTAATCAGGTGGAAGCCGGTCCGGCAACCGAATGGCGAACAATCAATAACGCCAGACATTTCGTCGCGGAGGTACCCCGCCAAGAGATGTTCAATCGTATGTAACCCGGCTGTTGGAATTGCGTTTTGGTTCGGTTGAACCAATCGTAAATCAAAGTTAGAGATAACGTCGCCTTTATTCCCGGTCTCGCGAGTAATCAACCGAACGTAAGGTGCTTTAACAGCTGTGTGATCCAAAGTGAAACTTTCGACTTTTGCCATTATGTGCCAACTCCCTTTTAATTTATCTGTACTTTGCTTGCAACCCTAATATGTGATGAGCGGCCTGTGTCAGCCGAGAGGGCGGGAAAAATAGGCTCAGCCGTGGCACTGCCTTAGCACGGTGACTTGCCGTGGTTAGGCAGAACCGAGTTTCGAGACCGCTCTTTGGCTCGAAATCGCGTTCACAGCGTTCCAGCCTATTTTTTCCGCCCGGTAAGGCGCAAATCCAACTCCTTAAGAAATTGCAGACACGTGTACTTCCTTACTGTAACCAAATTATTAAAAAATTGCCATTATTTTCTCTGAACGTTAGGTTTCCTTTCTGAATAGATGACAGATCTGCTAAGAAACCGTAAAAACCGATGGCTCGCACCGCCACTCTAGCTATGAGTGGGTATACTAGATTGCGGATTAAGAGAGTAAGGGGAGGAATCATCATGCAAAATACACCATTACCACCACGCCGAGAGAGCTTTGCCCCGCGTCGGCATCATTTACGCCACTGGCTCATTGCACTGTGTAGTCTACTGGCGATTGGCGGTGGCGTCTACGGCTGGCGTGCTTGGCATGCAGCTCAGCAGACCTTTTCCGCCACCTATCACGCCGTCGGCAAACCCAATGACACCACCATTACCAGCGGTAAGCCGTTTGCCGTACTCCTCTTGGGAACCGACACGGGCGCCCTTGGCCGTCACGATGTTGGCCGCACAGATACCATGATTGTTGCCACCATCAATCCCCAAAAACAGACGGCTAAATTAACGAGCATCCCCCGTGACACGCTGGTCAACATCTGGGGGAGCCAACAGGACGAGGAAAAAATCAACGCGGCTTACCCACTATATGGTGCCCACACTACCATCAAAACGGTGGAGCACCTGGTAAACGTCCCCATTCCCTATTACGTGCTTCTCAACATGGGCGGCCTTAAGAAAATGATCAACGCCGTGGGTGGCGTCACGGTCGACCCCCTCCTGACTTTTCACTACCAACAGGCTAACGTGACTAAGGGCGTTAAGATTCATTTGAACGGCGCCAGCGCCTTGGCCTACTCCCGCATGCGCGACCAAGACCCCCAAGGTGACTACGGCCGGCAAGCACGGCAACGCCAAATCATCAAAGCTTTAGTTCTAAAGGAAGCTAGCATCGGGTCCTTGCCGCGCTACCAATCCGTCCTGGACTCGCTGACCAACAACCTCCAGACCAACTTGACCTTCCAAGACCTCGTCTGGCTACGCGCCAAGGATGGCCACACCAGCCGCCACATTCAATCGCAAACACTACAGGGGCAACCAGCGACCATCAACGGTATCGATTACCAAATTGCCCCTCAGGCTGAGATCGACAAAGTCTCTACCAGCCTGCGGCAGGCCTTGAACCTATCAGACAATTCTAGCTTTCAAACAGATGCGTTGGACCCGGTTGGGTTTTAAGGCCAATCGGCGGGCGTTATTTGTCAGCTGACGTCCGTTTAAGCATTCTAAATTTAGGATAAATAAAAGGGACCTGGAAAAAATTCCAGATCCCTTTTGCGTAGTTAACTTAAGAAACACGATTAGCTGACCAGGATTCCTATGACTGGTCCTGACCTTGCTCATTTTGCCGAGCAATCCAGATGTGCCAACCAATCACTAAGACGCTGACATCCCCGAGAATCGTCCCCAACGCAATCAACCAGCTACCGGCTGAGGTGACCATCAGACTAGATGTCAGTGGGATTCGGGCTAATAGAGCTAGCAACGTCGTAATCCACAGGCTCCCCAGAATCGCCGGGAACCAGGAATTAGCGTGCCGTCGCTGATGCCACCAAGTCAATCCAGTTACGATCACCGCAAATAACAGTAGTGCGATACTCCCGCCAACACGGGTCAAGTAGACCAATCCCATAGCCGGGACGGTGCGGGCTGCAATCCACATTGCCACCAACAGGCCAATAATAATGACCAACCAGCCAATGATACTGCCCCGGGCGGATGCGCGTTGCGTCAACCACAGGCCCAAGGCCATGGCAATCACGAACAGACCATACTGCACGGCCACTAACAAGAGTTGAAACGGCACTGCTGGCAAAATCACACTCGGTAAAATGGTTCCTAACGTAAAAATCAACAGTGGCACCAAGAGATCCCAGCTCCACCATTGGGGCTTCGTTTGTTTGGTCACAACGCTTGCTCCCTTCTTTTTCTTCAATGTGTTCAATGATAAAGAAGTTCCAGAGAAAATACCACTGATTTATCGTGATCAGCCGTGGATAAGGCCCCACCAGAAGCCCGCCGCGGCCAATAGAACTCCGCCTAAGACACTCAACAGTATGTAACCCAGCACTGCGCCAAAACGCCGCTGATCGGCCAGCATCACAACTTCATGGCTAAAGGTCGAGAAAGTCGTGAATCCACCGAGAATTCCCGTCCCCAATAAAATGGCCAGAAGATTGCTAACCTGCAAGCCGGTCAAACCACCTAATAGCAGGCATCCCACCCAGTTGATAGTTAGGGTGGCCACCGGCCAATGATTACCGGACCAGCGTTGGACCAGCCGAGTTGTCCCGTAGCGGCCCAGAGCACCGAGCATGGCACCTAACCCTGCCAGTGCCGCCATCATCCTTCAACCACCGGGAACGTCCCCCATTTACGGGCGCTCCACAGGCCGAGCCAGCTACAGAGCAAGCCACCCACCAACGTCACCGCCAAGTAACCCGCCGCGAGACCCCACCGTTGTTGCTGCAATAAGCGAACCACATCGACACTGAACGTCGAGAACGTCGTGAAGGCACCGACACCGCCAACACCCAAACCAACGGTAATGGCACTCGGCCAGTGGGCCGTCACCCGTTTGGCATGCGACAACCAGGCTAACCCGCCACTCCCTATCAAGTTGACCAAGACAGTGGCCCACGGAAATCCGGTAGGCGTCGGTATTCCCTGACCAATCAGGTATCGGCCACTGCCACCTAAGAACGCAAAAAATGCAATTGAAACAATGTTTGCCAAGCCGTTGGCCTCCTTGTAAATGCTTCGCCCATTATAGCAAAAAAGGCCGCCCCACGGCGACCCTCCTTCACGTTCTAATGCGTTTTAACCACGAGGTCTAAAGCATCTTGGAGCGCAGCCTGTTGATTATCACTGAGCTCTTCCTCAACGATACACTGCTTAACATTCTCTGCAACGACCACACCCATCATGCGTTCCACCCCGGAACGAACGGCAGCCAATTGCGTCAGAATATCCTGACACTCCCGCCCCTCGTCGACCATCTTCAGAATACCCTGGAGTTGGCCATCGGCGCGCCGCAAGCGATTCTTCAATTGGTTAGAGGTTGTTTGTACCATTAGGCTTTCACCTCAGTCAGCTTCTCATCGAGATATTTCTTTAAAGCGGCCTTAGGATGGAAACCCACCACTTTTTCAGTTGGCATACCATTCTTGAAGACGACCATGGAAGGAATACTCATGATTCCCAACGACTGAGCCAATTCCTGGTTCTGGTCGACATCCAAAGAAGCAAACTTGACCTGGTCACCATATTCCTGGTCTAAAGCTTCCAAGACCGGTGTCTGCATCTTACATGGACCACACCAATCGGCCCAAAAGTCGACAACGGTTACCGCGGTATCGTCACCCACGTGTTCAAAATCCTTACTCGTAATTGCTTGCATGAAAGAATCCCCCTTATGTTTTTATCAGTGTAGCCAGTATACCCCAAGGGGTATTAAAAAGCGAGACTTTTGTTTTCAGCCAACCTGCTAACCGAATTCGACGAACAGTTACGAGCAACCCGACCACAAAAAAACGAGGTGCGACCTTCGTCTCACCCCGTTTCCGGTTCATTGCGTTTCGTTTAATTTTCAGGAAGTTCAGGGTCTGGATCTATGCCCGCGGTCAACCGTGGATTGTTATGCCCCCGCTTAGTTTCCTTCTCAACGGCTTGTTGGGCCACAATGTTAAGGAAGTTAAACGGATCATCAAAGTTCGGATTGAACAGCATGTCCACAAAGGCCAAGTCATCAATCGTGTTCCGATTTTGGATCGCGATTGAAATAGCGTTGGCTGATTGCGCAACTTCATGCTTACTGAGGAGCTGAGCCCCCAGAATCCGACGATTCTTCCGATTGTAGACCAAGTTGATGGTCAAGTCATCGGTAGATGGCATGTAGCTTGGCCGCCAAGTCCCTTGGAAGGTGACCTGATCAGCGTCAAAGCCAGCTGCCAGTGCATGGTCGATGGTCAACCCCGTTGAGGCCAACGTCCGTCCGAAGATCTGCATTGCTGAAGTGGCTTGCGTCCCCATGTATTTCTGAATGTTACCAAAGACGTTGATACCAGCCAGCATCCCTTGCCGAACCGCGTTAGTAGCCAATGGTGTGTACGCTGGCTTACCCGTTGGGTTGAAGTTAACGACACTGGCGTCCCCGCAAGCAAAGATGTCTGGGTTAGACGTCTGAACGTAGTCGTTGATGATGATGGCACCGTGCTTGTCCATATCCACTTGGCCCCGTAAGAGCTCAGTGTTCGGAACAAATCCGGTACATACAACGGCTAAGTCAGCCGTGTACTCACCGTTCGTCGTTTCAATGACTAATTCGCCATCGTCATTTCCAGTGAAGGACGTTACCCGCCGGTTCAACAGCACTTCTACGCCGTTATCCTGCAGTAAATGAACGATGTGATCAGACAATTCGCTATCAACATAATGGTTCAAAATGATGTCCCGTGATTGAATCAGTTGAACATCATGACCGGTCCGAGCATAACTTTCAGCCAGTTCCGTACCAATATAACCAGCACCAATGATGGCAATTCGCTTGTTACCTTTAGCTGCGGCATCAATTGCCACGGCTTGTTCGTAGTTCTTGCAAAGCATAACCTTATCTTCATCAATCCCAAAGATTGGTGGCACGGTCACAGTGGAGCCAGTTGCCATAATTAATTTATCGTAAGTATCAGTGGTCAAGTCGCCAGAATCCATATCAACGACATCGAGTGACTTATTTTCTGAATCGATCTTAACGACGTTGTGCCGCGTTAAAACCTTATCACCCGCTTCCGCTAGTTGTTCTGGTGAAGAATAAAACATGTCCTCCAAGTGCTTGACTTGTCCGTCTAAGAACAGAGAAATACCACAAGACAAGAACGAAACGTTCGTGTGTCGTTCGTAAATGGTCACATCTGTATCTGGATGGTCACGCAAAATTTGTAGCGCGGCGTTAGTGCCAGCGTGTGTACTCCCAACAATGATGACTTTCATGTTTACCCTCCTACGTGAAAAACGATTCTGCATTAAGTCTACTTGAAAGTTAGCGAAAGATAAATGACTTCGTCTTGGAAAAACGATGATTTAGCCCCAAAACCTCACACATCGTCAAGATTGACGGAATTATGTGCTTTTTGCACACTTATTTCCCGCTAAAATTCACATAATCGTTACATAAATGATTGCTTAAACAACCGTCATAATCACGTTGAGAGCATTTCCTGACTTTTTTAAAATCTGCTTAGTTTGTTCAGTTACTCAGCTAATGTCGACACCATAATCCGTATACTCCGATGAAAGACTAACGGTTAATCGGCAACGGGTTAAACTGTCAGAAAGTCCGCTACCATTAGGAATACCGGGGGATTAGGCTTTTCCCTATCACCTGCTAACCTAATTGGGACAGTCAGCTTACTTAAGGTAGGTGGTCACTAGCCACTTTTTAGAAATAGTCACATTTTGGTTGCAGTGTTTTTCAGAACTGACTATGATAGCGATAGTTAGTTCGTGATACGTTCTGACCTTAAGCACTGTGATAGATGATAGGAATCACTGTCTATAGATGCACTCCCCCCAAAACAAGTGATTTATTAACAGATTCCTAATATTGGCCCTAAGTAATCCGCATGTTACTTAGGGTTTTTTTGTTGCCTAATTTTAAGCGCGGTGGGTCCGCAAATAGTGCCAGCCTTGCCGAACTAAGAACGGAACTGCCAGTAGAATTAGGAATAACCAGGTGAAGTTTTGTTGAATGAAGGGCGTATTGCCAAAGAAGTAGCCGACCGCCGAACAGCTAAAGACCCAGATGAAGCTGCCGGCCAAATTCAGGGCCCGAAATTGTCGCCAATTCATGTCGGTCGTCCCAGCAATAATCGGAACAAACAGGCCGACAAACGGAATAAACCGGCCAATCAATAACGTTTGATCTTGATTACGGTTAAAAACTGCCGTGGCCTGGGCAACTTTTTGTTCGGGTAGCTTGCTGATCAGATGCTCCTGTAGGTCACCCCACCGCAGCGTCGTTAGATACTTGACCGCGGACCCGGCTGTGGCTGCCAAGGTAAACATCAAAACGAGCCACCAGATGTTAAGCTGTGATTGGGGACTCGCCGCAATCGAACCAACCATGAATAAGAGCGACTGCCCAGGGATAAATGAAAAAATCAACATCCCCGACTCCAGGAAAATCAAAAAGAAGAGCACCGGGTAGATACCAGTCCCCAATTGATTCGTTAATGGAACTAACACGGTTAAGGGATGCCAGATCACATCCCAAATCATTGTTACCAAACTCATACGGTCCCCCTAACTGCGTCCCATTTTGTGAGACGCATTTTTCTTGAATGTCTTCAATTATACGCTGACTTCGTGAAATACATAGGTTGCTGTCTCCCAATCTAAATCTAAGACTCTAATTTTCTCGAACATTGCTGGTGACTATCAGCGTGGCAAACACCCACCAAGCCTGAACTTTGCCATTATTATCCTATAAACGATTAACGGGTACTTAGCCACATATTCATGGGAAATATTGGCCATTCCCCTCCTACTCCTACCGACCAAAATAACATGTTAACTACCGGCCACTGTTTCATTCACCAACTAGCCACTCAGCCAGAAGTGTCGCCACCGGCCGGCTTTACGTCCTGAATCTCTAAACGTAAACCTTGCATCCCACAGCAATCGCCCAGCCAATCCGTTAGAAACACTGATGTCATCGGGTTCGCAGGTTAGTCAGTTGCTTTTAACACTGTCCGTTTTGTCGATTAGCCACCGGATATTTCAAGTAAAAAGCCGTTGACGATACTCATCGTCAGCGACCTTTGGTGTTATTAGTAAATTTATGAAACCAATCAATTGCACCTAATCAGGCTAGGGGTTACACTACAAGCAAGTTAGTAACAACGAGTGTTACTGACGAGGTTGTACCAAATTCTTAATACTCTTTTACGAGCAGCACTTAGCACTCCCCCAAAGTTTCTATATTCTGCTCGTATCCCCCCTCAAGCCACGACGTGAATCGTGGCTTTTTTGTTGGCATCAATCCAGAACTTGTACGCCGACACCAATCAAACCTGGTCCCGTATGGACGCCTAAGGCCGGTGACACGTCACCAGCATACCATTGTTCCACGTTAGGATGAGCTTCCTTCAGTTTGGTCAGTACCCGCTCTCTGAGGTCGGGATTGGCCCCGTCACACACGGCAATGTTGACGCGCTTCGCGTCGCCCACAGCATCACTGACGAGCGCTAGCAATTTGGCCAGCGTCTTCTTCTCGCCACGAACCTTGGCGATTGGGTAATAGATACCTTCACTGTCGCACGAAATAATTGGTTTGACGTTTAACAGGGTCCCAGCCATGCCGGCCACCTTGCCAATCCGACCGCCAGCCTGGAGATACTTTAGCGATGGCACGTAAAAGAAGACCTTGGTCTGCTGGGTAACGCGTTCCACCTCAGCAATGATCTGATCAAAGGTCAACCCCTGTGAACGCAATCTAGAGGCGTAAATAGCCGCAAAACCACTTCCAATACCAACGCTACAGGTATTGATCACATGGACCTTCAGCGGCGAATCTTGGGCTAATAGCTGGGTCTCCTGAAAGGTCCCGGACAAAGCTGCGGAAATCGTCACGGCAATGACGTGGGTGTAACCCGAAGCTTGAATCCGTTCCAAAGCTTCGACAATACGTTTACCCGTGGGACTGGCCGTTGAGGCCTTCTCAGTAGCCTGGCGACGATAAAATTCTGTTGGCGTAATGGTCAACCGGTCTTCGTAGACGTGATCCCGAAAAATCACGTTCATGGGCATCAGTGCCATATCCGCTGCCTCCAGAACGGCGGTCGGAACGTCAGAACATGAGTCCACTAAAATGGCAATCTTTTCTGGTTGCATGGGGGTTACCTCGTTTCTCCTAGTATCGTGCTCTCATAATAAATGTCATTATAACGCAATCATCTAGTTTTGAAAACTAGATGTGATATTGTTTGTAACTTACCACGTCGTAACAGTGGTGTCTAGCTTGCTTTTTAAGCCTTACTGACGCCACTCTTAACGGCTATTACTAATGACGCCCGGTTACGATTAAAAAAATTTTTTGAGCGAGTTAATTAACGTGACACTAATAGTTAAATTAGCTTACCTCCCCGAAAAAATAGCAGTCATTAATGACCTGTTTTTTGTATGAGACTTCACACACTTTGCTGGGACAACCATGAAAACGGCACCAGTCTAAAACTTCAGTTAACACTGCTACCAGTAGGCCTTAGCAAATAAATCGTTACTTGAATATAAAATCTTTTTTGGCTCACCAAAATTAATTCCCGTCATGGTTGACATTACGGCCAAATAGCCTATACTTACGGGTGGAATTAAAGCGCGTCATTAGAGTTAGTTTCGTTAATTTTGCCATTATTCGCACCATTTACGCCACGCTGACGCTGACTCGCGTTTACCAGGAAAGGCAGAAGTCAATCGACTACCTGAATTTCTAAGCCAATAGAAAAGAGGGATTTTATGAAGAATCATGAAACCGACGAAAAGACCAAGCACCATATGATTCAGTCAACCGGGAGTAACCAAAAGAGCCTGGATGAAGTCAATGGGACGGTGGAAGTGCCGCAAGATGCGGGCTTCTGGCGTACCCTGATGGCTTATACCGGGCCTGGTGCCCTGATTGCCGTGGGGTATATGGACCCCGGGAACTGGATTACGTCTATCGCCGGTGGTGCCCAGTACAAGTATACGTTACTGACAATCGTCCTACTCTCCAGTTTAGTTGCCATGTTGCTACAAGCCATGTCAGCACGACTCGGGATCGTGACGGGAAAAGATTTGGCCCAACTCACGCGTGAGCGAACCGGTAAGCGAACCGGCCTGTTCCTGTGGGTGGTCACCGAATTAGCAATCATGGCCACCGATATCGCCGAAATTATCGGGTCGGCGATTGCCTTGAAGTTGCTATTCGGTTTCCCACTGATTGTTGGTATCATCATCACCGCCATGGACGTGTTAATCCTGTTGGTCCTGATGAAGTTAGGGTTCAGAAAGATCGAAGCCATCGTGGCAACCTTAGTTGCCGTGATTCTCTTCGTCTTTCTGTACGAAGTTATCCTCGCACAGCCGCACATGGCTGAGGTGCTCGAAGGGTATATTCCTTCCAGCAGCGTGGTAACAAACAAAGGGATGCTCTATCTTTCCTTAGGGATCGTCGGGGCGACCGTGATGCCCCATGACTTATACTTGGGGTCATCGATCTCGCAAACCCGGAGTTTTGACCGCAAGGATCGTAAGAGTGTTGCCAAGGCCATCAAGTTCACGACTATCGACTCAAACATTCAACTGACTTTGGCATTCGTTGTCAACAGTCTGTTACTGATTTTGGGAGCTGCCCTCTTCTTCGGAACGAACAGTGACTTAGGACGATTCGTTGACTTGTTCAACGCCCTGAGTGATAGCCAAATCGTTGGTGCCATTGCCAGTCCGATTCTCAGTATGTTATTTGCCCTAGCCCTCTTGGCTTCCGGGCAAAGTTCCACCATTACAGGGACCTTGGCTGGTCAAATCATCATGGAAGGGTTCATCAACCTGAAGATGCCACTTTGGGCACAACGGTTGATTACCCGATTGCTCTCCGTGACACCTGTTATCATCTTCGCCATTGTCTACCATGGCAATGAGGCTAAGATTGAAAACCTACTGACGCTGTCACAGGTATTCCTAAGTATCGCGTTACCATTCGCCATGATTCCACTGGTTATTTTCACCAGTAGCAAGAGTCTGATGGGCGAATTCGTTAACAAGACTTGGGTCAAGGTACTCGGCTGGATCATCGCCGTCATCCTGATTATCCTGAACGTCTACCTGATTTTACAAACCTTACACATCGTGAAGTAAACCTAAGTGGTTGAGACCTTCGTCTCGACCACTTTTTTGTTTGGTCTTCATTGAAAATGGCGACTTGAAGCCGTGCTTTATGGCTTCAAGCGAGGGGCAAGACCGCCCTTTGGCTTGTCCCGTCCTCCCCACCGCGTTCCAGTCCAAATTTGGCGAACGGTCAGGCGGTATTTTCCCACTATTCTCAACGTGTAAGCGTTTTGACTTTCCCGGACAGAACAGGTATAACAAAATTATACTTATAAAAACCTGAGGTGGATTTCATGCAATTATCCATTACGGACAATATCTATATTGAAACACCGGCCATTAGCGATGCTGCTGGCCTGTATCCGTTGATTGAGCAAGACCGTGAGAACTTAGCAAAATGGCTACCCTGGGCGGCTACGACTCAATCTGTCATTGATGAAGCCGGCTTTATCCGGGACTGCCTCCAGCGTATCGAGGACCAACAACTCTGGTTGGGCGTTATCTGGGTCGACCATCATCCAGCTGGTATGATCGATCTGCATGATTTTAAGGATAGCCACGCGGCCATTGGTTACTGGCTGGGCAAAGACTACCGTGGTCAGGGCGTTTTGGCCCAGTCCTTGGCCGCCCTTGAGAAATTTGGGTTTGGCCGTTACCGACTCCATAAGATCAGCATCCTGGCTGAACCTGACAACGCGGCAAGCCGAGCAGTTGCCGAACGGGCTAATTACCGTCAAGATGGCACGTTGCGGGAACATATCCCCCATCAGGACAGTTTTGCCGACGCCGTGGTTTACTCGAAGCTAAGCGACGAAGCGTAATCCGTTAACATAAATTTTGTCGCAAAATAAAAGTGAGGTCCGAACGTCATGTTCAGGCCTCACTTTTTTAGATTTAATTTGTAAAATAATTAAGCGCGTTGGCCGCCATCAACAGTAAACTCAGCACCGTTAGCGAAGTGTGATTCGTCACTCCCTAGGTAGACACAGACTTCACCAATGTCTTCTGGCTTGCCCATGTGACCAACGGGAATCGACTTGATAATCTGGTCTTTAGCCGCAGCCGGCACGATCGACGTATCGATCCAACCAGGATGAACGGAGTTGACCCGAATATCAACGTGCCGTTGCGCCAGGTTCAGGGCCGTCGCGTGCGTTAACATCCGACTGCCACCCTTGCTGGCAGAGTAAGCTGGGGCAAATGGTAATCCAACCAATCCAGCAACGGAGGAAACGTTAATAATCGCCCCCTTAGCGTCGTTCGTTTCTTTCATGGCTTTGATAGCAACCTTTTCGCCTAAGAAGTTCGCCGTCAAGTTGACGTCAATGACGGATTGCCAGTCGGCTAACGATAAGTCTTCGATGGCACCATTAACGCCACCAATTCCGGCATTGTTCACCAGAATATCCAGCTTACCAAACTTTTCAAGCGTGGCATCAATCACTTTTTGCCAGCCTTCCTCAGTCGCAACGTCCATTTGAACAAAGAGACTAACGTCGTTACCAAACTTTTCGACCGCGGCTTTCCCACCATCGACGTTATGGTTAGCGGTTACAACTACTTTCGCACCTTCACGAACGTAGCATTCTGCAATCCCTAAACCAATACCTGCAACGCCACCAGTAATGATAGCAACTTTACCTTTTAACCGATCTGCCATTCCTGTCACCCCTTAGTTATATTCTTACTCGTTCAGAGTATCACACTATGAGGGGTTGGAAAAATAATTATGCTCAATTACCTCGACAAATCATGAATAACCAGTCTAACTATTCTAAAAACGCCAGACCGTGGTCTTAACCGGTCTGGCGTTTGTTAAATTGAATTTATTTTTAATTTCGGTAGCTGACAATCTAGTTAAAACTTGTGTGGCAAAATCAACCCACCAGTTTCATCATCGTTAGGATGTTCCCGCTTAACCACGAGTTCTTGGTTCACAAAGCTTGAAATCCCAGTTTGACCCAATTCACGACCAAACCCGGACTTCTTAACCCCACCAAATTCGAGTTCTGGCAATGAACTGAAGAACGTATTTACGAAAACCATTCCAGTCTCAATCCGTGACGCCAGTGCGGCACCAGATTCGGCGCTCCCAGCAAAGACGATTCCACCCAAACCGTAGTCAGCATCATTAGCCAGTTCAACGGCTTCATCGTCGTTAGCGACTTTGTAAACCTGGGCAACGGGACCAAACATTTCTTTACCGTAAGCAGGATTATCCTTGTCAATATCCGTTAGAATCGTTGGCAAGAAGAACTGACCATCGCTCGCCACAGCATCGTGAACAAAGTAAGCAGTGGCGCCACCGGCAATCGCTTCATCAACCTGTGCTTGTAACTTTTCCTTGGCCTTCTTGGAGTTCATTGGTGCCAGGGTCGTGGTTGGATCCATTGGGTCCCCCAACTTGACGCTACCAAAGGCTGCCTTCAAAGATTCCAAGAATTCATCATAGTGATTAGCCGTAACAATGAACCGCTTGGAAGAGGTGCAGACTTGGCCTGCGTTATACAGTCGTGCTCGTGGGGCTACGGCGTTTACGTCAGCCATATTGGCATCTTCGGCGACAATAAAGGCATCGACACCGCCGAGTTCCATGGTATTCTTCTTCAAATATTTACCAGCAACTTCAGCGACGGCAACCCCGCCCCGTTCGGAACCAGTCAAGGCAACCCCTTGGACCCGCTTATCAGCAACAACCTGTGACACTTGATCGTAAGATAAGAAGAGATTGGTCAGCGAACCGTCTGGTGCTCCGGCCCGACGAACAGCATCTTCAAACGCCAGCGCTGAACCTGGTGTAATGGCAGCGTGTTTAAACACAATCGGGTCACCTACCGCAAAGTTAGGCGCGAAAATCCGCATCATTTGGTAGTAAGGAAAGTTCCACGGTTCCACGGCCATCAATACACCCAAGGGGTGATTTTCCAGCTGGGCTTCTCCGGCAATCGTTTCAATTGCGCGAGGCTTTAACATTTCTTCTGCATGGTCAGCGTAGTAATCCGCAATCATCGCACAGAGTTCAACTTCACCCTGTGCTTCCGTAAATAATTTACCCATTTCAGTGGTTAACACTTTGGCTAAGCTATCCGATTCGTCGCGGAATAACTGAGCTAACTGGTGGAGTACGGGAATGCGGGTGGCAACTGGATCGTTCCGCCATTCCTTATAGAGTTTTTGTGCCTTAGCTAAACTTGCTTCAACATATTCGGGCGTGGCGTTTTCATAAGTCTTGACGACTTCATTGGTATAGGGATTGGTCGTTTGATAAGCCATACTATAATTCCTCCTTGATAGGTCCATTCGCGTTCACAATGTAACCTCTTACAAAAGTAACTATACCCCCGTCAACCGCTTAATACCAGCAACTCGTTTGTGATATAATAATCAAAACGTTTGTGAAACAACCAACCCTTGGTTGTTTCAACCGGTTGCAATTATCAAAAATTGGTCTACAAAAAAAGTTGTTAGCCCACGCCAACAACTTTACACAAACATCTTAACTTAACTTCCAACGATCCAAAATCCCGTTCATCAGCCGGTTGGCCGTCGTGATTTGGTCGAGGACCGTTCTTGGGCTGGCGGTAAAGTTATCTTCCGCCCATTTGTTGATCAGGCCCAATGAGCCCGCGGCAATAAATTCCGCTGACGTGTCAATCACGTCTTCTTTCAAATACCGATACTCCGGCATTGCATGTAGCAAAATTGACAGTCGTGAAGCCACAAATTCATTCATTGACTGGCGCCAAACCCCATCATCGTAAGGGTAAGCATTCAGGAAAATCTTTGAATTGTCAGCGATCCGTTCCAATAGTTGGATAACAGCCGGACGCCAATTCTCCAGAGTCAAGGTCAAAGGTTGTTCGCGGCGTGGCGCTTCAACAATGAAGTGCTCGTAAACAAACGCTAACAACTCATATTTGTCCGCGAAGTAGTAGTAAAAAGTTTTGCGGTGGACATCTGCCTCATCCGCAATTTCTCGAACAGTTACCTTATCAAATGTATTGTGGTTCAACAACGAAGCCAAGGCCTCAGCAATCCGCTCCTTAGTTTCTGATGCAGCCATCGTGATACCTCCAATCATTCACACACCATATTTTATTTATATTTCGTTCAACTAGTAATCCCCCCCGGATGCTAGTAAACCTAACTAACGCCCTAAGCTGACTAAAATTATACGCGTTCTAACGAAAGAAGAAACCCTTTTCGTGAAAAAACACACGTTAAATTTTACTGGTTATGTATATTAACTGTGATAGACCCCAGCTTTTGAACACGCTTGATTATAGCATAACTAGCAACTCATTGTACGATAGATTTGTGCACAACAAGTAATAAATCGGTAAACGTTCAGCAAACACCCTAGTTCTTTGTGAAAGTCACCCGGTCCTCTGCGTCTGTCAGTTGTCCTTCCAGCCGTAGCAGGGCTACTTTACGGTCCAATCCACCGGCATAACCAGTGAGTTCACCGTTTCCTGCAACCACCCGGTGACAGGGAATCACGATGCTAATCGGGTTATGTCCCACCGCACCGCCAACCGCTTGACCACCCACCAAGTGGCCGACTCGTTCAGCTGCAAGACTTGCTAACTCCCCGTACGTACGAACTTCACCGTACGGAATTTCTTGCAGTAATGACCAAATCGTTTGGCGAAACGGCGTCCCTTGCGATTTCACTGGAAAATCAATGATTGGTTGTTCCCCAGCAAAGTAGGCATTTAACCACGCTTGTACCCGATCGAACACCGGCCGGTTGCTGACCACCGTTAGTCTCGGCATCGTACTCCCGTAGTATTTCTGATCGGTAAACCACAATCCTGTCAAAGCGAGGCCATCGGACATTGCCGTGACCGGACCTAGTGGCGTGGTTAGACGTTTCTGTAGCATCGTCTTCCCCCTTTTCTAATCATTTTACCATTAAATAGGCCAGCCGGCTAACTTTACCCACCCATTAACGGAATTTTTTTATATTTACTTTATTTATGCCGCCGCCCTACCCGGAACGAATAAAATCGGACTAATCAATCTTATAAGCTCAACTACTTTGTTGCTAGATAGGCATTACGTACCCCCTTGATAGTCTCACCCTTTTGGGATGTCACACAAAAAGGCCTGGCAAATTCATGCCAGGCCCTTAATTGTTTTCCTACCAGTTCCGTCAATGTGTAACAGAACGTGATTAATCCTCTATCGGTTAGTAGCTCACTTCTGCTTTAGTGATACAAGTCAAATCGGCCCTTAGCCAGCGTGGTACTCAGGTGAGCACTCTCCATCAATGAACGGTCCGTGATAACTTTCTTCATAGCGGAAGCAATGTACCCGTGAATCTTACGCTTGCTAGCAAAGATTTCACCAATACCATCCCGGTCACTCAGAGAGGCAACGGTCCCACTAGACTTGTAAACGAATGGACGCGTTGCATGTCCTCGTAAGGATAGACCGATGTTTTTAGCAGCCTGAGCCCCACAAGCCAACGCAATTTGCGCGGTAGTTGGGTATGGTCGACCGCTTTCAGGATCCATCACAGCCGAAACATCTCCCACGATGAAGACTTCTGGATGACCTTCCAAACTCAAGTCATCCTTCACAACGACCCGGTTCCGGCGTTGTTCGAAGCCAGAGTCGGCAATGACTTGGGAACCACTGACCCCAACGGTCCAAACAATCGTGTTCGCGGCAACTTCGTGTTCCGTGTCGTCTTCACTGTCCTTGTCCTTGTAAACCACGGCGCCTGGTTTGATTTCAGTAATAGCTGCACCGAGCTTCATTTCAATGTTGTTCTTAGCCATGAAGTTCAGGGCGTAATCAGCCAATGACTTGTCAAACATTGGCAGAATCGTCTTCCCCATTTCTAAACACACGACCTTGATAGCTGGTGTGTTGTAGCGGGTCTGTAGCTTTGGTAAGGATTGGCTCAGTTCACCTAATAATTCGATTCCAGTAAACCCGGCACCACAAACGGCAATGGTTAAGTCATTCTCGTCTTTGGTCTCCGCGTAACCCTTGATCTTATCTTCAATGTGGCGGTAGACGGCCTCTGACGTTTCCAAGTCATCCATTGGTAAGGCATTCTCAGCCGCACCCTTCAAGCCAAAGGTTTCGGACTGGAAGCCCAATGCTAAGACTAAATAGTCGTACGTAATAGGCTCGTGGTCGGCTAAGGTTACCTGCTTTTGATCAACATCAACGTTCGTAACCGCGTCCTGAATAAACTCGACCCGACTGCCAATAACGTCGTTGATTTCGTACGTAATCCGATCAGGTGCAATGGTTCCTGCGGCCACCTCATGTAAGTTGGTCTTTTCTGTATGCGTTCCAGTCTTATCGACTAAAACAATCTTATCTTGACTGGGAACCTCTTTTTGCAGGAACTTGATGGCACGCATGCCAGCATATCCGCCACCTAGAACTAAAATCGTTGCCATAATTTAACGACCCCTTTTCTAATAAAGTTCTCCCCGATCACAGTTAGTCCGATACGTTCAGTTTAGTTAAAACGGTTACATTTAACTAGCCACCACTACTCCCCCCAAACGGAACCAGTGGGTGATCTAACTGTCAGGGATGCTTTGTCTCTATTATACGGCTTATCAGGCGAAAAACCAGTTGAAAGCTATCGTAATCTACTTCACAAACAAGTGTACACAATTGAATCGTTACTCAGTCAATGATTACAATTGTTTAGATGGCCGCCTTACCGGGTGAGCTGGTAGGTGCTGGAACGCCATGGGTACGGTTTCGAGCCAAAGACCGGTCTCAAAAGCCGACCTTTCACTAATCTGAGAAGACCACTCAGCTAAGAGAAATTTCATGGCTGAGCACCTACCAGCTCACCCTCTCGGCTAATGTAGATACGCCAATGCAACAATCATATGTTTTAAAAACTTAGCAAACTAACTTGAATAACGAACCTCCATTAATAGACAAGCAGGCTCAGCCGAGAGGGCGGGAAAAATAGGCTCAGCCGTGGCACTGCCTTAGCGAAGTGTTTTTCTTCGGTTAGGCAGAACCGAGTTTCGAGACCGCTCTTTGGCTCGAAATCGTGTTCACAGCGTTCCAGCCTATTTTTCCCGCCCGGTAAGGCGCCAATCTTGCCAATCATCTATGAATTTGAGCATAATTCACAAGTCGTTATTAATGAAATTATGACTAAAAACATTTATGGTGAAGTTTGTAAGGTAACTTTCGAATGGAGGTATTTTGATGACAACATTAATTATTGGTGCGCATGGCCACGTCGGCCAGCACATTGTGGAACAACTCGCAGCGACTGGTGAAACCGTCTACGGCGGTATTCGTAAACCAGAACAAGCTGAAGCCATTACGAAACTAGGTGGCCAGGTTCGCGATGTTAATTTGATGGGCACCGTTGAAGACTTGCTGCCGGCCATGAAAGACGTTGACACGGTTATCTTCTCCGCTGGTTCCGGTGGCAGTACCGGTGATGATATGACCATCAACATTGATTTAGATGGGGCAATCAAGTCAATGATTGCTACGGAAAAGGCTGGCATCAAACGGTTCATCATCGTCAGTGCGATGGGGACCGACGACCGCTCCTTCTGGGACAAGTCAGGCATCCGTCCTTACTACGTAGCCAAGTACTACGCCGACCAGTGGTTACGTCATCGGACTGCCCTGGACTACACAATTGTCCGGCCAGGAATCTTAACCAACGACGCGCCAACCGGAAAAATCACAACCGATTCCGCTGCTAGTGAAAATAAGAAGATTAGTCGGGCAGACGTTGCGGCCACGGTGGTTGCCATCGTTCAACACCCACAACCAAAGCAGATTATCGAAATGGTTAACGGCAATGACCCAATTGCCGACGTCATTAAATAATAGCAATTAGCCTATTGAGAGGAAAGTACTGAAAATTTGGTATTTTCCTCTCTATTTTTGTATCCTACTAAGCCGCACTTAAGCATACTTCATTGTGCACAATTGATACCGCTAAAGTATGCTAAAATAGGCTAGGTAAGTGCTACATAGCACCCTAATATAAGCCTCAAGCACTACCGCCTAACCAAGGACTACGACCTGTTGCCAATCATTCTATTTAACTTGTCATCGTAGCCGCCGAATGCCAGGGTGGGACGGCTGTGTCGACGGTGTTGGCCAGCGTTTTTTAGCTGGCCTACAGCGTGGGACGAGCTTAGAGACTCTCGTGAACTTCGGGAGGCTCTAAGTCGAGGTGCAAGACCACTTCTCAGGCTTGCACCGTTCCCCACAGCAGGCCCGCCCTGGCAGTCGGCGGCGGCCGCTCGCAAACTTAAGCGCCAAACTAAAAAATCAGCAACGGTCCCGCCGCTGCTGGTCAGATAGCTTCTATTCTGGTTGGTTGGTATCAAGCTGACTAGCTGGCATCGTTGGCAATGTCGCTTACTTCAGCTGGCTGTCCGTGTGGCGGTTATCCAGGTTCAACGCACTGGCATCGACCACCGTCTGCACTTGACTGGAAATGGCTTTGGTTGTCACCCGCTTCAAGCGAATTTTGGTTGGCTGAATCTCAGCGTTGGGCCGGGAACCAATCTCAACGGTCGTGTCCACGTCTAACCGTGGCGTGGCTACCGTTGCTGTTGAGGTGGTTGCCGCTGAGGCCCCCGCCGAAGTTGCCAATAAAGTCGTTACCGTCATTGCCCCGAGCATTACTTTAATCATCATTGATTTAATCTTAGTCATGTTCACCACTCCTTGGTTTGATTGTCTGATTGCTTTCGATGTATTAGTTATACCATCCGGAGTGGGGCAAATCTTGAACCTACTTTAAGCTTAAAATATGAATTTCTTATTTTCGAAAACCTTTTTTATGATACGATGCCACTAAAGCCCTTCAAATAAAGGAGTCAGACCACTTATGAAGAATACGATTTTACTCGTTGAGGATGAAGAAGGCCTCGCCAGCTACGTTGCTAAAGAACTTACTTTTGAGGACTTTGACGTGCTGACTGCCGCCGATGGTGAGACTGCCTGGGAAACCTACCAGCAGGAAAAAGATAAATTGCTCTTAGTTCTTCTCGACTGGATGCTCCCTAAGATGGACGGTATGGAGGTCCTCCGCCGAATTCGCAAGCACGACGACCTCCCCGTCATCATGATGACGGCCCGCGACTACCTCGGCGATAAAGTTACGGGACTGGACAATGGGGCCGACGATTACATTACGAAACCATTTGAAATTGAAGAACTGCTCGCTCGGATTCGGGTGATTCAACGCCGGACTGCCCATCAGAGTGGCCTAGATCAGACCTATCACCTTGGCGACCTCACCCTAGTCACTAAGACCCGCCAGGTCGACCGCGCTGGTGAAACCATTCAATTGACCCAACGGGAATACGACCTACTGCTCTTCTTAATGCAACACCCGGGCCAAGTTTTCACCCGCGACGAACTCCTCGACAACGTCTGGGGAGTCGACTTCTTGGGTCAACAGAACGTGGTCGACGTCTACATTGGTTACCTCAGAAATAAAATCGACGTGGCGGACGCTCCTAATTTATTCCATACCATTCGGGGCGTTGGCTACAGTCTAAAGGAAGATGATCGTGATGCGCACTAACTCTCAGCCACGAACGTACGAAGATATTATCCGTCACTCCGTCACCAGCCTCCTGATGACCATTGGCCTGATTATCGTGCTTACGGTCAGTGTCACCCTAACCGTTGACCAACTTCTCCGTGCCCAAGATCAAGCACAACAACTAAGTACCAGTTTACAAACGACTCAGGTCAGCAATTTCAAAGACTGGCTCATGGTCAACAAAGGCAGTGGGCTGAACTCACATAACACCTTTGTTCTTGTTAAAAATGCGAAGGGGGAGACCACTTCCCTGTTACCCCACGCCGCTTCGTTGGCTAAGGCCAATACTTGGTCAGTGCCGTTTACCCACCTGGTGTATATCAAGGGCTGGGGGCTCTATTTTTCAGAAACGTTAAAGACTAGCTCGCAAACCTACTTCCTCTTCATTGGCATGCACGTGCTAGTGGGTAACCTTCACGTTTTAATCGCTGTGCTGATTATCGCCATTGGCTTGAGCCTGTTAATTGGCCTACTCTACGTCCGGCGGTTGGCCAAGCGGCTGAGTGCCCCCACTATCGCCCTCGCCAATGCTGCCCAACAAGCAGCGGCCACTCCTGAACTCACGCAGCCAGAATTACCTCAGCCACAGGAACCGGTCGAAGTGGCCCAGTTAGCTCGCGACTTCAATCAATTATTGGCTGCTCAAAATGGGCGCTTAAAGCGGGAGCGTCAGTTTATTTCCGACGCCTCGCACGAACTCAGAACACCCATTGCCACGATTCGGGGCAATATTAAACTCATTGAGCGGCGAGGTGATAAGCATCCCGAGGTCATCCCCGAATCAGTTGGGTTTATTGACCAAGAATCGCTGCGCATGCAACATTTGATTGAAAACCTGCTACACTTGTCCCGCGCCGACAGAGCAGCGGTCACCCTACAACCACTTGATTTGGCCGAACTGACCACCAGTGTAGTCAACCACTATCAACCCTTGATCTCACAACCAATCACGTTAGCCGTTCCGGACCACCCCACACTGGCATTGGGCAATACCGACATGCTCCACCAAGTATTAACGGCCCTATTGGATAATGCCCACAAATACTCGCCCGCTGACCAACCCATTCAAGTAACCGTCACCCAGCAGCCTGGTCTGATCAGTCTGGCAGTTGGCGACAACGGTCCAGGGATTCCCGAATCTGAGCGTGCCCACGTCTTCGAACGCTTCTACCGAGTTGATGCTTCCCGCTCTACTAAAATTGAAGGAAACGGCTTAGGATTAGCCATTGTCTCCCAACTCGTCAAGCTCAATGCGGGCCACATCACCATCACGGACCACGCTCCCCACGGTGCGCTGTTTACCGTGACACTGAAGGACGCTAAGGAAAACTAAGAAATTCTCAGATAATCCTTAACGAAAATCGCTAGTTTCCTTCACGCTTTCTCGATATACTGGGTTCATAACTTGAAAGGAAGCGTGTAATATGCTGATTGATGACAACCCGAAAATTCACACGATTACTCCCGCCCGGATCACGAAGGTCTTCTACCCTTACGTCATTGCCAAAACGGAAGCCGGGCATTACGTCAACATTAACCTGAGTGATCAGGAACGTCAGGACCCCCTGTTCTGGGAGTCCATCGCCAACATTGCCAAAGCTAAACTTTGGGTCCCCATTGGTGAACGGTTCCATCAGCTCCTCTCATATGACTGGACTTATGCAGCCGAGTAATCTTACAACTAAATACAATCTGGAAAGCGCTGATCAAGCGTTTTTCACAAAAAACTTGGAGTCCGGGACTAATCGTCTTGGACTTCTTTTTGTCATGCAACAAGGGCCTGAGACAAAAGTCTCAAGCCCTTGTTGTGCGCCAAACGTTTAAAGTTCACCTTCACCGTAACGAATTCCGCAGAATCTCAGCCTTTTTCCGTAGTTGTGCACGGGTCTGGGTCAGCTGAATCTTCGTCGGTTTAGCGAGATACCCATCCAACGTTCCACCCAGACTCGCCAGGCTAAACGCTAACAGGCCCCACTCGTGGGCCGACCAGCCACTCCCCAGCAATAACGCCAGCATCGCGATCAGGCCGAATAAGCCGAGGTCGATCAACGCTGAAGGTCCCTGTCGACCGAAGCGATTGAAGTAAGGGTACTGCCACGTCCAGAAGCTGTCGATAATCAGGAAGGCCAACACCACCCCGGCCGTTAAGCGTAGCGCGTGATGTTGTGCGACCACTGACGTACTCAATAAAATTACTAAAACCATTAAATACCAGAATGAATGAAACGCATACCGCCAGTCAAATTTCATGTCGTTCGCCTCACTTTCATCAGTCCATTTGACCTTTTGTAAGTGAAGTTTAGCACGCGTCAAATCAATAAAAAATAGCGTTACCCTCCTAAGTTAGGACAGTAACGCTACCAACTTGACACCAGTCTCAGTAATTACTGGACGGTGGTCGCTTTATTCAAATTCAATCCAATAATCATGCATCCCAGTGCCCCAGCACTCGCCACCAGTAAGACCAACAAGGCCCACTGTGAACCAGCCGCCGTCTTGACCAGCGTACTGCCCACAGTGCCTGCCTGACTAGCGCCAATGATGGCCGACACGATAGCCGTCCCCATTGCGCCAGCAAACTGCTGCATGGCATTCAGTAACGCGTTACCGTCGGCCTTTAAGCTACTGTCTAAATGCTTCAAGCCAGCGGTCATGATGTTCCCAAATGCCAGACCTATGCCGACCATGTAGCCCACGTAGAGGCCCAGAATCGCTAAGACGGACAGCCCACGAGCAAAGCCCATCATTACCGCCAACATGATAGCGACCAGCGTCAACCCCAACAGAATTGGTCGTTTGGCGCCGAACCGGTCCAGGATTTGTCCACCAATTGGTGAAAAAGCGGCCCCAATAACGGCCCCCGGTAAGACAACCAGGCCTGCGGTAAAGGCTGATTGTTGATCAACCAACTGGAGGTAATTTGGTAAGACGAATGATAGCCCCAGCGCCGTGATCTGCACCAAGAAGAAGGCTGCCAAATGCCAGGCAAACGCCGGATTAGCGACCGCTGCCAACTGAATCAACGGGTGCGAACTCCGCTTAGAGCGATTAACAAAGTAGAGTAGACCAAGTACCCCCAGTAGGAGCGCACCGCCCACCGACCAGCTGAAAAACGGTTGGCTACTCAGTGAGCTAAAGCCAAAGATGAGGCCACCAAAGGTCACGACGACCCCGATCATACTCAAGAAATCAAACCGCTCATGCGTAGTCGGCGCCACCTGTTTAATAGTCTTAATGCCCACAAAGAATGAAATCACTAAAAATGGCAGGAGGATCCAAAAAATATACCGCCAATTTAAATGCGTGACTAGTAGACCACCATACGTGGGGCCAATAGCCGGCCCAATCGCAGTAATCAGGGTCCCAATCCCCGTCATCATGCCAATTCGATTAAGTGGTACCTGTTCCAGGATGATGTTAAACATCAGGGGCAAGGCGATCCCGGTCCCAAATCCTTGAATGGCTCGGCCGGCCAACAGCCATGGAAAACTAGTTGCGCAAGCGTCCACGACCAGCCCCGTGATAAAGAGTAGGTTGGCAACGATAAACAGCTGCTTTAGCTTAAAACGCCGCTTGAGGTACGACGAAATTGGGACGATGCACGCCACAATCAGGAGATACAGGGTCGTCATCCACTGCACGGTCCCAGTCGTCACATTAAACTGCTTCATTAAGGTGGGGAAAGTAATATTCATCGCTGTCTCAACGATGACCCCACTCAGGGACATCAGGCCAGTTGCCAGCACGGCACCTACGACCCGTGGTTCAATTCTGTCTGTCTTCGCCATTTTAAAAACTATTCCTCCTCTGATGCTGAATGATGCCACTGTGAAATTTGAATCAATGCGCGTTGAAAAGCCGCTGCCTCACTGGCTGATAACCCTGCGACCATCTTGGCATCGTGTTTCACCAGGTGCGCGGTGACGATGGGAACCAGCTCCTGCCCCTTCGCGGTCAGTTGTAACTGCCGCTTGCGGCTATCCGTATCTGCCACGATCCGCGTCACCAGGTCCCGTTCGACCATGCGTCTCACTAGCAGTGACGCCGTCGACCGCTGAACATGAAATTCCCGTTCAACGTCTACCTGATAGGTCACCGCCCCTCCTCGTCGACCGAGGTAGTCAATGACGGACATTTGCATCCCCGTGAGCCCGTAGTCCCGCGCGAAGTCATTCATTTCTTGATTCATTTGGTGCTCGGCATCTCGCAGCCAAGCCCCTAGTCTTCGATTCGTCAAAATTTTTGCCTCCCGTTTTGTTAGTCAGCTAACAATTTTAACTCGGTCCTCACCGGATTACAAGTGCAAACTGGCGGCAACCAAAAAATCTCGGACTAGCCACCGGCCAATTCGAGATTTCTTTGATTGATAACGATTATTTTAATGACAAGTTACAGTTTATAAATTGTCACCCTTAGCCCGTAACAATGCACCTAAGGATGGTTGCTTGGCAACGTCGATGTTATTCGCTTCAGCGTAAGCCTTCACCGTATCCTCACCGTACAATTCAGGATCCAGTGGCATAAAGGCCGTTCCAATTGGGTCGTCATCCTTGATCACGGCGTTGACCACGATTGGCTTCTGATTGCCTTGCGCCTGCAGGTCTTTAATCTGGTCAAAGACCTGTTCCACTTCAGCGTTATTGGTGACCGTGAAGCCAATGCCACCCAGTCCTTCGGCAACCTTAGCCCAATCAGCATCAGTCAAGTCGACCCCGTACAAGTGTTGCTTCGTGTCGACCTGTTCTCTGTAAATGAATCCAAAGCGCCGGTTACTGAAGACCACGTTGATAACTGGTAACTTGTACCGGGCTTCCGTGATGATGTCTGGTGCAACCATGGCAAAGCCACCGTCACCAGATAGTGACCACGCCTGTGCGTCAGGAACACTCAACGCGCCAGCCAACCCAGCTGGCAGTCCGTAACCCATCGTGGCAAATAAGCCAGATAACGCAAACCGTTGTTGCTTATTCATTGGTAATCCACGGACAGCCCACTCGGAGACGTTCCCAGTGTCAACACCGTACGTATCCTTAGGTCCCACCATTGACGCAATCTTTTGGGTAACTGCTTCAGGAGCCAGGCCCTTACTGTCGTCAGCAGCTTGTTCTGCCAACCAGGCATTCCAGTTCTGTTTATTTTGCCGGTTAGCCGTCAACCAATCAGTTGCTGGCAGCGTCTCACCCGTAACGATCATGGCCTGCAAATAGCTCTTCGCATCACTGAGAACGGCGTAATCAACGGGTACCATTTTCCCAATATCAAACGAGTTATTGTTAACTTGAATGATCTTGATGTTCTTTGGCCAGAACTGGGCAAATGGAAATTCGGAACCCAGGAAGAGGATCAAGTCAGCATGCTGTAAAGCTTCAAAACCAGACTTAGACCCCAAACGGCCAAACGTTCCAATGGCGTTAGGATGATCAGTGGGAATCACACCCGTCGCTGGTACCGTGTTTAAGACTGGCACGTTGAATTGTTCGCTGAACTTGACCAGTTCTTCTCTAGCCCCCAGCAAACCACGACCCGCGTAAACCAACGGGTGCTTAGCCTGCTTTAACAACTTAAGCGTTGCCTGAACGGCGACTGGATCGATAACTTGGGTGTACGTGTTGGAAACAACGTTAGGTGTCTTGACTGGTTCATAGTCAATTTCCTTAGCGGATAAATCTTCAGGGATGATGACGACAGCTGGCCCCTTTTGCCGGTATGCTTCCCGAATGGCTTGGTTGACCATGTACGGCAGTTGTTCCGCCGTCGTGGCCGTCCGGTTGTAAACCGCAACGTCACCAAACATAGGTGTTTCATCCATTTCTTGGAAGTAGTTGGTGTTCATCGTTGGCTGAGGAACTTGACCAACTAAGGCCAACATTGGGACGTGATCCATCTTGGCATCGTAGAGACCGTTGAACAAGTGCGTTGCACCAGGACCTGCTGACCCAAAGGCTACCCCAATTTTACCAGTGAACTTCGCATCAGCGGCAGCGGCCAGAGCGCCCACTTCTTCATGACGCACCTGAATATAGTCGACCTTATCCTTTTCAAGGTACAACCCTTCAACCGTATGGTTAATTGAGCCACCAGGAATCCCGTAAATGTGGTCAACGTCCCATGCTTCTAAAACCTTTACTAATGCTTGTCCCGCAATCATTTTTGTCATGTTAATCGCGCTCCTTAGGTCAGGTGTCCTGGCAGTGAACCGTTCGTCGAGCACCCCAAAATTATTGATTGGTGTCATCATAGTCCCCTTCAACTGAGAATGCCAGTAATTATGCTTACTTTTTGTTAGTGAATGTTTTCACGGATGAAAGCGGTTAACTCCATTCGGGTAGCGGTCACTGCGGGAGCCATCTATGACCTGAAACCTTACCCAAGCACCCCTAACCATAATGCGTGTTCAGAACGCAATCAGGGTCAAGGACAAAAGTCCTTGACCCTGATTGCGGTCCAAACCTATATAGCTGAAACGTACGACATCAATCCACGTATCTACCAAAAATGACGATGACGGAGCATCATGGCTACGAGACCCATGACCCCCAGCATCAACAGTACCGTGAAGACCCAGGAAATGGCATCGTTCGCAAACGGCAATTTGACGTTCATCCCGTAAAAACCGGTGACAATCGTTGGAATCGTCAGGACCAGTGACCAAATCGTTAAGAACTTCATCGTGTCGTTCAGGTTATTGTTCAAGACGTTGTTAAACGTATTCGATATCCGGTCGACAACGTCCGCCTCAATCGCCGTCATTTCAGACGTTTGCCGTGCTTCAATCACGGCGTCCGCCAAATGTTCATTGTTCTTGTCGGATAGCTGTTTTCCAAACGGCGTGCTATTTAAGTTCACGACCATCATGGCGTTATTTCGGGTTGCACTCACGAAATACGCCAGACTCTGTTGTAAATTCGACAGGGCAATTAAGTCCTTGTTGTCTGGCGCCTTGTTCAGTTGCCGATCCAGCCGATTCTGTTCGGCGTTGATTTTACGAATCGGCGGAATAAATTGGTCAAATAGGATAAACATCCCAATCAACATAAATTCATTGGTATCCGAAATCTGCGGTAATTTTAGCCGCTCGGTCAACGTCTGGTTGACCCACTGCGTCCGCTTGGTGGTAATCGAGAAGACCTGATTACCCTTCAATAGAAATGTTACCGGCCGTGTGATATATCGCTGTGACACCTGATCGATCACAACAGGCACGTGCAGTACGAATAATTGCGTGTTCAAATACTCATCACGGTCATAGTGGGACCGTTCGTTTTCATCGGTTACGTAGGTCAAAATCTCATCGGTCAATCCATAAGTCGTCTGCAAAGCGGTTCGGTCCTCTTCGCCTTCAACCATGGCCATGACCCACACCAGGTCCTGTTCCCCCGTCCCAATCTTTCTCTCGACAATCATTGGGGAATCCCTCTTCTCTTATTAAACAATTGCTTTAAGTGTACCACGAGCGACAGGGAAATTCTCTAAGATTATCCGAACGGAGTAAGCAGCTTGACCAACCACCGCAACTGACTAATTGTTCGACTCTAAGCTGGCCGCATACGCCGTTTCCTGCTTGATGACCCGTTGGCGTTCCTTCTCGTTATACCAGGGAGAAATCGTAAACGCCAGCACGTCATTGGCCAGGTAAACGGAACTGTTGATGAACATAGCCAACGTTGCCGACCCCTGCCGGAAGGAAATGAACCACAGCACCATTTGTGCTAAACCGGAGGCAATCCACCAAACGTATTGGTTGTTAAAACGCAGGAAGCAGATGATACCAGCCGCTAAACTAATGGCAAAACTGATAGCATCGACCCATGGTCGCGGATCATCCGTGAAAGCGCCAATGGCCCAACCTGAAAGCAGGTAGACTGCCACCGTCGAAACGATAGCGATTAGCCAACTCCGACCAGTAAACTTCCGAATTTTAGCCGCCATATTGACGTTCCAACTAGCGCTAATCAACACGGGGATATCCAAGGTCGCCACGTAGGCAATCTGCTCAAAGATACTCAAGTAGTTCTTGGCAGCGAAGCCCGTAACGATGAAACATAACGCTGAGACGATTCCCAGAAAACCGTTAACGGACTTAGCGGCGTTAATGGCTAAGACGCAGAGTACCCCCAGTGTGGTCCCTACAAACGTAAGTAGCGTCAGTGGCGTAATGGGCGAACTAACTAAGGTCATCACCTGACACCCTAAGCTAAAGAAGAACAGGTAGTAATTCTGTTGTGACCACCCTTTGAGTTGGTGAGCTAGAAATTGAAAATAGTGTGTCATGCTGATGATCTCCCTCGTATTTTTAATTTGCCATATCTGGTAGTTTTCTCGCCGGCTAGGTGCGATTTCAGCACAATATATTGTGGTGCCCGTTTTGAGCAACAGATTTGATTATAGCACTTTCATTTTATCCTGCGGGGCCCATTTTGTAATTTGTTTCATGCAATTCGCCCCGGATTTAAGCGATTACATCCCCGCAGATTCGGCTGTGAAACAGCATTTTCGCCAAGATAGCCATCCTCACACATCGCCTTGGTTGGGGTGAAAATGGTCAAAACAAAAAGGATTAGTCGCGTACGACTAATCCTTTCAACGAAATTATTTAAGTATTATTCTTCAGCCTCTGCTGGATCTTCCTTGCTAGTAACGGCCGCTAACATTTGCGTCAACTGCCCCACCGTCAAGGCGCTCCCATTGCTGTCCAACTGAACACCACTCATCGTTTTAGCGGCTTCCCGCAGCGCATCTAAACAGGTGATTTCCAGTTGTTCACCACTGGGCGTCAATGACAACGGGCGAACCCGCCGGTCAGAGCTCTGATAACTTTGCACGACATAGCCTCGCCGAATCAACTGGGAAATTCCCCGTGATACCGCGGCTCTTGAGATACCCCGACTATCCGCCACAGTAGCGGACGTAAGCTTGCCTGGGTTCTCTAAAATATGGTGCAAAATTGCGTACTGGTCCACCGAGATCCCCATGGTCCGTTGGAAGCGCGTAGCTGCCTTTTCTAATTCTCTTTTCAACTCCATGAAAGACTCAAAGAAGCTTTCTTCATGTACGACCTTACTCTTTACCATAGTATTCATCATATCCTTATCTTCACTTACTAACCCTGAATATAATTAACATGATTAGCAATACGCAAAATGGTTGACCCCATAGAAATATCTATATAATTAATAATAAAGAACAACCTTACAAAAATCAAGCACTATTCACCGATTTGTAAAAAAGTTTACGGTATAAAAAAGGAACCGAAGATTTGTTCTCGGCCCCATACGTTTCATTCTAACTTTCGTAGGTGGTAGAGTCGGGCTTCCCACGGCTGAATTTGCGGCTCATCGGAGTCCGCATCCACAGCCATATTGGTCAAAATCAACTCACTGGTGTTCAGGTCAAACTCCTGTGTCGTCGCAATTTGATTGCTCATGTTGACGACTACCAACCAGTTATCGCCATTCAGAGTCCGCCGATAAACGTACAGCTGATCGTCCTGGGTATCAATCAGCTCGTAGCGTCCCGTTGTCAGGGTCGGAACGGACTTCTTCAGTCGAATCAACTGTTGGTAGAAGTTTAAAACACCATGTGGGTCGTGCCGTTCCTGTTCCACGTTTAAGCCACCCGATCCCGATCCCATATCAATCCAAGGGGTGTGGTCGGAGAAGCCACCATACTGCGCGTGCGTCCAAGACAAGGGGGTCCGTGCATTGTCCCGGCTCTTCATGGCTAAGTTATGAAGAACCGTTGACGTCGACACCCCGGCAGCCGTCTGTTGCTGGTAGAACAGGCGACTGTCCAAATCCCGGTACTGACTCGCTTGGGTGAACGCAGCGTTGGCCATCCCTAGTTCCTGTCCCTGATAAATGAAGGGAGTCCCCTTCATCAGGAAGTACCAGAGCGCCAAGGCTTTTGCGGAACGCCACTGATAGTCAGTGGCATTCCCGTAGTATGAAACAGCACGAGGTAAATCATGATTTTCAATGAACAAGGCGTTCCAACCGATACCCTCTAGGCCAAGCTGCCACTTTGAAAGTGTCTCGCGTAACGCGGCAACTGGGAGTTTGGGTTCAGCCTTTTCCCAGAAATGCACATGATCAAATTCCAAAAGTAAGTCGAAGTATCCCGTCTGTGGGTTCAACCAGCGTTGGGCGGTCGCCATATCTATCCCGCCGGCTTCCCCAATGACAAAGGCGTTATTCCGTTGCAGCACGGGCTTTAAAGCAGAAAGGAAGGCGTCCGTTCCGGCAACATCTCCTGTGTAACCGGTCCGTGGACGACCAACGTTGGCAAAGTCTTGCCGCTTCTTCAGATGCATGACACCATCCAGCCGAAAGCCGTCAACACCACGGTCCGCCCACCATTGAATGGTAGCGCCCATTTCTTGACGAACGGCCGGATTTTCCCAGTTCAAGTCAGGTTGCCCTTCAGCAAACGTGTGGAGGTATGCCGCCTGTGCTTCGGCGCTGTAAGTCCACGCGGAACCGCCAAAGACGGATTCCCAATTGTTAGGCGCAACACCTGGCCGGGTATCTCGCCAAATGTAGTAATCGTGGTAGGGACTGGTCGTGTCGGTCAAAGCTGCTTGGAACCAGGGATGTTGGCTGGACGTGTGATTCAGCGCCAGATCGATAACCACTTTGATACCAGCGGCGTGAAGGGCGTCAACCAAACGAGTAAAGTCGTTAATGGTCCCAAATTGGGGGGCAACGGCCCGGTAATCCGTCACGTCGTAGCCGTTATCCACGTCACCAGATGGGTAAAATGAGGACAACCAGACGAAATCAACGCCCAGTTCCACTAGGTAGTCGATTTTTGCTTGGATGCCTGCAAGGTCGCCCACCCCATCGTGGTTACTATCCAAAAAACTTTGCGGGTAAATCTGGTACCCTACCGCGTGTTGCCACCATTGTGCGTCAGCCATTCCCGTCTTCCTTTCATTGCTCGTTCTGCAACCGGTTGTCCCTCTTCATATTCGGGGATTGCATTCGCTTACAATTGTAACAATAATTATCTTATTTGTCGGCTGATTTAGCAAATTTATTGCTCACAACTAATTGAGAAGTTAAATATTACGACCATTATTAATTGCGGTGAGGGCTGATAACGTGGCTACGATTGACCAAAATCACCTGACACTAAATTATTGCCAGCTCGATACATTTTGACTGAAGACTCAAAATAGGCTAGTAGAAACTAAATCTACTAGCCTACCAATTAATTCTCATAAAAGTATCGCTAATATTTACAAAATGTTCAACGGAGAAAGCCACAGCAGATTGTCAGTATTGGTTTTCGGAACGAACTCATTTCGCAAGGTTAGTCAATTTTACGCTTAGGGTTCAAGAGGTTCATTGGATCGAACAACGTTTTGACCTGATGCTGTAATACGTCGACAGTTTCACCAAGTTCAGGATTGTTCCACTGGTTCTTCAACATTCCCACGGCGTGTTCACCGGAAATAGTTCCGCCCAGTTCCAACGTCTTCCAGAAGGTTTGCCGTAAGGCCTCGATAACCACTTCAGGAACCTCGTCTTCATCCTCAGACCAAGTGAAGGTGGGGTGCACGTTTCCATCACCAGCGTGGCCGGCCGTGTAGATCTTAATCCCCAACTTTTTGCCCAATTCCTGGAGATAATCCATCATCGGCGCCAACTTAGACAGTGGCATGGCCATGTCTTCCATCAGGTGATTATTGCCGGAGAAGACGGCTGGTAGCATATCCTGCCGGAGCTTTTCCAGCGCAGCTTGTTCGTCGGGGTCGGTCGTCACCTGAACGTGTTGCCCATTGTACTTAGCCAACAAATCGTTCAAAACGCCAACGCTTTCGTCACTACTGCCATCTAACCGGAAAATCAACATGGATCCGCTATTTTCAGCGTAATGCGTGCCTTCGAAACGGTCCAGAGCAATAACCGTATTCCCATCCAGAGCCTCCAGCATTGTTGGATAAACCCCTGACATCCGAATGGCCGAAACACCTTTAGCCAAGGCACTCATGTCATCGAAGAAGGCCACCCCCATGACAGACTTACCCAGTGGAATCGGCATTAGCTTAACTGTGACTTCGAAAACAATCCCTAAGGTCCCTTCAGAACCCACAAAGAGTTGTGTCAGGTCATACCCGAAAGCCTGTTTCAACGTCCGGCCACCAAGTTTCACGACGCGACCATCAGCTAAGACGGCCTTCAAGCCTAAAACGTTGTCCTTGGTTGCACCAAACCGGACAGTACTCATCCCACCAGCATTGGTTGAAACGTTGCCACCGATGGATGAAAATGGCTTGGAGCCTGGATCTGGCGCGTAGAATAAGCCCTCTTTACGAGCGGCCTTATCCAAATCACCATTAACGACCCCGGGTTGAACGACAGCCACGGAATCTTCCTTGCTGAGTTCCAGAATCTGGTCCATCTTACGTGTCGACAGAATAATAGCACCATCGATTCCGTCTGAACCAATCACCGTGCTGCTAAACGCGGTTTGTGGAATGACCGCGATGTGAAATTTTCGAGCAGCCCGTAAGACGCCTTGAATGTCTTCAACACTGGCAACTTCTACAAATGCCCGTGCCAGTCCAGTCTCTCCGCCCGAGGCATTGGGGTTGAAAGATTGCTTCTTCAACATTGCTTCATCGGTGTGAACCGTTCCGTCCTTGACCTGGTCTTGCAGGTAACTCAAAATATCTTCGTCAGAGTATGCACTAAATACTGTCATGGTACCGGCCTTCTTTTCTCAAAATTAAGTTTGCACGATCAGTGTAACACGTAATTTTTAAAAGTACAGGTTAAATACTTTCAACCCGTAGACTTGAACTAACAGAGCGACTATTTTATCCAGCTCTGGCTACACTGATTTGATCTCATTGCTCATAATAAATAACATTGAAAGATACACCATCTAGGCTTCACTAACATCGATAGGACCCAACTGCTGACACAGTCACGCCAGTTCTATAGCCACCGACCAACGACGCCACTGGCTGGCAGGGATGGGGCCGGCCGTGTCGAGGAGTAAGACCGCCTTTTGGCTTGCTCCGGTCCCCACAGCAGGCGCCGTTCCTGCCAGCCAGAGGCGGCCCATTACATAAAAAAGGACAACAAAAAAGGGCCCAAGCGCTGTCTTGGGTCCTTTCGTGAAAACTAATCGCTTATCAAATGATGTAGTTTTTTAAAGACGTATCAAATAAGCATTATTGATGCTCATGAGGTTATCATACGCTTCAATTTATCAAAGTTCAATAATTTTTATCTTAACGAATGTATAACTATTTTGTGAAAATTCACACGAAATCGGATAAATCCTTACTTGTTAATTTATCCAATTTCCTCTGAATTTGCAAGGAAAAGCATCGGTCAACTCTCGCAGTAGTTGCCCGGTGTTTCCCTTAGGCTAGCTCTACAAACTGTTTATTCTCTAACCGAAATTGGTGATCACACTGATTCGCGACGTCCGGCTCATGGGTCACGATAATGACACATTTTCCTTGCTCATGTGCAATCTTTTGGAACTGTTGAATGACTTCTTTAGTATTATCTTCGTCTAAATTTCCTGTCGGTTCATCGGCCACGACCAGTTTTGCATCGCAACACATCGTCCGAGCAATGGCTACCCGTTGTTGTTGACCCCCAGAGAGGTGTTGGACGTTGCGCTCAGCTAAATCAGCCCCAATGCCCAAGTCGTTTAACACCTGCCGGGCATATGCTTTATCACCAGCGTGCGCCGCGTCCGTAATGGCCATGGCTGTGAGCAAGTTATTTAACGGCGACATATAGGTAAAGAGGTTGTAGGCCTGAAACACAATGGAAACATCGTGGCGGCGGAAGTTGGTCAAGCCAATTTGCTTAAGAGAACGATCATTTAATTTAATGTCCCCCTCCTTGGGCTTGTCCAACCCAGCAATCAACGATAGAAACGTGGTCTTTCCTGAACCAGAATGACCAAGAATGGCGTAGGACTGGCCAACGTCAAATTCCAGATCAATCCCCTGAAACAGCGGCTGGTCCTTATCCTGATACCAGTAACCCAAACCTTCTGTTTTTAACATGTGCATTCCTCCTTAGGAAATCAAAACTTTCTTCGGCTCTAGTCGGAGGATTCCGCCAGAAGCAATCATGATCGATAGGAACGTAATGGCTAAGCCAAAACCACCCAGTTCGGCCAGATTAACGGCGCTCACCGTCACCTCTAGTTTCGTGTCAGTTGCCTGCTTAGTTGTTTGGCTAGTGTTGCCAGGGCCACCATTGCCACCCCGCATGCCACTACCACCGTTACCGCTAGGTTCGCCACCGCCGGGTTGACCGGTACTGCTACTCGTCGTCTGCGTGGTAGTTGCACTCTGCGAGACTAACTGGGACCCTAGCTGATTACCGACAAACTTGCCACCAACACCGGCAATCGCCACGGCCACTACAATCACCATCAGCATTTCCGTAAAGAATTGGGCAATGACTTTCCACCGGGCTTCACCCAGAGACAGCAGCACGCCAATTTCAAAACGACGTTCCCGAATCATCAAGATGACGATCAGTGCCAGAATAATGGTTCCCGCGATAGCTACCAACCAAACGATCTTGTTGGCAAAGCCTTCTACGTTGTCCATAGATGCCTTGACCGTTTGATAGCTAGCATCATCGGTACTCAGCGAATACTTGCTAGTATTGATCAGCTTCTTACCCGCTGTCTTGACGCTGCTGACCTTAGCGGGATTGCTGACGTTAAAGGTCACAGAATCAGCCGTACCGGCGTATTTACTGCCCTTAAAGGTGTTGGCCAAGGTATATGACGTGTACATCGTGTTGGCTGGATCCGTACTCATTGGACTGGCAGCACTGGAACTTGTAGAGCTGGCCTTGTAGATACCAACGACTTTCAGTTTGACCTTATCCTTGTCGCCAGTGGCCTCCTTAACGGTAAGTGTGTCGCCGACCGTCAAATTATTCTGGCTTGCCAAGTCCTTTTCAATCACGACGTTGTTCGTATTCTTATCCGCCGCAGTAATGCCGCGGCCCTTGGTAATTTTGCTCTGCTTGTTGCTAAAAGCAGTGGTCAGGCTCGTTGCCGTAACCCCGTCGATCTGCGTATCACCTGTACTAGTCGACGATTTCATGCCACCAGGACCGCCACCGGTGCTACTGCCCATCCCCGTGCTCATGGAAACTGTATCGTAGGAACTGGCATTGACTGAGGTACTACTTGTGACATTGTAACCACTGATATTGCTAAGCTGAGCCACCTTAGCCGCATCACTCAGTTTTACTGGTGTCAGCGTCATCTTACTCGACTTACTGCTAGTCGTACGACTCTGCATTTTCTTAAAAGCTGCCTGCCGGTTTGCCGACAGCGTGACGGTCGCACCGACGTCCGCCTTTGCTTGACTGGTCGCCTTGACCGCCGCACTCTGAATCAGTAATCCTGCCAAGACAAACATTAAGATGGCGGACGAGACTAGGATCAGTAAGACTGACCGGCCCTTCTTCGCCCACACGTTTAACCAGGCCCGTTTGAAAAAATTCATTGGGGTCGCCTCCATTTCATAACATGTCGTTGATTATGGCAAACCGGACTTGTCGGAAACTTAAAGTCGCGACAAACGCCGCGTAAATTAAGCAACTCACTGGCCACAAAAAAACGACGAACCCCCGCGGGTCCGCCGTTTTACGTACATTTTTAACTTTATAACGTCATTAATAAATCGTTAAGGCTCAAACTCGTCTGGCGGTAAAACATCCGGGTAAAGCGACGAGAATTCTTGATACCAGGTGAAACCAGTCGTGGCCAATACCTTGAGGACCGCAAAACCAGGCACACCGAAAATCACACCGACCAGTCCGAACATCTTGCCGGCTGCCAGTAACACGAAAACAATTGTAATGGGATGCATCGCCAGGCTGTTCCCCATGATAAGCGGCGACAGAACCTGTGTTTCCAAGACCCATTCAATCAGATAGACGATGACCACGCCCAGTAGCATTGACGGGCTGGTGACCACCCCAATAATCAGGGCTGGCACCAAAGCAATGGCCGACCCGAAGTACGGAATCAAGTTCAATGGCCCTGCCAATAACCCAATCAGCAGTGCGTAACGCAACCCAATAATGGAATACCCCGTCGTAAAGATGATCATGACACACAGCGCCACGGTCAGTTGTCCTCGTACGTATGAACTAACCTTCACGTTCATCTGGTCCAACATCACGATGAACCGGTCACGGTAAGCGGTTGGTACGACCTGGCTCACAAATTTAGGGAACCGGGAACCGTCCTTCAACATGAAGAATAGAACCAACGGTGCCGTGATGATCGTGATGATCCAGTCTGAAACCGTCGTGACCACGTTGCCCAAAGAACTCAGAGTCCCCGTCAACAGATTCAATCCCCGCTTCGAGAAGTAGGTGGTCACCCGTTCGTTGATGTCGGTCAAATTTTTAGTCGACAGCCAGTGGTGTTCCTGGTTTAAATGATTGATGTTGCGCAGCATATCGTTGGCAAACTGAGGCAGCGCACCAATCGCCCCGGCAGTCTGCCGTGCTAGGAACGGAATCAGATTTAGAAAAATCAGGACAATAATGGCCGCTGTGAGAATCATCGCCGTGGCAATGGCGACCCCCTGCCGCATGTGCCAGCGACGCTCCATGAAGTGAACAAACGGGTCTAACACGTAGAACAGAATCCCCGCCACCACAACGGCTGGCATAGCAATGCCGATAAACTTCCACAGCGGATCAAGTAGTCCCGCGTTCTGAACGATTTCGTTGAGCACCAACAAGAATAGAAAAATATTTAATAGCAGAATCGTAATATGATTGTTTAAAAATCGCTTATAGAACCAGGAGAATCCCGATTCAGGTTGACGCAAATTATTCAATGCGACCCCTCCTGTAAGTATGCATAGCTTTAGTTTAAGGCTGGTAGGGGCTGGTGACCAGCCTTTTTTAACGATAGTCGCAAAAAGGGGCAGACCGCAGTCTAACCCCTTCAAAGCTATCATGTTAACAATTAAGGCATCAACAACTTAATTCGTCGTATTCTGAGCGACCTTCACCGTCGTATCGGCGGTAGTGCCACTAACTTTGTAAACCTGCTTACCGTCCTGCCAAGTCACGGAATTCGCTTCCTGATTCTCATCTTGACTGTAGACGGTCACCGCCCCAGTATCAGCACTCTTAGGAAGGGACTTCTTAGCAAGTTGCTGGTTGACCTGCTTAGCAAACTGGGTTGGTGTCCCCGACTCATCAGCATTGCTGGTAACGGCCGTCACCGACCAGTCGCCCTTGGTCCAGTGAACGTAGGTGTGTCCCATAGTACCCTGAACAACGGCCCGCGTTTGCTTGTTCAACTTAACCGTCGCACCATCTGCGCTTCCAACGTAGTCCACCTGGTCCTGCGCTGTACTCGTCGTGCCATAGGTTTTCTTCTGAAACGTTGCCGAATCATCGCTATTGGTTCTATCTGAATAAGTCACTTTATAGTTCTGCTTAGTCCCACTTGCACGATTAGCCGTCAGTTTTGTGCTGTCGGCACTGGCCGTTTTAGGGGCAGCCGTCTGGCCCACCGAACTGACATCATTGGCAGCGTGCATCTGAATCACAGTGCCAGAACCCAACGCCAGAAAGGCTAACGTAGCCGTTACAGCCGTCATGATCTTTGTTTTTCGTTGCATCTCTATTCAACCTCCTTCGCTATTCCGTTACGTGGCTCTGTAGCGCCGTCACGTATTTACCATTACTCAAGACAAAATAACGGGAACCAGTCGACCGCTTCTTCACACCCGTGACCGTCAACTTAGTCCCCTTCTTAACTGCCGTTGACCGACTAGATTTCTTGAAGGAAGACTTCGTGTATTCGTAGATTTTTTGCTTGGTCGTAATCTGTTTGGCAGACCCCAACGATTCGTAGTAGGCGTGATCAGAGTACTTGCTGTTCCCAGAAATGTACCCCAAATTGGTCTTGATTCGATAAGAATGACCACTCGGTGCCTTGACCACTTTTCCAGTGACCTTATCACCAGCCACGTAGTAACTCCCGGTCTTCTTAGTCAAAGCGGCATCGGAATAAATATTTAGCTTGTGCGTCAAATTAAAGGCCCCGTGTTGGCCAACCCAATAACCGGTAGCATCCTGAGAAAGGACCCACTTACCTAACGCACTGATGTACAGAGCTTGTTGCGATTTGGACTGGGTCAGACTCTTTACTTTAGAAATCTTGTAGAACTTCTGCCGGTCTGAAGACGCAATCGCCGAACCATCGGTATATTTCGTTGCGCCCTTATGTAGGTAGATGTGTTGGCCCGCTTTATAACTGCTATAAGCATACGTCACGTGGTCCAGCGCCGTCGTCACACCATCCGTCCACCAAGTAATTGGATGGACAGAGGTGACCGCCTTGCTGTTATCCGTGTACTCACTTAGCGCCGACAGGTAGTTGTGGTCCGTGTACTGCCATAAAGCATACGAAATCGTTGGCGTCGTTGAGTAGTTCGCAATCCACTGCGCATCAAAACTCTGTCGAGCTGTGTTGGCATAGCTTGTCGCAAACGATTGATAGGAATAGAAAATCAATTTTTTATTCGTCAACGCACTCATTTCCGTATACCAGGCCTTAACGGCGGCATTCGTGGTCCCAGAAGTCACGTCGTTTTCTTCAAAGTCCAAAACGTAAAATTGGGCATTTTTATTCGAACGATTGTAAAAATCCTTAGCCTCCTGCTTGGCACTAGCCGCACTGGTAAAGCGGGCGTAGTCGTATTCTCCAAACGGAATCCCATATTTCACATACAGGGACGTATTGTTCGCGGCATAAAGATCTTGATATGACGACCCGTATTGCCGCCGATTAATCACGAACGAAACCTGACTCTTTAAGTTGGCTACTTGGCTGGAAGACAGTTTGCCTTGCCATTCGGAAATATCCGGAATGGCCAAGGTACTGGCATGAGCAACTGTTTGACCGCCCAAGCCAATTCCAATGAGGGCACTCGCAGCAACAACAGCCTGTGTTAACCGCTTGGTCCAATGATAATTGATCAACATAACTTGGCACTTCCCTATTTAAATTTGGTGTGCCCTACTCCTATTGGTGCCCGTCACTTCCCCGACACCTAAAAACTCCCCGCTAACTGTTCACCACCTCGTTCCACCATCTTCTAAGATAGCCCTCTTAAATGTACCTAACGTAACAACGCGATTGCAGTTCAATTACCGCGTTTTACAATCATATTTATTACAGAAACGCCGTTAAATCAACGATATGCAGCATTGTTGGTATCTTAAATTAATTGTCATTACCATTAAAAACTAGAGTCCACGTAGATTAGGCACATTTCTTGCCATTGTTCGTGTTCAATAAAAATAATAATGTCGTTAATCTCTCTATAAGCTAAGTTATTAAAACGTTAGTTCGTTAAATTAGTTTGTAAATCAAGTCAAAGGAAGTTCGCGAGTTATCCATAATATACGAATATTTATATTTTGTTCTGGTTGATTGTTCAGAATAATTCGCGTATGATAAATCTAACGCAAAACGACTACAGGAGGTTACCTTATGCGCCGTGCCCTATTAAGTGTTTCCGATAAATCGGGAATCGTTGAATTCGCAAAAATGTTGACTGCCCACCAGTTTGAAGTTGTCTCGACTGGCGGTACCCAGGCCGTGCTGGCAGAAGCTGGCGTTGCCGTGACCCCCATTGAAGAGGTCACGCACTTTCCAGAGATGTTAGATGGCCGGGTCAAGACCTTGAACCCACTGGTCTTTGGCGGCATCTTAGCCAAGCGCGACAATCCAGAACACCAACAAACACTGGTTGACCACGATATTACACCCATTGACTTGGTCTGCGTCAATCTATATCCGTTTGCCCAGACAATCAGCCAACCCAACGTCACTTTGGAAAATGCCGTTGAACAGATTGATATCGGCGGTCCCTCACTCATCCGCGCTGCCGCCAAAAACTATGCGGACGTCTTAGTCGTCTGTGATTCAGCCGATTACGATCAAATTGGGGAAGCTCTCGAGAGTCACACGGACAACCTGCGGCTCCGCAAGCACCTGGCGGCCAAGGTCTTCCATCACACAGCCCATTACGATGCACTCATCGCCAACTACTTAACGGACGAGGCAAAGCCCGACACGCTGACCCTCACGTACGAACGCCAACAGGCACTCCGTTACGGTGAAAATCCGCAGCAAACAGCAACCCTTTACCGCGATTGTCAACCGGTACCCTTTTCCATTACTGCCGCAAATCAACTTCACGGGAAGCCGCTATCCTTTAATAATATCAAGGACGCCGACGCTGCCTTGGGCCTGATTCGTGAGTTTGAGGCGCCCACCGTCGTTGCCCTAAAGCACATGAATCCTTGCGGTATCGGGTCAGCCGACGTACTGGAAGCTGCTTGGGACAAGTGTTACGCCGCTGATTCCATGTCTATCTTTGGTGGCATCATCGTCTTGAATCGCCCAGTTGATCTCGCAACAGCCACCAAAATGCACAAGCTTTTCTTGGAAATCATCATTGCTCCTGGCTTTGATGACGACGTCTACGATTTACTCGCTAAGAAGAAAAATCTGCGTTTACTAACTGTCGACTTCGCCAACGCCAAAGATCCCGAAGCCGATGAGCTCGTCAGCATTCGTGGCGGACTATTACGACAAGAACGGGATGACGTCTTTGATGACCCCAACGAATTCAACGTTGTCAGTCACGCGCAACCAACTACTGACCAACTTGCAGCCATCGAATTCGGGCTAAAAGCCATTAAATTCGTCAAGAGTAACGCCATTCTGGTCAACACTGCTGATCAAACATTAGGTGTCGGCCCCGGCCAAATGAACCGAATCGATGCAGTTAAAATCGCCGTGGGTAAAGCTGAAGAAAAAGACCATTTCAATCAAGGTGTCTTGGTCTCAGACGCCTTCTTCCCAATGGATGATTGCGTTGAATATGCCGCCAAGCACGGTATCAAAGCCATCGCTGAACCTGGTGGTAGCATTAAGGACGAAGAATCCATTGCCATGGCGAACAAGTACGGTGTCGCTTTGATTTTCACTGGCAACCGTCACTTCCGTCACTAAACTTTAAATTTAATTCGGTTAGGCGTCATAGACTTGTGCTCTATGACGCCTAATTTACCCTCTCAGCCAATGTTAATCTCCCTTAAAAATCACTTATTTTTGGAAGACTTTTCACCTTTAACCCCGCAATCGGTTTATCATAGTAGCTATATAACAAGGGGCTCCAGGGGTCTTTGAGGGAGATAATTAAACATGAAACTAGTCAGTCAACCACGGCTAACCATTGTGGTGCCGTGCTATAACGAAGAACCTGTCCTGCAGACCAGTGCTCAGGTTCTCAACGGAATCTTACAAAAATTGATCACCACCAACCAAGTACGGCCAGATAGTAAAATTCTCTTCGTCGATGATGGCAGTCAGGACATCACGTGGGACTTAATTACCCAGTTGGGCCATCAGGATGCTGTTTTTACTGGTCTTAAATTCAGTCGCAACTACGGTCAGGAATCCGCGCTGATTGCCGGGATGGAAGTTGCCAATCGCTATTCCGATCTCATCATTACGATTGACGCCGATTTGCAGGATGACCCGCATATCATCCCCGACATGGTCGCCCAAGCGCAGCAAGGCATCGACGTCGTCTATGGCGTTCGTAACGACCGAGCTAGCGATTCCTGGTTCAAACGGACCAGTGCAGAGGGTTTCTATTGGTTCATGAAGAAGCTCGGTGTTGAGCTGGTTCCTAATCATTCAGACTTTCGATTGCTCACTAACCGCGTCGTGACTGCACTCATGGAATGTAAGGAAACCAATCCCTTTATTCGGGGGATCATTCCCCAACTGGGATTCCCATCTGCCAGACTTTACTACAAACGCCAGCCACGGCAGGCCGGTGAATCAAAATACCCGCTCCACAAAATGATTCAGTTTGCCCTGGATGGCATTCTATCCTTCTCCATTGCGCCGATCCGCATGGTCCTATACTTTGGGCTGCTAGTCTGTGGTGGGGCCTTGGTTATGTTGCTCTGGATTCTCATCCAACATGCCCATGGGGATGTCGTGACCGGTTGGAGTTCCATCATGCTCTCCGTCTGGTTCTTAGGCGGCTTTCAACTCATTGCTATCAGTATTATTGGAGAATACGTGGGTCGAACCTTCACTGAAGTCAAACACCGTCCCCGATTCATTATTCAGACCGACACTTACTCGAAAACATTTAAATCGACCGAACCAACCAAATTTAGACTCACGCATCACACAGTCACTAAATAAGGAGTCCGCTCATGAAAATTCGCCAACACTTAACCATTGGCTTAGGCGGTCTAATTAGCCTAACCCTATTCGCAGTCTTTGCTTTGGCACTCTGGCCAGTCGTTATTCGGGTGGATCACGACTGGCTCCAACCCTTAGCCTTACTGATTGGTTGCGCTATTTATCTAGGCGGTGTGGGACTCCTTTTTCGTGGCCTCCACCGTCTCAGTAAACGTGCCAACCAAGCTGTCACCATAGGGCTCTGGCTGATTCTACTGATTATCCAACTGTGGGTCGCAACTGCATGGGTTGCGGCGCCTCGAGCTGATTTATACTTTGTTCATCAGCAAGCCGTGTCGCTGCTCAAGGGAAGCTACGACTGGTTACCTTACTTCTACACCTACCCGAACAATGTTACTTATACCTTAGTTCTAGCTGGGTTATTAAAGCTAGCCAACACATTAGGCATTAACGACACTGGGGTCTTCCTAAACATCGTTCAGTTCATTTGGATTGACCTAGGTGTGCTGGTTATTTGGCGCGAACTCAAGCACCGTAATCCCGCCCGGTCCAACCTGCTCATGGTCCTCGTCATCACTGCTATTCCGCTATATGCGTATGGACTTAATGCGTACAGCGATACCGCAATTCTACCGTTGGCCCTCTTTGCCATCGTCGCGTTTAGACACCTGCGTCACGCTAATACGTGGCAACGAATTACCTGGTGGAGCATTCTACTGAGTTTAGTCTTAACCGCCGCACTACTGCTTAAGCCCAACTTTCTCGTTTTAATCATTGCAGCACTAATGGTCCTGTGGTTCCGCGCAAACCGTTCCCCTCATCAGGGAACAACTCGCGCTGTGGCAACCTTACTGCTGCTCGCTACATTGGTAACCGGCACCGGATTGGTCCACAACCTACAAAAATCCTACGGGTACCAAGTCGATAACGACCAAGCACTCCCGGTAATGAGTTGGGTTGCCATGAGCTGGAATCCCGACTACTACGGGCAATACAACCGTCACGACGTCACCCAAATGATGAAAGCTCCCACGAAGGAAGCCAAGGCGACGCTCGCCAAACAAACGCTGACCGACCGCCTACACCAACTGGGAACTGGCGGCATTCTCTACCATTTGATGCAGAAGGCGCGGCTCTTTATTGCCAATGGAACCTTTGATAGCTTTCAAATTAATCCCGCTTTTACCCGGGTACCTAACTGGTACCGCCAGCACCGAGCAACTAGTGATTGGTTCCTAGCAAACTGGTGCCAAATCAGTTATCTCGCCCTGCTCCTGGTCAACGCAGGCTGGGGCTTACAACAGATCCGGCGCCGTCACCTATCAACCGGTTACCTCTTAGGGGGTGTCTTCATCATTGGCCTGATCTGCTTCCACGTTATCTTCTGGGAAACTGAAGAACGTTACGCCTTACCGCTGCTTCCTTTGTTGCTAGCAGGAACCGCAGCCGGCTACCGTCAGCCCTTGAATATCCTCCATTATTCAGAGCGGTCGCGTTGGTTACCCCTTGGCATGGCGGCGGCCTTCACCGTGCTCCTTTCCTTGGCCGCTTGGCAAAGTAGCGGTCTCATGACGCATTCCAACAGCGAACCAGTCAGCGTCCTCAGTCAAAATGAGGGCCGCTACTATCAAAACCATCGCGTCCGGCTCAAGCCTAATGCCAGTCTGACCCAGCCATTTACAACCACGTTGCCGTTTGACCAACTAATCGTCAACAATGGCGAACGCTTTCCTGGCCAATTAACGTTAAAGAAAGCTAACGGTCGAACCGTCTGGCAATCCAAGGGGCGGGCCCCTCTACTGGCCCAAGTACTACCACTACAGCCAGCGGGTAAGTACACTTTAACCGTCACGAATCACGGTAAGCGACGGACCAAGCTCGTCACCGCGCCAGCCAATTACGACTTACTACCACAGTCTCTGATTGGTCGTCCTCACCAATACCTCCGTTTCGAGGTCCAGCAAAGCAGTGTGGCACCAGTTCTCTCCAATGGTAAGTTCTGGCTACTCTTTGGTGGCATGTGGTTAACTGGACTACTAGTAGTCGACCGTTTTTACTGGTATCGCCGTCATATTTAACTTTTTTTGCCAAAGGACTTGCCTTAAGGCCACTCTAAGGGACTACGATAATACGTATAGAGGTTAACCTCTTAAATCTAGTCCCCTCATCGGCAAAAAGGAGTCGAACCATATTTTGACAAAAACATTAAATCAGCAAACATTTACGGGCGAACGCGCCCTCTTTCAGGCCCACGACCTTCATATTACGAATAGCACCTTTGTGGACGGCGAATCCCCATTGAAACACGGGGCGAACCTCGCCATCGATCACACGATTTTCAAATACAAGTACCCATTGTGGTATACCAACAATGCCCAGCTCGACGACACAACGTGGCAACCTGATGCCCATGCTGGTATCTGGTACACCACCAACCTCACCATGAACAATTCAATGATCCGTGCCACCAAGACTTTTCGGCATGCTAGTTATCTCAAAATGAACGATGTAACCTTCTCAAACGCCGACGAAACACTCTGGTGGTGCGACCACGTAGAGTTGAATAACGTCACTGCAACTGGCGACTACTTTGGTATGAACAACGACCACGTGGTGGCTAACAATCTGAAAATTACCGGTAACTACGCCTTCGATGGGAGCAAGAACGTTGAGGTCCATAATTCCACGTTTATCACGCACGATGCCTTTTGGAACTGTGACAACGTGACCGTGTACGATTCCACCATCATCGGCGAGTACCTGGCTTGGAACACCAAGAACATCACCTTCGTCAACTGTTGGCTGGAAAGTGATCAGGGGCTGTGTTACGTTGAACACCTAACGTTAAAGAATTGTTCGCTGCTCAATACCGACCTGTCCTTCGAATACTGTTCAGATATCGATGCCGACATCAACACCACCATTGACAGTGTTAAGAACCCCATTAGTGGTAGGATTTCTGCACCAAAGATCGGCCAAGTAATCTTCGACGATCCACAGATTGACGCTTCGCGAACGACTATTACAACGACTGAGGAGGAACATAACTAATGCGTTATAACTTTTCTGAAATGGTCGACCGTCGCCACACTAGTTCTATCAAGTGGGACGTTAAGGACAACGAACTCCCAATGTGGGTGGCCGACATGGATTTTCGAACAGCTCCCGAAATCGTAGCGGCCATCAAACAAAAAGCAGATACTGGCATCTTTGGCTACGAAGAAGTGCCTGCCGCCTACTTTGAGGCAGTCCAACACTGGTATGCCACCGAACACGATTGGGCACCCAACACCGATTGGATGCGCTTTGTAACCGGTGTTGTCCCAGCACTTTCATCAGCTGTGCGCCGTATTAGTCACCTTGGCGATAACGTCCTGATCCAAGCGCCTGTTTACAATATCTTCTATAATTCCATTCTCAACAATGGCCGCCACGTTCTTTCCAGCGACCTAGTTGAAGATAACGGAAGTTACAGCATTGATTGGGCAGACTTAGAAGCTAAGATGGCGGACCCGCTCACCACTATGATGATTCTATGTAATCCACATAATCCAATCGGTCTCATCTGGCAACCGGCTGACCTCAAACGAATTGCGGACCTGGCTGCAGCAAACCACGTGACCGTCTTCGCTGATGAAATTCATGGCGATATTACCGACCCTGGATACGCCTACACGCCATTTGCATCCGTTAGTGATGCCGCTGCCATGAATAGTATTACCGCTGTGTCTCCCAGCAAAACCTTCAATGTCGCCGCCCTGCATGCGGCAACGTTAATCATCCCTAACGAGAACCTGCGTAACCAGGTCGACCGGGGAATCAACAGCGAAGAGTTGGCCGAACCCAACGCCTTTGCCGTTCCTGGAAGTATCGCTGCTTATACCAAGGGCGCTGACTGGGTGCACGAGCTAAACACCACTATCACGGCTAACAAGCAACTACTGACCAAATTTATCGGTAAACAGTTACCAAAGCTCCACGTGATTGCCGGCCACGCTACTTACTTGGTGTGGATCGACTGTCATGAAATTACTAACGACACCACTGCGCTCTGCGACCATATTCGGCAAACTACTGGCTTATACATTTCAGCCGGCGAAGTTTACGGTGGTGACGGCCATCGCTGCATTCGAATTAATGTTGCCTGTCCGGCTGAGCGCCTTGAAGACGGCCTGAACCGGTTGGCCAAAGGGGTGGCCAGTTTTAAATAATCAACGACTCGATGACGCTTGTTAACTAACTTAACGGGCGCCATTTTTCTAACCGTAGTCACTGCACAAATCTCAGACCGTTAAGCGCCAACTCATCCGCCGACCATGCTATACTCGTTGCAACGACTGATTATTGAACTCCAGAGGAGGAACCTTACATGCCTATTAATCCCGCCGATGCGCAAGATGTTTACCGCGATGCTGGTGACAACATCATGTTCACCACCTATCTGATTGACCGTGACCACCTCGATTCAGACCGTGACGCTCTCGCCGAATTTACCGACCGACTCGCGGCCATCGAACGAAGTATGGCCATCCGCTATCCAGACGCCCAGTTGAGAGTGGCATTTGGCATTGGGGCGACCGCTTGGCAACTCCTCTTTCCGACCGCTAATCGGCCCAAAGAACTCGTTGACTTTCAGGAGGTTCAGGGACCTAAATACACGGCACCTGCCACGCCAGGCGACCTGTTCCTCCACGTCCGCGCCAAGGAAATGGCCGTGGTTTATGAAGTTTTAGATCAGGCGCGCGAGTTTCTCCGCGACTGGACGACCGTCGTTGACGAAACACCGGGGTTCCGGTACTTTGAGGGCCGCGCCATCATCGGCTTTATTGACGGTACGGAAAACCCTGCCGGTCCCGACGCAACGCAGTACGCCCTGATTGGTGACGAAGACCCAGAATTCAGCAATGGTTCTTACGCCTTTGCCCAAAAGTACGAACACAATATGGACGCGTGGAACGCCCTCAAGACTGAAGACCAGGAAAAATCCATCGGTCGTCACAAATTTAGTGACCGCGAGTTGGAAGACGATGAAAAGCTACCTAACGCCCACAACATTGCTTCGCAGGATAACGAGGATGATATTGAACACAAAATCGTGCGGATGAACGTGCCCTATGCCCAGCCAGGTCATGGTATCGTGGGAACCTACTTCATCGGCTACGCGCGTCACTTCACCGTGACCCAACGCATGCTGAATAACATGTTCAGCCAAAGCGACCGGCTATTAGACTTCAGCACCCCCATCACGGGCAGTGCCTTCTTTATCCCATCGCGCCGGCTGCTTGAACGAATTGCCGCGGGTGATTACTTCCCAGAAGCTTAACCAATCACTGACTACCCAAAATAACAGCGAGTACGCCAACTAAACGGCGTACTCGCTGTTTGCGTTTAGTCATCACCATGATTGCCCGCCGTCATTTGGACTTCAAAAAACCTCCTAGCTCGTCCGTCATTCAAGAATTTTTGAATTCCACGCATCGCTATGGTCGCAACCACTTGCGAGCGCATACAAATAAGCACTAAGCGTTGACCTTCCAGGAATATGGGGGTATGTTAGTATGGTTGCCATTTCGATTAAGTCACGATTAGTTTGCGTTACTACGGGTAATCTCACTAATCAATTCATTCAATAAGGAGTTGAACCACTTTGGACGAAACTGAAAGAGAACACGGACTCTGGCGTCGTAATCTGCGGGTTCTCTGGTTTTGTACGTTCGTTGCCGGCATGGCTTTCAGTGAAATCATGCCATTTCTATCGTTATATATTAGTAGTTTAGGTGATTACACCAAGTCACAAGTCACCATGTATAGTGGGTTAGTCTACGCGGCCGACTTCTTTGTCAGCGCCATCGCATCCCCACTTTGGGGCATGGTCGCTGACCGTAAGGGTCGGAAACTCATGCTACTGCGGGCATCACTAGGAACGGCTGGTGCCATGGCGTTGATGGGATTTGCCACCAGCGTTTGGCAGTTGGTCGCTCTGCGAGCCCTCCAAGGGGTCTTCGCCGGTTTCATTTCCAACGCACAGGCTTTAGTCGCCTCACAGACACCGCGGAATCACAGTGGTGCTTCTCTCAGTACCCTCATGACCGGGGTTACCAGCGGAATGTTGCTGGGACCCGTCATCGGTGGTGTGTTAGCACAGGTCTTCTCAATTCGACTGACCTTCTTCATCACCGCCGCCCTGTTATTTATCACCTTTATCATGAGTTGGGTTTTAGTAGAAGAAAAGTTCAAACCGGTTCAGAAGAAACCAGCGGCCGAACGCAGCCACAATCCACTGGCCGCCTTTCCAAATCCCAAACTAATTTTGGTTCTTTTGACGTCCACCTTGATCGTCCAATTCGGGAACATTTCTATTTCTCCCATCATCAGTCTCTACGTCAAAGAACTGATGCATAACGTCGGCCCAATCACCGTGGTCGCCGGGGTCATTGCGGCCCTACCCGGGATTTCAAACATCTTTGCGTCACCACGACTGGGGCGTTATGGTGACGAGCACGGTTCTGGTAAGGTGCTCATCTTCGGTTACGTTTTCGCGTTTCTGATGTACCTGCCACAAGGGTTGGTCACCAGCGTCTGGGTCTTAGGGATTCTACGCTTCATGATCGGTATTTCCGACGGCGCCTTGTTCCCCGAAATCCAAACGTTATTGACTAAAAATTCGCCAGTCGAGTTGACCTCCACCGTCTTCAGTTGGAACCAGTCCTTTCAAGCAATTGGAAATATGCTGGGATCACTACTAGGTGGCTGGATTGCCGGGGTCTTCAACTACAATGCAGTCTTCTTCTCAACGGCGGCTCTCATGCTGATCAACCTCGCATTGATTTGGTGGCTCGTTCCAGAAATTCGCAAGTCTAAGGTCCAATCGGCCGCTTAATTACACGCACAAAATAGACGCTGTCGCAGAACGGCTTGATCTCATCAAGTCCTTCCGCGACAACGCCTATTTATTTTTGTTCAAAATTCGTATGGCCCGCACCAGCAGGTCAGGAATTTCGCTAGCTGTGGGGACCGGGGAAAGCCACAGAACGGTCTTTCCCCTCGACTTGAAGCCGCGCAGATCACGCGTCTCCAAGCTCGTCCCATGGCCTAAGCTGACAAAACAGTCAGCCAAGGCCATCGACACAGCTAGCTACATCCCTGACCTTCTGGTGCTACACTGTCCAACTTTACAAATAAATTAAGTAGTCGTGAAGCTGATAATATTTATCATAATTACTAAAACTCACTTGAGTATGCTAATTCAATGCTGAAATTTCGACAAATTTTTCCTACAAATAATCAGGTAACATTACCCAACTCCAATTAGCATTATCTAATCACTGCAGTTGCCAGCACCCCACTGCCATAACCGGAGGTCGCCAGGAATGGTGGCAGCTGTGTCGGTGTTCTTAGTCCGGTGAACTGTCGGACTTAGAACACGGGACGATCTTGGAAACTCGGTGGTCTTCCGAGGTTTCAAGTCGAGGAGTAAGACCGCTTCTCAGGCTTACTCCGGTCCCCACAGCAGACGCCATTACTGGCGGCCGCAGGTGACAATTAGTGGCGTGCTTACCCCGCGAACTTAGTTAGGGGCACGTCAGCATCGTCGCTCCCAAAAACCTTAACGGGAGCCGGATTAACTGCCAAGAGTGTGTTGATTTCGCCAAAACCATCCACGAGGTCAAAGTCCAGGCCAGCCGTCATCAGTTGCCGCCGGGCATCCCTAATTTGGCCAGGCAATTCAACGATGTCGTCGGTCCGACCGACCAACAACCGGTGCGTACCCGCGGCCTGTGCCGCAGTAATCAGCGTCGTCACCGTCTGGGTCAATTTGATAGTTGGCACCAAGGCCACCACCATGTCTTGGTCAAGCATGGCGGCCGTTAACCCACCCTCGTCCAGCGTCTCACCGGTCAGAGCCATGACGGATTGCGGCAAGTCGACCGCACTCGGTGTGTACACGGTTAAACTCACGTGATTATTTTGACTGAGTTGGCGGACAAAGGTTTGGCTGGTCGTGTCTAACGCCCCAGCAAGCAGGATTCGTTTCAAGGTCGTAACTCCCTTTCGTTTTGATGATGTTTCTTAGTATAAGGGGTTAGACTTAGTCGAAGGCAAGCCCTATTTTTAAAATAATTTCCGCTAAGATTAATAAGAAATTTCTTATTAAAAACTCATTTTTCTGAGCGAGTTTTGGAGGCGGTTCATTGCTTACTCCTATACGGGATAAGGGCTTACGTGAATTCGTTCACACTCACATATCATCAACAGTAGCAATGGTTATCTTTTGGATTGCGGGGGTAATTCGTGTACAATGAGTACTAATCGAGAGTTGAGAATTCAAATACGACCGGTCTCCAGGTTGCTTCGTGACTAACGCGTGCTGCCGGCACACCGATCGTTATTTTTACGCCGAAGAACTGTCGGCGAACGTGACACCATCACACAGGAGGTTAATCTATGCTACTTTCAATGGAACATCTACGTAAAGAATATCCTAACGGTAAAATAGCCGTCGACGACTTCAACTTAGAGGTCGACCGCGGCGAATTCATTGCCTTTATCGGAACGTCTGGCTCAGGCAAGACCACGACCATGCGGATGATCAATCGCATGCTCAATCAAACTTCCGGTACCATCAAGATCAACGGTAAGGATATTTCTAAGATGGATCCAGTCAAGCTCCGGCGGTCAATTGGCTACGTGATTCAAAACACCGGGCTGATGCCCCACATGACCATTCAAGAAAACATTGAAATGGTTCCGAAACTACTTGGCTGGTCCAAGGAAAAGCGCGAAGAACAAGCGCACAAAATGATTGCCCTGGCACAGTTGCCAGATGAAATGCTGCAACGCTACCCCGGAGAGCTCTCCGGTGGGCAGCAGCAACGGATTGGGGTCGTTCGCGCCCTAGCCGCCGATCAAGAACTCATTTTAATGGATGAACCCTTTGGGGCCTTGGACCCCATCACGCGTGAATCTCTCCAGGATTTGGTCAAGCATTTACAAAAAGACCTCGGCAAGACCTTCATCTTCGTCACCCATGATATGGATGAAGCGCTGAACCTCTCAACTAAGGTCGTTATCATGAGCCAGGGTAAGCAGGTCCAAGTCGACACACCCGAAAACATCTTACGCCACCCCGCCAACGAGTTCGTCACAAACTTGATTGGGGAGGAACGCCTGATCAGAGCGCAACCAAACATTCTGACGGTTAGTCAAATCATGTTAAAGAACCCCGCCGCCATCACTCCTGACAAGACGTTGGAAGACGCCATTGAACAAATGCATGAACGGCGAGTTGATACGCTGTTAGTTACCGACAAAACCGGTGTTCTGCAAGGCTTCGTTGACTTGGATGATATCAACCGTATCGCGGATGCCCATACGCCAGTCAGCCGGTTCACACAAGACCGGGTCTTCTACGTTAAGGCCAATGCGTTGATTGGTGATACCGTCGACCGCATCCTGAAAAAAGGTGTGAAGAACGTGCCCGTCGTCGACGAAGACAAACGCTTAGTCGGTATCGTCACGCGGACCGCCCTCGTGGATATCGTCTACGATGCCTTACATGGTGCACCCGACGCCAATGAGAAACCTGCTTCACCAATTAATGCTGATATCCATGCTGCCGCAACCCGTGAAGGAGGCGAAATGCCACAATGATGCACTTTTTAGCAACTTATGGGACTCAACTGCTCAGTAAGACGGGGCAACACCTGTTGATCTCCGCAGCTGCCCTGGGGCTAGGTGTCATCGTGGCCGTTCCGCTGGGAATCTTACTCACCCGCATGAAACACGGTGCTAACCTTGTAATGTCACTGGCCGGGGTGCTACAAACCATCCCCGCCATGGCCCTGTTAGCGATGATGATTCCCATCTTTGGTATCGGCTCCACGCCCGCCATTGTGGCCCTCTTCATTTACTCGTTGTTACCGATTCTCCGCAACACTTATTTAGGCATGCAAGGGGTCTCACCGACCGTCCGCGACGCTGCCAAAGGGATGGGAATGACTTGGTGGCAAATGATGACGCGGGCTGAGATTCCGTTGGCTGCGCCCGTCATCATGTCTGGTATTCGGCTCTCCGCCACCTACGTGATTGCTTGGGCGACGTTAGCTTCCTACATTGGTGCTGGTGGCCTCGGGGACTTCATTTTCAACGGGTTGAACCTTTACCGGTCCGACCTGATCCTCGGCGGCTCGATTCCCGTTATCCTGTTGGCGCTCCTGGTCGACTACCTGTTGGGTAAAGTGGAACGTGCCGTCATGCCTAAGCCATTACGATAGGAGGTCCGTTATGCGAAAACATTTACGCAAATGGCTCGCCGGACTTCTGGTAGTCATTGCAATATTACCGTTAAGTGGGTGCAGCTTCAGCTTTCCTGGGCTATCCGGTTCGGGCGATAACACCATCCGCATCGCCTCTCAGAACACGACTGAACAACAGATCATGGCCTACATGATTCAAGGCATGATCACCCACTACACCAAATTAGATTCAACCATCATCAACAACCTGGGGTCTGGTAACGTGAGTTTCAACGCCCTGAAGAATAAACAAGCTGACATCTCGTCCATTCGGTTCTACGGGACCGACCTGACGACCATCCTGAACGAAAAATTCGAACGGGACCCCGCCAAGGTCAAGACGACCGTCAGGGATGAATTTCAGAGCCGTTACCACATGACCTACCTTAAAAACTATGGGTTCTCAGATACGTACGCCTGGATGGTCAAGCAGAGTTACGCCAAGAAGCATAACTTACAGACGGTCAGTGACCTGCAAAAGCTTTCGCCCAATATGACCGTTGGGATCGACCAAATCTGGCAAAACCGTCAAGGAGACGGTTACCCCGCCTTCCAAAAGATGTACGGTTTCGGCTTTGGCAAAGTTTTGCCGATGCAGACCGGACTGCTCTACGACGCACTGTCTGCCGATAAAATGAACGCCATCTTGGGTTATTCCACCGACGGCCGGGTCTCCAGCTATCATTTGAAATTGCTGAAGGACGACAAGAACTTCTTCCCACCTTACGATGCCGCACCGGTTGCGACCGACGCCATCCTGAAGGCCCATCCGGAATTGAAGCCCGTCTTAAACCGGTTGGCCGGCAAGATTTCTTTGAAGACCATGCAGACCTTGAACTACAAGGTGGACGACCAACTCGAAGAACCACAGACCGTGGCCAACGACTTCTTGAAGGCGCACCACTACTTTGAAGGGGGGAACGACTAGTATGAAAGACATGGATCTGTTCAATCAGTTAATTTACTATTTTAGTCATAACGGGATGTACGTCCTCAGTCAATTCAACCAGACGTTCCTAGTTTCCATCTATGGCGTGCTTCTGGGCGCCATCGTGGGGATTCCGCTGGGTATTTGGATTTCCCAATACCGCCGGCTCTCACCAGTGATCATCGGGATTGCAAACGTGATTCAGACGGTGCCCTCACTGGCGATGCTGTCGATTCTGATGTTAGGATTGGGACTCGGGGAAAATACGGTAATTGCGACCGTCTTCCTCTACTCCCTCCTGCCAATCATCAAGAACACCTATACTGGGATGCTCAGTGTCGACGGCGACGTACTGGACGCTGGGAAAGGGATGGGGATGACGCGGTTCCAGGTCATGAAGACCATTCGGATTCCGCTGTCACTCTCCGTCATCATTGCTGGGATTCGTAACGCGCTGGTTATCGGAATTGGGATTACCGTTATCGGCTCGTTCATCGGTTCTGGTGGGCTCGGGGACATCATCGTCCGCGGGACCAACGCAACGAATGGTGGGGCCATCATCTTGGCCGGTGCATTGCCAACCGCTTTAATGGCAATCATCACCGACCTGGTACTGTCCTTCATCGAAAAACGCTTAACGCCGAAGACTTCTTCGGAGGGTTAATTTTAATTTGTTTGACGTCAGTATGCCGCTTGGGTATGCTGGCGTTTTTTGTTTGCTCCTAAATTGTTAGTCTTAGATCAAAGTGCAGGTAGTGGGCAGTTGGCCGCCTGTGGCTGCCAGGTAGTACGCTGTGGGGCAACCCATGTTCTAAGCGGCAAAACCGCTAAGAACATCGACACTGCGCACCACCTGGCTTCCTCCGGCTCTGAATTGCGTATCAATTTGAACGAGACCAATAAGTATCCAACTGGCGCATGATAACCTAACTAAAACACTAAAGGAGATGGTGAGGTGCACAGCGTCCGCCAAATGGGCATCGACTTCTCCGTCGGCACCCTCAACTTTTTAGCTAACATTGGCATCATGCTGCCCTACATCCTGATGCTACTAAAGTATCAACAGACCCAGAGTGAGACGTTTCTGATTGCCCTGGTTGCCTTCTACATTTCCCGAGCCGCCAGCATCTTCTACACCAAGCGGCTCAACCTGCGTTCTACGACCTATCTCATCGTGAGTCTAGTCTTTGGGGCCGTCGGTAGCCTGACGTTTGCCCTAAACAGTGCCGTTGGCTGGCTGATTGTCGGCAGTCTGTTGTGGGGCTACAGCGCCGCCACAATTTGGCCGTATTTTCTGACCGTCAAGCTCCACCTAAGTACCAGTTCCGGCTTCAAAATGAAGCGGCTTTACTGGGCCATCTTTCTAGGGCTGGGCCTCATCCTCGCTGTTGATCTGGCAGTGGGTCTCAATTACTCGCTGACTTTCATCCTGCTCGCCGTACTCTACTTGGCCGCAGTGCCCGGTGGCATCCTGCTTGATAACTTTACCAATGACTTTTATCAAAACCGCCATCTGCGGCCCCACCGGCTCCATCAAATTTGGCGGTGGGTGTTGTCCCTGATTGGGTTCGCAGCAATTGCCGTCCTGACCACTCTACGTAAGCAAAGCCTCAACCTCCCCGGCGGGCTGCTCTTGACGATCATTGCGGTGGCCCTCTTGGTCTTGGCCATCGAACTGTATAGCGACCGCCACGTGTTGCCCAACTACAAGATTCGCCTACTGAACCGCGGTTTTCTGGTCAGCCTGGTTTTGCTCTTCAACGGTTTCTTTGCCTACTTCTATTTTGGCACTGTTGGCATGTACGTGGTGTTTGCCCTGTATCTCGTCGGTTTTGAGACGGGTTACCCGGTCTTTCGTAAACTTGGTCACGGTGACCCCACTCGCGCTCTGAAGTACAGCCAAGTGGCTCTGGTGGCCGGTCACCTTTTTCTCCTGATTCCGTGGTGGCCAGCTTATGCGCTTGGCATCCCGTTCATCACCCTCTTCGTGGGCTACGATAACCCCACCATCAACGCCACCCTCTACGGCTTACCAGAAATCGATAGCGACACCGCTATCGTCCATAAATACCGGTTCTCCACCTATGGTGGTCTACTCTGCCAGCTAGTGCTCTTCGGACTCCTGATTGTCGTCAGCACGGTTCAGGGAACGTCTATTCTGGGATTCTTCAAACCCACGACAATCGCTAATTTCTGGCTGTATACTTGGACGTTAAGCTGGCCGTTGATCCTGATTTCCTTGGGGATTTCGATTGGCAATATTTGCCATGACCCTCATGAGGAGCAATCTCGTTAGGTATATCAGCATGCTGCTATCTAAGTGTGACCAAAAATAACACCGCGTTTAGGAAAAGATCCCAACCGCGGTGCTATTTTATGGCCTAATCCCCGATAACATGGAAAAGATTAATGCTTAGACCATTTCCAAGTCGGATGCCAACCGTACCCTTTAGAGGCATGGTGCATTGAATTGATAATAGTTAAGTAAATATTGTTGTTCGAATAATATGTAACGGTATGTTTATTTTTGAACTCCGGCATATACAGACTATCCATAGCATTTTCAGAATCACGGAAACTGTTGTTAACAACCTTGGTATGATGCGGTTTTACCGTAACGTACTTGTGAGGCCGATTGACATGAAAAGTTGAATCTTCATTATAATCATTATCTAACGGTGCAAAATAAAGTTTGGAAAAGTAGAATCTGACCGATTTTTTACTGCGATTCTTGATCTGAGTATCGTAAACCGCAACATTGTTCCAAGTGTTCGGGTTATTTGAAACGTGGCTCAGATGCCGATTGAACTTAAACCGGACGTAAACCCCGTGATAGGATGAGCCCCTAGCAATCGAACCATAATTGATGGTCTTAGCATTAGCGGTAGTTGAGGTCGTAGCTAATCCTAACCCCAGCGAAACCATTGCTAGACCAATAAATACAATGTTTCTTTTCATGTTCCAGCCCCCAATTTAATTACTCTTAAAAGAATATCATGGATACTAACAGTTTAATAGAACCAACATAGACGGCTAGGACAAAATCCTAACCACCGCTGCTGGTTCTATTTGTTCAATCGAAAGCTAGTCCCCAACACAGGCGATGCCGTCACAAACTGCCCATTACGTGGTGAGGTGATAGGACTGGTTAAAAAACTGGGGTGGCATGAATCGCTACACAGTTTTTCTGTTATCCGTTATAAATTATGGAGAAATCCCAGCCCCACCGTTCCCGAGTACTCAAAAACGTTAATCTACAGCAAAGTTACCCGTTTCCCCGCTAAAGCAATCAAACCATCATCTACCAGAAGTCCCAACTGGCGACTCAAAGTCTCCGGCGTAATACCCAGAAAACTAGCCAATTCCTTCTTCCGAACCGGCAACTCAAATTGTGCCGCCTGTTTTTCCCGACCGATCTGCTGGAGATAAGCCAATACCCGATTCTTAGATTTTAAATTACCAGTCAACGCTGACACGGACTCCAGTTCGGTTAGCCGCTCACCTAGGATATTCAACAAATTAAAGGCCACCGCGGGTTCCCGATGCATCAATGATTGAAAATCGTCCCGTCTGATGGAACAAATTTTAGCGTCCTCGACGACCTCGGCATAGTTAAAGTGATTCCGATTGGCAAACAGTGCCGCTTCGCTATCAATGGCACCATCCCGCAACATGTAGAGCACCTTCTCCTTACCATTTTCGTTGAGCTGATAGACTTTGACCCGTCCCTGATCGACAATCATCATTCGGTCAAGCTTGGTGGTGGGATCGTACAACACAGTCCCCTTCTTCACGGCCTGTTGGTGAACGGAAATCTTCGCCAGTTCAGCAATTGCAGCATCGTCCAATCCGCGAAAAATTGGGGCGCCCTGGACACATTTAAACGGTGAATGGGTCATCTTTTTCTTCCTTTCTTGATAATTATCAATTTTTTATTATTAGAATCATTATATACTAAGCTCATCAATTCGAGGAGGCTTTTCACATGAAAATTTATCAAGCAAATATCGTCCCATTAAATGACCAAGTTATTGGTACTGCCGCCCACGGGACGGCCCTGTTCACCGTCAATGGCGGCTCACTGACCATCAACATCGAGATGTTCGATACGCCAGCCAATCTCCAACACTGGGAACATTTTCACGGTTTTCCCGATGGCAAGCCGGCTGAAATTGCTACGGCTGCTCAGGACGTCAACCACGATGGCTTTGTCGACCTCCCCGAAACCGGTGCAGTATCCGGAACCACAATGGTCCCTTTCAACGACGCTCCTCACGAGATGGACATTCCCAACGATGCCTACCCAGTGTCCGACGCCAACGGCTACTTCGCGTACACTAAAGTGGTGCCCCTAGCTGCCCTGAGTAAAAAGTTCAAGGAAACCTTCAACGATAGTGACCTAGAACTTGATAAGCGGGTCATCTACATTCATGGTGTCACAGACGATGTAACGTTGCCAGAGACAGTTGCTGGGGCAGTCGGCCACTACTCAACTCACGTAACGTTACCCATCGCCGTCGGCAAGATTACGGCGCTCAACTAATGACTCGTCGAAAAACCTGGCGATTGATTGCCGTCATTTTTTACTTTGCCGTCTTCCTACTGGTGGCTTTCCATCAAGATATGCTCGCCATGTACGGCATGGCCCTAGGGATGTTGGTGGAAGCATTGATGCAATTCATTCAAAAATAGCCAACTAAATAGAGACCCATCACGGGAACCACAATAGGTAAGGTTCCCGTGATGGGTCTCTATTTATTCGGTTAAAAACCACTATTCACAATCGGTCTCGTCGACCCACTCTCTGAGCTGGCGTCCGCATTATTAACAATGCTACTATCAGACGAGTCATCGGTTGTGGTACCAGACATGTTCGGCACATTACCCAAGTACCAGGTAACGGTCCCTTGATAGGCGGTGGAAGCTGAACCGGAGTAAACATTTGGCATAGCATCCAGGTAAATCCCTTCGGGGGTCTTACTGGTATCACTCTTGGCTGTAGCCCAACCAGCCGCAATATTCTGCGGGTAGGTGGTACTACGGTCACGTTTACCAGAAGCCACTTGGACGATAGACGACATTGGTTCTTGATTGCCGTCAGTATCCACATAAACTAGATGGCCGTTCAGCGTACGGTTAGCGCCATCTTGAGACGTAAGTTCGGAAGCCTTGGCCGTAACATACCAGTTGGTATTAGCCGCCTGACTATCATCAATCTGGATATTCGGTTGATCAGCCGGTGCAATCAACGTTTCCTTAGATGGCACGGGAACTGACCCAAAGTTTAACCCACTCATGGTCCCGAACTTGAGCTGACCATCGCTTTTGGTAACGGTGATTGGTTGAGAACCATCGCTCTTAGTTCCTGGGGTAGCTACCAACGCCGCACTAACATCAATTATCATACTCTGCTTGTCGGTCAAACTAGCAATTTTAGTTGCTAAATCAGTAGTCGCGCTTGAAAAGGTCACGTCAGAGTTCACAACTGGATCTCCGTCATGAGTCACAGTGATTCCAGCCTCACCGACCAACCAATTCAAAACTTGGGCATCAGTCTTTGCAGATATATTGTCAGACACACTATCAGGATACATGGTTAAATTAGGATTAGCGACATGTATGTCTAGAACCGGAACAACGTAATCACCGGCCATAGAAATATCACCCATATCGTTATATTGATATAGGCTAGTTCCCTTTGGTGAAACTTTTCCAAGAGGGCCCCCAAGGTCAAAGCTGTATGTTCCATCTGCACTAACCGTTTTCGTCATTGTACTATCGACACCTGAAGCAGATGTCAAAATCATCATGACTGTCATACCTGGCATCCCAGTCCCAGAAATTAATGTATCTGAGGACTTTAACCTGGCAACATTTCCGCCACCACTTGAACCATACGTTGAATTTACTTTCAAGCCATGACCTGAATTGTCCCAGCCCGTAGTAACTGACTGGTTGGGATTAATTTCGGCATACTTCATATAAGCATAGTCTGCCTGATCACTGGTCTTCACATCAATACTAATTGAAATGGGCCAATAATCTCTCAAGTCACTTAAGTTCACATCAATTTCATAGTAACCGCTAGACATCGTAAAACTCTTGGTTGCTCCAGAAAAGAGACTCTTCATCGCAATTGAATCTAGTTTCTGAGACCTAGTGATATCTGCTCTAACATTCGTAATGTTCATTGAACCATTTCCAGGAACTGAAACAGTCCCCGAAAAAGCAACGTAAATTTTAGTTGTTTTATCAGTGAGCCGACCATCTTTAACATTATTTGCCGCCACCGAAACCAAGCTAGGCTTCATAGAAGACAATGATGACCACCCAGTTGATGAGGTTCCAGCAATTCTCAATGGTGAATTCCCATATCCTTTAAAAGTTACCGAATTTCCACTGATCAAGCTAGCACCTGCTGGTACAGTTGCCGCTTTCGCTGTTTGTTCGCTTACCAAACCAACACCCACAACAATGGTCAACAGTAAGCCAAGCTGAAGCATAATTTTCTTAAATCTCATCCTGACTCACTCCTTCTCCCGCAACAGGCGTGCCTGTTGGTAGATTAATAACGCTAAGATTAGCGCAATCAGGAGAAAGATGCCTACTAAGCTTGCCAGAAACATGCGCGCTTCACTGGTCTGTGGTAAACGACCAGCAACCGTATCAGCTGCTGCAGCTCTCAGGGTAGTCACTCCTGATCGACCGTTGCTTGTTGGTGGATTTAGGGCGTCACCAGCGCCTAAACCATTCTTATTTCTTTTCGTTCCATTGGGTATACTGCCATCGATAGTTGCTGGATCACCACCATGGGACAGATTCGATGTATGATTATCCGTAAATCGAATGCCCACCTGGGTAGTCCCACTACTATTGCTAACAGTCTGAGCGAGCGCTGATGTTCCCATCTCCAGACCAGAAGCCACTATAAGTAGCAAAACCAATCGCAAGAGAACCTTCTTCACAATCAACGCCCCCTTTCTTGTTTATTTATTTGTCACCATCTTCATCTTTCTTGTCACGACGACGCCGACGAATCAAGTAAATAATCAACAGAATCAGAAGTACCAGAATCAACATACCTAAGGCACCTAAAGCAATTAAAAGCCAAATACTAATCCCAGGATTTTCAATTGCATCATGGTTATATTTATTTGCCTGAGCCTGTGTAATAGTAAAGTCACGGTCAAAAACCCACTCATGGTCACTATTTTTAGCAACCATGTGTAAATGATAATGGCCTGCTTTTAAAGGCGTCTCCCCATAAAGCATAGGGTAATTGTAAACCGTGTTCGGGGCCATCAGGACATTTTTATTAGCATCCTTCTTGACGACACTTCCACCATCACGGTTGGTAATAGTGGAATTCACTTTTAGCTTAGGAATCATAACAGCCGTTGGGTTACGTAAATCTGCAATCACCCCACGACGCTTATACGATAGTCCTGCCGCTACTTTACCCAACTTCATGTTGGGATTGGGAACTTGTCCCTTAGTGTACTTCATCCCAACAACGTAGGTATATTCGTTGCGAATATTATCAGCACCTTTAACGGTTCCGGTAACCTTATTATCAACCCGTTTAAAGTACCAACCACCAAGAATGACACCATTAAAACTCGTCTTAGGCATCTTAACTGTTGCCGTGACGACCTTTGATCCGGCCGCTGGAATCGTGATGGTCTTTTTCCCTTGAATCTTAGTAATATCACTCATTTTGTAACGTAACGAAGAATCAAACGACTTTGCTGGTTTTACATACTCAACAGATCCACCAGAGTTCGTCCAGGCCGTATGAATCGCAGTTTTAACCTGAATATCCTTGTTTGTCACGTTGTAGATTCTAACCTGTAACGTCTGTGTTTGACCTGATTTCATTCTCAAATCAAAGAATGAATTGTTCTTGTTAATCTGATTTTTAGGAATTTTAGCAGAAACACTGTAACCAACATTATTCCCAGCAGCTTGTGCAGTTGTTTCAAATGTTACCCCAGCAACAACAATACTAATAGCCATCAAAAAGAATAGGCCAACTTTTTTAATTCCCTGCATCCTCGCACCTCTACATTAACCGATTTTATATACACCTATATAATACTACACATGCCAGAAAAAAAAGGCGCTCATTTAAATTCAATGAGCACCTTTAGTCATAATAAATATTAAGATTCTGGAGTGTCACCCAAAGTCCAGTTCAAGGTGCCAGTGTATGTGCCAGCCTTAACGTTAACTGGCAAGTTACTCAAGCTAATGTTGTCTGGGGCAATCTGCATAGCAGTCGTACCTGCACCATGACCTACAGCTGCAGAGTAAAGCATTTCTGCACTCCCACCAGTAGTTAAAGTCTTACTGTTGGATGCAATAGTGTCATCAGCAGAGTTCATAACCTTGTTCTTAGCATCAGTTGCAGCACCATTCAGTTGAAGAGAAGCACCAGTAATGGAAGAACCGTTGTCACCAGTTAAGTCAGAAGCAGTTACACTTACTTCCCAACCAGCGTTAGTCCCACGAGCATCACTAACTTCAGTTACTAAGTTAGCATTAGGGGTACCAGTACCGAAGTCCTGACTATCAACGCTTTCAGCTGTAAATGATTGGGCAGCTGCTTCCGTCTTAGTCGTAACAGATTGGTGAGTCCCAAAGTTGATGCCCTTTGAGACGTACAAGAAGGCTAAATCTCCGGCCTTACTTGGATCAGTAGCACCACCATGATCGGTCTTACCTGGATCCGTTTTTACAGGTGTGCTAGGGTTATCTGGATCAACTGGCGTAACTGGCGCAGTTGGCTTAGTGAATTCAACGCTGGTAGTTGTCTTACCAGTTGATGATGTAGTTGCGGCGCTTGCTGTGACTGGCGCTACGGCCCCGACTAATAATGCCCCGGCTAATACTAAACTGCTTAATGATTTTTTCATGATATCTGCACCCCTCTGTGTGATTTAGCTCTTCATTCCTCAACAATTAATTAATAACTTCACTCGATAGTAGGCACCAGTTCTCTAGCCATCCTAGTAATGACTATTTTGAAGAGTGGTATGAAGTGTAGGTCCTAAACCTTCGTTACACTTCCCTGTCTATGTAACAACATTATTATATTGCTTATATGTCGATATGTAAACAGTTTTTTTGAAAAAGTTCGATTTATTTTATATTTCTTGTTTTAAATATAAACACCGTCATGTCGCTAATCTTCGAGCCAATTTTTCTTTTCTTAATATTCCATGATCAATCTACTTTTGCCACCATCTGATAAATGTCCCAATTTATACTAGTCAGATTGTTTAATCTAAATCTGCATAACAGCAGTAATTGCCATCAATTCAAAACCATTGAATTTTACTGTTTTTACATTAAGTAATCCCTATAAACTAATATGATAGTATTACTGGTTCTTATTGTTTTTCTACCAAAGATAACTAGTAAAAAAGCAACGTTCTCATAATCAAGAACGTTGCTCACTCTAAACCTCTTATGAATAAATTGTTTTTCAGCCTAACGTTATTGTCCGGTTACTGAACTCTGACCAACAGTCCCAGGGGCATTAGTCAGCGACCAAGTAACTTCACCAGTATAAGTGGTCGACGTCGTCCCAGAATAAATATTAGGCGTTGCATCTAGGAAGATACCAGCCTTGCCTGCTGTATCCGTCGAGGTCGCCCACTTACCAGCAATGTCAAAGCTGTTACTACCAGATTGACGAGCTCCGGTAGCAACCGTAATATTCTGATCAGTCATTTGGTATTTATTACCATTGCTGTCCAAGTAAACTAATTTTCCAGCCAGTGTATGGCCATTGCCATCAGTCAGCGTGCTTGCATTAGCACTCACAGACCAATCAGAACTAGCTACCCGGGTGTCTTGAACGTTAACCGACAATCCCTTAGGGGCAATTAGAGTCTCCTTCATTGGAACAGCTTGACTACCAAAGTCCATGCCTTGACTGATATCGCCAAATTTTAGCTCGCCATCGTTTTTGGTTAGCTTAATTTCAACATTACTATTAGTCTTATCACCGGCAGTATCAGTTGCACCCACACTCAAAGTTGTGCTAGCACCATTAGCCAAGCTACCGATGGTCTTCGCCAGATTCGTATCATCACTAGTATATTTCAGGCCATCCGTATCTTCAGTAATAGCTTTCGAATCCTGCGTAACATTCATCCCGGCGTGGCTAACCAGCCAAGCATACACGGAATCATTCGTCGTCCCCATTGCTTCAACATCAGCGGGCGTGATATCCAGACTCTTATTCGTTGCATCAATTACCAATGGCTGTTTAGCCTGAACATAGGCCGTTCCAGTCTTAGAATCACCAAAATCATTCGTCTCAGTAAAGGTTAATTTACTACCGTCAGCGACATTCTTTAGTCCGTCGCCCACAGAAATAGAGAAATTCCCGTCAGAATCAGCTGTTGTGCTATACATTTTACTCGTTCCATCAGCACTCAAAACTGGAACACTAATGACCGCATTTTTGGCAGCTGTACCAGTAATTGTTGAATCGACCGTTTTAATCGTCGGATTGCCATCAGCGTTGGCGGTCGCCGTCCCTGTCACTTTAACTGGGGCCATCAAGGCTTCTGCCGTTGTATCAGCCTTAAGTGTCACAAAGGCACGTGGTACCGTGATTACAGTACCATAATCATCTGCAGTATACGTATATCCAACTAAGACTGGTAACCTGGATTTCGTTCCTAAATCAGAAAAATCTACATTGATTAACTGATAGCCACTAGGCGCTGTTACGCTGGCAACATTCGTCGCAATGTTTGGCGTCTTTGTACTTGCCGCTGAAGAAACATCATCACTTGTTCCCGCTCCGGTCGTTTTTAAAACATCAGCGTATACGCTCAGAAAGTTATGTCCATTCTTAAGTGTCATGGGTTTACCCATTAGGCCTAACGTATATGCTACATAAAGTTGGGTTGTCTTTCTGGTAATTCGACCGTTAATCGTATTATTCCCATAAATATCGCCCACAAGCATATTCTCTGACGTGTTAATACCATCGCTATCCCAACCAGGCGCCACGTTACCAGCATAGCCACCATTATCTATAGTAGAACCAGTTAGCTTAGCAAAACCAGTACTCGGTATACTGGCAGCCTTTGCAGTCCCTGTATAAACAAAACTAATTCCAAACACAGTTAAGAGCAAACCAAGAAAGATCAAAAACTTTCTAAATTTCATCTTGATTCACTCCCTTCCTGCAGTTTCCGCGCTTGCCGATAGATCAGTGCCAGCAAAAGTAAAACTATCAGTAAGAGAAAACCAACTAAACTCACTAACATCATTTGAGCTTCACTCGTCTGAGGCAATTTCCCAGCTACAATATCTGCAGCAGTGGCTTTTAACGTTTTAGCTCTAGAGTGCCTGTCAGGCGTAACCGTTGCACCTGATCCACCATTAGTCGGTTTCGGCTTAACGGGTCCATTTGGAACCCCAGTATCTCCGCCGCCACCACGTGTCACTTTAGTCGGCGAACTGGTAAACGTCACACCCGTAGTCGTGACACCACTACTATTCGTCGTACGAGCGAGCGCTGACGTTCCTGCACCGAAGCCAATCGCAACGATGATTACCAGTACTAGTCGTGTGATAATCTTTTTCACGGTCAACGCCCTCCTTTCCATAATTAAAGAGGTTATTTATAAGGTAATCATTTTTAACAGACATAAGTCGACTTCAAAAGAAGTTAAGCACACCTACAATCTAAACCCTAGTCATAATAATGCCATGCCCAAACTGTACGTATTGGTTAAAAATAATCTAACTACTCTATTCTTTTGTAAAACCCTTAAGGCCCTATACAAAATATCCAGAATCAACCATTCAAAAGCTAATTACAGCCTTTGAATGGTCATCAACCACTTTCTTATTCAACCTATGTAAGATAAAAGGATGCTCATTAAGCTAATGAGCACCCTCAGTCTTCGTAAATATTAACCTTCTGGAGTGTCACCCAAAGTCCAGTTTAAGGAACCCGTGTAAGTACCGGCCTTAACGTTAACTGGCAATTTGCCTAAAGTAATGTCGTTTGGGGCAATCTGCATAGCGCTGATACCAGCACCAGTACCTGCAGCTGCTGAGTACAGAATAGCACTGTCAGCACCAGTAGTTAATGTTGGGGTACCGGCCGTAATCTTGTCACCAGCAGAGTTCTTAAGAAATTCAGGGTTAGTGTTGGCAGCCAACTGGATTGAAGCACCAGTGATGGAAGAACCATTGTCACCAGTTAAGTTGGAAGCTGAAACAGAGACTTCCCAACCAGCGTTTGTCCCACGAGCATCACTAACTTCAGTAACTAAGTTTGGGTTAGCAGTCCCAGTACCGAAATCTTGGGTGTCAACCGTTTGAGCTTTAAATGACTGAGCATCAGCAGCTGCTTTGTCAGTCACTGACTGGTGACTCCCGAAGTTGATTCCTTTTGATACGTATAAGAAGGCTAAGTCGCCGGCCTTACTTGGGTCAGTGGCACCACCATTGTCACCACCATCTGGCGTCTTTGGATCAAGTGGCGTTGTTGGATCAGTTGGGTTAACTGGTGCCGTTGGTGCAGTTGGCTTAGTGAATTCAACACTAGTCGTCGTCTCTCCAGTTGAAGGTGTTGCTGCCGCGTTTGCCGTAACTGGTGCAACGGCCCCTAATAATAATGCTCCGGCTAATACTAAACTGCTTAATGACTTTTTCATAATTAATGCACCCCTCTATTTGTGTTTGTTCTTAAGTAATTCATGTCTAGTTCCATACGATAGTTGTTGCGCTCCCCGCTCGGTAAGTTATCCCTAGTGACAACCTGCTAGCTTCGAAGTTAACCAGAAGCTTCATCCCCTCAAAGATGTAACGCTTCTTTAACTATGTAACAACGTTAGTATATGACTTAGATGTCGATATGTAAACAGTTTTTTATAAAAAAGTTGAACTTTTTTTAAAAATAATTAGGAAGTCCATAAATACCGCCAATCCGGGCTGCATAGCAATTTCAAAGTGACTATTTGCACCGCTAATCATTCATATTAAGTGAGCACAATGCTATTTGTGTCCCAAAAATTTCGTATTTTCCTAGAAAGCGCTTCAGTCGTTGGTATAGTACTTTTTAAAAAGCACTCATCTTCCCTCAAATCGTTCAGGGGCATCGTAAATAACTGTAACCCGTATAAACTATTTCGTTAAGGTTCTGTCATAATTCTTCAATCCCAGCACCATTTAAAACGCTTACTATAAATTAAAAAACCGGACGGAGCACGTTTAGCTACTAAGCATCAATGACGAAAATTCTGGTCCGGGATTATTTGACGTTTGAGGTTAAGTTAAGCTGAGTTAGCCGCCTACTAACGCACGACTTGCAAAATAAAATTGGCAATAAGAAAAGGTCCAGGACTTTTATCCCGAACCCAGTCTTCAATTTATTTCTGTTTGAACAATTGCGTCACCAAGTTGTCAGTTGCCTGCTGGCGTTGGGCCCGTTGATCCGCCACTAACAACGTATACCGTTGCAGCGCCGACAGGGTTACCGCCTCAGCCTCAGCTGGTAAGGCATACAAGCGGTGATAAGCCTGAGCCGTTGCTGCAAAGTTCGGTTGCCGGTCCACTAACCGCCGCAATTGCTTGGGTGTGACGTGATTTTTCTTGGCTGGCACCCAGCCGGTCTTGGGTTGTCGCGCTAATCGTTCTGAAATAGCGATCTGTAACGCCTGAGGCCAGTCAGTTGGTAAGGCAACGCCGTTTACTAGTCGCTCCCGTAATGTCGCCAGTTCTAGATACACCTGTGCCGGAACCCGCTGTCCCTCCCAGCTGTCATGCAGCTGAGCTAAGCGACTCTGCCGTTCCGAAGGTGTGAGGTCGAACCCGACGGCTGCGTTGAACACGTCATCGTTCCAATCCCGCTGGCGTTGAGCCGCCAACTGCCGACTCACCTGATTCAAATCAGCTACTAAATAACGTGGCACAATCTGCAACCGCGCCGCCTGAATCTGACCAGTCCGGGCAAACTCCGTGGCCATGACGCCTAGCTGATAAGAATTTATTAGCCGTTGGAGGGAGCGAGGCATGTTCAGTTCGCCCAAGCGCTCCTTGAACCCAGCTAACGGTAAGTGCTGAACAATCAGCGTCGCCACTGCCTGCAAATACCCACGATAGTCAGTCGACGCCCGCAACCGTTGTTCCGCAGTCGTCTGAGCCTGGTTAGCTGCCGTCCACGCCGCTGCCGCTGCCTGTTCAGCAACTCGTTCATTGGCTGCTACCACCTGTTCCTGCTGTTTAATCTGAGCCGTTGCGGTCGCCTGATCAACGTCTCGTAGGATCTGATATTCCGTTAAATAGGGTGCCAACTGTTCCTCAGGCAGCGTTGGACTACGATGCTTCAGGTACCCGGTCACCGTTGACTTCGTTCCCTTTTTGACCCAGTGTTGGCGGCGCTGATGGCTCTGCGGCAAGTGTGGCAACGCCTGATTATCCCACAAAATTTCTGGCACCTGTGGGTAGTGCGCGGTCAAGTCATCGTACTGCGCAACCGCGTGGAAATTATCCTCCGTCGTGATTGTCATCAGGTACTGCATTTCATCGCTCATAAACTTCTTGACGCACTCAGACCCCACCACAATTTCATGGCCGTCCGTTCGCAACACCACGTGATATTCATAACGCACCGGCTTATGGCACAGCGCACAGTGGCGCCAATCCGTGCGGTGATCACTGTCGTTGATGGCGTATGGCAATCGCGCCAGCAACTTCCACGCCTCACTCCCCTGTACCAGCCACGCCACCCGCTGGTCTAACAGGAGCTGACGGGCCGAGCGGGACAGAAACTCACTGCTGTCTTTTATAGTCGGGTGGTCGCGCAGTAGCGGCATCACCCTAGTCAAATCCGGCAACTGTAGGGCCGGCTGACTCAATTGTAGGAACCGGTTCTCAGCCGGCGTCAAAATAGTCGTTGCCATCAGAAACTTCTCCTCTGTGATGAAAATAGTCTTTTAAGCATACCATATTTCGACGGCAAAAGAACATACGTTTTCTCGAAAGTTGCGGTCCTTCCGGTAAAGTAAAAGCACGCGGCTACTTCGCCACGTGCCAGTAATCTTATTAAATTTGTACCATCACCACAGCGCCAAAGATCAAGATGGCTAACCCTGCCGTAGTTGGCTTTAATTGTTTGGCATCGGCTTCCCGCAGAATCACAATCCCCAGAATCGTCGAGACCACCACGTTCAACTGAGTCAGAATAAACGCGTTGACTAGGCCGTTTAATCGTAGTGAAATCAGGTAGGTGGCTGCCGCCACAGAGAAAATCAGACCTGACGTGATATTCCGCACGCCCCACGCATCGTTGCCTGAAAACTTCTTACGACCACCCAAGTAGATGAAGAACGAGGTCGTCAGCATCCCCAATGACTGTGGCAGGAACCCATTTAACCCCGTCGCACCCGAAACGAAGTGGGGAAACGCCGAGTAACCCCAGTAGCCTGCCGCCGTGACCAGCAACAGTAGGTACGCCCCCAACTGATCACGTGCAATCTGGATCATACCGTTAGTCACCATGACGCCAATGAGAATGATAATCAACGCTAAGATTCCCAGCAGGCTATCATGCCAACCGGCCCACTCGCCGAAGGCCCAACCACCAATCAGAGAATTACCAATGATTTGAAACGCCGTCGATACGGGAACGGCATTGCTGACGCCCAGGCGCGTGTACCCCCAATACTGACCGCCCTGGCCAATGCTCCAACAGGCACCGGACAGATAGTACAACAAAAAGTCCGGCCAACTAATGTGAAACCGAAAAATCAGCTGCAGAATGATCGCACTGATGACGATTCCTGAGCTGGTACCAAGAAGTTGTTGTAAAAAGCTACCGCCTGTTTTCTTTTGCATCCAGATGGGCAGGACGCCCCAGAACAGGGCGGGCAGCAGACTAATCAGTAAGTTCATATGTATTTACCCGCTTCTTCTTTAGTGACGGTTCTAAATGGTAAATATCGCTTTACCAGCCACCCAATATAGGCTGGAGCGGTGCCGGCACAATTTTGCGTCTCAAAACTTGCCCTTATTCTAAGCAGAAGCGCCCCGGCTAAAATATCGAGGCGACTGAGCCGATATTGAGTGGTTTTTCGGTTCAACACTGCCTTTCATCGCTTTATTGCTTTAGTAACTGCAATATTGCCAGCAATGACGGCAGTCCAGTCAACGATGATACCACCCATGTATGGTTATCGTACGCCAGTCTTGAAAGCGCTGTCAATGACTATTCTACAAGTTTTTTTAAGTCTACCCCGAACTCTCAGAAATCAGAAGAGAGTGCGCCAAAAGGCGGTTAGTCAATGAGCATTAACGTCGATAGGCGAGCAATCCCGGTCCTGGATTGTTTGTTTATCGGGGTTAAGCAAAGTTGATTGCCTTTTGGCGCACGTTTCGACCATGCATGTTCGGAGCACAAAAAAGGTTTGAGACTTTTGTCTCAAACCCTAGTTTCTTCTATAGATTACTTTCTGGTAGTATCACCCATATCGCTCACGCTTCTAGTTAGCCTAATCTGCCAGTCATAAACTGCGCTTCACCATCACCAAAGCTCCAGTCAGCCTTCGTGTTACTGGTAATGTTAACCATCACGTCACTAGGAGCAACGCCAGCAACGGCTGCTAATTCCTTGACCAACCGCGCGTAGAACCGTTCCTTATCCCCTTCGTCACGAGGACTGGACGTCAGGCTAAAGACCAACACCTTATCCGTGCGATCAAAGCCCAAACCCACGTCTTCAATGATCATTTCTTCTGGATCGTGTTGCGTGACGATTTGATAACGGTCCCGCGGTAGTAAATGTAATTCTTCGGTCGCAACTTTGTAAGAGATATCCAGAATGTTTTTGATTTCAGCTTTACTCCGACCTCTGAACATATCGATGCGCATTAATGGCATTATCTACAACCCCTTTTCGATTCTTCTGTGACTCACGGTGAGTTACTATTGCTGACTCAGTTTTATAACTAACCCAGCTTGGATTCCCGCTTATTTATAAGAGACGTTCCTTAATAACCTGATTTAGTTTACTGCGGAATAGGTGCGACTAAATTGATATTTATCAAGGAATCTATTGGCTACTTGCGATAACTTAATTAGGGCAGGTGATTTTCTATGGCTGAAACGTGCTCTGGAAAGCAGTCAGCTCCGCTTAACAGCGATAGGGCCAAAATCCAGGACCGGGATTTTCACCCTATCCCCGTTAATGCTCACTGACTAACCGCCTTCCAGACCACTCTTATTCTCAATCCACGCCTTCAACGCTACCCCCGTCCGGGACGTTGCTACCTTAACTGACTCTCTAGGCGTGCCGCTATACTGAATCTGGCCACCATACCGACCAGCGTCCGGGCCAACGTCAATTAACCAGTCAGCCTGGCCAATCACTGCCAAGTTATGTTCGATGATAATCAACGAGTTTCCTGCGGCGACCAGCTCGTTGAACAAGGTCATCAGGCGTGCTGTATCCTTCAAATGTAACCCAGCCGTGGGTTCATCCAACAGATAAATCGTTCCCTTCTTACCTAACTCAACGGCTAGTTTCAACCGCTGTAGCTCCCCACCAGATAGCGTGGTCAGGGGTTGGGCCAACGTCAAATACCCTAAGCCAACGCGGTCCAAGTTGTGTAGTTTAGCGGCTACCTTGGGCGAACCTGCAAAGAACGTCGCTGCAGCCGTCACCGACATCTGGAGGACCTCAGCAATGTTCTTTCCATGATAACTATACTGCAGCGCCTCCTCACTGTACCGCTTACCCTGACACAGCTCACAGGTCTGCACGACCGGGTCCATGAACGCCATGTTGGTAATTGTGACGCCTTTCCCCTTACACCGTGGGCAGGCCCCTTTACCGTTGTAACTAAACCAACTGGTCCCCACACGGTCATTGGCCTGACTAAATATCTTTCGAATCTCATCCAAAATACCTAGGTAGGTGGCTGGCGTCGAACGGATATTGATGCCGACGGGTGCCTGCGCTAAGTCGATGTAGTCCGTGGTCAACTGCTCGCGCAGTGCCGAAACCAACGACGATTTTCCTGACCCAGCGACCCCAGAGATGACCGTCATCACCCCTAGAGGGACGTCCACGTCGACCCCTTTTAAGTTATTCCGGGTGACGTTTCTCAGGGCTAAATGGCCTTTGGGTTGCCGCTCAGTGCCCCATTGATGGGCCTTCCGTAACCAAGTCCCAGTCAATGTGGCCGATGCCAATAACTCTGGGTAGGTTCCGGTAAACGTCACGGTTCCTCCACCTTGACCAGCCTGTGGTCCCATCTCAACGACATAATCGGCAAAGTCGATCATTGCGGGATTATGTTCAACAACTAAGACGGTATTGCCCTTATCCTTCAACCGGGTCAATGCCTGTTTGATCAATTGAATATCATGGGGATGCAACCCTACACTGGGTTCATCCAAGATATAAACCATGTCGACCAACGCACTCGTCAAGTATTTGGCAATCTTAATCCGTTGGGCTTCTCCACCGGACAAGGAACTTGTGCCGCGATCCAACGTCAAATAGCCCAGCCCAATATCGACCAACGACTGAATCTTAGTCGAAAGTTCTCGCACCACATCTGTCGCTAACGGCTCCGTGATTCCGTCCAAGAATTTTAGCACGTGACGCAGGTCCATAGCAGAAACTTCTGCAATATTTTGCCCATTAATATGATTGGTCAAAACCTCTGGTCGTAACCGGGTTCCGTGACAAACGGGGCAGGGCTTTCGGGTAACGATGGCCGCAATGGCTTCACGATGGTGTTCCGCTTCCTTCTTGCCAATCACCGATCGCCGAATCCGGGGCACCACGCCTTCATAGAGGGCTGTGCGGGGGAACCCCTCACCAGGATGCTCTAGTCGTTGCTGAGGCGCATGCATCAGAAGTTCATATTCTTCCTTGGTGTAGTCTTTAATTGGCTTATCGTCGTCAAACAAGCCACTGGTTCCGTACCGTCGCCAGCGCCAGGTGTCAGGCCCAAAACTGACAAATGTAATGGCCCCCTGATTCAGCGACTTCTCTGGATCAATCAACTTGCTCTCATCAATGTCGTCGACGTAGCCTAACCCCTGACAAGCCGGACACATCCCTTGCGGCAGGTTAAACGAAAATGTATCGGAATAGCCGATGAAGGGTTTACCGATACGCGAAAATAACAGTCGCAGGAGGGAGTAAATTCCGGTATAGGTTGCCAGTGTGGACCGCGCGTTCTTACCCAACCGCTGCTGCTCGATCACAATCGCCACTGGTAGGTGTTCAATGTCTTTCACGTGGGGTTGCCCGAACTTCGGCAAGTACTGTTGTGTAAAGCTTGGAAAGGTCTCGTTTAACTCCCGTCGTGATGCTGCCGCAATCGTATCGAATACCAATGACGACTTACCCGACCCAGACAAGCCCACAAATACCGTCGTTTCATACTTAGGTACCCGCAAATCAACGTGCTTCAAATTATTTTGCGTGGCGTCTTGAATCTCTATGTATCCCTGATCAAAAATTTTATCCATACGAAACTCCTCTCTGACGCGTCTTCTCTTCTCACCCGTTCACTCACAATCCACCATATCACAACAAAAAATAGAATGCGCGTGTGCCGTTCTACAAGCTAATTTCCACCGCAAAATATCTAATAAGTTTATACTTTAATTGTACTTATCCATTGAAGGAGGAATCTTTTATGTCCTTATTTAAACGTCATCCCTTAAATCTCACTGCCGCCGTAATTGCCGGCGGGGCCGCCGGGGTTATCTCCGGCCTGGTCAAACTCGGCTGGGAAAACGTCCTGCCACCCCGCACGGAAGAACGCGATGCTACCAACCCACCCCAAACATTGCTAGAACAATTTGGCGTGCCCAAGACTGTGACCCACGCAACCTATCACTACTCTGGGCACGAACTACCCTGGGTCAGCTATGTGATTCACTTCGGCTTCTCCACAACCTTTGCTGTCCTCTACCAAATCATCGGTGAGAAGATTCCAGCCGTGAAGAAGGACGCCGGTACCTGGTTCGGTCTGGCTATTTGGGTCGCCTTTCACTTAGGCATCATGCCCGCCATGGGTACCGTTCCAGCTGCTAAAGACCAGCCAAAGACGGAACACGTTTCTGAAGCTCTGGGCCACATCGTCTGGATGGTCACCAACGACCTCGTTGGCGCCGAAGTCTACCAGCGATTGATTCGGCAGAGCCAGCGTAAGTAGTCGAAAGGAGGCTACGACAAGTTGAATTCACCTTGGCAAACCAAATGGCCGGAGCGTTTGAGCTACGGTCTGAGTGACGCAGCGGACAACCTGGTCTTTCAGATGATGACCACCTACCTACTGTTCTTTTACACCGACGTCTACGGCTTATCTGCCAGTGCGGCCGCTATTCTCTTCATCGTTGCCCGCTTAGCTGACGTGGTGGAAAGTCTCATTATCGGGTTAATGATCGACCGGACCCATTCAAAATGGGGCAAGAGCCGACCGTTCTTTCTCTGGTACGCTCTGCCCTACGTCCTATTTGCTGTGCTAACCTTCGTTACCCCACCGTTCAGTGGCACCGGCAAATTAGTCTGGGCTTATGTAACTTACTTAGGATTGGGCTTCTTCTATACGGCCGTCAACCTCCCGATTACGTCGATCCTTCCCACTATGACTCAGAATGAATCGGAACTGACCCTTCTGGGAGTCATCCGCCAATTTGGAGGGAGTTCCGTTCAAATTATTGTCGCGGTCTTTACGCTTCCCTTGGTTGCCTTCTTCGGTCACGGTAACCAGCAACGAGGCTTCCTGCTAACAATCGTGCTGTTCGGCCTAATTTCACTAGCACTGATTTGGAATACCTTTTTCCACGTCCGGGAACGCTTCACCAATCCGGAAGCCTCCCACCAGTCCTGGCACGCGGTCAGTACCATGTTGCGAAAAAATCAGCCTTGGCTGGTCATCTCGGTAGTCATCCTACTGTATTGGCTGACCACCGCTATCAAGAATCAAACCACCATCTACTATTTCAAATACATTCAGCACAGTGAAAACCTGGTCCCCTGGGCCAATAGTTTTACGTTTGCTGCACTGATTGGTGTATTGTTGATCATTCATTCCACCCACATCTGGGGCAAGAAGCGTACCATGCTCACGGGTATCACAGTGGCAGCAATCGGCCAAGGTATTCTAACGATTGGTGTTTTGCTAAACCACCTGGTCGTGCTGTTTACGGGAATTCTGATTAACTCCGTTGGTAACGGCATCATCATCGGTCTGGTCTCCATCATGATTGCTGACACCATCCGTTACGGTATGGCAATGGGCATCCAGGCAGAGGGCATCCTCGCTTCCACCGATGACTTTGGCGTCAACGTCGGCTTAGGCTTGGGTGGGCTGGTAACGGCCGGTCTTTTCCACTTCTCCGGCTACGTAGCCAATCACCCGCAAAACGTCGCAACCCAGCACATGATCACGTTGAACTACGCGTGGATTCCACTGATACTTTACGTTATCATGTTCAGCATCCTCTTGTTATACAATGAACGTCAGCTCGAAGCTACGATTTCTAAATAGTCTGTGAGAGTTCGCCTCCGGCTTAGATTGTGGGTTTACCGCAACTTCAACCTAGGCATTCACACCATATGTAGCTAGTATCATTTAAAATTAAACTTACAGTAAAACAGAACCTGCTGGATTTCTCAGTAGGCTCTATTTTTGTTATGGATTAGGTTGTTGATCCGTAGGCGCAGGAATTCTAACAAAAATTTCCCGGACTACAAGTCATTTTATGTAATCTAGTTTTCTTCCGTCCGATCATGAACTCCCCACACCATGACTAATAACCGAGTGATTTTTCACCATTACCATCACCGCAATTTAATGGTCACGCACAACTTAGCCGGAGGCTGCCAGGGAGGGGGACCGCCGTGTCGACGGTGTTAGATGGTGGGTTTCCACCTTACAGCATGGGATGAGCTTGGAAACACGCGACCTGGGCGTGGTTTCAAGTCGAGGAGCGAGACCGCACTTTGGCTCGCTCCGGTCTCCACAGCAGTCCCCCTCCCTGGCAGCCGCCGGCGGCTACAATCATCCAGCATAACCCAAAACAAAATAAAAACGACCACCAGGAAGAAATCTCCTACGGTCGTTCAGTATTATCAAACAGATTATTCATTGGTGTGCCCGTGACTCCGACTCTTGTTAGAGTTCCGACGCTTATCATGTAAACTGTCGAATCCAACAAAGCCAGCAGCAACGGCCCGCTCATTGGCTTGGTGGAGAACCCGGATAAAGCGTTCAGCTTCTTCCTTACCACCAAAGAATTCTAACCAACGGTGGAACCGTTCGTCGGTAGCCTCAGAGAGGTTCCGTTGAACGCGGCTCCCCGCAGCCGTCAGCGTAATGTACTTAACGCGTCGGTCATTAGGATCAACCTTTTGCATCACGTAGTTCTCCTTCAAAAGAACGTTCACTTGCCGAGCAATCGCACTCTTGGAAACGCCCTCGAGTTTAGCCAATTCAACTAAGGTTTGACCATTTTTACTCCGAGCAACGTTGTCCATCACCATAAACGCTTCAAAAGTTAAATTATACTTTTGTGTTGGAATGGACACAAAATCACCAATGTACTTGAAGATGTGCATGTACAAATCGTCAAATTCTTTTTTCAGTTGTGCTTCAGTAGTTACTGCCTCATTTGTCGTCTCTGTCATTGTCAGTCCATTACTCCTTCTCATTCAGCGCGAGGCGCTGCCATTTACCGTCCTGGAAAATGTGCACAGCTACGGGACTTCATTGTAGCCTAAAAAAACGCAGACGTCTTTGACCAGATTCCACGAAATGGATAACCCTACGTACATTTCACCGTCAAATCAAGTTATCCAATAATATTAAAAAACTGGTTTGCAAAAACGAACACTTGTTCTATAATGAAAACAACCTTTATTTTAAGGACGTGATCTCATGCACAGTGTTAGTCAGCGAATCAAAGCCATACTCCAAACGGCTTATCAAAACAATCAAATCACTACCCTAATATTTCATGACGTTACCTACACGGGAACGGTCGACTACGTTTCCGCGTCGACCGTTTACATGGGTTTAGCTGCTGGCCAATCGCAGGAAATTCCCCTCACCGAAATCAGCCATGTCAAGTTACACCAATTACAATCATGGTGGTATCTTTATGATCAAGCCCGTGAGTAACTTCCTCTAGTATCACCTCTATCAGCCAAAAAATAAACCCTTTTTTCTGAAATTGTTGGCATTTTCTTTACAATTTGAAGAAAACGCTACCTTGGTTAATCCGTTAGGTTTTTCCGTCCGACGCTGGCAACGTCATTTTAACGATAAAACCCCTTTTAAGTTAGTCCTAGTCTACCTAGAGTATAAACCCAAACGACCGGAAATATTGACCACAGTTTGAGTGAACTGGTAACAATCCGAAAGTTATATAGATTGACTGATTGATTGATCGAAATCAATTAGCGGGCAAAATAATAGACCCAACTAATTTCACGATAGCCAAAAGGTCGTGTACACTAGTAGATAAAGGAGGTCCTATTCTTGATCAAGATGATTGCTCTAGACCTAGATAACACGCTACTTGATAACCACAAAAAAATCAGTGAAGCCAACGTTGCCGCACTACAACGGCTCCATCAACAAGGCTTAAAAATTGTCCTATGTACCGGCCGACCACTTGCGGCTATCCACCCCTACATTGCCCAACTGGGCTTAACTGCGGAAACCGACTACACCATCACCTTTAATGGCGGTTTAGTCGTCCACAATGCCACGGGTGAGGTTCTCTATCAAAATGGCCTCCACAAGACGGACTTCGAACCGCTCTACCAGTACGCTTCACGCTACAGTCTCCCGCTAGATATCTTAGATTTTGATCAGGACTTCCAAATTAAAGAACTTGGCCCCTCACTTTATCACCGAGCCAAAAAGGTGGGCGTCGACTATTTTCCCGTAACGTTCAAAGAGTTACCCGATAACCTTTTTAGCACAGCATTAGTTTCGATTAAGCCAACAATGCTAGACGCCGTCAACCAACAACTACCAGAGGCCCTCTTTTCAACCTACCACGTGGTTCGTTCGCAGCCCCACATGCTAGAATTTCTCTCACCAGAAGTGGACAAAATCGTAGGCATCAAGGCTCTCCTGGCCCGTTTCAACTGGGATACCAGCAACTTGATGACTTTCGGTGACGCCGAAAACGACTTCCACATGATTCAACAAGCAGGCGAGGGGGTCGCTATGATCAATGGTCAGCTGGATGTAAAGGCCGTCGCCGATCACATTACCACCAAGGACAACAATGAATCCGGCGTGGCGGACTATCTACAAAGATATTTTGAGCTGGTTTAGTCGTAAAACCTACTTCCAAAGTAAAATCACACGAAACGGCCTGCTAGAAGTCATTGGGAAGATTACCCTTAATGATCGGTATGGACTTCTTAGACCATCCTTACAATCCCCAATTCGCACCATTGGTTATGGTATACTGAGACTCATTATTTGCAAACATTCATAACTTGATTAACTGGTGGTGACCACTATCTGGGGCATCACCTTTTACGTGAAGGAAGACTTTCATGAACGACGTCATCAACTACTTCCAGTCAATTCGGATTCGTGGTCTTGGCTGGCTTCTCTTGGCAAGCCTGTACTTATTCGCCAACCAGCCCATTCTAATCATTGTGTACATCTACTTAGCGACGGTAATGGTTCTGCGGACGTGGCTCGCGCAATTCCCCCGTCCAGCTAAAATTGGCCTGACCGTCATCTACGGCCTTCTCCTAGTTATTCAGCTGGTCTTCATTTCTGCGGTCGTCTTCCCGTTGCGAGGCCAATCGCTCATCTATTTCCCAGCCAAACTGATTGGCGTGCTCATCGTACTCTTCCCATTATGGGTCGAGCGCTTCGTAACGACCAACAACCAAACGGTCTTCTACTTACCCACGGTAGAAGAGACGGCCACGGTCAGCTTCGATGAATTACGTCAAAGTGCTGATAAACTGAGCGCGCTCATGGATAATGCCGCTGCGGCTAAAGATAAGGTCTCAGTCGACCACGTAAAAACAATTTTAGAAGACCTACCGCGTCACAGTTCCGTACACTACATCAATCACGGAACCCTCACAGATGCTTACTTTGATGCTGCTACGGCGACGTTAACCGATTCCAAACTTTACTTGGCCGTTTCCAACACGGGCAGTGCCGCCAGCGAGATGATCTCAGTGTTTACTCGTAAGCAGTTCAATCACGTGTCGCTCGCCTTCGACCGCGACTTAGAGACAATTATTAGTTATAATGGCGGCGACAACGTTTATCCACCAGGAATGAACGCCGAGACTCTGGAATTCTTCCACCAAAAGACTGGGGCTTCTGTCCTGGTATACAGCCTCCCGGTAACCACCGCTCAAAAGACGTTTGTCATTGACAAAATCGCCGAAATCAACCGTGAAGGCAGCGCCTACAACATGCTTGGATTGGTCTCTAAGCATTCTGCTAAGCCCAACATCATGTTCTGTTCACAATTTGTCTACAAGATGCTCAAATTGGCGGGAGTCGCCTACTTCGACATGAAGGATGGTGCCGTCCGGCCAACGGACTTTATCGAACAGGATTATTATAAGAAATTGAAGTTTGAATATGAACTGAAATTCTAAGGACACGAAAGACGAGCCACCAGCGCTGCATGCTGGTGACTCGTCTTTTTTAAGAAGGTTGAAAGTTTACCTGAATATACTCAGACTAGTTGCATCTAGACTGCTGCTATCTACCGACGATGCAGCTACAGGCTAGGAAGTCTTAGCTGACCCGCACGCTACCGCTAGTTGCGTAAACACTAATTGCGTGTTCTGGCTGATCACCGACCGTCCCAATCTTATGGGAGTCATCGTTTAAGCTCAGCTGTGCTTCTTGTGGTTCTCGCACGCGATCATGCTTACTCTTCAGATCCAAACGATAGTCAGTCATCAATGGCATCTGCAGGGTCACGCTGCCCCCAGCCTCAACCTTAAAATCATCAGTTAAGCCGGCCAGCTGAACGTTGACATTCCCGTTCCCAGCATGAAATGTACCGCCACCAGTAAAATTGCGGCCCTTAATGGCCCCATTATTGGCCGCAACAATGGCTTGTCCCGTGTACCCGTCCAGCTTGATAGCGCCGTTTTGTCCGTGCAAATCAACGTCACCCGTGTGATCCGCCAATTTAATTGCGCCATTACGGGAATCGACCTTCAAAGTCCCGGACGTTTCCCGCGACGTCACGCTACCATTTTTGCTTAATAGTTCCAGCTTAGCCGCATGAACTTGGTCTAGCCGAATGGCACCGTTGGTGGACTTCAGTAGGAGCTCACTCACATGGTCATCAAACGCCCGCATACTGCCATTGATAGCGTGCGCCGTAATTTTCAGTGGCGCACTGAGGTCGCTGATTTCTAGACTCCCATTACCAGCATGGACACCGACCATTGCCGCCAGGTTAGCCGGCAAAAAGATTTCTGCGCGGACGTGGTTGGGCCACAAACGGGGCCGATCTCCCTGTTTAATTGTGAGGAGATCCCCGTGCCGTTCAGCTCGCAGGTAATACCGGGCATTGTCCCGGCTCATGTACTCATTGATCACGATTTCGTCGGCATTAGCCGGGCCCAATTTAACTGCCGCATCCCGGTAGCTCAGATCCACATGTGCCAAATCCGCCACGTTAAAGGACTGTGTGTTGACCAGTCGCAGTGACTCCACAAAAGTCCGTCGTGGCCGCTCACCATTCACATAAACGTCGTCACCCTGGACATCGATCATCCCGCCGGCTACCGAAACATGGTCGCCATCAACTTTGACCAATTTACCAAAATCAACCTTATCATTTTCTCCATCTACCAGAACGTGGTGACCCCAAGTCACTTTGTCCCCGTGAATCTTCAATTTGCCAATTTTTACTTGGGAGTCGTCAACGTCACGTTCCGTGGCGTCATCAGCTGACCCATCCGCCGCATCTTCTGCCGCCACTTCTTTAAGCAAAGCATCGATGTCGCCCAGCTGTGCCATGGCTTCGTCCACGGCCAGTGCTGCAGCCTGTCCCTGATTCACTTTATCCGTGACGGCCTCGGTAAGGTCCCCCACAAGTTCTTCCTTCAATTCCGTCAACGCCCGTGAAGGCTGATACTGGCTGAATCGTTGATCCAACCGCGTGCGAATTTCCATTGTGATATCGTCCATGCTAATCCTCCTCGGGAACCGTTCCCGTAATTAAGTCATCAATAATTGGTTTGGCCACTTGCCAAGCCGCAGTATTTTTCTTCAGCAGGGCCACCCCCACTGGCGTCACGTGATAGTACTTTCGCCGAGATCCCTGAGATTCATCCCCCCAGTAATCTTCCAATGCCCCATTCTTTTCCAGCCGGCGAAAGACGGTATACAATGTAGCCTCGTTGAGTTCATAATGTCCCTGGCTTAGTAGCTTGACTCGTTTGGCGACCTGATATCCATAACTATCCCCCTGTTGCAGAATATTTAAAATAATCGTATCCGTATGGCCCCGGATGAGATCTTTGGAAATAACCTCAGCCATATTGCCACTCCCTTCCGTTTTCTCAATGGAACTAATGTATCACACACTACTATGTGTGTCAAAGTAATTTATCTAAAACAGTAAAATACCTAAAAAAGAGAGTGAGCCAAAAGGCGGTTAGTCAATAAGTATTAACGTCGATGGACGAATAATCCTGATCTTGGATTGTTTGTCCATCGGGGTTAAGCGGAGTTGACTGCCTTTCGTCGCATGCTTCAACTATATATGTTCAGAACGCAAAAAGGGTCTGAGACTTTTGTCCCAGACCACTTAGTCTAAAATTAAGTTTGCATGACTGGCTTGAGTTCTAGTGAAGCTGGATCAGCCACAAACTAAGGTCGGTGTACTGCCTAACACGTAACCCCCAATTTAGCTACCAACCACTTTAGCTACCAACCCGAGGTTTTTACACCAACGGACAATTACAACGACTAATGTAACCGCAGGCCGCCAGAAATTGGAGCCGCGGTGTCGACGGTGTTAGTTGGTGGGTTTCCAACTTACACCGTGGGACGAGTTCTAAGCCTCGGCGACTTTCCGAGGCTTAGAATCGAGGGCAAAGACCGCTTTATGGCTTTGCCCGGTCCCCACAGCGGCCCCAATTTCTGGCAGCCGAAGGCGGCTTGTAAAGTCTATTTCAGCTCAGTAAACGCCCCAGGAAGAATACCCTCAACGGTAGTCTCAGCAAAAGCGCCGGACTGATTAGTTAAGTAGACCGGTGCATCAGCATCAAAGAACTCAGCAATCACCTGCCGGCAGATACCACAAGGTGCGATGGGACCTTCCGTATTGCCAGTGACTAACAGCGCCGTAAAATGTTTCTCACCAGCAGCGATACCGGAAAAGATTGCCGTCCGTTCGGCACAGTTGGTTGCGCCGTACGATGCGTTTTCAATATTGCAGCCACCATAGACCTTGCCACTAGCCCCAACCGCCGCTGCCCCAACGTGAAAGTGGGAATACGGGGTGTAGGCTTTGTCCAACATTGCCGTAGCAACTTTCAATAATTCAACTTGTTCTGCCATGTTGATTCCTCCTCGTTATTAAACGGTTTTACTTCACTACATTGTTACACAAACGGCTTGTAAGCGCTACCGTTTCGGCCAACTTTCTACGTATTTCGTTAATTTTTCACTAAACTGGCTAAGCCTGAGACGAGCTATGCTAGAATAAACGTCATAACTACACCTCAATAAACCAAAATTCAGGGAGATAATTCGTCTAATGAAAGCCTTTCGCAGTATTCTAAGCTGGGTTTTGCCTATCTTGATTGCCCTTGTGGTCGTCTTGCTGGTACGCACCTACGTGTTTGAAGTCGTTAAGGTCTCAGGTGGTTCCATGGAGCCCAACCTGGCTGACCAAGAACGAATGGTGGTCGTCAAACCACTGAAGTTAAAACGGCTCAGCGTCATTGTCTTTGACGCCTACGGGGAAGACCCACAAGCCGCCAAAAACACCAACTACGTTAAGCGGGTCATTGGCCTACCTGGTGACAAAGTCGTCAGCAAGAACGGCTATATTTACGTGAACAACCAAGCTATCAATCAGTCCTTCATCAGCAAAGACGAGCGGACTTCGGGAACTGGTAATTGGACGCTAAGCAGTCTTGCCAAGGCGCATGACTGGAAGTATCAGGGGAATACGGTTCCCCAAAACCACTACTTCGTGCTCGGTGATCACCGGAGCATTTCCGAGGATGGCCGCGCCTGGGGTTACGTGGACTCTGACAAGGTCATGGGAATTGTGAAGGTTCCCTTCTGGCAAGGTACCACAACTCATCGGACCAACGTGAATAGTCTGGCAAGTTAAGCTAACGACAGCAATCAAAAATGGATTCAGGGCGAATAACCTTGAATCCATTTTTTAACACGCTATTTACGCATCCACGTTCTATTTTTTTACAAATCGGTTAGCTCTCACGACGCTTCACAAGTGCCCCACTGATCACTGCCGCTAAAATTAAGAGTCCCAGCATAACCAGCGAAGTGGCCTTCGCTTCATTCGTTTGAGGCAAAGCACCAGCTGAACCCGCTGAAGGGGCAGCTGCAGCATGGTGTGAAAGGGTTGTCGCTGGTGTATTCCCAGTTATGGTGTCGGCACCACCCCCGTGATTGGTAACATCAGGCGTATTAGGTGAAACACCATCGCCCTCTTCACTAGTTGGTGTCTGATCATCCGGAACGGTGACCGTCTGGCTAGCATCATTAATATCCGCGTGGGTAGCAATCTCCTTGCCATCCTGGTACAAGTTTTCAAATACAACCAGTTGCTTGCCAGCTAAGCCACTTGCATCAAAGGTAAAGTCAACATAAACGTAGCCATTAGCTGTCGTTGGCGTAAAGGTCGTCGAACCGGTGACCTCTTTACCATTGACCAACAGCGCGTTCCCCGTTTCCTTGTCCATTAAGACACCAGAAACGGTGTAAGACTTACCTGGCGTTAAATTCGTGTATTGCACCCGATCTTGTACGGTGACCGAGCTATCAGCGTCAACTGATTTGTCGCCATCACTGGCATCGGTAGCCGTCGTTTGTAGCGTTGGATTGGAAACGATAACCGTTTGACCATTATCGTTAATATCAGCGTGACTAGTTACTTGATTGCCGTTGTGATAGAGCGTTTCAAAGACCACAATGTCCTTACCACGTAGTGAACTGGCATTAAAAGTAAATTGGACATTGATGCTACCGTTGGGTGCTTCAGGGGTAAAGATGGTTGAACCAGTAACTTCTTGCCCATCAACTTTGAGCGTGTTACCAGTCATCTTATCCATCAAGACACCCTTGACCGTGTAGGTCTTACCCGGCGTCAAATTGTGGAAAGTAACACGATCAACAATGGTTGTGTCGCGGGTTGGATTGATTACCTTATCCCCATCGTTACCATCAACCGCAGTCGTCCCAATTGATGGTTTTTGCGTTAGATTAATAGCCACAGTCTGGCCGCTATCGTTGATGTCTTCATGACTAGTGACCACTTTACCATCTTGAAGTAGGCTTTCAAAAGCAACGACCTGCTTCCCATTCAGAGCGCTCGCATCAAATGTAAACGCAACATTGACTGACCCTGCGCTTGAAGTTGGTGTGAACGTCGTTGAGCCAGTAACCTGTTTGCCGTTCACTTGTAAGGCGTTACCCGTAGCTTTGTCCATTAGAGTGCCATTAACCGTGTACGCCTTGCCAACGGTGAGTCCTTTATACTGAACCTGATCGACAATCTTAGCCTCACCAGACTGGGTAATCGTTTTATTACCGTCACTAGTCGCCGTCGTCCCAATGGTTGGCTTCTCAACATCTGACTTCCAACTCATCGTGTCAGTGGCCTTTTGATCATCACTGACATACTTATCACCCACAACTAACGCCTGTTGTTGGTTCGTCGCAGGTCGATCGTACTTCGCGAAGGTGTAGGAATCGGTCCCACCATTAGCAACGACATCGACCGATCCATCAGCCGTCGTGTCTGGCACGGAAATGCTGAACTTATCACCGACCTTGACGTTAACGCCCTTGGTCGAACTAATTTCTGAACTCGTTCCGTCTGCCGTCTTAATCTGAGCACCAGTTACGTCCTTACTCAAAGTAATATCGGCTTGCCCTTGTAGATCATGCGGCGCGGTTAACTCATAATTCTGCGTGAACTGACCATTCGTATCAGTAACGCTACCATCCTTTTGCAGCTGAATATCCAGGTCTTCGTATACCCACTGTTTAAGGTTAGCCATCGCATCGTTCAACGTCGGATTTACAATATCAAAATCATCAACGTTAATCCCATCGGTTGGGACAATCTTATGAACCATCCACTGCGTTGCAATGAAGGCATCGATGTTGCTCAGGGTCGAAACACCAGCCCCTTTATATGTATCGGTACCGTGTTCAACATAACCCAACTTTAACAGGTTACTTAGTTGCTTCTTCTGGGTGGCACTCAAGTCGTCTAGCGGTGACGACGAGCCATTTGGTGTTTCTTGATCAAAGTTCAAGCAGTATGCCAGAGCACCATCAGCCGTCTTAAACTTTTGACCATTCCAATCAGCGCCATTTCTTTGGGCAAATCCCCAAATTAACCCATCACTATCATATTTCAAATAGGTCCCTTGCAGTGGCACGCCATCATTCCAGGCATTGGTCGTCGTATCAATGCCAACTGGTGAAAATGTCTTTGAACCCGCTGGTGTAACCGCATCTTGAGCGGCTGAAGCCGGTGTGGGTGTGACTAAAAACAATAGCGAAACCGCCAACAGTCCAACGAGGCTAAGAATCCCTAGTATTCTCTTTTTCATTTCTAAGACCTCCTTAAGGAAATTTTAATGTCATTTACAGTTTGATAATATTACATAACATTCAATCCTGCAATAGGTTCGTAGGGCATAATTCTAGTGGGTGTTAAACACTTTATGAATAAATTATATGACTAATCAAGTGATAAACTATGATATCAGACAATTACTGTTAAAACGTTTATAAAATCGCACCACATCGAGCTATCTGGACAGTATAAGCATCATAGTATGTTTAATTAAAATAATTTTTAAGTGGCCGTAAACTAGGGCTATTTTGCTATTTTAGCGATTGGTTTGTTTGTTCAGCTTCATAACGTCTGCCCTCACACAAACTGAATAGTGGCTAAATATTGTGACGACAGCTTCCGACCCTTTTCACAAGCACCTGATTATTTTAGAAAACGACAGCTATGCGTACCAAGCTTCTCAACCACTACTTGTGTTCTCTGCCGCTTTTTCAAATGTGCTATACTGCTGAAAAATCGAGGTGATTTGATGGTTCGCAAATACCTAACTAATTACTGCCACAGTCTCCTGCCGATTCTCAGTTACCTGCTATTCACGGCCCACACGTTGGGCTTCACCGTTAAATTAGATCACGGACCGCTCACCATCTATCTGCTAAGCTCTTGGCTTATCTGTTATCCCTTGGTGGCGGACACGTTGCAGCGACTCCGACCCGAACGATTTTTGGCTCGACGACCTGCTATTCGATTACACAACCAGGATCTCCAATTTCACGACCACGGTTCTAACTGGCGCGTCCCCCACACCAAGGTCCCCCTTCTCGCTGCCAAAGATGTCGACACACCTGCGACGATTGGGCGCTGGCTATTCCTTCAAATTGCTATTCTGGGGCTGATTTTGCTAGCGCCTGCCTTATTACTGGGAAAATTACTCTGGCGACGTGGCTATCATTAACATTACCAAAAGACGCCTAGTCTCAGCCCAACACCACTCACATGGAATGGTGTCTAAGGCTGAAACTAAGCGTCTGCTTAATTTATTGTGTTTAAACTAAACTGTCATTATTCCTAGCTAAACATCCGCCGCGTAGCTTTCAACAAGGTCCTCTTATCCTTGTCGTAACGTGGTGTATCCACTAAGTTATCCATTGAAATCCCAGCAAAGTGGTAAGCGGCAATTTCACCTGAACGAACCGCACTCTGCTCCGTGAAGATCATCTGGTAAGGCTGTTCCGCAAACTCACCAGTGAAGGCTAAGTTAGTGGAATGCGCTGGAATGACCTCTGGCCGGTCCGTCTTAGCCCGGTTGTTAAACAGTGCTGAGGCGTAGGGCATGTAAACTGGAATGTTGTTAATGATACTGTCCAAGATTTCTGGTTCCTTATCCCGAATATTGTTGGGACCAGGGTCGACCTTAGCCAGTTGTCCAATCAATTCCTGGGCCATTTCCTTCCCAGTCATCTTAATGTACTGCTTGTGGACGAACTCACCAGTCCGCCGTGGGTATAGGAAGTAGCCCCAAATGACGGATTCGTTAGGCTTTTGGGTGGTAAAGTGTGGTTGATGATGAACCACGATCGACATGTTCACGTCCTTTTGCCCCAGTGGTGTGATCGGTGTCGTGGACAGGAAGGAGTTCAACGCGTTTCCAGGAACCTGCGTCGTAATCCGGGTAATTTCGTTCAAGAGTAGGTGATTCTTGGTAGTCAACGTAAAGCTGACCCACTCGGAATTCTTACGGTCGTCGAAGAACTTGTCTGGCGTCCCCAAATTGTAGAAGCGTTCGGTGGCCTTCTTCCACAGTGCCGCACTGATCCCATATTCCATGTTCTCCCGCGCTGGGGTGTCGTAATCTCCCATGGTAGCAGAGTCCGTGATGGAACCATTGGTGAAGATAACAGCCGTGTCACCATCCACATCGACCAACTCTTCCGTATCATCGGCCACATTCTTAACGTGCAGGCCGGTCACGGTAATTTCATCCTGTAAGGCACTGTCCGCAAACTCCCAGTCAGTCACGATTCGGTTGTCCAAGAAGGTCACACCGTTATCCTTTAAGTAGTTGATCAGCGGTAACATAATACTTTCAAACTGATTATAACGGGTCCGGTTGACCCCAACTAAATGTTCAATCTGCGTAAATTCATAGATCATTTGGTGCATGTAGCGCCGCAATTCTTGCGCGGAGCTTTCAATTCTGAAGGCAAAGGTCGTTTCCCACATGTACCAGAAATTAGTTTGGAACATGTGCGGGTCATCCTTGAAGTACTCGGCAATCGTCACGTTATCGAGCTTAGTTTCCTCTTCGTCAGGCATTAAAACTAACTTGGATAGCAAGACCCGGTCCTTGTTATTCAGACCTAATTTACCGCCATCAATGATGCCTTCCCCCCCCTGCATCAACCGTGCCTTATCAAAGGTTTGGTGATGAAAATCAAAGTCGTGGGTATCTTCAGCGGCCGTCATGCCCTCTTCGGTGGCTGACGGAATCCGGTCGAGCAGGTCCATCAAATCAACGTAAGTCCGGTAGTTCAACATTCGACCACCACGGGCCACGTAACCCGTTTGGTTATCCAGCGGGTGATTCTTGTTCCAATACTCATTGTTGAACGCGCTAGTCTCACCACCGTCATTGGCTCCGTGCATGTCAGCCCCATAAAATGTAATCTGACTGCCGTTCCAATGGGCTTCTTGAATCAGGTAAACCGCTGCGGCCATATTAGATAAGCCGGCACCGATCATTACTGCTTTTGTCTTTACCATCAAAAACACCTCCGTAGATTCATAACGCCTTTTACGCCCCCATTATGCTTGCTTTGTCAGACGTTGTAAAGCGATTACTTTTCAGTATTAACCAGTTCTAAGAATCGCTAGAAATCCTTAATCCAACGGCAATTGTGATAGGTCGTGTTGTAGTTAGGTCTGAGTCAAGTTCCTAAAATAGCCGCCTCCGGCCGCCAGGGATGGCACCTGCTGTGGGGACCGCCTGCGGCCTGAGGCCCGGTCCTTCGGCTCGACTTGAAGCCCCGCCCAAGCCCAGGCGGGTCTCCAAGCTCGTCCCGTGTTGGTGGCTCGGCAACCCCACCGAGCCACCAACACTTTCACAGCCGGCACCATCCCTGACAACCTCCGGCTACGGTAGTTTTCTGGATTTAATCCGGTTTAGGCCCACGACACGACCTATCACAGTTGTCTTAGCTATCAGTTTAATCAGTAACAATTGCAGCGGCTATTAAGCACGTAACCGACATCAAACTTACTGACTACCATATCGTGATGGCAGGCTGACCAATTCCATCGAACTTCAACTGCATAACCGGCTTGCGTTTACAGTGTTGCCATTTCCCATACACAGAAGCCGCTGGTAGCTAGACTTGGATCCTGTGTATGGGGCTGGTTTCCCAAGATTAGGCCACGGGACGAGTTTGAAAACACGGTGATTTTCCGAGGTTTCAAGTCGAGACTAAAGACCGCCTTTTGGCTTTAGTCGGTCCCCCCAGCGAAACGTCTAGCTACCAGCGGCGGCAATCTACAACTAATCCCAACAAAAAAAGAAGCACGCCATCAAGCGTGCTTCTAGTTGAAACAACCACGTTAATCTGCTGCCATAAACTTACCAGCGGTCAGCAATGATGCCTTTACCCAGCCTTTGTTGGTAACGTAGAGGTACTTAACGTTCTTCTTGTTCTGTTTAATGGTAATCTTCTTAGTTGCGTAGAAGGTCTTGCTTTGTGGCAGGACGCCCTTCTTGGTCAACGTCACCTTGGCCTTGTCAGCAGCGAACTTGCCACTGAAGTAGGCCGGTGTGGTGCCCTTGAAGTGGAAAGCGGCCTTCTTGATCTTAGCAGAGCTAACCAAAGTGTAGGTTTTCCCCGCAATCTTGTCAGCAGCGGCTTTCTTAGTTGCTTTCTTACCATCAGCTGCCATAAACTTGCCTGCTGTCAATTTAGAGAGAGCGGCCCAGCCTTTGACCTTACCGTTAGCACTCTTCACGTAAGCATAGGTCACCTTCTTGGCCTTAGCCTTCTTGGTAGCCTTAGTCTTGATCACAATCTGCTTAGTGACGTTGTAAGTCTTTTCGCCAGCCAGAGTCCCCTTCTTAGCTAAGGTAACTTTCGCCTTGTCGGCAGCAAATGCGGCGCTATACAGTGCTGGTTTACCACTCTTTACGTGATAAGCGGCTTTTTTAATGTTTTTAACGCTTACCAGTGTATACGTGGTTTTTTTGGCGGCCACTTTAGCGGCCGCCATCGCAGTTGTTTCACCAGCTGCGGGAGCAATAGCCCCTAACCCTAATGGCAATACCATCGCTGCTGCAGCTGCGATCATTGCAACTTTTTTCATCATAACAATTACCCCCCAGTAGATTTCGTGGTGAATCCATCCCTGAATTCACTTGGTATATTACCACGTAACGTAATTGAGGCTCTCATCTGTTTACTCAAAATGGTCCCAAATCCTCCAAAAAATTGCGGCCACTGGTAAATTAATGGAACTAACATCTTGGGGCAAATTAATGAACCAACAAAAAAATCGCAAATCCCGGTCAATTCGGGACTTGCGACTTAGTAAACCACTTAAAAGTTAAAATAAATAACAACTTAATTAGTAATACGACTATCTGCCCGCCTTACCGGTCACAGCGGATGGGCTGGAACGGTGCCGACACAATTTTAAGCCTCAAAACCCGGAGTCTTAAAACTTGGTCTTATTCTAACTACCGGAAAACCCACCGGTACTAAGAATAACGAGGCGCCTGAGCCCATCCGCTGTGACCTCACGGCTTCAATCATCTGATATTCTTAAAAACTATTATCTAATATTTGGTTAGAAGCTAGCTGATAAAGTAGCACAGTATTTAAAAACTCATTCACCAGACAATTGTTCCTCGCCAACCGTTCAATACACCCGATTAAGACTGACGGCTAACACATTGGTTATTTACACAACTACCGTAGCTACAGGTTGTCAGGGCTGGTGGCAGCTGTGAAAGTGGCGTTAGCTCGGTGGTTCTCCGAGATTACACCACGGGACGAGCTTGGAAACACGTGACCTGGGCGTGGTTTCAAGTCGAGGTGCGAGACCGCACTATGGCTCGCGCCGGTCCCCACAGTAGGCACCAGCCCTGACAGCCGGAGGCGACCATGTCACGCCATGTCACGCCAACCGTTATTTAGAAGTCTTGGCCATCGACTTGGCAATCAGTGACGTGAAGTACCGGTTCCCAAGGTTGTTAGGATGAACGTGATCGCTAACAAACCACTTGTCATGCCCCTTAGCCGTCCCGTACCAATCAATCTCATGGACGTTGTCGTACTTGGCAGCCGTCTTTGCAATCATCTTGTTCACGGAATTCTGCCATTCCCGGGTTGGGACGTGCGCGTTGACCCAGAAAATCTGGCGCTTAGGTCCAATAGCGTGCACAATCTGATCTGCCTGGTCAGCGGTCACGTACCCGTTGGTCCCAATGTTCACCAAAACCGTCTTGGCTAATTGGCCCCGTTGTGCCAGACCATTGATTACACCTGGCAAGGCATTTGCTTGCCGACCAACTGCCCCATCAACGACAGCACCAGGGAAGACCTCTTGAAGATCACCGGAGTCATCTAGCAGAACGGAGTCCCCCACTGCCGTGATTGGGGTTTGCTTACTGGTCGTCAGTTCCTCAGCGTTTAAGAAGTAGTATTTTGCCGTCTTCTGGTCCGCCTTGGACATCTTTGAAAAAGCCACGGCCTTCTGGTGCTTACGCTTAGAAGCAGCCGCCGCTAACGCCTTTTGCTTTTTTGCCGCGTCTGCGTTTTGTTTCTTCGTCGAAGCCTGTCGTTCCGTAATCGTCCGCTGGAGGGCCGTTGGTTTAGCAGCGGCTGGCTGTTGGACAAAGCCCACGGCGGTGACGCCAAACAGAACGGCAGCAATCACCGTAAACGTGCTGGCCACCCGGTGGGCACCGGGTTGTTGCAACAAACTCTTCACATCATGCGTCAACTGACCGTAATGGTAGTGTCGCATTGGATTTTCAATAAACCGGTAACTCAACTCCGTCACCAACATGATTAAGGCGACTTCAACCAGGGCGTTGAACAGCGGATGATTACCGATGTTCACCTTAGCTTCATAGAAAATCATGACGGGAAATTGGTACAGGTAAATCCCATAGCTCCGCTTACCCACGTAACTAAAGACGGGATTAGAAAGCAGTCGGTTCATGTCACTTCCCGGATGGGCCACCGTTGCCACCAGAACGCCAGCTAACAAGGTGAACCAGAACATACCACCACGATAAGTGCTGGCTGCTTGCCCATTCATGGTAAAGAACATGTAAATTAGAACTAATAGTGACGCTAGACCCGCACCATTTAAAATCCAGCGGTGGGCCTGTGAGACATTTGAATTGAGCTTATGGGCCGGCCATAGGAAGGCCATCCCCGTCCCAATCAGGATGGCAAACATCCGAGTGTCAGTTCCATAGTAGACCCGGTTCGTGTTCGCTGGGTCGTACAGTAACGCCATCAAAACCGCAGATACAACCGCTACCGCGAATAGAATGGCTACAGCGCGGGCCCGTTTCCGCAGGAAGAGTAATAGGGCCAACACCACAAACGGCCAAACCAGATAGAATTGCCCTTCAATGGATAACGACCACAAGTGTGTGAACGGCGATTCCCCGTTGAACCGGTCAAAATAGGACTGGCCGTGCTTAATCTCAAACCAGTTATAACCATAAATTAAGTTCGTGACGACGGTACCCCGAATATTGGCCAACAAGCTCCGCTGAAACAGCGTGATATAGGCTGTCGTTCCCAAAATCATGGTAACCAGGGCCGGATACAATCGCTTTAGCCGCCGTCCATAGAAACTCCAAACATCAATTTCATTGTGCGTATCCCACTCCTGAATCAGTAGATAAGTAATCAGATAGCCAGAAACCACGAAGAAAATGGGCACTCCTAAGTACCCCCCCTGTAAGGTGGATGGTGCTAAGTGATAAATGATAACCCCCAAAACGGCTAACGTCCGGATACCATCGAATCCGGTTATGTATCGTCGCTTTCCTTCGCGCTGACTACGCAAAAGCGTTCGCGTGAGCCGCGTGTAAGTCTGATCCATAATGATTGCTCCTTCTCTTTATAAAAACCAGTAACTGTTAGACTGGTGATACTCCCCAAATGGTTGTAAAACTAGTTATTAAGTTGATTTTATTATTCGTTATGTTGATATTTTTTGAGATGATTTACCAGGTATATGTGCCGGACCTACTAACAGCCCTAATCGCCTGGTAAAATCTCGGTAGCTAACTAGACCTAATCATATAATGTTTACCCCTTAGAAACAACGTTTTTACCCACATTTTTGAAATTGTAAAATTTGACATCAACAAGTAACCGTTCTCATTTAGCAAAGACGGAATTGTCGGGATTTTCAAGTGATTCTAAGCGGCTGGTTAATTCGTCAATCAAACATTCAGAAAGGCAAAAAGACGGGTCATTCGTTCTAGCTAATATCAGTAATCGATTTTTCTCTGGTAGTTAAGCGCTTTCATGATATACTTAAAAGAAGCTATTTACCAAAGGAGGAGTTCCCCATGTCCCGCGTCAAACCTTTTACTGAAAATAACGTCCGCCAATACCCCAAGGTTGAATTACATTGCCACCTTGACGGCTCAATTTCTCTGCCCGCTCTCCGGGAAATGGCAGCGGTAACGGGGACCCCGTTGCCCGCTGACGACCAAGATTTACGTAACCTGGTCACCGCCCCCCTTGAAACCGAAAGTCTCATTGACTACTTACAACGTTTCCAAGTTGTGACTGACCTGATGCAGACCGCTGAACAGCTGCGAATTGCCGGCTTCGATATGGTCCGCACTGCGGCCGCCGATGGCCTCATTTACTTAGAAACTCGCTTTGCCCCAACCATTTTTACCCAAAAGGGGCTGTCCGTCCGTGACGCCATTCAGGCAACTTTAGACGGTCTCCACACCGGTACTGAAGAGTTTGGTATTCCAGTTAACGCCATCGTCTGCGTCATGCGAGATCGTCCCGTCGACGAATGCATTGGCGTCTTTGAAGTTGCCAGTGAATTTATTGGCAAGGGTGTCGTCGGGCTCGACTTTGCTGGTGACGAAGCCAACCACCCCGCCATCGACCTCGCCGAAGCCATGAAGGCTGGTCGGCAAACAGGACTGCCATTTTCATTTCACGCGGGTGAAGCTGGCCCCGTTGACAACGTGGCGGTCGCCCTCACCATGGGCGCCAAACGAATTGGCCACGGGGTCCACATGAGTGGCTTCCCCGCTACCATCAAGCAAGCCAAGCACGCCGAGGCAACCATTGAAATGTGCCCCACCAGTAACGTCCAGACCAAAGCAGTCACTGGCTACGACACCTTCCCGCTCTCTGAATTCTTGAGTGCCGGCTTGAATGTCACCCTCAACACTGATGACCGGACCGTTTCCAACGTCACCCTGACCAGTGAATTCATGACCGTTCACGAACACTATGGTCTGGGCTGGCAACATCTGGAGCGGCTCACGCTAAACGCCATCAACGGCGCCTTTATCTCCGACGAGGAAAAAGCCGCCCTCCGTGATAAGGTTCACGCCGCTGTCACGGCTTAAACCTTGTTTTAAACCACCATTGAATTGACTTCAGTGGTGGTTTTTATTTTACACGCGTTTAGCGTAAATCTGGTAGACTGGTGGTAGATTAATACTTACAGTCATTAGGAGTAGCGCTGGCTGTGGGGACTGGGCAAGCTATCGTACAGTCTCGCCCTCTACTAGAAATCACACTAAACCGTGACCTGAACTCGAAAGAACACTGACCTAACACACCATTCACACCCAACCTTCGACCAACCAATTCAGGTAATCTAACACCTAATCAATCAGTAATGGCAGGGCACAACTGTAGCCGCAGGTGGCTGGGGATGGGGGCGCCGTGTCGATGGTGTTACTTGGTGGTTTTCCAAGTTACAGCATGGGACGAGCTGGGAGACCCGCTGGGCTTGGCGGGGCTGCCAGTCGAGGAGCAAGACCGCTCCTCAGGCTTGCTCCGGTTCCCACGGCGCTCCCATCCCCGGCCACCGGAGGCGGATGCTACCCACAAGACTTTCCGATTGGTTAAAGTAATTTTTAGAAAGTGAGGCGGTTGAATGCCGCAAGAATACCCGTACCAAGACGCCTTCAACCGAACGCTAGCCGACCGGTCAATGGCCACCGCCACCCGCGACGAATATACGGCAACGTTGAAGGACTTCTTCCACTACTTAGAAAACTTCAATCCCACCTACCAACGCGATCACCGGGTCAACCAGCTTCAGACCCCCGACGTGGAACAGTACCTGGCCATGCTGGTGGACGCCCGCCAAATTCAAAACCAGACCTATAACAAAATTCTTTCCCACTTAAACGTCTACTTTAAGTTTCTCTTTTCTCACCGCTGGACGCCTTACCTGCCCACGCTCGACCTCAAGAGTAAGCCCAAGCAGGCCGCCCAACCAGTCAATTATCGGTGGGTCGACACCCTGGACGACTTCTTAGCCGACCAGCGGCTCCACGTTTACACCCGGCTGACCCTGTTGCTGATTGCCCACGGCTATCCCGTGCAGGTCTTTTTGCAACCGGATTTTACGGCTAAACTGACCACCAGCGAATGGTCCGCCGCCGACCAGGCCTTTCTGCAAGAATTCCGAGTATTTGTGACGCCCTTACAGGACCGTTTTCAAACCGGTGATTGGTTCTTAAAGCAGCGGGCCGCGGCCGACCCACACCTGACATTGCCCGGCCTCCACAAGTATCTCAAGCCCGACGAAAGGATCATTGGGTTCGCCCTCAGTCCCACCGTTTTATATCAAGGTTACTTAGTTAACTATCTTCGCCGCCACCCGCAAAAGACCGACAGAGAGGTTATTGCGACCCTCCATTTGGAACCAGATTCCATCGACTATTACCGCCGACTGGCCCAACGTGCCGATTGAGTTCACTTTTTACAGAATTCCTCTTATAATATAACTTATATAAGATTAATTATTTGGGGGAATAATTATGCGTAGAAAATGGTGGTTATTGGGTGGCTGTCTGGCCCTTGCCGCCCTACTCGTATGGGGAATCAATCGTTCCCAAGAGCGGCCCAATCACAACGTGCAATCTCATCCGGCACAAGAAAACGAAGTCTCCAGTCACGACGTCTCGGCCACTCAGGTCAAGACGCCCAAACCGTGGTTGAAGTTAAAACACCCGTTAAAGTTGCCGATTCTGATGTATCACAGCATCGCCAGTGGCAACCAACTGCGGGTGCCCAAGAAACAGTTCGCACATGAGATGGCCTACCTGAAACAGCACGGCTACCAGACGCTAACGACGACGCAGGCGATTCGCGCACTGACAACCAACACCGTGCCCCAGAAAAAAGTCGTCTGGATTACGCTGGATGATGCGTACAAGGACAACCGCAAGATTTTACCCATTTTGAAAAAATATCACCAACACGCCACAATCAATGTGATTACTGGCTTTACGCACAAGTCTAACCACTTGACTCTGGCCGAGATGAAGCAATTGAAAGACTCCGGTCACATTGATTTTGCTAGCCACACGGTCCAACACCTGAACCTCGATAGCCTCACGGCGACGGAACAGAAGCAGGAACTGACGGCTTCCAAGACTTGGTTGGACCAGCACCTTCAGCAGGACACCAAGATGCTCTGCTACCCCGCCGGTCACGCTAACAAAACAACTCACAAGCTCGCTAAACAGGCTGGCTACAGCATTGCTCTGACGACCCAGGAGGGCGTCGCTACCATGAAACAGGGCCGCTACAACCTCGCCCGCTTACGAGTCACCCCGGGCATGACGCTGGCCACGTTTGGTGCAATGATAGGTTCCGGGAGTTGATTCTTCATTACTTTGCTAACTAATGGCTCTGGCTAAGCTTCACCAACCAGGGCCATTTTATTTCATGTAAATGTAAACGTTTCCCATTGTTTAATCCCGCCTTTCGCCGTACAATGAAACTAGTTAAAGAAATCACAAGGAGGTCTTGATTATGGGGAGCGTGGCAACGTTAGTCACTTGGTCATTCATGGTAATCTTGATCGGAGCGGAAATCGTCCGGGGCATCTTCATGTTCCGCGGCTAAAAATGATGATGGGAACGGGTTTGGGACAAAAGTCTCAGACCCTTTTTGTGTTTCGAACGTATTTCGTTCGCCGACCAGCCTAACCGTCGCCTCCCACTGCCAATTGCCACCGCATCGTGCTAGTCTGTGGCAACCTCATCGGGCAAAACCGCCCGTTAGAAAATTTAGCAGCGAGAAGGTGGCCCCATGTGGTCGAAGTTGAATCCTCATTTCTATCGGACGTTGCCCTTTTGGTTGGGCGTCCTCTGCATTATAGCTGAACGACTCCTCTGGCAGGCTGATAGCCAATCGGCGCGGTTACTGGGGGTGGGGACCGGCACTTTTCTCATTCTCTTGAGTTTTGACCATGAACCGAGGGACAATCCTTGAAGCGAGTTGCTGAGAATCCCAGCAGCTCGCTCTTTTTACTTACCAACAACCGTACCACTCGTTGACAGTTTATAAATATACTCATAAGATGAACTTGTTTAAATTATAAGGAGGAACCCCTACATAATGAAAAAAGTACCACTGTTGATTGTCACACTACTAGCCGTCCTAGGATTGACCGGGAGCGCAGTTCGGCTGAGCAACTACGCCACCACTGCGCAAGCTAAAACAACCAAGGCCACGAAGACCCCTTCCTGGAAACAGTCTTCTGAATCTAAACCTTACCCAAACCTGAAGAAGCACAAGCACGCCTTTATCAAGGTCTCCATTGCCAAGCAACGGGTCTACATCATGGCCAGCAAGAAGAAAGTCCTGTATACCATGAAGTGCTCAACCGGTAAGAAGTCCTCCCCGACTCCTAAGGGCACGTTCCACATTCAAAACCGTGGTAAGTCCTTCTACAATGCTAGTTCCCGTGAAGGTGCCCGTTACTGGACCTCCTTCAAGGATTGGGGCGTTTACCTGTTCCATACGGTCCCAACCAACGCCAAAGGGAAGTACGTGGTCAGTGAAGCCAAGAAGTTGGGCAAGCGCGCCAGCCACGGTTGCGTTCGCCTCAGCGTTACCGACGCCCACTGGATCTACACCCACGTGCCAGCTAAAATGAAAGTCGTTATTCACTAGGCTTACAATCCTGACTGATCATAGCTAAGCTGTTGCTGAATAAATCATTAATTTGATTGCCATTCAACACGCCCCTAAGGCCTGTTCCACTGCCGCAATTTCAGCCCTCAAGGCACGTGGTTTAAGGCCAGTCATGTTGACCGATGATAACCAATGGGTCGCCCAAACCATCGCCACTGAGGTCGGAATCGATACGGTCATTGCTGACGTCTTACCTGGTGACAAGACCGATCACGTCAAACAGTTACAAGCCGACGGACCAGTCGCCTTCGTTGGGGACGCCATCAAGACGTGGTCTGGTGAAGAGTTTGACCTACCGCTTCTGGACTAAAAGGAGTTGAGATACATGGAGATTAATAAACTGGTTGAACTTAACGCCCTCAGGGACAATCTTGAAGACCTTCAGGCCCTGTCTGACACCCAATCCGAGGAACTGGACCTACACATCAAACTTGAGCACGTATGGACGTCTAACGCCATCGAAGGCAACAGCTTAACCTTGCCTGACGTTACGGCAATCTTGACCCGCGGGACCACGCTCAAAGGTGGCCCGGTCAAAGACCTGTTGGAGACGTTGGACCTGAGTGCGGCCTATGATTATATGCAGCAACTGGCGACTGACCCGGAACCCTTGAGCACCGCTGTGATCCGCAGCTTGAATCGGCTCGTGATGCAACGGACTGCAGTCGATAAGCCCGGTACGTACCGAGTCTTAGCAGCTTGGCCCTACGGCCATGAGGACCAGCCCTACAGCATACCGGCTGATATTGCCGCACAAATGGACGAACTTATCGTTTGGGCGCACGAAGCGCAAGGGGCGCTGCACCCCGTGCTGTACGCGGCTGACTTGCATCAACGATTCGTTGCGATCCATCCGTTTATTGATGGGAACGGCCGAACCGCCCGGTTATTAATGAACCTGGCACTAGTCTCGGCTGGCTACCCTGTGATCAGCGTACAACCAGACCAAGTAGCCCGCGATACGTACATGCAGGCCCTGGCTAAGTCTCGTGAAATGGGCGATTTGAGCGACTTTGAAGACCTGATTGCTGGCTACGTTAAGACCGAGCTGGAACGATTAATTGATATGCTGAGATTGAACCACCAGAAACAGGCCAACTTTAAAAGCGGTATCGAAGAGGCCCTTGAAGATGTTAAGAATGGCAACGTGACTGAGTACCACACGGCTGCGGAGCTCATGCAGCATCTCACAGATTTGGAGAATGAGGACTAATTAGAAAAGAAGCCTATCAACTAAAAGCTGATAGGCTTCTTTCTTTATGTAATCACCCAAAGTGACAAATTGTGTCATGCCACTCGCGTATAATCTAAACATAATAACTAATTTATGAAACTGAGGAGTGTTCTTTATGTTAAATCGTAAAAGTTTAATCAAGTTCGTTACCATGTTAGGTATCGGCGTTAGCCTGTTAGGCGTCGGCTCGGTCACCGCCAACGCGTCAAGCAAGCCATATTATGGGAGTTTTTCTTCTCGTAAGATTACTTATCATATTGATTCCACTTCCAAGCATTGGAAAAACCTTTGGAAGGGCGCTATCAATTCATGGAATAGTTTGCATGTTGTCAAATTGCGTGCTATTAAAAAGGCCTCTAAGGCTGACATTCGATTGACGACGAAGAAGAGTATTAAGGGTGGGCTTACTATTGGTAGTACTCTTAATGGGCCTCAAGGCGTCGGCGGCATTTTCTCATCAAAGGTTGCCTTGAATCGTAAGTCATTGGCCGATTTAAATGAAACCGAATCAGAAAAAGAACAAGACGCTTTATGCGGCGTTGGACTCGCCATTGGATTAAAGGAAAACTTTTACGATAACACGAGTGCATTATCAGGCTATTCATCAACTCCGAACGCACAAGACAAGAAAAATTTGCAACTTGCCTACAAGGGGATCAAGTAAACACAAAAACACTCGCTTAACGAGTGCCTTTTTAATCCATCAATGTGTCTCTAACCAGCGCCACGACGCCAGTCTCAAGTTTTTCTGTCCAGACGCGATAGTCACCAAGCAGCTCCTTTGATCAGTCTATTATACTACTACCTGTAGAGTGTTAGAGCGGTGGCGAACCCTCAACTATGATTGGAGTGATGCGTATGCAACACAACATCAAACTTGAAAGGCTCGCTGTATGTGATAGGTCTGTCGGCATGCCTCCTGGGCATCGCCGCAATCTTGAACGCTGTTGCCAAGGTGATTACGGCTTATGCCAAAATCATCGAAGCAAACAAAAAGAACCGCAGCTAACTTGGCGGTCTACTCGGTTCTTTACGCTGTAATGTGACTGGGTGAGCTGTCGCTCTACATCTACCGTGTTTCTGCGCTAATTATAGCACAGGACACGGTGTTTTTGTACAGTGTTGAATTCAAGGCAAAAGAAAAGAACCGTCGCTAACTTGCCGGTCTGCCCGATTCTTTACGTCGTAATGCAACTAGGTGAGTTGTCACTCTACAGCTACATAATTATAACACCTAAGCTATTCGATCAGGACCAGTATGCCTGACGCATTTTGGTATCAAGGCTATCCTTTATTCGGAGCAGCTTTTTTATTTTGGCGTTCAAAAATTAAATCACGTTAACTATTGAAGCATCTCTTCAATGACCATATAATAGGTCTTATAAACACATTGTCACTACATAAACTGGTTATTGAGGAGCAATAATATCGTGAAAACAAAAAAATTGATCATCGCCACCGCGACCCTGTTAGCTGCCGTTGGTATGACCTCCGGTACTGCAATCACCCAAGCAGGCTTGGGAGTCGATCAGGCTAGTGCTAAGTCTGTACGTCACACTGCAACGCCTAAGTCATACAAGAAATTGGCTAAGAAGGCCGTGCACGTTTCAAAAGGCAATCTGTATTCATCTGCTAAGCTCAGCAAGATCACGCACAAGGCTAAGAATTATAAGCACACCACCTTCTATCGGACGAAGCAAGCTAAGGTTGTTAAGGCTAATAAGAAGACTGCTGTTTATAACTATATCAAGTCGAAAAATGGTAAAACTAAGGGCTGGATTTGGCATGGTTATGTGAATAACGGCAAGGCTCCAAAGGCTAAGACAAGCAAGGCTGTAGCCATGAGTGCTAAATCTAAGTCAAGCTCATCTGTAAGCTCAAGCAATAAGATTAGTAAGAACAAGCTGAAGAGTCTTAGTTCATCAGTGAATAACAGCTCTAAAACTCTTAATAACTGGCTGATTAATCCTGGTAAAAAGACTTCAGGTGCATTAACCAATTCTAAAGGCTACTTGAAGCCCGCTAAGGGAACTAAATTTGAGGATCTTGGTGGACAGGCAATTGTTGGAACACTAAGTAACGGTCACCGAATGATGGGATCATTAAAACATCCCTCTAAATATCTTGAAGTAATGCCGGGGATGCATAGTAATTCCGAAGAGTTTATTAATAATTCTGGACATTGGGTTGTATACTATATCAGTGGCAATGGGGACGACGGGATCGCAGCCGCTCCTCATAAAGGGTTTAAGTATTTGAGCGGAATGGATCAAGGTTTAATTACTGGATTTAACGGCATGTGGATGGGTAACAAAGCTAGCGATGATAGCACGTTATACAATTGGAATTCTAAGATTTTATTGATTAATAAGAAAGCTGCTGCTGCCGATTATCAATAAAAATCGGATAGTTTAAAACATCTGATTCAAGATTAGACAGATCAATCTTAGATAACAATAAAAATACCCTAAACTAGGGTATTTTTTATTTTACATATTGATGCGTAGTCTAAAAATATGCGCTATGCAATTGAAAAATTAAACACTAGTCAAACTCATACCACTAGCTTTAAATGCTAATATTCCGCAGGCGTTAGACCACCACGCCTAAATACGATAAACTGGAGATGATTAGTAACACGCCACATAGGTAAGAAACTTCCTGCCAACTTAGAAAGGGTTACATCCATTATGCTATTAGTCGCATTCTTCTGCACACTAGCCGCCTTCATTATGGGCATTATGGGGCTGGTTCAACGCCCCCAACACGCCAAACTGCTGATTGGCGTCTACGTCTTTTACTACCTGATTGCCCTGCTGGCCGTCTTCGTGATGCTGCCCAGTAAAGCACTCTTTAGCCTGATCATCCTCAACGTCATCAGTGGCATCGCCTACCTGCCTTTTTTGGCTTTTAGTAGTCCCAACGTGACGATTGAGGGGCCTGAAAAGAGTGGTCGACCGCGCTTCCGTAGTCGCAACCGCGGCCTCAACGTCGCTGCTGCCATTCTGGGGCTGCTCTTCTTAACCAGCCTCTTCGGCGCCGCCCAGACCCGTTTCGGCGTGAAGCCCGTCTACAACTCTCTGAAAATCAAGACTATGAAGACGGCGCCCCTCTTGGATAAGGACGCTACCCCCATCGCCATTGCGCCTAAGACCGTCCGCAACAAGATGAACAAGGCCATGAGTACCGTCCCCAACACTTCTTACTACAAGCTAGGTGACCTTCAGACGCAAGTCGTCAAGGGCAAGACCGTCTACATTGCCCCCGTTGAATTCGACGGATTCTGGCGGTGGCAACGCGCCCGTGAGACACCGGGGTACTTCATGATCGACGCCACCAACGTGAACGCCGAACCCCATTTCGTCAAACAGGCCATGAAGTACACGCCGAGTGCCTACCTGATGGACGACGCCCAACGAGTCATCTACAATCGTTTTCCAGGTTGGGTCCAAGAAGGCCAACCGCAACTCGAAATCAAAGACAACGGCGAACCCTACTTCATTCAAACGGTTTATAAGGCGCGCGGCGTATCCAGTCGTATCAATTACCACAGCCTGCACGTCGTGGTCCTGAACGCCAAGACCGGGGCCACTAGCCTCTACGCCGCCGCCAAAGCCCCCAAGTTTATCAACGAATCGATTGCCTCCTCCACCGCTGCCGAAATGAACGACATCTTCGGCTGGTATGGCAACGGCTACTTCAACGCGCATTTCAACAAGACCGGCGTTAAGGAACCCAACAGTAACGGGACCGAGGACGGCGTCACACCCGTCGTCGACAAGCACGGCAACATCTCGTACTTTAACGACTTCACCTCACCTAAGACCAGCGCGGATTCAACCATGGGTTACTCCATGATCAACGCCAGAACCGGAACCCTGACCTACTACACCGGTAAAAATATCGGGGTCATGGACAGTGACGGTGCCAAGAAGATTGCCGAGAAGGAATACGTGGCCCAGAAATGGACTGCCACCATGCCAATCATGTACAACATCGATGGCACGCCAACCTGGGTCGTTTCCCTGCTAGACTCCACTGGGGCCTTCCGGAGTTACGCCTACATCAAGGCTGCCGACCAAAGCGTGAAGGCTTACGCCACGACGGCGACCCAGGCACTGGACCAGTACCGGGTGCAACTGGCTTCCGTTGGCTCCACGGCCAGCTCAACCACGAACTCCAAGGTTACGAAGACCAAGGGAACTGTGGAACGGGTCGTCGTCATTCCCAACGGGGACACCCAAAACGTACTGTTTGCCTTAAAAGGCAACGACACCCTCTGGACCGTGGGAACAGCCGATTACCCGAAGGCCGTCCTGATGAAGGCTGGTGACCAAGTCAACCTGACCGGCCGGATCAACCAGAGCGCCAAAACGGGAACCGTCGAAACCTACACGAACCAAACCTTTAAGTAGTCCCTACTCTTACTAACGAAATTCAGGTGAGATTTGTCACCCTCTTTCTTGAAATACTTGACCATTTGTCTCAGTTTTAAAAGGGCAAGCTCTTATTTTTAAATTTGATTGTCAAAGTAGCCGGATTGGTTAACATTGTTAGTACAATGTTATATACTATCTTTGGAGGTGAGCGTATTGTCAAAAAACACAACCCTGACCATTCGATTAAACAAAGATGTCAAAGAACATGCCGCCAAAGTTGCCTCTGGCATGGGCTTAGACTTAAGTACTGCCGTCAACATGTTCTTAGTCGAACTAATTAAAACCAATAAGTTACCTTTCACACCAACAGGTCCCGAGTTTCCAGACATTTGGAAAGATGATCCCAAGGATATCGCAAGTTTTAATCAGAGCATAGGCATCTTAGATGATGGGAGAAATTCTGGTAAGGAAAACACCGATTAAACAAGGTCAACTTTAAATGCAAAAACAGGTTTGAGACAAAAGTCTCAAACCTGTTTTTGCACTCCGAACATATATAGTCGAAACGTGCGACAAAAGGCAGTCAACTCCGCTTAACCCCGCTATACCAACAATCCAAGACCCGGATTATTCGTCTAGCGACGGTAATGCTCATTGACTAATCGCCTTTGGCCACACGCTATTTACCGTTGAAAGTTAGTGTCGTCTGAAGCTAACGGTCCCACTAGTTCGTGTGGTACATATGGGTCTTCCAGATACTGCACGTCATCTGGCGTCAATTGGAGGTCCAATGCCTTAACGGCGCCCTGCAAATGCGACGACTTCGTAGCGCCAATGATGGGGGCAGTCACCGTCTGCTTCTGTAACAGCCAGGCCAATGCGACCTGAACACGGTCCACACCATGCTTGTCGGCAATCTCACCAACCCGCTGGATGATTGGCATATTCAACTGCTTACTATCATCGTACTTGGAACGGGCCACTTTATCAGTCGCATACCGCTTCGTATCACCGGCCCAATCGCGGGTCAACCGACCGGATGCCAGTGGGCTGTATGGTGTCACCGCAATCCCCTGGTCCGCACACAGCGGCAGCATCTCCCGTTCCTCTTCCCTGTAAAGAAGATTCAAGTGATTCTGCATCGACACAAATTTGGTCCAACCGTGCTGTTCAGCCACCGCTTGCGCCTTTTCAAACTGCCAAGCAAACATGGCCGAGGCTCCGATGTAACGGGCCTTACCGGACTTCACAACGTCGTTCAACGCCTCCATGGTTTCTTCAATTGGCGTGGTGTAATCCCACCGATGAATGATGTACAGATCCACGTAGTCCGTCTGCAAGCGCTCCAGACTCTGGTCGATCTGAGACAAGATGGCCTTGCGGGACAATCCCGCCACGTTAGGCGCTTGGTTCGGGGTGAAGAACACCTTCGTGGCTAACACAACTTCGTCACGATTGGCCAACTTATTCAGTGCGTGACCCACGAACCGTTCACTATCGCCGTGAGAGTAAATATTCGCCGTATCAAAGAAGTTAATGCCCAGGTCTAACGCCTCACGAATGACTTGTTCGCTAGCCGTTTCATCGATGGCCCAGGGAAACATCCCCGTCGACGCGGTACCGAATCCCATGGTCCCTAAACACAACCGAGAAACGTCTAATCCGGTACGTCCTAGCTTTACGTAATCCATTGTCTACCATCCTTTTCTGCAATGATTTCTATGTACGTCAGCCGACTCAGCCAACTGACTAAATTTAGTATAGAGTCTTCGACCAACTCGAAGGCAAATCCCATACTGATGACGCCATAACCGATTGCTAACCCTCAAACACCAACCCACCCTGATTGACCAGCGTGTCTGGCGTCAAGATAGTGGTTGTTGATTCCTCCACCATGGCTTGACCGGCTGCTTGATAGCGCCGGTAGCCCGCCGACTGACAAAGGGTCTGGTAAGCCAATAGATCGGTATAAACATCAAAACGCACCCAATTTTGTGGCGCCGTCACTGACCGACCAATGTACGTTGCCAGAATCCCCTGAGTACCCGCCAACCAGGTTCGGAGAGACGTTTGCATCAAGTCCTGGTAGGCTTCCTCTTTATCCGCCTGCAACGTGAACTCGTGTAACTGAATAAAGTGCCCATCTTCCTGAGTTCCCCGCAACGATTGGTTTAGTTCCAGCAGAAGTACCGGCGTCAAGTTGATCACCGTTTGGTCAGTCACCGCTTGCTGGGCGACGCCCTTAAAAGCCGAAAACTGTGGTGACTTTGCGTGCGTGTCATAACTAGCTTGATCGCGATAAATTTCCACAACCCGGTTAGCTATCCCCGCCGAATCGACGTGGGTCGCATACATAGCGAGGGTCCCCGCCTCATTTTCAATTGAAGTTTGTAGATTGTGCTGCCCCGCCGCAACAAAAGCGTCACGTTGGTCCGCCTTAATATTTAATTTAAATAATCGAAACAATGGTGCTGGGTGTTCCTGTGCCATCGAAATCGCTGCCCTTCACTCGTTTCATTAGTTACTTATGCCAATGGTGTTAGTGGTTTGATGACCCGCGCAGGTACCCCGCCAACGACCGTATTATCCGGCACGTCCTTGGTGACCACTGCACCGGCACCCACGACAACGTTGTTGCCAATGTGGACGCCGCCAATAATGGTGACGTTGCCACCGATCCACACATCATCACCAACGGTGATCGGCTTGGTGTAGGTGACCAAGTAACGAGAACCGTCTGGACGCACGCCAAATCGTTGCGTCGCATCCAACGAGTGGGCCCCGCAGTAAAACTTGGTATCCGGTGCAATAATGACGCGGCTACCCAACGTAATTTTGTTGGAATCTTGAAACGTGCAATTGCCATTGATGAAGACATCATCGCCAACTGCGATGTGTTGCCCGTAGAGCGCACTAAACGTCCCATTAATGGTCAACCGTTCTCCCGTCCGACCAAAGAACGCTCGAATGGCAGCGGTCCGCTGTGTCCCAGCCGCCGTGTTGATGGTCGTAACCAACTTGCGGCCACGGGCTAAAATGCCTTGTAACTCCGAATCACGGTAATCATAATCCTGACCAGCTAACATTTTTCGTGTTCCGTCATCATCTTGTTAATCTCTCCTAACGCAAATCGGGCAACCGAACCAGTTGGTTCAAGGTCACCCAATTGTCCTTTTATCGCTGACCTGATACTTACGCCATCAAGGCCTGCCAGTTATCTTTAAAAATAGCCTGCTTCTGCGCCGCTGTAATCGCCATGTCATTCACGGCCTGTTCAATGACCGCCGTTGGTCCCACTGGTGGGATGCCAAACGGTGAATCGGTCCCAAACAAGATGTGGTCAACGCCGAAGAAGTCAGCCGCTAACTCCAGCGCCTTGGGGTTACCCAGAATGGCCGTATCCACGTAAAATTTTTGAAAATCCGCGTAGTCTTCAGCTGTTTGAATGTACTTGATGCGTTGACTAAAGTACGGCACCATCGCACCGGCGTGATGAACAATGACCTGCAACCCCGGATACTTCCGGAAATACTTTGCAGTCACGATGCCATACATCGCTTGCGTAAGCTCGTATTCCCAGCTAAACGTCAAATTATTAGCCGGCTTTTGCATATCGAAAACCGGGTGCAACCAAATTGGCGCTCCAATGGCGGCCATCTTGGCAAAAACGGGTTCGTATGCTTCATCCGTAATCGGCTGGCCCAGGGCCTGCGTGAAGAGCTGGACGCCGACCAACGCATCACTGCCAGCCACCTGATCGTCGATGATCTGTAAGGCGGCGGGCACGTTATTCATCGGTAACATGGCTACGCCGGCTGGAAAAATATCGCGGTTGGCCCGTACCAAGGCGGCAATTTCATCGTTGGCAGACCGGCACAACTCAGCGGCCTGATTGGGGTCAACAAAGTCTTCCGGATTCAAGTTGACTGCTGAAATGATTTGTTGGTGGGCCGTTGGTAACGATGCTCGGTGTTGCGCAACGTCCGTCAACAGGTCGTTTTTCATGTAGGGAAAGTTGGCCAAGACGTTGGGGTGAATCGCGTTCATTTGTGCCAAAAACTCGGGTGGTAGAACGTGGGCAAAAACATCAATCACTGCCATCGTGAGACCCCCTTAGTACCAGCTAGGCTTGTCGCCGTCAGTTCCAGCCTTGTTCAGACCAACACTAACGTTTTCGTAAGTCGTTGGCTGGTTGATGACCTTGACCACAAAGTCCGCCACACTGCGCCGGGAAACTTCGGTCCCTTTAAACCCATCAGCCAAGGTCGTCACCTCGTAGTCGACTTCGGCGTTATTCGTCAGCCAGGCTGGTCGAACTTCGGTGTAATCCAAACCGGACTTAGCCACCAGTTCCGCCGTCCGGGCAAACGCTGGTAAGTAAGCACCGATCATCTGATGGTTCCACTCGCCAAACTTGCCAGGTACTTCATCGTGAGCGCCAAGTGAGCTGATGTAGATCAACCGTGATTTGCCAGTCTGCTTCATAGCATCCACGACGCTCTGCGTTTGAACGTCCAAATCGGATCCGCCCAGGTTGGAGTAAACGACGTCGGCACTACTCATCGCCGTGGCAACGGCTGCTGTATCGTGCACATCCCCGTCCACCAAGGTGACCCGGTCATTTTGTTCATACTTAGCCAGTCGCGAGGCGTTCCGCAAGAACAGGATCAACGTATCGTCGGTCTCCTGCAGTAACCGTTCAGTGACTAATTGTGCCATGGCACCATGGGCACCGAGAATCATAACTTTTGTCATTTTAAATCCTCCTAATTTTTATCATGGGCAGCTTCGTATCTAATTTTTAGCCGCCAGTTACGCCCCGCTGAGTAAAATCTGCGAGTTGGAAGCTAGTGGGCCAATATTTCAAATATAACCCTTTCAATCGCTAAATACGCAATGATCGGTCTGGCAATTAAAAAAGTTTAGTGGCAACGTTCTGTACAGTCACACAGAGCGTTGTCATTCCGACCCGCTTCAAGTTTGAGGCTAGGGCAACTCTATCCGAACGGTTGCGCTAATGGGCCCCGCCGCAACCATTGGCGGTAAATAGGGACTCCCCGTGTACTTCGCTTCATACGCCTCACTGATAGCAGCCGTTAATTGATCGTCAGTCTGGACTGGCACGTAGGCGACTTCAAAGTCCTGACCCGCCAGATGAATGCGGCCGGCCCCCTGTTGTTTCGCCGATTGATACCACCGTGACTGTTGGCCGGTCCAAGCCCGCACGTACAGTTGGTCACCGACCACCACCGACCAGATCCAGGTTGGTGTGCCGTAGGTTTTACCATCCTCATAGAATGGTGAGACCCGCATATCATCTGCCGTGGAAAATGCGGCTAATTGTTCCTGTGTCCACTTACTCACGTAAAAACACTCCCTTCGAGTTCAACCCATTGACATCATCATACTGGCGATTAATAATTATGTAAAATGCTTAGTTTTAATGCTTCACCATTCATTTTATGTATGCTTGTAGAACGTCGCATAATGCCGCTCCGGCGGTCAGAGATGAAACCAGCTGTGGGGTCGCTTCAGCCAAAGAGCGGGCTTCCCGCTCGCTTTGTGGTTTCTGAATCCGTTAAGGTCATTGACGATCGCCGTCATGCTCCTCACAATTGGCTGCTGGATTTAGAGATTGAAAAACTAGTCCCTACCCTTACTAACGAAATCCACGGTGATTTTGTCACCCCTGTAGCAAAAAATCGTCGCGACCCCCTAAATGGGTAACGACGATTTTTATGAATCGACTAGCAGTCACACGTTTCTAAAGCAAGCCAGAGAAAAGAAGGTCTTATCCATGGAATTACGCGTTCTCCGTTACTTTATGATGATCGTTCAGGAGAAAAACATTAGTAAAGCGGCCAACCGCCTACACGTGTCACAGCCGACCGTGTCCCGACAACTCAAAGACTTAGAAGCCGAGTTGGGAGCCACCCTATTTGACCGAGGCAATCGAACCATTCGATTAACGGCAGATGGCGAGTACTTTGCGAATCAGGCCAAACAAATCTTAACGCTAGCGGACAAGACACTGACAAATATTCACCGGAAACAAGACGTTGCCGGGTCCGTCTTTGTTGGCAGCGCTGAGGCCCGAAGTATGTTGACGGTGGCCCAAGCCATCGGCCATTTAAATCACCAGCACCCCCGCGTTCAGGTCAACCTGGTCAGCACCGATGCCGCCGAAATTCACCAACAGTTAAGTTCCGGGGTCTTCGACTTTGGCGTGGTCATGGAGCCCGTCGACAAGACCGACTATGACTTTCTGCGGTTACCAGGCGAAAGTCGCTGGGGCTTACTGGTTCAAAGTCGGTCAGCACTGGCCCAACAAGCCACGATTAGTTTGAACGATGTGGCCCACACGAAATTGATTCTCCCACAACAGGGCGGTAGCCAACGCATCCACGACTTATTTGGCTTCACCCAGGCCGATTTGGACGTCGCTGCCACCTATAATTTACTGTATAACGCCTCGCTACTAGTGACTGCTGGCGTCGGTAACGCCCTAGGATTGGATGGCATCATCAACACCAACCAGACTGACCTGACCTTCATTCCCCTAAAGCCCCGCATCTCGTCGGGAGCCAACCTAGTCTGGTTAAAGGGCCAACACCTTTCTACGGCCGCGCAAGCCCTATTAGCTGAAATTCAAGCAACATTAGCCCCTACTCAGACTCACGGATAGCCGATAAATCCACCAAATTACGCCTCTGTACTCCCTTTGACTCGCCGTAAAACTTTGGCTGGCGTTCCGACCACGACCATGTTGGCCGGAACATCCTTGGTCACCACTGACCCGGCCCCAACAATGGCATTTTCACCCACTGTCACGCCGGGTAAGATCATAGCGCCAGCACCGACCCACGCATTCTTTTCAACGTGAACAGCACTGGCTTGGACGTCCCGCCGGTGGGCCGGGTCCTCAACGTGATTGACCGTCAACAACATGGCTCCAGGTCCAATCAACGCCCCGTCACCCAAATAAATCCCGCCTAAGTCGACGAACATCACGCCCTGATTCACGTAAACGTTGTCGCCGATAAAGAGATGCGGCCCAAAGTCGCTGTGGACCGGTGCGTTGATTTCAGCAGATTCCGGGACACTGTAGCCAACGACTTGACTCAGAGTCGCCCGCCGCTGTTCGTTGGTTTGATCAATATGGTTGAACTTCTTTAAGAGTTCCTGCGTACGTTGGACCGTTTGGTTGATGAGTTGAAAATCCTCACCGGTAAAGTCTAAGGGTTCTCCGGCCAACGCGCGTTGAAAAATTGCTGGTTCTGTCATTAAAATTCACGACTCCTTCTTTGTTCTCTAGCCGTTAGTATAGAGACGACGCAGGCGTATATCCAATACTTATCTCAAATTAGAAGCCATAGCATTTAGGCATGGCTGTAGACGCAAAAAGCAGAACCGCCACGGGGGAGTGACGATTCTGCTTTTTAGTTTGTTTGTTTTCTCTTGTCGTTGTGGATATTTGATGATTGTGTTATGTCAACCACGCCCGTTTAAAAACGGACGCTTGTGAGAACCACACCCTTTGACATGGTGACCACAGTTTGCTTAGATACAGCGTTAGCCTACGAATAGGACTTATCCGCTAATTACCAAAACCTTTTAGGTCCGCAGGTTGCCAGACGGACTCGTTTCCTATAAGGCAGCTAAACCCTTAGCTAGAATATTCTTAGCTGCATTATTATCACGGACATGAAGCGTCCCACAACTAGGACACGTCCACTCACGGTCAGCCAACGCCAGCTTGTCATTACCGGCCATGATGTGCTCACAATGGCTACAAGTTTACGTTGTCTTTTGGGGATTGACCGTCAAAAACTTCCGGCCATACAAAACAGCTTTGTAGGACAGCATGTTCAATAGTGTTCGCTAACCAACGTCTAAGATGCTCATTGCCAAAGCGTGGTTCCGCAACATATTTTTACTCCGCAGTTCTTCAGCTACGACTAAATCGTGGTTTTTGATCAAGGTCGTAGAGACGTGGTGTAAAAAGTTCTTACGTTGATTGGCAACTTTAAGTTGTAATTTGGCCACTAATAACCGTTGTCTTTGATAATTCTTTGCTTGATAACAAGCGTACTATATGAGTATACCGTATCCATAGCAAAGCGTCTTACAATAATATTTATGAAGATGATATATGCCTTTCGCTGATCAACGAAAGGCATAGTGGCATTCATCCCTTGATTGAAAGCAAGGGAATTCTGCCTAATTTATATTAAATCTGTTGGAGAAAGTATACCCGTCGTTGCCTTTAGCTGCTGGGGACTAGCAGCCTCTGAAACGTGTTCCACGAGCCAGGTCCCTGCGCTTTGACTCTCTAATGCTCAGGACCTAACCGGCTCGTTCCACACTCTTTAATCCCCAACCGGATGCCAGCCATTGGCGTCACTTAACCGGTTCAGGAAGGCCATATCCTTTTCGCTGATGTCGAAGTCCAGCTGGGCGTTGGCTTCAACGTGGGCCATTGCTCGGGCCTTTGGCAGTGGTGCGACACCATTTTGAATGACGAACCGCAGTGCTAATTGGGGAATGGAGACACCGTAGTTACCAGCAACGCGTTCCAGTTCTGGGCTGTCAACCAAACCACCAGTTGCGAGTGGTGAGTACGCCTGAACCACAATTTGGTTGGTCTCAGCTGTCTTTACAATAGTTGGTTGGGTATGACCCACGTAGTATTGAATTTGGTCAACAGCTGGTTTGACCGTTAAGCCATCCCAGGTTAGCAGGTTTTCCAAATCGTGGGAATTGAAGTTTGATACCCCAATCGCCTTGGCCCGCCCACTGTTATAAATGTCTTGCATCGCCCGCCAAACTTCACGGTTATCAGCATCGTGGTTTGACCCCATTTGGGCCCATGGCCATGGTGCATGGATGATGTAGGAGTCGACGTAATCGAGATTTAAAGCGGCCAAACTACTCTCAAAGTCAGCCATAACTTCGTCATAGGACTTCGATTCAGCTGGCAACTTCGTTTGTACAAAGATATCGGCACGGGCCACGTCGCTGGCAGCAATGGCTTCACCGACGCTTCGTTCATTTTGATAGGCCATGGCAGTATCAATGAACCGGTAACCAGCCCTTAAAGCATTACTAACGGCATCATAAGTTTCCTGACCAGGTCGTGTTTGCCAGGTCCCAAAACCAACCTTAGGCATCTTCAGACCATTGTTTAAATCAAATGTATCCGTAATTGTTGGCATTTAAATTCCTCCTTGATTGCTGATAGGTCTGAGTATAGACCCTTAGGGCCACACGAAGGCAACGCTAAATTAGTTAAAATTCAAAAAAATCACTGATTTATCACGCAATCAGTTAATTCTTTCAAAAAGTTTTGGGGCTTGTTCACTAATCATGTGTTCAATTAGCTATCTTGCTGAATTGACAGCTATTTACCGACTTTCATCAAATGAACAAGACACTAAATTCCGATAATATCTTTCATTTTAATCATTTTGGATATTTGTATTTATTCTAAAAGAGTATATACTTACGAATTGTAAGCACCATTTACAAATTCTCGCGTTCTCGCAGGCGCGGATGACTACCGTTGACTTGAACTGAAAATGGAGGAATTTACTGATGGATACAACTACTACACCATGGACCAATGAACAATTAGACTTATTTTTAAATGGCCACACCTTAACGATGAAGCCTTATAACTCTGACATGACTACCTTTGAAGAAGAATCTTCCGTTTGGGAAGTCGTTGTTGATGGCAACGTTTACTCCCGCGGCTGGAACGGCCAACAGACCAAGTGGTACATGGCTGCCGTCGCCCAAAGTGCAGGTGAAATCAGCGTTAGCGACCACAACTTTGCGGCCCGTTTCGAACCAGCCGAACAATCGGCCGATTTAGATGCCAAAATTACGGCAGCGTACAAGGCCAAGTACGACGGCCAACGTTCTTTACCAAGAATGATTTCAGAAAACCCAACTGCCGCTACACTGCACGTCATGCCTCGTTAGATAGCGTTGACGCTGAAACTGGTCAGGAACTCCAGCCTATGGGGACCGATCGAAGCCTGAGAGGCGGTCTTCAAGCTCGGTGGTAATCCTTGCCCAACCCATAAGTCTTACCACCGTCCAGTAGAATCGGACCGAAAGTTCCGGACCGATTCTACCTTCACAGGCTCAGGCCGGAGGCGTTCCCCACAGCAGGCGGACTCTCCGAGCGCCTCCGGTGGCTGAGTCAGGCTAGAGTTAAATCTAAAGTCTTACCCAGCCACCGAAATAAAATACGCACAGTCAAAGTAAACTCAAAAGAACAAGAGACCTGTGCTTGATAACTTAACGTGAAACAGCAAATAACCAGCAAACACAATTGTGCTTGCTGGTTATTTGCAATTACTGAAATCTAATGTCATGCAATCGATTTCACAAAGTGTGTTATGATTGCCTTAATACAAGCGATAATATATGAGAAACTATCGGAGGCGGTTTTATGGGGGACGAATTTACAATTGAAGTGCAACAAGTAAGAAGAAAATAAAAAAGAACTCATAGCCTGAGTCCTGTAAAATGAAG
>NZ_RHNO01000030.1 GCF_003946265.1 Levilactobacillus yonginensis
GGGACATATTGTCATTCTCACTTTCAATTGGTTTTGGTCGACTATGTTGATGTGGGGCAGTGTGCCCCTTTTATTATACAAAAAAATGGTGTCGATAGATTTCTCTATCAACACCAAATATCATAGAACCATTTATCATGAATTGATCTAGTACCCGAATTGCTATTCGTTAGCAGTTCGGGTACTATTTGTTAGGCTTACTAGAGTAGGAGCGACCGAAGTGATCCGCAACAATGGGGGGTGCGGCTTTCACTTCCGCGTCGATAATGTTAATCTAAAAACAATAATTTGTTTAAAAAGGGGTTACCAAGTATGTTTGAAATAACGGTTACTAGTCCGGAGGAAACAATGGCTTTGGGCCAGCAGTTGGCACCTGGTTTGGCTGCACAAGATGTGATTCTATTGGATGGTGACTTAGGAGCTGGGAAAACGACGTTCACCAAGGGATTGGCGGCCGGCTTAGGCATCAAGCGCAACGTGAAGAGTCCCACTTTTACCATTATCCGTGAGTATCAGGGCGGCCGACTGCCCCTGTATCATATGGACGTTTATCGTCTGGAAGATGGTAGCGGGGACGAATTAGGCCTCGATGAATACTTTAACGGGGATGGCGTGAACGTGGTTGAATGGTCTAAGTTTATTGAAGATGAGCTGCCTGAAAACTACCTGCGAATCGTGTTCAAGCGTGACGACGATGCTGGCGAAAGTCAGCGGACTTTACGGTTTGAACCCGTTGGCGACCGGTTTACCCAACTCGTTCAGCAACTGGAGGCCACCCAAAAATGAGTGAAGAAGTTGCGATTCGCTTACCAGAGCCAACAGATGCTGCAAACTTGCTAGCGCTGCTGGCCCGTTTGCAAACGGAGAGTGATACGTTTTGCTTAGCCAATGCCGATGAAACGATTAGTGCTGCGCAAGAAGCAGATCAACTGGATCAAATTCAACAGAGTTCACAGCACCTCGTCCTGGTTGCTAGCTTGGGGGATGAACTCTTAGGGGTTTGTTCAATCGTGCCTACCTCCCAGGGAAATGTCGGTGAACTGGGGATCGCCGTAGAAAAGGCGTACTGGCATCAGGGCATCGGCACGGCGTTGGTTGACGAAGCTCTCTACTGGGCTGAGGCGGCCAGTTCGTTGGTAGCCATTGGCTTAACCGTTCAGACACGGAATATTGCTGCCGTTAAACTCTATGAAAAATTAGGATTTACCCGCACGGAGTCGCCAACTGAGACTGTGACCACGGCCGAAGGGGAACACGTGTCAGCCGTTGAAATGGTTTACCGTTTACCGGCGGATCCCGACTGAGTTTTGGTAGCGGGTATGTAGGAAAAAAGAGTGCGGCAGCAGGCGCTTAGCTCGTGAGCATTAACGGTGATAAGCGGATAATCCCGGGCCTGGATTATTTGTTTATCGCTGTTAAGCGGAGCGAGCTGCCTGCCGTCGCACGTTTCGACTATGTACGTTCAGCGTGCAAAAAGGTTTGGGACAAAAGTCTCAAACCTTTTTTGTTGTCCGCCGAATTTAACGGAGAAATTGTTCTGAGACCGCTGACAATTTACTCCCCAAATGAACATGAAAGCGGTATCCTTAAAGTGTATGGAACTTGAGGAGGGTGTTTGGATGTATCAGGCTAATGAGCAACGTTACGATAAGATGGTTTATAATCGGTTAGGAATCAGTGGTCTCAAGCTGTCAGCGATTGGGCTGGGACTATGGAATAACTTTGGGAGCGTTGACCCCTTTGACACCCAGCGCGCAATTGTTCACCAAGCGTTTGATTTAGGGATTACTTACTTTGATTTGGCCAATAATTATGGGCCAGTTCCCGGGAGTGCTGAGGAAAACTTCGGCCGCATTATGGCCAGCGACATGAAGCCGTATCGAGATGAAATGGTGATTGCCAGCAAGGCGGGTTACGTGATGTGGCCCGGGCCTTATGGTAATTGGGGGTCTCGCAAGAGTATCATTGCGAGTGCTAATCAGAGTTTGCAGCGAACCGGTCTAGATTACTTCGATATTTTCTACAGTCATCGGCCAGATCCGGCGACTGATCCCGAGGAGACGGCCTTAGCATTGGATCAGTTGGTGCGTGATGGGAAGACCCTCTACGTTGGTATTTCGAACTACAATGGTGCGCAGACGAAGGTGATGACCGACATCTTCCGGGACCTTAAGACCCCGTTTATTATTCATCAACCGCGTTACAACATGTTGAATCGTCAGGTCGAGGATGACGTCTTACCCATTCTTACAGCTGAAAATAAGGCGGCGGTCAGCTTTAGTTCGTTGTGTCAGGGACTATTAACGGACAAGTACTTACATGGTATTCCAGCCAACTCGCGGGCAAATAAAGGGACGATTCCCTTCCTGGAACCAGCTCAAGTTGAACAGACGCTCACGACTGTTAAGCGTTTGAATGACGTTGCGGAGAGCCGGCATCAAAGCTTAGCGCAAATGGCACTGGCCTGGAATTTACGGCAGCCAGCCATTGCGAGCGTTTTGATTGGTGCCAGTCGGCCTGAGCAGGTTGTGGCCAATGTCCAGGCGTTAGATCACTTGGCATTTACGACAGCTGAACTAGAACGAATTGATCAGATTCTTGCCCAGCAGGCCCCAATTAACTGGAAAGCTTAAACGTTGGAAAAAGGCGTGTGCTGGGAGGCGGTTAGTTGCCTTCAGGCACACACTTTAGCAAGTTGGGTTTGAAAATACAAAAATAACCTAAAATCAGGTCTGTGAAACCAAAACGGTTTTACAGACCTGATTTTAGGTTATTCATAAATTAAAGCTTATGCGTTGACTGTTACAAACGGCTTCAACGGTTGGGTCCCAAAATGGTTGGCTTCATACAATAAAATGTTGGCACAGGCCAAACTATCATCCAACGCATTATGGTGATGGTGTAGATCGATGTTTAGTTCGTCACAGACCGTATTCAGCTTGTGATTGGGAAATTCTGGAAAGAACTTGCGACTTGTTTTGACCGTGTCCAGCGTTAGGTAACGGGCTGTCGGTAAATTGTAGTGTTCTAGACTACTCCGCAGGACGCCGTTGTCAAAAGGGGCGTTATGCGCAATGACCAGGCGGTCACGTTGAAAGAAGGGTGCCACGTGGTCCCAAACTTCAGGGAACGTCGGGGCGTTGGCAACGTCTTTTTCGTGGATCCCGTGGATCTGCACGTTGCGCCAGAAAAAGTCGGTATCGGGTTTGATCAATGAGTAAAATTCGTCAACGACCTGGCTATTACGTACAATGGTCAGTGCTAAGGAGCAAGCACTGTATCGTTTGCCGTTGGCCGTTTCAAAATCCATGGCAACAAAGTTCACGAATGAATTCTTCCTTTCGGGTTTATGCTTAGACAGTGAGACCATCCACGTCGAGTTCAACCGGACAGTGGTCAGAACCCATGACTTGGTCCAAAATCTGAGCATTCGTTAATTGTGGTTGTAACCGGTCACTGGTAATGAAGTAGTCGATACGCCAGCCGGCATTGTTGTCGCGAGCGTGGAACCGATAACTCCACCATGAGTAGCGTTCCGTTGCATCGGGATTGAAGTAGCGGAAGGTGTCCGTGTAACCGGCTCCCAGTAAGCCAGTGAATTTTTCACGTTCATCATCGGTAAAACCAGCATTCTTATGATTCGTTTTGGGATTTTTTAAATCGATTTCGGTATGCGCAACGTTGAGGTCCCCGCAGAAAATGATGGGCTTCTTAGCGTTGAGTTGGTTCACGAACTTCAGGAAGGCTTCCTCCCAGCCCATGCGGAAGTCGAGCCGTTTAAGCCCGCTACCCGAGTTAGGCGTATAGCAGGTCAGTACATAAAAATCTGGATATTCTAGGGTAATTGTCCGGCCTTCGTGATCGAAGTCGGGGGCATCGATGCCATAGATGACGTTCAACGGTTTGTGTTTCGTAAATAGTGCCGTTCCTGAGTAGCCCTTCCGTTCAGCATAGTTCCAGTATTGATAGTATCCAGGCAGGTCTAAGTCAATCTGACCAGCCTGAAGCTTCGTTTCCTGAACACCAAAGAAGTCGGCATCCAGGTTCTGAAAAGTGTCCACGAACCCCTTTTTCACAATTGCTCGCAGGCCGTTTACGTTCCAAGAAATAAATTTCATGACTGCACCTCCACTAACTGTGTTTAGTATACCAGAAATGTTAGATTTTGCTTTGATTGATGCGTTCGCTCCCGGTGATGCTTGTTTTCATGGTAAAATAGATTTATTGACTGTCAATCTTGTTTGGCCGATGAACGGCAAAACAGGGCCAAACATTTGCGGAACGAAGGGAAAATAATGATGATGGAAGACATAGCGACGGCATTTCCAACGATTGAAATTTTACGTAACGAGCCTCTGGCTCACTATACGCATACGAAGACCGGTGGACCTGCTGACTACCTGGCATTTCCAACGAATATCCAGGAAACAAAGTCCTTACTGGCCTATGCGAATCAGACTGATCTCCCCATTACAGTAGTTGGTAATGCCAGCAACTTGATTGTGCGGGACGGCGGAATTCGTGGCTTGGTCATGATCTTAACGAAGATGAACGCCATTACAACGGATGGTCAAACGGTGACGGCTGAGGCTGGTGCCGCGTTGATCAAGACCACGCAGGTGGCACAGGCACATGGCTTGACGGGGTTAGAATTTGCTGCAGGGATTCCTGGTAGCATCGGTGGGGCCATCTTTATGAACGCGGGTGCCTACGGCGGTGAAATCAAAGAGGTCGCGGTTGCGGCTGAAATTTTGACTCCTGAAGGTGAGATTCGGACCTTAACTCAGACTGAACTCGACTTTGGTTACCGGCACAGCTCGATTCAGGATTACAACGACATCGTGTTGACGGCTACCTTTGCCCTCCAAGTCGGCGATAAGGCGGAAATTCAAGCTAAAATGGATGATTTAAACGCTCGTCGGGCCGCCAAGCAACCCCTGGAGCTCCCTTCCTGTGGGAGTGTTTTCAAGCGGCCAGAGGGTCATTACACCGGTCGTTTGATTCAAGCAGCCGGTCTACAAGGCTATCAAATGGGTGGCGCGCAGGTTTCTATGAAGCACGCTGGTTTCATTGTGAACATTGACCATGCTACGGCTACGGACTACTTGGACTTGATTCACCACATCCAGGCGGTCATTTTGAAAGAAGACGATGTGCACTTGGAAACTGAAGTCCGCATCATTGGTGAAGAACCACATACAAAATAAAAAAAGGGGGGACCTTATGTGCCAATTGTTGAAGCAGTGATCCTGTTGATTGTGTTAGTCCTGTTTTCTAATATTATCAGTCACTACCTCACGTTTATTCCAGTTAGTTTGATTCAAATTGCCTTAGGGCTCTTGGTAGCCTTGATTTGGAAATTTGAAGTACCACTTGAAACTGACTGGTTTTTACTACTGTTCATTGCCCCGTTACTGTATAACGATGGCCGGCGCTTTCCCCGACGGGAACTCTGGCGGCTGCGGGGACCAATTTTTGCGAATGCCATCTGGCTGGTGTTTTTGACCACGATTTTGGGTGGGTTCTTGATCTATGAGTTGATTCCTAAAATGCCATTGACGGTGGCCTTCGCGTTGGCCGCAATTCTGTCGCCAACCGACCCGGTAGCCGTGCAGTCCATTTCCAAACAAGCCAAACTCCCAGATAGCTTGATGCATTTGGTGAGTGGTGAAAGTCTGATCAACGATGCAAGTGGGCTGATTGCCTTTAAGTATGCAATTGCAGCCACTGTGACCGGTGCCTTTTCCATGGGAACGGCCGTAGGTGACTTCTTTTACATCAGTATCGTTGGGTTCCTATCCGGCTTAATTTTTATGACAGCTATTCAATTATTGATGGATATCTTGCGCCGGCAGGGAATCGATGACGTGATTTTTAACACCGTTTTGCAGATTGCGACGCCCTTCGTCGTGTACCTAGTGACAGAAGAGATTACACACGCTTCTGGGGTTATCGCAGTGGTGACAGCCGGTGTGCTGTACCATGCCCGGGAGAACCGAATCGTGGAGGATTCACCAGAATTAAAGCTGGTTACCGAAAAGGTTTGGGATATTATTATCTACTCGCTAAACGGAATCGTGTTTGTGATTCTAGGAATTGAGCTCCCCGTGGCAACGTCTCAAGTTATCAAGGGTGGCCAGTTCAATACCTGGGAAGCCTTGTTCTTTGCGTTTGTGACCTGGGTCATCATCGTGGTGATCCGGACGGTTTGGACGTATGGGTACGTGCTTTACGAACGGATAACACATAAAGCGCCTAAGAATCGGCCGGGCTTGCGTATGTCGATCCTTTCGGGATTATCTGGTGTGCGGGGTGCTGTGACCATGGCTGGTGTCCTGTCGGTTCCGATGACGATTGCGTCCGGTGCCGGCTTCCCAACGCGTTCGTTGATGCTGTTTGTGGCGTCCGGGGTGATTATCATCAGTCTGGTTGCCGCGACGATTACGTTGCCACTGATCTCAACTTCGGGCCAACCACTTCAAACGCGGGCTAGTGCCAGCGATGAGGGGGCTAACGACATTGACTTGGACGCCGATGGCGAAGAAATTCCCGCTGATCCAGTCCGAAAGATCAGTGAGGACGAGGCGCGAGCGTATATCATGCGGCTGGCAATTTCTAAGATTGAGGAACTGCGTCGGCCCAACAACCAACGGGCAGCGTACGACCTGATTTTAGATTATCAATTTGTCATTCGCCGATTAGAAATGAGCTATCGCGCGGACACTGCCATGCAGAAGGTTTTAGAGGATGAAATCAAACTCCGAGAAGTCACGTTGGCCGGGGAACGAGCGTCTCTTAAAGAATTACGGAAGGGTGAGAAAATCACCCAGACGAGTTACGTTGGGGCCTTGCGCCGAATTGAAAATCTAGAAAATCGGTTAACCCAGGTGGCTGGGCACACGATGCCAAGCGTTCTGCGCTACTGGCGGGTCTTCTTCAAACACATGATTCGTAACGCTGCTTACTGGTTGCATTCCGAAGATACGGACCGGTTACACGCTGAGAACAATTTGATTGAGCGTGAGACGGCCAAAGCCGCTATCAAGTCTCTGTCACAGTACTTGGCTAGTTCCGACGTTGATGAAACCCAGTTTGACAACCAGGCTGTGTACCATCTGTTGGTACAATACCGTAACCGAATCGAACGGGCTAAAGCTGAATCTGCACCTACCCACGAGGAAGAGTACCAGCATCAAATCAATACGATGCGGGTCAGAGCCTTGGGAGCTGAACGTTCTGGTATTCAAACGTTGCTGGAAGCAGGTAACATTACCTGGAATATGGCGTCACATCTACGTCAGTACGTGAACTACTCAGAAAATGTGTTGGTTATGTCGCTGAACAGCGATGAGTAAGCTAAAAAATAGTACCATCAAAAAGAGACCTGGGAATTGTTCCCAGGTCTCTTTCGTATAATTGACTTAGTCTTCGTGTTGGGTGCTCATGATTAAGTAGAGAATCCAATAACAGAATAACTGGATGAAGGTCATCAGGATGACGAAGATCCACATATTAGGATTCCACATGTCGAGTAGCGGCCGAACAAATTGCTCCGGGTTTAAGAAGAGGTAGACCGTGTGAATTCGAAGAAAACGGCCAATGTAGAGTCCTACCGCCGTTAGAAAGGTCAGGACGCAGACAATGAGTAGTCGTGCCCACCGGTTATCCTTGGCTAAGCGGTGCGTAATCGCATCACTAACGTGGTTGAGGCTCCAGAAGCCCAAAAACGTGCAGCTAATGGCGCTGACAATCATATAGGTAAAGTATATCCAGAGATGCGGTGTGACTCTTAACAGGCCACTCAGGGCGTATGGCTGGAGTAAGGATAAATGGAATAGATCCGTTAAGAGATAGGGAGCATTAGGATAGAAGAGTAGCCACAGGAGCACTAAGGGCCAGAAGAGCCAACCGCTCTTGGGCCGTTGGCGACCAATGTGAAAACTGAGTTCAATGGGGATGGCTCCCAAGAAGGTGTTGAGCACCAGGAATGAGAAGGGGTCCTTAGCACGGAAAAACAAGAAAATGAGCCACGCCACAAAGAAGACGCGAATTTCCCACCGAGCACGCCGATTCATAAGCCATCACCAATCCTTTCGTAAGTCTGTACCTTTATTCTACAGCGAGAAGGCCGGGAACTGGCACAATATGACTTCTATGTTAACAGATTATTTTCATTAAAATAACTGGAATAATTGAGTTTAAAGAATCCGTAAGTTTTCAGATAAATTTCGACGTCCAGACGGTCATTGTTCCCTTTCAGGGCGAAATGTACGCGGTGCCGTGCTATAATAAAATCTGAATTCAATTTGGAGGGAAAGTCATGAACCTGGATTGGGGAAATCTCCTTACTATAGGAAATTTAGTCAACCTCCTCGACATTCTGGTAGTGTGGTTCGTCATTTATGAATTGATCGTGATGTTACGGGGAACGAAAGCTATTCAGCTGTTCCGTGGGGTCATCTTGATTCTGATCGTACGATTCGTCAGTGCCTACCTGGGCCTAAATACCGTGTCGTGGTTGGTTGATCAAGTTATTAATTGGGGTGTTATTGCGATTATTATCGTCTTTCAACCTGAAATTAGACGAGGGTTGGAGCACCTTGGACGTGGCTCGCTATTTGTGCGGGTTCGTCACGAAAATGAAGCCGCTAACCACATGATTGAAGGGCTAGATAAGGCCATTCAATACATGTCCAAGCGCCGGATCGGTGCCTTGATGACGATTCAGCGAGATACGGGTCTGGAAGACTATATCGAAACGGGAATCGACTTGGATGCTGAATTGACGGGTGAGTTACTGATCAATATCTTTATTCCTAATACGCCACTACACGATGGCGCGGTCATCATTCGTGATAACCGAATTGCCGTGGCAGCGGCCTACTTACCACTGTCTGAAAGCAACCTGATTCCTAAGGAATTGGGGACGCGTCACCGGGCAGCCGTGGGTATTTCAGAAGTGACGGATGCGTTGACCATCGTCATTTCTGAGGAAACCGGTGAAGTTTCCATTACGAAGAATAACGAGTTACTTCGTGGCTTGACCCAATCTGATTATCTAAAATTCCTGCGAAACGAGCTGGTAAACGAAGAGGCTACCGATGATGGCAACTTCTTTGTGAAACTATTTGACTGGTTCGATCAACGGTTCAGAGGGGGGCGGCGCTAATGAAAAATGAGCGTTACACAACGTGGTTGTACCGCATTCTGGCTCTGATTCTCGCAGTTTTGCTGTTCTTCTACGTGAACAGTACGAAGTCGTCTAGTAGTAGTCAATCGACTAATTCGGACAATAACACGTCCCTGACAGCCACCAAGACAATGACTGTGTCAGTTCCCTTACAGCTTAACGTGAATAGTAATAAGTATTTTGTGACGGGTTATCCGTCGAAGGTCAAGGTGACTTTAAAGGGCCCATTAGCCCTGGTAACCACGACTGCGAATACACAAAATTTTAAAGTTTATGCGGCCTTGAGTGATTTGGGGACGGGTAAACATAAGGTTACTTTGCATCAAGAAGGGTTGAATCATGAGATTCAATCAACCATCTCTCCAGCAAAGATTACCGTGGACATCGAGCCACGGCGAACCGTTTCGTTCCCAGTTAAGGTGAAGTACAATAGTCAAAACATTGCTGCGGGCTACTCAGCTGGGAAGGCCACTTCTGATACAACGACGGTCAAGGCAACCGGTGCGGCGAACGAAATCTCCCGCATCAAGGAAGTCATTGCTCAGCTGACGGTGCCTCAGAATTCCAAGAAGACGCTCAACAGTCAGGCCGTTATCGAAGCCCTCGATAGCAGTGGTAAGACGGTCAACGTGATTCTCACGCCATCGACGACGACGGTTAACCTGCCGATTACGTCCGATGGGCAAGGGAAGAAAGTTGGGCTCAATTTAAACGCTAAGAACGGGTCGTCCGGAACGACGTATAAACTAACCAGTAACGTATCAAAAGTTACTGCGTATGGGAGCTCGTCTCAATTAAAGAAGCTGTCTGACGTGGACGTCGACGTAGATGTTAGTGACGTCAAGAATCAGTCGACTAAGACGGTTACGCTGGATACGAGCGATAATAACGTGACGGCATTCGATCCTACGACGATCAAGGTCACGGTAAAAGCAACGACAAAATAATACTAGTTGGAGAAATGAGGAAATTTAACATGAAGTATTTTGGAACTGATGGTGTCCGGGGGGTCGCTAACCAAGAGCTGACTCCCGAGTTAGCGTTTAAGGTTGGTCGGTTTGGCGGTTACGTACTGACCCAACATGCGGATAGTGAAAATGCTCATCCACAAGTTTTAGTAGCCCGGGATACACGAATCTCTGGCCAATTGTTGGAAAACGCTTTGGTAGCCGGTCTCTTATCCGTGGGAATTGAAGTTCTGCGGTTGGGGGTCATCACGACACCTGCCGTTGCCTACTTAGTGCGGACGCAAGGCGCTGCCGCGGGGGTCATGATCACGGCATCCCACAATCCTGCTGAATATAACGGTATCAAGTATTTCGGGAATGACGGTTATAAGCTGTCTGACGAAATGGAAGAAGAAATCGAAGCCTTATTAGACGGCGAAAATGATGAATTACCACGGCCAACGACTGACGGCCTTGGGACGGTCGAGGACTATTCCGAAGGTAGTCAAAAGTACATTCAATTTCTGGAACAAACGATTGCGGATGATCTGGATGGCTTGCACATCGCAGTTGATGCTGCCAATGGGTCGACCAGCGGGTTAGTTTCTCGGCTGTACGCGGACTTTGATTTGGACTTCGACACGATTGCGACGACCCCCAATGGCCTGAACATTAACGACCAAGTAGGGTCTACGCATCCCGAACAACTACAGAAGTTTGTCGTTGAAAAGGGCGCAGCAATTGGGCTGGCCTTTGATGGTGACGGTGACCGGTGTATTGCAGTTGATGAAAACGGGGATATCGTAGATGGTGACAAGATCATGTACATCTGTGGGAAGTACATGGCAGAACATGGTCGTCTGAAGAAGGACACCATCGTAACCACGGTGATGAGTAACCTGGGTATGTATAAGGCCATGGAAGCCCACGACCTGAAGTCAGTCAAAACTAAAGTTGGGGACCGTTACGTGGTTGAAGAAATGTTGAAGTCTGGTTACAACCTGGGTGGCGAACAGTCCGGTCATATTGTGTTCTTGGACTTTAACACCACCGGTGACGGCTTGCTGACCAGTCTGCAATTACTGCATATTTTAAAGGCGACCGGGAAGAAGCTTTCCGAGTTGGCTGCTGACGTGACGACTTATCCACAAAAGTTGGTTAACGTGAAGGTTGCCGATAAGCAGGCCGCCCAAGAAAATCCTAAGGTCAAGGCAATGATTGCGACGGTTGAAAAAGAAATGAACGGTGACGGTCGCGTGTTAGTACGTCCTTCCGGGACAGAACCCCTCTTACGGGTCATGGCGGAGGCGCCAACTAAAGAGACGGTCTCAGCTTACGTTGATCGAATCGTTGAAGTTGTTCGCGCTGAAGTTGGCGTAGAATAAATAAATTAAAGGATGACTACTGTGAGGTGGCCATCTTTTTTTAGAGATACGATGATAGACCAGTTTTAAACTTTCTAATTGACAACCCTCTAAGAAGGCTGTAAAGTATAGTCATTCAGAAGTGTTTTTCAAAGCGTTTCAGTCTATACCAATTGTTTAGAAAAGGGATACATTTCTTAAATTCATAAAAAAACTGACCCGTCCGGCTGAACCGGAAATGGCGTCAAGCAAAGGAAGAAAAATTATGTGTGGAATTGTTGGTGTTACGGGGAACGACAACGCAGTTAAGATTTTAGTTGAGGGCCTCCAGAAGTTGGAATACCGGGGCTACGATTCAGCTGGTATCTACGTAAATGATCAAAAGGGTGAAGACTACCTGGTTAAAACCAAGGGTCGGATCGCTGATCTACGTGAAAAAATCACGCCGGATGTTCACGGTTCAACCGGGATCGGTCATACGCGTTGGGCAACCCATGGGGTAGTTAGTGTAGATAATGCGCATCCTCACTTCTCTAACGACGACCGGTTCTACCTGGTCCACAACGGTGTCATCGACAACTTCCAAGAATTAAAGGCACAGTACTTGAGTGACGTTCCTTTCCGGAGCCAAACGGATACTGAAGTGGTTGTTCAATTGATCGACAAATTTGCCGTTGAAGACAAGTTAGATGCCAAGCAGGCCTTCTTAAAGACATTAAGCTTGTTGAAGGGGTCTTCATACGCCTTCTTGATGATGGACCGGGAACAACCTGACACGTTATTTGTTGCCAAGAACAAGAGTCCACTGCTGATCGGTGTGGGGGACGGCTTTAACGTTGTTTGCTCTGACGCCTTGGCAATGTTACGGGAAACGCATGACTTCTTGGAATTAATGGATGGTGAAGTTGTGACCATCACCCCTGACAAGGTAGCTATCCAAGATGCTGAAGGTAACGCCGTAGAACGGAAGCCATTCCACGTTGATATGAACGCTGACGAAGCTGATAAGGGGACCTACCCATTCTACATGTTGAAGGAAGTCGACGAACAACCTAACGTGATGCGGAAGTTAGCTCAGACTTACTTGTCAGAACACGGCGAACCCCAAATTGATGACACGTTGCTGAAGGCCATGAAGGATGCTGATCGGCTGTACATCGTCGGTGCTGGTACCAGCTACCACGCCGGTTTAGTTGGGAAGCGGCTGTTTGAAAACTTGGCCCACATTCCAACGGAAGTGCATGTCTCTTCTGAGTTTGCCTACGAACAACCAATGTTGTCCGAAAAGCCATTCTTTATCTTCTTGACGCAGTCCGGTGAAACGGCTGATAGCCGTGAAGTCTTGGTTAACGTCAATGACGCTGGCTACCCAAGCCTGACGATCACCAACGTGCAAAACTCCACGTTATCTCGTGAAGCGACGTACACCTTGTTGCTCCACGCTGGTCCAGAAATTGCCGTTGCTTCCACGAAGGCTTATACCGCTCAAATCGCGTTGGAAGCTATCTTAGCTAAAGCATTAGGTCAGATGACTGGTCAGATCATTGCGCAAAACTTTAATATTCGCCAACAACTCGGTTTGGTTGCTACGGGAATGCAAGCCATTGTTGATGAAAAGGACAAGTTGGAGAAGATTTCTAGCGACTACTTGTTGCAGACCAACCGGGCCTTCTACATTGGCCGGGGCCTCGATCACGCCGTTTCTTTGGAAGCAGCATTGAAGCTGAAGGAAATTTCTTACATTCAATGTGAAGGATTTGCTTCCGGCGAACTGAAGCACGGAACGATTGCCTTGATTGAAGAGGGCACGCCAGTGATTGGGTTTATTACCCAAGCGAAGACGGCCGGCTTGACTCGGAGCAATTTGCAAGAAACGATGGCTCGTGGTGCTAAGACTTTTACCATTGTTCGGGAAAGCTTAGCAATCAAGGGCGATGACCTGGTCTTACCTGACGTCGATGAAATGTTGATGCCACTGTTGAGTGTGGTTCCTGCTCAGTTGTTAGCTTACTACACCAGTTTGAATAAAGGGCTGGACGTTGATAAGCCACGGAACTTAGCCAAGAGTGTTACTGTTGAATAAATAATGTAAATGCGAACGCCTTTCCTCGTGAAGGGGCGTTCGCATTTTTTATTTTGTGAAAGGTTCTCAGGCCTGGGATGGCGGCGCTTTCTGCATGGTTTTCGGCAAGCTTTTCACTTGCGAAAAATGTCGTTTCATTGTATAGTATCTTCAAATATGAATGAAAACGGTGGTGAAAACGATGAAGTATACAAAACGCGTTGACGCCCATAAAAACCAGAAACAAAAGGACGCCACATTCGAAAAGTTTCGGAAACAGCAAAATGAATTAAGTGCCAATCGTCGGGGAATTCGGCGTAAGTAGGATGATCACTGGACAACAGTAGGTCGTCCTTTTTTATTTGCCAATATTAGCAACTGATTGTCGGATTAGTCACTTAGACAGCAACTCGATCAGTGAGTTGCATAATTTTCTGAAAACCGTGGGAGCTTCTCCAAAAATTGTGAGAAAAGTGAGCAAAATCCTTGCAAAATTGGTCTAGATCATTTATAATCGGACTATACCATTAAGAGAGGGAGACTGAATGATATGAAACAAGTAACGAACATGGATCTACAAATTGTAAATGATAAGAAGACCGGCGGGTACGTTGGATTTGAGATTTTTAAACGCGCTTTAGATAACGGGGCCCAGGTTTTAGGACTCGCTACGGGAAGCACGCCAATTAGTATTTACGATGAATTAGGTGCTAGTGACTTGGATTTCAGTCAATTAACATCGGTTAACCTGGACGAGTACGTGGGATTGGATGCTAATCACCCACAAAGTTATCACTACTTCATGCAACAGCATTTATTTAACCAAAAACCATTCGCCCAATCATTTGTGCCAGACGGGTCTAACTTGGATGCAGAGTCCGCTACCCGCGATTATGATCAGATTATTGCCGCGCACCCAATCGACCTACAACTTTTAGGCTTGGGTCAGAATGGCCACATCGGTTTCAACGAACCTGGGACTGATCCGGAGTCCACCACCCATAAAGTGGCTTTGACCGAATCAACCATTGCTGCTAATGCACGGTTCTTTGATAACGCCAACGACGTTCCCCGTTACGCCTACTCAATGGGAATTGGCTCCATTCTGAAGTCTAAGCAAATCCTGATTGCAGCGTATGGTGAGGCCAAGGCTGCCGCTGTGGCCGCCATGATTCAAGGACCAATTACGCCAGATGTTCCAGCCAGCTATTTGCAGACTCATCCGAACGTGACGGTAATTTTGGATGAAGCTGCAGCTAGTCAGTTAGATTAATCATTTTGGGCAACCAGGGATTCTCTATAAAATTTTCTTTCAGCAAGAAGCCAAGTTATGGTATTCTTGACCTGAAAGCGATTTTAAGGGGGAAACCGGTAAAATGAAGCGAACAAAACGATGGCTACTCGCAGCACTGATTGTTGGTGCTGGAGTTGGTGGCTTTAATTTAACCCAAGGGGCGGGTCATGCGGCGACTTCGACTCCAGACGCGTTTATTTCGAGTCTTAAGAGCCCCGTGAAGTCAGTGGCTAATCAATATAAACTGTATCCATCTGTCATGATGGCGCAGGCAGCCTTAGAGAGTGGCTGGGGAACCAGTACGCTCACCACGACTGCTAACAACTACTTTGGTATTAAAGGGAGTTACAATGGGGCTTCTGTGACCATGCAAACTTCCGAATATGATTCTAATGGCCAGCTGTACTATACGAATGCGGCCTTTAAGAAGTATCCCAATGCTAAGGCTTCAATGACGGATAACGCCACGTTGCTACGCAATGGGACGAGCTATAATCCTAAGATTTACAGTGGTACTTGGCGTGAAAATGCCAGTTCATACACGTCTGCTGCCAATGCACTGACGGGAACCTATGCTACGGCGCCGACCTATGGTGCTAGTTTGATTAAACTTATCAAACAATACAGTTTGAATACACTCCTGGATGGGAGCACCACGTCGTCCTCTAATAGTAATTCGGGGGCTAGTGAAGCTGATAAGGTACAGTACGCAACGGCCACTTATAATGGTGCCAGTGGGACGCAAACGGCTCGTTTGAGTGGTAAGTATAGTAGTTATCGGATGTATAACCATGTTAAGAATACACGAGCTGGTGTGACCAAGACAGCTTGGAGCAAGGTGGGCGCGTACAAGGGCCAACTGGTTTATTTGGATATGCGGGCGGTTAAGAAGGATCCCACTACCAAGAAAAAGACCACGTGGTACCGGATTCGTTATAATAAGAGTACGTCAGCTAAGAAGTACTGGGTTTACACCAGTGCATTGACGTTGCCGACTATCAAGTACACCGGTGGTTCCGCTACCGTTAAGATCAATAACGGGGTTAGCGGTAGTTATTACGATCACGTTTTTAATTCACCTTACTTGGCGAAGTCCAAGGGTTCTCTTAGCAAATTAAAAGGGAAGTCTTACAAGGCAGATAGCCAAGCAGTTAAGACGCAAGATGGTGTGAAGACGACCTGGTATCGGATTAAAGTGGATGGCAAGAAATATTGGATTGCATCCACGGAAACGGCAGCCAGTGCTCAGTATGATTATGTAGTGTATTCCAGCGCTAGCGGGACTAAAAAACTAAGCGCCAAGTACAGCAAATACCATTTATACAATCACGTTAAGAAGACCCATTTCAATCAAAAAGAGTTTGATTGGCCTAAGGGTGTGAAGAAGGGGACGAAGGTCACCGTCAATTATAAAGGGGTTAAAACCGCTTATAAGACGACCTGGTACCGTATCCGCTTTAACGGTAATAAAACGAATTACTGGGTGGATTCACGGGCCCTCGCATAAATAAGGTTTGAGAGGTCTGGGACAAAAGTCTCAGACCTCTTCTTATCTGATACGAAAACGGGGTGCTAGGTCGTCTACTCCGCTTAAATCCAAAAGGACAGCGAGTCCAGAACTGGGATTTATCGACGCTTGTCGTGACTATTGACTGGTCAATCACGCGTTGGTTTACTTTCCGTTTTGGTCTAAAGAAAAGTCTAAGGCTGGATAGAAAGTTCCCACGAACGCCAAATGTTTGGTATAATACAACAGACTAAGCCCGGTTCTATAGACGGGCGGCACAGGTAACGTAAAAACTGAGTTAGGAAGTTTAATTCATGGATAATTCTTACAAAATCAAAGTTCAAAACGTCACCAAGGAATACGACCTTTATAAGAGTCAGGCCGAAAAACTGCGGGCGTTTTTCTCCTTACGGAATTCGACAGTGCCTCATTTCTGGTCACTGATGGGGATTTCACTAGAAGTGAAATCTGGTGAAACGCTCGGCTTAATCGGGGTTAACGGTTCTGGTAAGTCGACGCTCTCGAACATTATTTCCGGAATTATTCCCCAAACAACTGGGGAGGTCGAAGTTCGGGGCGATACCTCAATCATCGCCATTGGCGCTGGTCTTCGGGGCAATTTAACGGGGTTGGAAAACATTCGTTTGAAGGCCTTGATGCAGGGCCTTACCAATCCAGAAATCGATGCCTTAATGGATGATATCGTGTCGTTTGCGGATATTGGTGATTTCTTGTATCAACCCGTTAAGAGCTATTCTTCAGGGATGAAGTCCCGGCTGGGATTTTCCATCGCCGTACACGTTAACCCAGACATTTTAATTATTGATGAAGCTTTGTCCGTTGGTGACGATACCTTCTATCAAAAATGTGTGGATAAGATTGCTGAATTCAAGGATGAAGGGAAGACCATTGTCTTCGTCAGTCACTCCTTGAAGCAGATTGAAATCTTGTGTGACCGGGTTGCCTGGATCCACTATGGCACGTTGAAGGAACTAGGAGCCACGAAGGACGTTGTGAAGCACTACCGTGAGTTTACGAAGTGGTTCAAGGGTCAGACTAAGGATGAGAAGAAACACTTCCAACGTCAAATGAAGACCAATCAGAAGTCTTTCGATATTGATGCTTATCAGCAACAAGTTACCGAAGAACGGCAACAGGCAGAACCTAACGACAGCAACGTTGCTGCCGAGGTGAAGAAGAGTTTCTATGGGTCCGTTATCAGCGAAAAGATGAGCTGGGGCAATCGTATCCTGACGCTAGCCGTGGGGGTATTGTTCGTTTTGACCTGTCTGGTCAACGTTTCGGGTCATTCGCTGGGGGATGTCTTGCAGCACCCAAGTAATATTGTGCATCCAGAGACGGTTCTACATGATGCCAACAAGACGTCAGCCGTTAAATAGAATTAGAAAATAATAAGAAAACAGATAGATTTTTATCATTTATCGTGTTATCTTTAAGTTACCATTTATTTACCCCTTTATTAGATTTCCCAATGAATCGAATAGAGGTTTATCTCTCATTTGGTGAAGAACTAAATGGCGAGGTCGGGATCGTGTGCCCGACCTCTTTTTTTATGCCTTTAGGCCCGGTTGAGCACGCTAAAGCGTGCGAAACAAAAAACCACCCGCTATGCGGGCGGATAGTAAATCAGTTATACCAAAAAGCCCCCTGTAAGAATTAGAATGTAGGTGTCGAAGCCAACATTGCTAAATCGAAAGGGGACTTTTTAAATGGCGAATAAACTCAACAGTCTTGCGCACACAAAGTGGTTATGCAAGTACCATATCGTATTCACTCCAAAGTATAGGAGAAAGATGATTTATAATCAATATCGCCGTGACCTACAGGAGGACATCAAACTGTTGTGTCAGTACAAGGGAGTAAGAATTCTTGAAGGACATATGATGCCAGACCACGTTCATCTGTTAGTAAGTATTCCACCGAAGCTAAGTGTATCAAGCTTTATGGGATATTTAAAAGGTAAAAGTGCATTGATGATTGCTATAGTCCCCTTAAGGTTGACAGATGAAAAACTATAATTCATCTGTTAACTTTAAGGGGATTTTTCTATGCCTA
>NZ_RHNO01000031.1 GCF_003946265.1 Levilactobacillus yonginensis
CACGCAAGATTTTAGGCTGGAAGAGTCCATCTGAAGTTTTCTTTGGGACAAAGTTACACTTGATTTGACAATTCGTCACCAAAACAATTTTCTTCTTCCAATTATACAAAACAGAATCAGAAGAAGATTTAATCTTTAAAAGACTACTGCCTGAAGCTTAAATTTGGAATTTGGTTACGTTAATACCGACTATATTATTTGAGAAGAAACGAATCACGAGTTCTAATGAACAAAAGTCATCGTCCATATTTAGGCGTTGTCTTGCGTTTTGGTGATTATACTTATTTTGCACCATTGGAATCGAAGAAGACCAATAAAAATGTAAATAGTCAGGTTACAATGAAGGTTTGGGGTGACTTCACAAAAAACAAAGGACTTTTAGGGTATTTGTTGTTGAATGATATGATCCCCGTTACTGATGCAGATTGGACCCCTTTAGATTTTCACAAATTTGAAAAGACTGATCCACGACGTTATTTGTTATTATCAAAAGAATGGCTATGGGTGAAGTCTAACACTGATAGAATTCTGAAGAAGAGTGCTAAGGTATATGACTTGAGATGTAACCATTATGTTCCGTTCGTTAATCAAATTTGTCTTAACTACAAGCAGATGGAGAAGATGTGTCGTGAGTTTCATGAATTGACATAAAGATAATCAAAACACAACTACTTAGTAAAAATTTGGGATAATTACAAAATGTTGTTATTATATATATGTAGCTGTATTCCTCACGTTAGTGAGGGTGATCCTACCGATGACGACAAACAACGGAATAACTATTTGTATTCCCCACACTGGTGGGGTAAAATTATGATGATGTATAATAAAAAACACCCTAATAAGTAGGGTGTTTTTTATTAAGTCTAATATTCAATTATCGCCACAATCCACTATCCGCAGCTACTTTATTCACTAAAACAATCTTACTATGCCAATTATATAAAACTGAATTTGGAGAAGACTTGATATTCAATGGAATAGCACTCAATGCCGGTGCCAAATCTTCTTCTAAATCACCAAAATACTTAAACCCTGAATGTGGTTCAGCTAAAATCTTCTTACCATTTTTTCCATTTCCAGAAATATAGTATAACTTCCAATGATTAGAGTTATTAGTGAAAGTTTCACTATTCGAATAAGTTCCCGGCATAACTTCGAAAGCATATTTAGGATGATCATTTTTACCTAAAATTCGATTACCATTCGACAACGTTCCAACATATCCATAGTCATCTAACATATATTTCTTCGTTCCCTTAGCTACTTTCAAGTATCCTTTAGAATCAGTTAATGCTCCAGAACCTTTTTTACCTGGCTTAAGCAGCCAATTATTAATCACTGCTGGATTACTGGAATTACTCATGACCTTTTTCATGCTCTTCAGCATACTCTTACTAATCTTATTGCTTGAGCTTACAGAAGAACTTGACTTAGCACTCGTGGCTACAGCCTTACTTGACTTTGTCTTAGCCTTTGGAGCCTTGCCATTCTTCACATAACCGTGCCAAATCCAGCCCTTAGTCTTACCATTGCCTGATTTGATATAGTTATAAACAGCAGTCTTCTTGTTAGCCTTAACAACCTTAGCTTGCTTAGTCCGATAGAAAGTGGTGTGCTTATAGTTCTTAGCCTTATGAGAGATTTTGCTGAGCTTAGCCGATGAATACATATTCCCTTTAGAAACATGAACAGCCTTCTTAGCTAACTTCTTATAGCGAAGAACTTTATTCTTTTTGCTGGCTTGTGCGACGGTCACGCCATTACTATCATATGTAATTGGATCACTTAAAACACTAATTCCGAGACCTAGGCTTAAGGTCGCTACGATGGCCAACTTTGCAGCTTTAGACTTCAAAATAATTCACTCTTTTCTTTATGTAGGATAAGTACCATTATAGTGAGAAAATATTTAGATTACAATACTTAGCAACTGCCAAAGGGTCCGTAAGATTGTCATTCAGATACAATCTTACGGACCCGCCTTATTTCATTTCCATTTTCATAATCAATCACTAGCCTAAACACTGTTAAAATCTGATCTACAATGCGTGGCTAACTGAAAGCTTTCACGGTCCCCGCAATAAGCACGGCAAATAACAAAACATCCTTTAGATGCAACTCGCCCGTCACAATTCTCGCCAAGCCAACCCCTACCACCAATATCATTACACCACTCATAAAGTATTTAAGTCTTCGTTTATCGACCATGCTAGGACTCCCCTTCAAACCATCACTAGCCTTAACTCTGATTTTACTACGCCATGACGGTGTAACTCAGCGCTAACATCACCTTTGAACAGTAACCTTAATAAGTTGGCACAAAAAAAGACTGGGAGATTCTCCCAGCCTCATGCTTATTGCTCAGTATACGTTACTGGCACGGGTGCCTGAAAGCACTCAATCTTACTCTCTTCGTTTCATTTAATCTCTATGTCGTCTTAGTCGTTATCAACGATAACCTGGCCCAACTCCCGGCTTTCCATCACGTACTTGTGAGCAGCCTGAATGTCAGCCAGTTTGAAGACCTTGGCAATTGGAATCTGTAAGTCATTTTCCTTGATCAACTTAAACATCTCGTCCACCAGATCCTGTTGAACGTCGGTCGTGTCAAACACCGTGAGTGACTTGCCCGCTAGGATGAATGGGTTGAAGTTCTCTACGATCCACTCACCGGCCAACAACCCAATTAGGCAGACCGTACCGCCCTGGTTCAAGTGTGTAACGGAATTGGCCAGGGTGACGGTGCCCACCATGTCGATGATCCCGTCAAAACTCTGGTCGGTCACCAAACTATTGTCGGTATCCAAGATGGCATCGTCCGCCCCATTTTCAATCAGTTCAGCCAGCATGGTCTTCCGCCGCGTGGTGGCAGTTACTTTCAGGCCAAACACCTTGGCCAACTTAATGGCAGCCAAGCCCACGGCACTGGTACCGCCGCGAATCAGCAACGTTTGTCCCGCTGTCAGTGAGAGCGACTTCACGGCACCAATGGCCGTGTAAAAGTTTTCGGGATACTGGGCCAACGTGAACCAATCACCGTCATAGTCTACTGGGTACAGGTTTTCATCAGCGACCAGCGCAAATTCTTGGTAACTCCCGTCGACTTCGCGGCCAAAGCCACCCATCATCGTCATGACCTTTTGACCAACCTTTAACTGGCTGTTCGTAGCGGGTTCAGTCACTTCACCGACCGCTTCGACCCCAATCACACGAGGGAACTTGACTGCGGGTGACCCTCCGGCCCGCGTCAACACTTCATAACGGTGCACGCCAAACGCATGAATCCGCATGACTGAATGCGTCGCATCGGCCCGGGGAATTGGCCGGTCCACCATCTTCAAAACGCTCGTGTCACCCGGCTTATCAATCACAATTGCTCGCATTATTTTTCCTCCACTCATTTAGCTATTTGCTTAATCAACAGCATCAGTATAAAGTATAACGTAACGGAACAGTCAAGCCATGAGAGGGGAATTTGATGTTAACGATTCAAAATTTTGCCAAATTATCCGGGACCACCCGTCGAACACTCCTGTTCTACGATGAAAAAAACCTCTTCAAACCCAGAAAAGTTGCGGACAACGGTTACCGCTACTATGACTATGATCAGTTGTATCAGCTAACTTTTATTCTCCAATTACGGCGACTGGGACTCCCCATTGCCCAAATCAAGGCGTTAACCAAAACGACCAACGATGGTTCACTGGACACTGACTTGCAAGGTATCCTGGCTGAAATCAACGACCAACTCGACAACTTGACCCTGTTGAAGGAGACCCTCACAACGCGGTTCAAGCAACCCGAAACGACCGCAGCCTTCTCGAAGAATCAACCCAAAATCGTAACAGGTGAAGCAAGCCTGTTCTGCCGGTCGCGCCAATCAGTCGCCTGCACCGAGGAAGAAATCGCCGAAATCTATGCTGAATTCTACGAGCAACTGGGAAAAATCAATCTCGTGAATCAACGTGACTCAGGCTTTTTGACCCAATTACCCGACAGCAGTGCTAACGATTACCCCACCGCTTCGTTTTGTATTTTAAAGGCGGTCTCCGCGCGGACCAACACCGGTGATCTACCCTTGATCAAGAAACCAGCGGGTCAGTTCGTTTCGATTGACACCACTAATGACACCAAAAACATTTGTATTGCGCTAAAGATTCTCGCTGAATATATCAACGACCATCAGCTGCAGATCACCGATCAGTTATGGCAGATGAATCTCGGTGAAAACTTTACCAGTAAGGGTGCGTCCAAACTGGTGCGGTTACAGTATCAGATACAGTAAATTACTAACTATAGACGTAAAAATGCTAGAAACGGCTGTGGGCTGCTTCTAGCGTTTTTTTCATAGAATTAGTTTGTATATTAATAGTGTACGTGGACCGCACTCCGGCAGCCAGGGAGGTAGCCTGCTGTGGGGACTCTTCAGCCAAAGAACGGGCTTCTCGCTCGATTTGAAGCCACGCAAAACCCCGTGTCTTCAAAGTCGCCCGTGCTGTAAACTGGCAAAAAAAACCAGTTAACACCACTTTCACGGCCGGCTACCTCCCTGGCCACCTCCGGCTCTGATTACGATTTAACAGAAACATTGCTGAAATATCTACTCATATCACTCTAGAGGTCGGCCGATACCAGTTACCGGATTATTCCTCAATAAAATACTGTATACGCCGAGAGGTTGCCAGATATGAGCTCAGGCGCGTCGTTCTGCTTTGTCAGTAGGTGTTTTCCCTACTGGCTTAGCAGAAGTCCAAGCTGGGGACTCGGTTCTTTCGAGGCTTCAAGTTGCGTCTGCACCATTCTATCCCATATCTGGCGGCCGATAAGGTACTATCTACAACCTGCTAACACCAGTGTTAGAACAAGCTTAACTGGCAAACAATTCCAACAGTTAACACAATTTAAGCCGGAGGTGGTCAGAGGTGGTGCCAGCTGTGAAAATGGCGTTAGCTAGTGATTTTCTAGCTTAGGCCATGGGCGCTTTTGAAGACAGGTGGGTTCCCTGGCTTAAAAACGAGCGAGAAGCCCGCCTTTCGGCTGAAGCGTCCCCACAGCAGGCACCGCCTCTGACCACCGGAGTGCGACAACTTCCACCATAATTTACAGGTTAACTCTAATCGTCCGTTAGTTTAAAGATGGGGACATCTGGAATATCGCTGCCACCCGGTTGCGCCGTTGGCTTAGCTGCGTGCCGGGGTTCTTGCCGTTCCCGTTCCTTTTGGACCTGAACGGCCGTGGTCAGGTGTTTCTTCTCCCAACTCAACAGGATGCGATCCATGTACTTCAAGCTGTACGCCTGACTCAACACGGCCTCCTTCAAGGCAAGTTGAATCAGTTCTGGCTTATAGTGGTCCTGGTCGAGCCACTGACTAATGCTTTCCATTTCTAATGGAGACAACGGCCGGCCAAACTCCGTCTCAATGGCGTTGAAGACCGTGGACCGTTCATTGGTCACCGTTTGCTTCACTTCTTGGTGCGTTTCCTGAACGGCGAGCTGACTCAACCGCTCCGTCAACAAGCGAAAATCGTAGGCATCTTGCTTCTGCCCCTGGCTGTCGGTCACGGTCGTAATCGTCATTAATTTATGACTGATCATTTCATGCAACAGCTGGTAGACCCGCTGCTTATCCCAGCCCAGGTGGGCCGCAATCTCGTCTGCATCGGGCAGTGAGATGCCCTGGTCCATGTAGCGGCGCAATTGTAGGTAGATCAAGAGCTGGTCGGTGGTCATCCCCACTTCTCTAAAGTGGTCGAGCAGGTAATTCGCTAAGCTGGTCTGACCAGCCGCAACGTACCGCTGTATAAATTCATCCATAAGCTTCCGCATCCTCCTCAAAAGGGTTTCCTGGGCCTTAGAGAAAAAACGAGACCGGGAGTTTTTTCCCAGTCTCTCCCTAAAGCTCATTTAATTATTTTCCATAAATTGGCTTAGTCGTGCCATTGCCGTCCGGAGTTTCTCCGAGTCGGTGGCGTAGCTCAACCGAATGTGTTGGGGCAGGCCAAACGCTTCCCCGGTGACCACGGCTACGTGCGCCTCATTTAAGACTGCCGACACAAACTCATCGGTCGTCTGGAAGCCCTTCATAGCCATTGCTTCACTGACATCTGGAAAGAGGTAAAACGCCCCCTGCGGCTTCTGTGGCAGGCTAAAACCTGGAATGGCCGCCAACAATGGGTAGACCAAATCGAGTCGTTGCTTAAAGGCTGCGTTCATTTGCCCCACTGGCGTTTGATCACCAGTTAAGGCTGCTAGAGCCGCCGCCTGACTGACCGCTGCGGCGTTACCCGTCATGTGGGACAACACGTTCTTCATCGCCGTCGTAATCTGTTGGTTAGCCACTGTGTAGCCGATTCGCCAGCCGGTCATCGCGTACGTCTTGGAGACGCCGTTGACCAAAACGGTGTGCTCAGCCACTGCAGTTCCCAGGGTCAACATCGACGGTGCTGGTGCCTGTTCGTCATAGACCAGGTCGCCGTAGATCTCATCGGCAACCACGATAATGTCGTGACGAACCGCCCAGTCCCCAATTGCTTGTAGCTCGGTCTTAGAGTAGACGATACCACTCGGATTCTGAGGCGAGTTCAGCACAATGGCCTGCGTCGTTGGGGTGACAGCGGCATCAAGTTGTTCTGGCGTTACCTTGAGTGAAGCGCTCGGGGTAACCTCGATTGGATGACCACCCGCCAACTTCACCTGTTCACTGTAACTGACCCAGTATGGTGCTGGCAACAACACGTCATCCCCAGGATTCAGGATAACTTGGAACAAAGTGTAGAGCGCCATTTTAGCACCCGTCGTGACCACGACCTGATCCGGCGACACCTGTACGCCCTGCTTGGTTGCTAAAGAATCCGCAATCGCCTGACGCAGTGGCAGAATCCCCGCCGTTGCCGTATAACTATCCACTTCGTTGGCCCGAATCGACGTGACCGCGGCCTCTTTAATGCTGGTCGGCGTATCAAAGTCCGGTTGACCCAATCCTAAGTTGATAACATCAATTCCCTGTGCCTGTAACTCCTGCGCCTGTTGCGACGTCTTTAACGTTGCCGATGGCTTGACGGCTAATGCGCGTCGTGAAAGTTGCATGCGCCACCCTCCTTTTTGACCCTTAAATATTCGCGATTTGTTGTAAAACTTTGCCATTACTGTACTGGAACGTGAGGTAGCAGAGTTCCCCACTCTTATTCAGGTAACTCACTTGCCAAGCTGGCTTGCCGTTAAACAAGCACAGTGCGGCAGAAAGCACCTTCTTCGGGTTACGTTGCCAAGCTTGCTTTAAGGCCGTGTTCCGGGACATCCCAGCACTCTGCTTCAAAACGGTAACGTTCTTCCCCGACTTGGGTACAATGGCATAAACGGCCTGTTTGGCCTTGTTCGTGCCAGCAACCGTGTAGTAGGTCGTATCTAAGTTCGTCCAGTAGAAGCTATTGACGCTGGTCAAATGCCCAGACTTTTTCGCGACCGTTTCGGCCCGCGCCTGTTGCTGACTAAGCGGCTTAGTTGCCTTATTAATGACGTACGCACCACTGATCAGCAATGCCAAAATCACGATTAAGACACTCAGCAAGACCCAATGATGCGGTCGCTGACGCCGCTGATACTGTTGTCTCATCAATTTACCATCGTACTCCCTTGTCAAAATTCAATCTTTCCCAATTATATCAGACTTCCGGTGGTGTCACCGAGTCGTCCGGTTGATTTTCGAAAAAATTAAGTAAACCTTGAGCAATTTCGCCCACGTCTCCGGTCGTTTGATTCAGGTCGGTTGGTAACGCCCGCAAAATACTCTTGCCGTACGTCTTTTCAATCAACCGCTGATCTAAGATAACAATCGCGCCGCGGTCGTGCGGTGTCCGAATCAGTCGTCCGATTCCCTGCCGCAATTTGAGCGTGGTGGCGGGCAAGGCCGCATTGTAGAACGGATTCTTGCCAGCGGCCTCTAACCGCGCGTAATTGGCCTTTACAAATACCCGGTCCGGCGAATCAAACGGTAGCCGCGTCACAATCAAGAGTTCCAGCTGTTCTTCCGGTAGGTCGATGCCCTCCCAGAAACTAGCTGCTCCTAACAAGATGGCGCCATGACTGGTTGCGAAACGTTTTGCAATTCGTTCCTTACTGCCACTAATGCCCTGCGCAAAGATTTCCCGTTTAGCAAATTCCGGTTGTTTGACCAGCTGTTGATAGACCTGTTCGATCACACTTAAGGAGTTGAACAGAACTAGCGTCTGCTTGTTCACAGCGCCAGCAATTTGGGAAATGGCGGCTGTCAGGTACGTGATGTAATCTGCCGGCGCCACCCGTGATAGGTTCGGACCAGAATCTGCCACAAATAGCTCCGCCTGATTGGCGTAGTCAAAGCTCGACCGCATACGGTGCGTCGCGGTCGTTTCCCGGTCGAGGTCGAATTGGTCCAGGACGTACTGGGAACGGCCAGACGAAAAGAGCGTGGCTCCCGTAAGTAAGACGGGCTGAAAACCAGCGTACAGGTGTTGCCGTAAGAATCCTTCGGTGGCGAGTAACCCGCTGGCCATTTGCAAGCTGTTGCGGTCACCCACGTGGTTGATCGTTAACCAAAAGAGACTGGCTGGCGCCTGATCGGCCACCTGTTGAAAGATGGTCAATAAGCGGGCCATTTGGTCATCAAATAAGTGAATCCGGGTATCGACCTGCTCAAACAGGTAGCGTTCAGAAGCGACAAATTGTTCATGTTGTTGATCGAACCGTTGGCGTAAGCTGCCCAACTCGGCCAAGAGGTCGTTCGTGGTGTTGGCGGCCTTCTTGGCCACATCACCACGAGATAATTCGGCAGCTAGGTCCTTGGCTGGAATCAATTCTTCAATGATCTGATTGTGATTATTTAAGCGTTTGCTAGCCAGAAAACGGAGGAACAACCGCTCAATCAGCGCCGTCAACTGGTTTTCCAGCGCCGCGCTGGTGGCTAACATCTGATTCAGGGTCGCGGTAGCTCCCCGATTGTCGGCAAAGAGCTGCAATAGACTGGGACCAATTTCACGACTGATATCGCGTTGAATGTGGTGCAATTCATTGATCAATTGGGCAAATTTCACCTGCGTTCGCCGCTGCTTGAGCGTACTGTCCGGCAGGTGTTGGGCCTCATCCACAATCAGATAAGGCTGATGCAACCGTTCACCCAGATCTAAAGCGTGCTCACTCAGGTAAGCGTGGTTCACGATAATAAATTGCGCCTGCGCCATCCGCTGGTCTCGGCGCCGAATAAAATCGTCCTCGAAGAACGGATTATCCGCCGTCACCGACCCCTCGTGCACGATTTCTTGAAAGTATGGTGCTCGGTAAGTTGCCAGGTGGAGCTCATCTAAGTCACCAGTCGTCGTCATGGTCAACCAGACTAGCAATCGTAACTTTAACAGTTGCGTCTGCTTGGACGTCTCGGCCACCTTTAACGTGGTCGCGAAACGTTGGAGGTCCAGGTAGTGGCGACTCCCTTTAACTAAGACTGCGTTAACAGTGAACGGCACGATCTGTTTGAGCAACGGAATCGTCTGGTTCAGCAGTTGTTCCTGCAAGAGCGTAGTCGCCGTGCTGACCACGACCTGCTTCCCCGTTTGACCCAGATAGGCGAACGGTAGCGTGTACCCCAGGCTCTTCCCGATACCGGTCGGTGCCTCCACAATCATCTGTTTGACGGGGTGCCGGTCCGACTCGGCGTAGTTGTTGTAAATGTAATTCATCATCTTAGCTTGTTCCGGACGCCATTCTAGGTTTTCCGGCATCAGTCTTTGTTTCTGTTTCTTGGTCTTCGGGTACTTGCTAGGCGCCGCCAAGGTGGTGGTCGCCATCGCAGTCGGCTTACGTAACGCCAACCCATTTTTCACATACAAAAAGTCCGGCAATTTGCGTGGTGACTGGTCATTCAACCGTTTAGCCACGTCAAAAAGTGCCGCCGTTTGGAGCGGTAGTTCGGGGTGTAACTGAATCATCTGTTCCAGGGTGACCAGTGGTAAGGCCCGCAGCCGCCGGAAGAGGAAAATGAACAGTTCGGCCGTCGCGCTGGCATCGCTGTCCGCGGAATGTGGATTGTCGTGCTCGATGTTAAAGAGCCCGCTCAAATCGCGTAACCGAAAACTAGTCGCCGTGGGCAAGAGAATCTGGCTCAACGAAACGGTGTCCACCGCGGCAATCGTCAGTTCGGGATACCCCACGCGGTCAAACTCAGCGTTAATGAAGGGTAAGTCAAAGTTCACGTTGTGGGCCACGAAGACCGTATTGGTCAATAGGCTGTACAACGTGCCCGCCACGTCATCAAATAACGGTGCGTGTCGGACCCGTTTGTTCGAAATCCCCGTCAGACGGGTAATCGCTGACGGAATCTCTCTGAGGGGGTTCACGTCCGTTTCAAAGTGATTAATGATTTTATTATGCTGGACGAAGACGCACCCGATTTGGATAATGCGGTCGCCATCTGTCACACTGGTTCCGGTCGTCTCAATATCTACGACCGCGTAAACCGTGTCTTTATCCATAGTATGCTCACCAATTTCTGCACAATTTGCGTTTATAACTGGCACTATGATACACCACTTAGGCCGCCAACGCTACGCCTTGATTTTTGTGATTAGTTCTGCGTTCACTACCAAAGGCCGGTTCGGTGGTCAGGTACTCCGCCTGTGGGACCGCCTAAAGCCTGCGAGGCGGTCTTTAGGCTCGACTTTAAGCCTCAAAGTTCGAGTCTTAAAGCTCGTCCTTGCCCTGTAAGCCCAAGTAGCCCGCTTGGCCTAACAGGGCCACCACGGGCTCCGTGCCTGACCACCTTCACCTTAGATTGTGTTTCCTCATAATTTAACTGGTGGCTGGCGTATGGTCACCATGCGTGATAAAAAGTCTGCAACGTTAGCCACCAGACAAAGTAAGTCTCCCAAATGTCGGAAAACCTGTTTTAAACTATTTTACTTTTTGTACAGGCTAAGATGATTGCCAGAATCATTAAAAGTTACGTGGTGAACACTAACAAAATACATCGTTGACATTGATTGATGTCGACGAGTCTCACCGTTGTAACCACGGAATTTATAGCGACGTTTACCCATCTTCTTGTACTTCAGATGCGTCATATTTGGCGTATTGTCATCAAAAACCAATTTTTTCTTACTAATCTGCAAAACGTCATACTCTCCACCCTTAACGGCCGGCTTATCAGTCCAAGTGCCACGAGCAATCTTAGGCGCCCCTTTATGCCATCTAGCAGCTTGTGCAGACGTATCATCGAGTATGGAAGTTCCTAAACCTAGACTTCCTAAGAGCAGTAATGAAGTAATAATCTTATGATGCATCTTTTGACATCCCCAAATATATGTATTTTAAACAATTTCATCATATCATTTTTTCTAACCGTCACAAGAGCTCAATTGACAACGAACAAACTGCTCCAAGTTGACAAATATTTAGGTAGCCCATCACCCCACTCAAGCTCATGATTAGGCAATCTTGGGTCTCACTACCCAAAGCCACCGGTTGCCAGGGAGGGTCCACGCCGTGTCGACGGTGTTGGCTAGCGTTTCTCAGCTAGCCTACAGCGTGGGACGAGCTTAAAGACTCGCGCGATTTTCGGGAGGCTTTAAGTCGAGGAGAAAGACCGCTTCTCAGGCTTTCTCCGGTCCCCACAGCGGGGCCCCTCCCTGGTGACCGGTGGCGGCCAGTAACGACAACCAATGCGACCAATTGGTTAAAAAGGTTAACCAACAAAAGTTAGTGTTATTTCTATAGAAAGAGTTAATTTTTGGTTGTTTTAACGTTTTTAATCTGCAAAACTAGCACAACCGCAATCAGTAGAGTATGATATTCTGGTAGATAAAATCGATGAAGAAAGCGAGCGAGATAACTTGGGTAGAACGGCTATCGGGAAAAGTAATGCCAAAATTATTCTCATCGGGGACCACAGCGTTGTGTACGGTCAGCCGGCAATCGCTCTCCCCCTGCCTTCCGTCACCACTACGGTCGTCATGACGACGACCACGACGGGGCAAACTCTAAACAGTCGCTATTTCGACGGACCCATTTCCCAAATGGGCCAAAACCTGGCGGGCGTCGCTAAATTGATCAGTGTCCTGCTCGACCGCTTCGACGGTCAGGAGCAGGCTTTTAACATGACCATTACCAGCGATTTGCCTGCCGAACGTGGCATGGGCTCCTCCGCTGCCGTGGCGGTGGCCATTACCCGTGCCATGTATCAATTCTTTGACCGGCCGCTAAACCGGGAACAATTACTCGCCACGGCCGGTATCGCCGAAAAGATTACCCATGGTAATCCCAGTGGTATTGACGCCGCTACGGTTAGTTCCCCCGTTCCCGTCTGGTTCGTACCCCACCAGGAAACCTTGCAGATTCCCTTTACACTACAGGGCTACCTGGTCATTGCCGACAGTGGTATCAAGGGACAAACGGGCCAAGCGGTCGCCGCGGTCGCTCGACGCCGGGTCACCTTTCCACAAGTGACCCAGCAACAAATCGACACCTTAGGCCAGCTAAGTCATGAGGCCCGTACGGCCTTAGCCACGCCCAATTTGACACAACTCGGTCAGATTCTCACGACCGCTCAGGTTCAATTAAAAGGCCTCGGTGTAAGTTCACCGGAACTTGACCAGTTGACCCAAGTCGCCAGCAACAACGGCGCCCTGGGCGCTAAATTGACCGGTGGCGGTATGGGTGGTTGTTTGATTGCCCTATGCCGCGATTTAGCTACGACTCGACGCGTCAAAACGGCCCTCTTAGCCGCCGGCGCCACTGAGACCTGGACAGAAGCCTTTAACCTTGAGGAGGAACCCCAATGAACGCAGCGGCCACCGCGCGAGCACACACCAACATTGCGTTGATCAAGTACTGGGGCAAAGCAGACACGAAGCTCATGCTGCCACAGACTAGCAGCCTGTCCCTCACCTTGGATCAATTTTATACGGATACATCCGTGACGTTTGATACCAGCCTGACTCAGGATGAAGTCACATTGAATGGTCAACTCCTGACAACGCAGGCAGGACACAAGGTCCATAACTTCTTAGACCTCGTGCGCCAACGTTCTGGGCAATCCGCTTTTGCTCGCGTTGACTCCACCAATCACGTGCCAACCGCAGCGGGACTTGCATCCTCGGCCTCCGCTTTTGCGGCCTTAGCCGCTGCCGCTAGTCAGGCTGCTGGGCTCAACCTTTCGCGGACGGACCTTTCCCGGCTTGCACGTCGGGGGTCTGGGTCCGCAACGCGCTCCATCTTCGGTGGTTTTGCCGAATGGCACGCGGGCACAGACGACCACAGCTCTTACGCCGAACCGTTTGAAGAGACGGTCGACTGGCCGATTGCTGTGGTGGCACTCGTACTGGATGCCCGGCAGAAGAAGGTCAGCTCCACGCAAGGCATGCAAAGCAGCGTGACGACCTCGCCGTACTATCCAGCCTGGAAAAACGTGGTCGACCAAGACTTGGCGGCCATCAAGCCGGCGATTCAAGCGCGCGACTTCACCACTATGGGTGAAATCTTAGAGGCCAACGCCATGCGAATGCACGCCCTCACCTTAAGTGCCAACCCACCGTACAGTTATTTCAACGGTGATACGTTGGCCGCGATGGCCACCGTCCAAGCCTTGCGGGAACAGGGAATTGCCTGTTACTACACGCTGGACGCTGGTCCGAACGTCAAGGTCTTCTGTCAAACCCCGGACCTTCCTGCGATCACGAAACGTTTTAAGGCACAATTTGGTGCCAATAGCGTTATCGTTGCCCACCCAGGACCGGGCATTAACTTACAAGCTACACTATAAAAATATCTATTAGTCACAGAAGGGACTTGATTCTTTGATTTCCGCGCAAGCACCCGGAAAACTCTATATTGCTGGCGAATACGCCGTGGTTGAACCAGGGTATCCGGCGATCATCGTCGCCCTCAACCAATTTGTTACGGTCACAATCACGCCCAGTCAGGACTATGGGCGCATTGCGTCCAAACAATACCAAGAGAACTCCCTTTACTGGCAACGCCAGGGAACCGAGCTTATTTTTGACAATCGGGACAATCCCTTTCACTACATCCTGTCCGCCATTCATTTAACGGAACAGTATGCGCAAACCTTGGGTAAGCCCCTGGCCATCTATCACTTAAACGTCAACAGTGACTTAGACAGTGCCGACGGGAAAAAATACGGGTTAGGCTCTTCCGCCGCCGTCACCGTCGCTACCGTGAAAGCCCTCTGCCAGTTCTACGACATTCCAATGAGCAAGGACCGCCTCTTCAAGCTGTCCGCCATTGCCCACTTGGACGTCCAAGGCAACGGGTCATTGGGTGACATCGCCGCCTCCGTCTATGGTGGCTGGATTGCCTACCAGGCCTTCGATCATGACTGGTTAGCCTCAGCACGCCGGGAACTTTCCTTGGAACAACTGCTGGACGCCAACTGGCCTGGCTTAGAAGTGGAATTATTGACGCCACCAGAATCACTCCGCCTAATGATCGGTTGGACTGGGACTCCCGCTTCCACCTCCCACCTGGTGGATAAAATTTCCCTGTTCAAAGCCACTCGCCGCAAGGACTATCATGCCTTTCTTCGTGAAAGTCGTGAGTGCCTGCAACGAATGATCGGTGGGTTTCACAATCAAGACCTCAACGCCATTCAACACGAAATTGCCGTTAACCGGCAGTTGCTGAACCGGCTTGCTACGCTAAGCCACGTCACGATTGAAACCACGCTACTGAAGACCATGTGTGACATTGCTGAACACATTGGTGGGGCCGCTAAGTCCTCCGGGGCCGGTGGTGGTGACTGCGGAATCGTCATCATTAACGCCGCCAAGGACCTCGCCCACCTGCTACACGAATGGGAAGGCCGCGGCATTGAACCACTCAAACTCAACGTCCACAACGTTATTGAATAGTTAGGAGACCGCCATGGAAATTTCACGTCACGCTCACCGTAAGGATGAACACTTGTCGCTCGCAGAAAAATTCTATACGCCCACGGCAGATAGTCAATTTGATCAGCTGCGGTTCGTCCACCAGAGCCTACCTGAAATGGCAGTCAGCGACGTGGATATCACCACGCAGCTGGGGCCGTTGACCCTCCCTGTGCCCTTGATGATTGAAGCCATGACCGGTGGCAGTCCCCGCACTGGGAAGGTCAATGCTGCCTTGGGCCGCATTGCTGCTGCTACGGGAATGCCCGTAGCAAGTGGCTCTCAGAGCATCGCCTTGAAGGATGACGCAGCAATTGCCACGTTTACCCCGCTACGGGAAAATAACCCGGACGGTGTGGTCTTCGCCAACATTGGTGCCGGACACACCGTCGCCCAGGCACAAGCGGTGGTCGACATGTTGGCCGCCAACGCCTTGGAATTACACATCAACACTGCACAGGAATTAGTCATGCCTGAAGGTGACCGTTCTTTCCACTGGCTAAATGGGATTGGTGAAACGGTAGCCGCACTGAACGTCCCCGTTATTGTGAAGGAAGTCGGCTTCGGCATGGCTAGAGAAACTCTTGAACAACTGGCTAAGGTCGGCGTAACCTACGTTGATCTCGGTGGTCGCGGTGGCACCAACTTCGCGCAAATTGAAAACTTCCGGCGACCAGATAAAGAGCTGACTTATCTGGCTGGCTGGGGGCAATCAACCGTCGAATCACTGTTAGAAGCCTATAGCGTGCCGCAACAACAGGTCATCGCTACGGGTGGTGTGCGTCACCCACTAGATGCTGCCAAGGCACTGGCCTTAGGTGCCAGTGTCGTCGGTAGCGCCGGTCAAGTGCTACATAGTCTTTTACGAACTGACGAAGACGCCACCGTTGCCATGCTTCAAAGCTGGCAGACGGGCTTGAAACGGATCATGACATTGCTTGGTACCTGCAATTTGGCGGAATTACGGCAACAGCATCTCTTGTTGTCACCCGAATTACTGAGTTATTGTGACCAACGCCACCTTGATTATTAAACTTATAGTTAGCGAAAGGGCTATTCTGGATTTACCGGAATAGCCCTTTTTGTATTATGCCTTTAGGCCCGGTTGAGCACGCTAAAGCGTGCGAAACAAAAAACCACCCGCTATGCGGGCGGATAGTAAAT
>NZ_RHNO01000032.1 GCF_003946265.1 Levilactobacillus yonginensis
TCTGGATGATTCAGGCAGAGCTTGGGTCGGCGCCGGAAATTGATGAATAAAATAATATTAAAAAATCGGTAGGCTTATGGTAGATTGTAAAATTAATCCGAACGCCCATTTGGATATTGGACAGCCCTAGTTCACAAAAGGTTTCGATTTTAATTCGTTCGGAATAGGTTATACTAGACAAAAGATCAGCTCCTAAAAGATGGGTTTGTGGTAAACACCATTTTAAAGGAAGCTGATCTTTTTTGTCCGAACAGCGTTCGGATTAATTTTACAATCTACCAACTAACAACAAAATGAAAAAGAGGTACTTTCGCCGCAATTATCAGCGTGAGTTTTCCACGTGATTCAATTGGCGAAAGAAGGTCAACAACTCAGGATAGAATGCTTTGTAGTCAAGTTTGTTGCCCCAATTGTCTACGTCCCATTTTTCGAGTTGTTGCTGGAATTGTTGCGCTTGCAATTCAGCCGATTAATCGGGTTTATGCAAGAACCGTTAATTGCCTAAGTAGAAATAGATGGCACCGATAACAAAAAGAATAATAACGATAACAAAAAGAATAATAATCATTCCTAAAATTACAAATAACGTTTTTTTCCAGCGTTTCATAATTAAATGGCTCCTCTCAAACTATGACTATCCGTTTTCCAACTATGATAGTTGGTTAGTTGGCCTTTGTAATTCCCCCAAATAGAGAAATTGATATTGCCTAAATGTGCCCCATACTTCCCGACACCAAGCACGTATTTCCAGCGGGCCTAAAATTAAGCCGATTAGTCTAAGTTAACAAGCCAGGTATTCTGGCATCGTTGATATAGCCCCATTTTAACGCAAGAAATCTATCAGAGTAGCCTTGGCTAACCTGATAGATTTCTGACAATATAAGCGTTTTGAATTGTGACAATTGTTTTTAATGGCTAGATTATCAATTTAAATCGCTTAAACGTCGGCTTATTCAGTGACTAATTGCTGGACAGTATCGGATATATGGATTTGTGTCTTATACTTCTTAAGGTCATGATTGTTAGTCGCTGTATTTCCCTTATGATTTAACAAGGCATCTAGCGCTGCTAGGTTGCTAACATAAGTCTGATTAATGTAGGTGCGAGGCACAATACGTGCAACTTTAACATAGCTGCCCTTATGATACGCCATCACATAAGGATCTTTGACCCCAGGATTAAGCCCCGTCGTTAAGGTTAATTTGGTCCATTCATTACCCATCGTATTATCGGTGAACCAAGCGGTCCAGTAACCATTGGTCGCCTTATTGTTAGGAGAAATTTCCTTTTCACTAGGTAATTTAGTGTACCCGACTTTATAGGATAAAAACGGATCAAAGCGATCAATCGTCCCAATACCTTTATAATATCCCAAACATAAAATACCAATACTAACCAGTGCTAGTACGATCAAGCCACCTAAACCAAAAGTCCAACGACGATAACGACTTTTAAGCTTAACATCCTGATCTATCTGGGTAGCCAAAGAGGGTTCTTTATCTTTTTTCATTGCAATCTCCTCGTTAAATAGAAGTTTTTCGAGTGAGATGTTAAACAATTGACTCAAAGCATGCAGGGTCTCTAAACTTGGCATATTCTTGCCAGTTTCCCAAGTTGAGACCGTTTGACGGGTCACATGTAATTTTTGAGCTAACGCTTCTTGGGTTAAGTTAGATTGCCTGCGCAAGGTCTTGATATCGTCTTTAAAGCTCAAATCTCACTCCTCCTAAATCATAATCAAGGATCTAAGGCAATCCTAGCAAGAATTACTAGCATTAGTCACGCAAATGTTACTTGCACAAGCCAATAAAGCCATTCCTCAGATCGTAATAACGTTCTGAAGAATGGCTTTAGAAATGATCAAAGGCCTATTTGTAAGCTATAGACCCTAAAGTGTTTTATAGCTAGAATTTGAAAGTAAGCTAATCAGGGACGTATAAGCATTAGTTACCTTCATTTTCTTGGGAAACCAATAGAATTGTACTTTTACCTTTCTTACCTCCTTATATACATAACTCAAATATCATTGTTTGAATTTGGTTAGAATATCTTTCAACGTCTTGACTAGATTGTTTAAATTAAACCTGTCAATTTGGCCTATTGAATTATCTGTTTGTGTATAGTTCTCAATTTTTTCAATTAGTTTTGAAATATCTGATTGTTCACCATGATGAAAATCATGAGAATTCGAAATTTGAAGATATTCAGAGTTTAGATAGTTATCAAGTAACGCTGCTTTAAATTTGGGCTCAAGTAGAGCATTGTTAAGATAATTAGACTCAAGGAGTTCTTTAAAAATATTTATTTTTATACCTGATTGCGTTATATTACGTATTTTATCAGTGTCATTATTAAAGATTGCCTTAACTAGATTTTGGGTTTCTAGTCTATGATTTTTATCTTTTGCTGAGTTCAATATGTCCCGAATCCTGCTCAATGTCTCCGCATCATTTACAAGTGCAGAATATTGAAAATTAAATTCAACAGGATCATAGATGTATAGTGATTTATTGCTATCGAAAGATCGGGTTACAGCATCTTGCAACGCGTTAATCAATTGATTTGAATAGTTATTATCATAGAAGTAAATATCATTTTTATCAAAAAACATAAAATAATTAAGAGTTAAAAGTATATCGTTAATTTCAGCTTTTGGGCTACATGCATCGTTGAACATTTTACCTTCAAGATCCTTAAGTTGATCATCAGTCATTTCTCTAAAATTGGAAACTTTTTCTAAATTAGAGATTGTTTTTTGGGGGTTGAAGAGTCCTTTCCAACAATCGACAAAATGTTGTGCAGAAAAGTCTCCGTTAAAGATTGCATTGGTTACCGAACTATCATACATAATCACCTTAGTTACATTTGTATTATTATGATATCTAATGGTTAATTGCTCAGCTGGTGATTTTTTCTCATCATCTTTCATGTGCATAAAATAGAAGTTACGTGTGTTAAGGAGCGGATCAATATCTTTTAAATTTTCACGTGTCAGTATACCTGCGCGATACTCTGTTGCAATTACAAATAAATTAGCAAAAACAGATCTTTTAATTTCTTTACTATATGAATTCTGCTCTGGATTCTTTTCAAAATATTGATTTAAATTCTTATCAATCAGTTTAAATGTAGACAGAATAAATTCCAATGTGCGTAGATTTAATTGTCTTTCGTTGTGCCGGCTATAATCTTCTATAATTTCTACCAGCCAATCTGAATTATCTTGTAAAAAGGCAATATTAGAATGCTGCAAGAATTCTTCTTTTATATCTTTCGAGTCATAAGTAAATAGGAGAACTCGACTTACGACTTTTTCACGCATCGAATGAAATTTTTCGTCTTCTTGAATTTCTTTGGAGTTACCGATAAGAATAACTCTATATCCATAATCTTCAATAAGATCGGTCAATAGAAATCCCATTAGGTCAGATATATGAATTTGTGGACTAATCCGTTCTAAATCGTCAATGATCAGAACCGAAGCAGGTGTCTTGTTTTGTGATAGTAATCTGTTCTTTATTAATATATTTTCAGCAGTGTGTGCGAGTGAAACGAAAGGTTTTAGCTTGTTGAAAGCACCTATGGTTCCTTTAGTAAGAGAAGCAAGGTCTTTAATCATAGATTTTGTGTTTTCTTTATCACCTTGCATACCTAGACTAGTAACAAATAACTGATTAAATAGAGCTGTCTTTAACTCATTAAGAGATTCGTAACCATAGACGGAAAAGTACACAGTTCTATGTTTTTTACAAATACATGGTATAAAGTGGTGTTTGAAGAAGAATGTCTTCCCGGAACCCCAAGGCCCATCAACCATAACGGCAAACTGATCTTGACCATTAATGTAGTCAGATAGGCTACTGAACAACTGATTTTTTCTCATGAATCCTCCATAATTAGTGTAGATATTAAAAAGATAGCGATACTTTTCCCATTTAGATAGAAAATTTCAGAGTTGATTTTTAAGGATTTTTTTCATGTAATTATAGTAAGCATCTATGATTTCCATCATATCATGAGCTTAGAAGCAATCACTCGGTATACCTTGTTGGCCGTTTTTAGTTTTTATACCCTGTTTAATCGATATAAACAACTTGTGCTCCGTTGTGTTTTCACCTTTTTGGTTGCAATTTATCCGCCATTTCTTATTGTTTGATTTTTGGGTTCTGTTTAGCAAATGCTTTCAAATGTTTTGGCATTCGACCACTGATTGATGAGGGGAATAGAAGTACTACCAAAAGTGCCACCAACTATTATTAGCTTTGCTTTTACATGCTTTTTTTTGCCCATTACCATATTTAGTAACTTTATTTCCATTTTGCTTGCTGTGATTATCATTGGTGTTATTCGATAAGGTATCGTCTTTGTCGCTTGATTGTTGTTTTGGAGTTGAACTGGAAGATTTAAGCAAACCACTCAACTTCTGCACGTGTTCTTCTAATTGATGGTTTTCTGCTACTGCTGCTAATTGCAATTGCTGTTGCTGATCTATCAACTTTGTTAAATATTCTATTTGTCGGTCTTTGGTAGCAAGCTGTTTGTCACGTTGAGACTTTAAATCTGCTACTTCTCTTCTCAGAGTAGAAACCAGCTCATTATTTTCTTCGCTAGCCTTTGTTGCTTTTTTGCTACCTGCTTGTTGGTTCTTTGCTACCAAATGCTTTGCTACCTTGTCTTTGATAATTCTTTCAGCTGTAGGGCTAATCATGTTTGCACCCTGACTATCTTTTTGCCGGTTATTTGCTGGTAGTCTTTGGTAGTGATATTGAATAGTCTGTTTGGAGACATTCAATTCATCAGCAAGCTCTCTAATAGTTTTAGGCATGATTTCCAAACCCCTTTCGGAGTTCAGCAAGAGCTTCTTGTCTTGCTTGATCTCTTATTTTTTTATCGTGCTCGGCCTGTTTATCAGCCAATGCTTGTTTCTCAGTAGAGCCTAAAGTTAACCCCTTAACCTTGTCAATGGCGCGCCATTTTTCCTGCTCTGTTAATTCACCATTATGCTGAATGTTAAAGAGTTTTTGACGTTCATCTTGAAATTGACCTTGTGAGAAGTCATTAGCGTTTTTCTTTTCAGACTTCCAAGTAAAAGAATACCCAATCACTGGTTTTCCGCGGCCTTTACCATATTTTTTTCTAACCGTTAGGCCTCTAAAAAGAGGCGTAAGTTCCTCTTTGATGGGTTTTAAAACGGATTGATTTATATTGCTACTTTTATAGCTTTTAGGGACATCTAATAGCTCGTTAAAGTCTGCAACTGAAAAGTAAGCGTACCCAGTAGTTCTAAATTGTTTTAGTAACCGAAACATGGTTTTTGCGTAGCTACTTTTTAAATCTCTGAATTCTGATAAAGCATAACGAACCCAACTTTCCAGCTCATTTAATAATTTTATAGCTTTGGGGTAAATTTTAATATCAACATAAGGATCATCAGCATGGCCGTTTATCTCAAATTCGGTAAACATAACAAAAAATTCACGATGCAGCCCATCTTTACTACGCCTTCCAAAGCGTAAGCCTAAAATTTTTTGATAAGTACTTTCAATATCGTCAATAAATCGGTTATTTGCTGTAGGTTTATATGCACTTAATTCTTTTAATTGATCAAATGAAAACCTTACAGTTTCGTCACCCTTGTCACGCATTCTAGAAACTATTGAGAAGAATAAATTCATTTCAACAGGAGTGAATTTTCGAAGTGGGATTGTATTTAATTCAGGATCATATTTAACAATTTCATTACTCAAATGAAGCACCTCTTTTAATGAATATGGTTTTATGAATATATAATACTATAAAACTCTATCTATAAACAGACAAAACTCTATCCATAAACAGACAAAACTCTATCTATAAACAGACAAAACTCTATCTATAAACAGACAAAACTCTATCCATAAACTTCTGTACGCCTTGGGGGAGTAAGGCGCAATAGGGGTCTAAAAGAGGTTTAAAAGAGGTTTATAAAAGAGGTTTAAAAGAGGCACTACTGTACGAGGTCAAAACCTAGAATCAAAAAACACAAAGGAGTGAGCCAAAAAACAGGCTCACATTAAACTCCAGTCGCTATGCTCCTTGCGCCTCACTCTGTTCGTTGCCTAAAAGGTGTGGCAAGCCACATTAATTCGGGCGCTGACGCCCCGAACCCCGTCCAAGCTGAGCCAGCTTGACCGCTTTTTCACTCGCCGTTAGGCAGGAAAGCAAAGTTTTATAGAAACTTTGGCTTTCGCCAATTCAGTGTTAAGACTGGTTTAGAGCTGTCAATTCCTTATGCTCCCACGCTTTGCTCGTCCGCTACCATTGACAGCAAACAGTTAGTTTTTTGAATCTCAACAAGATTTTAGCTGCTATGTTCGTTTTTAAGGGCCTTATTTTTCGTTTCTAGCAATTTTAAGACTATTCATATACATTTATACCAAAGCAAAAATTAAAAGCCCTCAGAAGGCTTTTAAAGGGCTAAATAACGAAGCTAGGACGATTAATAATATTTTCTTGCCTTTTTTTCAAAATATAAGTGTATAAGGAATCATACAGATTCCTTTTGATCTCGCCAGGTTCATTGACAAAAGCTTCAAACAATTCTTGAATATCAACTTGCCAAGGATCAGCAAGCATTTCATCAATTGGTTTTAATACTTTCTTTTCGTCCAGCTTAATTACTCCTAACATTAAAATAATAATTTCAATTTAGATACGCAGTTCTTAAAGTTAGTTATTCAAATTTTGTTGCCAGGTTTATGAAGATTCTCTGCATAAAGCAATTAAAAAAATTTGGTTGAAAGCAGCGGGATATGCAACAATTTTTAGCATTTAAAGCATAACAAACTCAGTTAAGTGTAAGCATAAATTGAATTAAGAATACATTCCATTCAACAACGGCAAAAATTGATTTTATGGTTATCAGCAGACCGAGTGAAACGAGGTCAATGCGCACTTACACCCTTGACACTTGTCAAGGGTAGATTTAATCCCCATTTTGATTGGGATTATTTGTATTAGAAGGCTAGCGCCAACGATAAAAATCCTAGAGCCAAATCTCAAGATTAATCAATCACATTACGAAGGATCCAATGACTATAAGCAAGACGAGCACCGGGAGTTATCACCCAGGGGTGATTAATTTCGAAAATTTGAATTTCAGTTGCTAAGTAAAGTGGCGTCTTACCATGATTAAAAGCAAAAACGGGTTGCGGAAAATCAGGCTTACTAGCAACTTGATGAACACTTTGACGAGAGTTCATCTGCCAGCGAATTTTTAAATCTTCACGCGACAATAACTGTGGCAGCTGTGTTTTTTCAAGTTGAGCTTGTTGCTGCAACTTTTGTGTAAACTCTTGTTTAGTCTTGTTTTGATGCCAATCATCAAAAAGATCATACTTGTTTGATTTAAAATCTAAATCCATAAAGCCAGCCTCCTAACCAAAATCAATTTTATCCAGCATCGTTTCAGTACTAGCCTGGTCTAAGCCTAAATAAGCTAAAGTCATTGCTTCACTGGAATGATTTAGCAAATTCATGACTAAGCCAATATTATAATTTGATTGCGTGTAAACGCGATAAGCCCCGGTTTTACGCATCGTATGGGTCCCTAGATAATTAATTCCTAACAGATCGCCAACCTTGCTCATGATTTTGTAGAACTGTTTTTCCGTGATATGTCGTTCTGGGTGCTGAATCGAGGGAAACAACCAGTCAGAAACCAAATGGTTTTCTTGCAACCAAGCTTGATAGGCTAATAAATCAGTTTGCACGGGTTTTAAGTAGAGCAGGTTAGCTTTACCGGTCTTTTGGTCGTGTATAAACGCATTCTGACGCACGGTGCCGTTTTCGTTAAAGACATCTGTCCAACGAAGCTTCATAACGTCGCTCACTCGCAACAGAGTCGCTTTACCCACTTGAAAAACGGTATAGTTACGCCAACCAGCTTTGAAATTATGGAGTAACGTATCTTGCACTTCTTTGAGAACATTTGAATCTTTGATGGGTAAGACAATTTGTTGCATAGTTTTAGCTCCTTAAAAAATTGATTTTTAGTACAAATTAAAGTACAATATTAAGTACAATGAAAGGGTGGTAAATATGACATTAGCATTAACACAGAGCGATTTTCGCGCTAACCTAAAAAAATATTTAGATCAAGTTAATGACGAAGACGAAACCGTTTATATTGCTCGTTCAAATAGTCGCGCAGTAGCCATCGTTTCACAAGAAAAAATGGACTGGCTAGAAAGAGCATTAAAAGCGAAAGAAGGTTCGTTAGAATATGCAATTGCACGTGATCAGTTAATTAAACGCCATGTTTTACCTGACGATGAAATTGTTGAATCAGATGATGATTATTGGGGTCAGTTTAAATAATGAAAAAACTAAGATTTAAACCACGTGCAACCTTTAATGCTGATTTAAAACGGTTAGCCAGTTTAGACAAATCTATTATTGATGAAGTTCGAGCAGTCATTGACCTGTTGCTTGAGCAACAACAATTACCACCAGAATTTGAGGATCATGAACTTAATCGGCGAATGAGCGGGTATAATGAATTTCACTTACGAGATACCCCGAAAAACAAAATACCAAGCGAAACTAACGATGTCCTGGTTGTTTACACGATTGATAAAGATGAACTAGTCTTAATTGGCATTCGAGTCGGATCGCATGATCGTTTATTTCCTGGTCAAAATCGTTCTAAAAGGTATCGAAAAAATAACGAATAAAAGAAGCTATTTCTGGTATATAAAAATAAATAACCCCTAATATCTACATTATAGATATTAGGGGTTATTCTTTCAACGTTTTCGAGGGGGTATTTATCACAAATAGACCCTCTTGTTGTTAAATTAATGTTCTAATTTTATATGCTAAACCAGGGAAAGCCATTAGCATCTTTTCTTTCCAAACCTCTGGATCAACATCAATTGCCATAACAGGAATTAGTGCATTGATATCATCTACTGCTGTTTGGCTAATTTCAGCAGCGCCCACGAGATGATTTTGCTTGTCAAAGACTAATGATAATCGTGCGTGATCATCTGTTCCAGCATAAAAAAAGTCACCTTGAGTAATATCAATATCTTTAATTGAATAATTACTGTCTTCCTTTGCTTTATCAATACTAATTCCAGCTTGAGCGAGTTGGGGGAATGTGAACGTAACGGTTCCAATTACTGGGTACCTAAGAGGTTCAGTTGTTTTATTAGTAAGTAAGGCACTTAAGTAGTCTGCTTCAAACTGTGCCGTAGAGGTTAATGCTGGTGCGGTTTTATCAACAATATCGCCCATTGCGTAAATGTTATTTGCTGATGTGGTCAAATATTTATCAACTTTAATTCCGCGGTTGCTGTACTCTACACCAGCATTATCAAGTTTCAATGCATTAATTTCAGGAACTCTACCACTGGCATTAATAACTTTATCAAAAGTGCCAAGGTTGCCGTTAGCTGATTGAACCTCATAGCCAGTTTGTGCTTCGGTAACAGCTGTAACATTTGTGTTAAATATAAAATTAATACCAAGTGAGTTTTTCATTTCATCAACTAACTGATGAACGTGTTGGCTGTAAAATCCCTCTAGCGGTTGGCCGGATCGGACAATAACGGTTACTTTAACCCCGGCAGCAGACAACAATGTAGCAAATTCCATACCAACGTAACCACTTCCGATAATTGCGACGTTCTTTGGAGTATCTTCGAGTTCAAAAAGGTTAGTACTAGTAAGTAGGTACTCGTGGCCAGGAATGTTAAGAGGATGCGGCTTTTTTCCGGTTGCGATTACAAAATTATCAGCAGTGATTTTTTTATTATTAACTTCAATGGTATGTTGATCAACAAATGATGCTTCACCCTTGATGGTAGTCGCACCCAGGCCTTCATACATACTTTGCATATTATTTAGGAATGACGCCATAGCCTTATTCTTTTGCTGAATAAGTTCTTTCCAGTCAAGCTTAGCTGGTTGAGTAATTCCCTTACCTTGCAAACGCATTGAAGTTAAGGTTGCTCGTGCTGCTCCTTCTAAGAAAATCTTGGGTTCGCAGCCTTCGTTAGGGCAAATTCCGCCAAACCGATTCTTTTCAACAACCGCGATTTTCTTTCCGCTATTCTGCATTCCCAATAGGAAACGATAAACTGATGGCCCACTGCCAATAACAACGTAGTCAAACTTCATTTATAGCTTCCCTCCATTTATTTTGTTTTCTTCTTCTTATCCTCAGTTTGCTTTTGATGTTCAGCGATATTACAACCGTCTGGCCCACATACAGCAGCATCATTATTATCGCCAAATATTGTATTAAATTGTGGCTTATCTTCGGTCATCGTAAATTCCTCCTAATTTTCTTCTTCTTGAACTCGCTTTAAGGCTTTAACAAAGACTTCATATGGTTGGGCACCACTAATTGCATACTTATTATTGATTACAAAAAAAGGTGCAGCATGAATACCGGATTGTTGAGCCTCTGCCTCGTCATTGACCACAGCTTGATGATATTGGTTAGAATTAAGCACTTTTTCTACTTCGTCTTTAGCAAGCCCAGCTTCCATTGCCGCATTTAATAGCACATCATGGTCAGAAATCGATTGACCATCACTAAAGTAAACTTGGTAGAAGCGTCTAATTACTCGTTCAGTCAAATCAGGATCATTTTTAGCTTCTGCGAATTTAATAATCCGGTGCGCATCCATAGTATTTGTAGGTACTACACTGTCAAGATCCATTGGTAGACCATCGTTATGCGCCATTTGTTCGATGTAAGCCATTTGCTTTTTGGCCTGTGGCTCCATTGCCTTATTTCCCTGAGTGAAGTGATTAATGTATCCTTCATCGGTTTCCTTTGGTGTTGCAGGGTTAAGCTCGAATGATTTGAACTCTAATTCAGTTGTGTCATAAATACCAATTTCCTTCATTGCTCGTTTCATTCGGTTAGAACCGATATAACAAAAGGGGCAAGCAATGTCTGACCAATATTTGATTTCCATAAAGTAATTTTCCTCTCTTTAATCTTTAACCGTTTGCCGATGCTTTATGGCTTCGAAATATTCAAAGGCGTTTTGCCCAGCAATACCACCATCGCCAACCGCAGTTGTAATTTGCCGCAGTTGCTTTTGCCGGACATCACCAATTGCATAGATTCCAGGAATTGTTGTTTCCATTTGATCGTTAGTTATAATCCAACCAGCTTGATCGGTAATATTTAAATTATTGAAAATTTGGCTATTTGGAAAGTTACCGACATAAACGAAAACTCCATCAGTGTCTAGAGTTGTATCATCACCGACCTGATTGTTATGAATTTTTACTCCAGTAACATGATTTTCATCACCTAAAATCTCTGTCACACTAGTATTCCAAGTGAAATCTATCTTATCGTTATCAAAAGCACGATTTTGTAATACCTTTTGTGCCCGTAACTGATCGCGACGATGAATGACATTAACTCCATCAGTGACATTAGCTAAGTACAATCCTTCAGAAATTGCTGAATCACCACCGCCAACTACAGTAACATTCTTTCCTTTAAAGAAAGAACCATCACATACTGCACAGTAAGAAACCCCTTTTCCGGAGAACTTTTCTTCACCTGGTACACCTAATTTTCGATTATTAGATCCTGTTGCAATAATTACTGCGCTTGCTACTAACTCGTCACTATCGGTTTGAATATGCTTCATTTGTTGATCATCAACGGTAACGTTTTGGACATCACCATATACAAAATTTACTCCGGCCTTAACGGTTCCTTGATACATTTTCTCACCAAGTTCAGGACCCTTAATTGTTGTAAAACCAGGGTAGTTTTCAATGTCATCGGTGTTGTTCATTTGTCCACCATAAATACCGCGATCAAGCATTGCTACATTTAAATTAGCTCGTGCTGCATATAAGGCAGCGGTCATTCCACCAGGACCGGCCCCAATCACTACTACATCATATTTCCTCATTAAATTTCACTCCAATCTACTTATTAGTCGTCACGTAACGCTAATCCCTTATCCAATGAACGATTAACAATGACTTCTTGTGCATCAATAATGGTTAACCACTATATAATCTAAATGGTCTTGGTCTTTATGGGTTTCAGTTTTCTTATCAAGGAGTCGGACATAACTTTCAGTTGCTAACGTCCCCATACCGCCAAGAATAGTTAAAAAATTCTTCATTAGTTAATAGTGTTGGTAATGAAGTTTTCGACTTCTTCTTTAGTCTTCCGATCTTTATTGACAAGTCTTCCGATTTCTTGCCCATCTCTAAAAATAACGAAGCTTGGAATACCAAAGATATTTAGTTCTTGAGCCAATTCGGTATTCTCATCACGATCGACACTGATGAAAGTGTAATCTTTGAATTCTTGTTCAATTTCTGGTAGATGAGGCTTGATAAAGCTACAATCAGGGCACCAAGAAGCTATAAAAACTAAAATATATTTTCCATTCTTCAGTTTTTTATCAAATTCTTTTTTATTCATTACTGATAGTTGTTCCATTTAGCTTCTCCCCTCTTAACCTAATTAGTATATTGAGCAAGAACGGTTTTAAGTTGGTCCTTACTGTGGAGGCCAACCAGCTTATCAACTACTTGGCCATCTTTTTTGATAATTAAGGTTGGAATAGACATAATTCCAAATGCCATTGGTGTTTTTTGATTTGCATCTACGTCCATTTTAGTGATTTTGACTTTATCGCCAATTTCTTTATCAAGTTGTTCAATAATCGGTCCTTGCATTCGACATGGAGGACACCAAGTAGCCCAAAAATCAGTTAATGTAACACCGGTACTAGTTTCTTTCACAAAGTCTTTGTCAGTTAAGTTCTTAACCATAAGAGTCGCTCCTTTATAGGTAATATTTAATTAAAGTTGTTAATTGTGATTGATCAATAAAACGGGTAATTTTTTCAACGATTTTTCCATCACGCAGCAAAATAGTACTGGGTGCGGAATAAACATTGTATTTTTTTGCTAGTTCTGGGTGAGCATCTGAATTCACTACCCGAACGTTTAAATATGAATTAAAGTCATGGCTAATCTTATTTATTATTGGTCGCTGCGTATAACACTGGGCGCACCAATTATTCTCAAAATTAATTAAGGTTAGCGTTTTATCAATAGTAGACAAGTTATGTCACTGCCTTTCAACTATTCAATTGTTTGCTTGAATAGTTTAATAATATCACATACTTTTTGTAAGTCAATATAAAAGCACGATTTAATCAATAAATGACTAAATCGTGCTTAAACTGTTTATTCTGTTATTTTATTCCAATAATAGTAACTTGAATTTAAACTAACTGCGTCAAAACCATTTCTATTTAAGATCTGTGTGGCAATGTTGGAATTAGCACATAGTCTTCCACGGCAATAAATAATAATTTTTTGATCTTTAGGTAATTTGGGCATTGATTCTTTTAATGTTTCCAATGGGACATTAATTGCCGATTGTATGTGGCCTGCTGCATATTCATCAGAAGGTCGTACATCAAGGACAAAGCAATTTTTGTATTCTTCTTGAGCTTGCTTTAAGGAAATGGTTTTAACGTTATCTTGAGCGTCTGATTTATCCTGAATTGTTTTCATATCTGAAAGTTCACTGTTGCCAATATCGGTTAATAGGTGCACAAGATCACTAATTTTGGGAGAACTAAGGCTATAAATAATATGATTGCCTTTTCGTTTTGTTTTAACCAGATGACTGTCCTTCAATATTTGTAGATGGCGTGAGGCGTTAGCTACACTTATTCCGACCCCGTTGGCAATAGTTTCAACTGATTTGGGTGCTTGAGTTAAAAGATCAAGAATTTCTAATCGTCGATCACTGCTTAGCCCCTTACCAATTTTAGATAGTTCTTCATATAGTCCATTTTTGTAGTTAACTGCTTGTTCAAACATTTTCTTTCCACCTTTTCAACTATTTTGTTGAATAGTTTACCAGTTTTCCTATGAAATTGAAATTCAATATTATTAGTTAATAAATTAATGGGCCTTGTCTTTTTAGATTTAGGAGTCATCCTATAATTATAGACCCTATATATTCATAGCCCCTTTCTGTTTGGTGTTAAAGTATTAGTCATCGATGTCATGCACTATCTTGTTTAGCTCCGTTTTGATGGAACTGGGAATATTTTCTAAATTGAAATGATTATATATTTCTTTATCCTTAAGCATCCTTTTTTGTGCCTTATTTAATTTACACTCATTGTTACCCACTACCCATTCATCCTTTGTACGTATAAAGGGGTTTTGCGCACTTTCCTTTAACGCGTTTTGAACATCTTCATAAGGTAAATAAAATTCAATTGTAGATTTATTTAATTTTACAATCTACCAATTAACGTCTCCATCTTTTCAAAACGACTTAATTCTACGGGCTATAAATAACTTAATTTGCCAGTGTATAACGTTTCAG
>NZ_RHNO01000033.1 GCF_003946265.1 Levilactobacillus yonginensis
TTTGAGGGACATCAGAACCCGAATCAACGACAATTGCAATTTTTTTGGTCATGTTCTGCCTCCTTGCGGCTTTAATAACCATATTATATGGTTTCTAAGACTAGATGTAAATAGGTTCACCACATATATCTTTTTTCGTTCATGTGAATATTCAGCCAGTTTTGCCAACAAAAGTCGCTTCCACAGCAAAAAGAGAGTCAACCAGTCACGGTCAACTCCCTTTTGTCCTATTTCCGACGAAGTTTTGTGGTTACATCGCAATATCCCCATTCTTAGAAACTTTCATGAAGATTAGCAAGGAAATCACTGTCAACGCGGTCAAAATCGTTGATAGTGCAGCTGCAACGCCGTAATTTCCACGAATAACTTCGGTATAAATGGCTACTGTCATTGTCCGAGTCTTGACGTTGTACAACAGAATGGATGTGGATAATTCTGAGATCATCGTGACCCATGAAAGAATGGACCCATACTAATCCCTCGTTTTGAATGCGCTTACGCATATCAAGCTTACACGAGCCGATCTGTTCTGTCAGGCATGGCGATTTTTATGGACTTTGTTCCGGGCGATTTGGCCGCTTATTAAAGCTTCTTAACCAACACCAAACAAGGATTCCAAGCATCCCATAATGTCGGGAAAACTTCCAATCGCTCAAATCCCACTGACTCGTAAAAACGGATGGTTTGATCATATTCAGGACCTCAATTTATCCGTAAATAATTTATCAACGTCTTTTAAAGCCGCTAACTGTCGATCTAAATGTTGCTCCTTGGAACTCACACGCGCATAACCGATTTTAGCCATTTCCAGTTCTCCTTTTGGACAGTTCTAATGAACACTTGTAATTCCTAGTATAGCACAGAAATAAAAAAGACCAATAGGGTATACCCTACGAAAGAAGCTTAATGGAGTAATTAACGCCGCCAAATCGTCCTACTCTAACGGACCGATAGAGGGCATCAACCGTAAGATCAAGGAGCTCAAACGTACTTGTTATGGCTTCTCCAATCAGGCCAATATGTTCACACGCGTCTACCAGCTGATTGCCTAGATTATCTACCACAATAACGTCACGATGGTAGGCTTATTTGTTATGCCTTCAAGTATGATATTCAGACAACACACCAGATTAAACGCCGCAACTAATAAAACAACTGAAACTTGAAAGTATGAAGACAGACTGATCCCTTGGTATCACAGGGCATATTTTAATTAATTTAACCATTTAGCTTGCTGTTAACGGCGAAACTAACCGTTTCGGCAAAAATGTGAAGAACTGATTCATCATCTGAATAATTTGGGCTCTTCTTGCATAAACTTCATGATTAATAATCGTTTTTAACGAATTTAGAAGCCATACCAGTGCTTGAGACAACTCAATATCTGGCATGGCTTCGTTCATTATAAAGAATAAATCCCCAATGGTGCGATCATCCTGATTTTGCCGTTCCTGCCAAGCTAATAGGTCATAAGTCATCATGACAATTGCTAAATGGCCACAAAGCCCGTCATAATTTTGAACTTGTGATTTGTCGAGCCGCAAGTATTGCTTGGCAACTTTAAAGTAATTCTCAATTTGCCATCTTCGGGCGTATAGTTGAATGATCTCTTGTGGCTGAAGGCCTAACTGAGTCGTTGCCAGTACTAGGTAGTCATCTTGACGGGCCCGATTAGCCACAAATACCAAGCGAAGCTTGAATTTTTGGTTCCCGACGTGCGCTTCGACAAAGCAGCTGTATTGATAAGCTTGCTTGGGTTGATATTTTGAGGCCTGCAGTCGCTTGTATAATGCTCTAACTGAATATTGCCGTCCGCGATATTGATAGTAAATTTTGCTGGACCGTTTAAGCATGCCCACGCCGTTTAATCCCAACTTGGTTAATTCATAGAACATTTTTGGTGAGCTATACCAGCTATCAAATAACACATAGTCAGCTAGAACGCCATTTGCGAGGGCTTGCTTGACAAGTTGCAATGAAACGAGGTTCATTTTTTGCTGTGCTTGGCGACGTCTCCGGCCAGCAATTGTTCGTTGATCGGTTGTTTTAGCTGATTTTCCAAGGACGTTTTGTGGCTTCTTGGAAGACATTAATGCAAAGTTGATCGGTAAGAATGTATTGGCGTCACTCCAACCCAAAGTTAAAGCCCAGTATCCCTTAATATATAACTGTTTGTCATGGTCAAAGACTCGCGCTAGTAATTCGGTTTGGGTGGCGTACTCACGGGAAAAGAGTGTATCGTCAATGATCAATGCTAACCGCCGCCGGCGGTCAATAAACGGTCGTAAATGCTTGATTAAATGACTCCCAACTTGACAAATCAAGCGTTGCCAATTGATCCGGCCATCGTTCAAATTATTTCTGACGGTGCGACTGGTAAAGTTAGGTGTTTCATGGGCTCGATAAAGCGAGCGTCCCAGGAACTTTGTCGTGAGCAGCCATTCAATGACCTTCATCAAGCTGATTTCTGAATGCCGGCGATAATTCACCAACTTGGTGAGTTTAGATAGACCAATGAGGGAAGTAAATTGATGAACAATATTGTGAAGCTCGTTTTCTGTATTTTTTTGTCTTATAATATTCATGACGTAAGTCTCCTTTGTATCTTGGTTTTGGTCGACTAAAGTATACAACGCAGGAGAGCTTGCGTTTATTTTTTTGCCAAAAAAGCCAATAACCACACGCCTTTGGCGTGATTATTAGCTTTCAAGTTTCAGTTCTTAGTTTTATCGGTTATTACGCCATTAACCAAAATAGTTTGAATTTCAAACTATTTTAGGTTATGATGTGGGATGTTCAAAGTTTGGACATGGATGAAGTGAAATCAACCAAATTTTTTTGACAATTTAGTTCGAAATTCGAATTAATCTGGCGTGATACTTGATCAGTTTTGCAACCGAAAGGAAGAAAGCAATGAGTGTATTAGATGCAGCTAAAATTATGGATCTAATTCCCAATCGATATCCAATTTTGTTTATGGATAAAGTCGATGAATTAAATCCGGGTGAATCGATCGTTTGTACCAAAAACGTCACAATTAACGAGGAATTTTTCCAAGGCCATTTTCCTGGAAATCCAGTTATGCCCGGCGTATTAATTATCGAGTCGCTTGCTCAAGCAGCTTCGATTTTAATTCTCAAGACGGAAAAATATCGTGGCAAGACAGCTTACCTTGGTGCCATTGATAATGCCAAATTCAGAAAAGTTGTTCGTCCGGGTGATGTTTTGAAGCTACATGTTGAAATGGAAAAACAGCGTGACAACATGGGTAAAGTTAAATGCGCTGCCAAAGTTGAAGACAAAGTGGCTTGTTCCGCCGACTTAACGTTCATTGTTCCAAATCCAGATAAAAAGATTTAGACCGAGAGTGAATGAGGAGATTTAATGAATGAATTCGACGAGTGATGAAATTAAAGATGATTACAATTTTATAAGTGAGGCTTTGATAGATATTTATGATCAGATAATGCGAATTGAAGAGAGTGAAATTCGAAAGAGTCGATTTAAGGACATCACTGCAAAAGAATTGCATCTTATTCATACAATTGGCCTTCATGATCGGAAAACAACTTCAGAAGTATCACGTGTTTTGAAGTTAAGTAAAGGGACGTTAACTGCCAATCTTAATAACCTTGAGAAAAAAGGCTACATCATTCGAATGATTAACCAACAGGACCGTCGGATTATCAACCTTGGGCTGACGAGTAAGGGCAGATTGCTTTATCGTGCCCACTATGCGTTCCATCGCCAGTTGGTTGAAAGTTGCTTAAAGGGATTTGACGGATCCGATATTCGAAAGATGCGGCAGGCATTGGTTAACGTTGAGAAATTTATTGACGAGGTTTCATCAAAATGAAATTTGAAGATTTCAAAATAGTAGCTACGGCGAGTCAAGTGCCTGAGCGAGTTGTTGATAATCATGAACTTTCAACGATGATGGACACCTCTGATGAGTGGATCGTTAAGCGAACGGGAATTAAGCGTCGGCATATTGCCGTTACTGAAACTACAAGCTCACTTTGTACCAGCGTTGCTCAGCAATTACTTGCTCAAAGCGAACTGCAGCCTGACGATATTGATTTGATCGTTGTTGCAACCATGTCACCTGATTATTTAACACCTTCTACCAGTGCAACTGTGCAAGGAAACATTGGTGCTACTAAGGCGATGGCGTTTGATATTGATGCAGCCTGCTCAGGGTTTGTTTATGGATTGAAGCTAATTCGGCAAATGCTGATGGCAGATCATAAAAAGAATGCCATTTTAATTGGTGGTGAAACGTTAAGTAAGCTTTTGGATTGGTCTGATCGATCCACTGCCGTTTTGTTTGGTGATGGTGCCGGTGGGGTTTTGGTTACGAACGAGACAACTGCTGATGGGTCATATCTTGCAGATAGTATGACAACCCTTGGCAGTCTTGGTGGCTATTTAACGGCTGGTAAGACTGGTCAGCCATCACCATTTTCATCAGATCATCAACCATTCAAGCCGTTCTTTAAGATGAATGGTCGGCGTGTTTATCAATTCGCGGTTAAGAATGTTCCCGATTCGGTTAACCATGCATTATCGGTGGCTAAATTAGCACCGACAGATGTTGACCACTATGTCCTTCATCAAGCGAACGTTCGAATTGTCGAGCGGATTGCGGATGAACTCGAGCTGCCAATGACCAAATTTCCGGTTAACATCGGTGAATTTGGGAATACCGCAGCTGCCAGCGAACCGATCTTGTTGGATCAGCTAGTAAAACACAACATTATCAAACGTGGCGATACAATTGCGTTAAGTGGCTTCGGTGGTGGCTTAACAGTTGGAACCATGTTACTGACTTATTAACGATATTGCTCATAGAAAATTAATTAATCAAATTAAAAACAAACAACTATATTGGAGGAAATTAATGATGACTAAAGAAGAAGTATTTAACAAGGTAAAGGATATTATCGTGGACCAATTGGATGTTGATGCAGACAAAATTAAAGAAGACACTAATTTCAAGAATGATCTTTATCTTGACAGTTTGGATACCTTCGAAGTTGTTGACAAAATTGAAGATACTTATGATATCGAAATTGAAACTGACGAAGGTATGGAAACTGTTGGTGATTTGGTAGATTACGTTCTTAAACAACAAACTAAGTAGGTTGATACTTTGAGATTAAGTTATTTATTTAGCGGTCAGGGAAAACAATTTCCCGAGATGGGGCAGGACCTTTACCAACAAGAGGTAATTTATCGTCAAACCATTGAGGAAGCTTCTGCTGCACTTAATATGGATTTGAGTAAATCAGAGGTTATGGATGATCCCAATAATGTCCAGGTCGCCATTGTCGCAATGAGTACCGGTATTTTTCGGATTCTTGAAAAAGAATTCGGATCACCAGTGGGCGCTGCTGGATTGAGCCTTGGCGAATATAGTGCAATTATAGCTGCTCGTGGTGTTCAGTTTGCTGATGCGCTAAAGCTGGTTCGTGATCGTTCTCGCTATATGGATAAAGCAGGAAAAGATCATCCGGGTAAAATGGCAGCTGTTCTTAAGGCAAACGCTGATTTAGTCCGTGAAGCCTGCCGGGTTGGTGCTCAAGCAGGTGATATTTACCCAGCTAATTTTAATACCGATTCGCAGATTGTTATCGGGGGTACACAGGCCGGTTTGGACGCAGCAACCACTTATCTTCATGAACATGGGATTAAGCGGGTTGTTCCGTTAAAAATGACGGTTGCTTCTCATACTCCGTTTATGCAAGAAGCAAGTGATTTATTAGCTGATCGAATTCAAACTGTTGACTTTCATGAGTTTAAGTTTCCTGTTATTAGTAATACAACAATGACCCAATTTGATGTTGCCAATATGAAACAGACGCTGGTTGATCAGTTGGTTAATCCGACCCATTTCATTGATTGCCTCAAAGCCTTAGTCAATTTGGGCAGTGATACGATGATTGAAATCGGTCCGGGTGATACGTTGATGAAGTTTGCAAAATCGTTATCAACTGTTGACACACTACATATTGATAGTGTTAAGACATTGAATGATGTCAGATCAAATGTAAAGTTGGTGAAATAATGAGTGAAGCAAAACAAATTGCATTAGTAACCGGTGCCGCAAAGGGGATCGGATTAGCGATTGCCAAAAGGCTTTCAAAAGATGGTATGACAGTTGTTTTAAATACGCACCATGCTTTAGATGATGATGTGAAGCAACAATTAAGTGATCAGGGAGTTACTTTTGATAATTTGGTTGGCGACGTGGCCAACGAAGATGATGCCCAAGCAATGATTGACAGTTTGCTGGAAAAATATGGTCAAATTGATGTTTTAGTAAACAATGCGGGCATTAACCGCGACAAATTATTGAGCCGCACTAAGCTGTCGGATTTTAAAGCAGTTATTGACACAAATTTAATTGGCGCGTTTAACATGACCAAGTTTGCAATGAAGTCAATGCAAAAGAGTCGTTCTGGTGTCATTGTCAACATTTCCAGTATTTCAGGCTTGCATGGTAATATTGGGCAGGCTAATTACTCCGCTAGTAAAGCTGGACTAGTCGGTTTGACAAAAACAGCCGCTCGTGAAGGGGCTTTACGTAATATTCGTTGTAATGCTGTTGCTCCGGGAATGATTGAAACCGATATGACTGGAAAAATGAGCGAACGTCGTCAAAAAGAATTCACTGATCAAATTCCGTTGAAACGATTTGGCCGACCGGAAGAAATTGCCGACGCAGTTTCGTTCTTGGTGCATAATGATTATTTAACAGGTCAAGTCATCACAATTGATGGTGGATTAACAATTTAATTGCTAAAGGAGACAAATTCATGAACAGAGTCGTTGTTACTGGAATGGGTGCCGTTACCCCACTCGGAAATGATGTTGATAGTTTTCTGACCAACTTATTAAATTCGAAGGTTGGCATTAATAAGATTACCAAATTTGATGCAGAAGCAACTGGAATTTCTGTTGCCGGTGAAGTCAAGGACTTTGACGCAATGAAGCGCTTGGACCGAAAAACCGCAAAGCGAAATGATCTGTTTGTCAATTACGCGCTATATAGTGCTCACGAAGCGATGGAAATGGCTGGCTTGAATGAAGACAATATCAAACCAGAGGAACTAGGCGTCATTTATGGTTCAGGAATTGGTGGTTTGACGACCATTCAAGAGCAAGTCATCAAGATGCACGACAAAGGACCTAAGCGGGTATCACCTCTCTTTGTGCCTAATTCCATTGTTAATATGGCTGCCGGTGATATTTCAATTGCCTTCAAGGCCCGTAACACCAGTCAAGCTATTGTGACTGCCTGTTCGTCAGGGACTAATGCAATTGGCAATGCCTTTGAATATATTAAAGAAGGAAAAGCTGAGGCAATGATTGCAGGCGGAACTGAAGCTTCAGTAAATGAAATTGGTATTTCAGGATTTGCTGCAATTACGGCATTATCGAAGACCGAAGATCCAATGAAAGCGTCAATTCCGTTTGATAAAGACCGAAATGGTTTTGTAATGGGTGAAGGTTCTGGAACCCTGGTCTTGGAAAGTTATGACCATGCCAAAGCACGTGGCGCTAAGATCCTTGCTGAGATTGTTGGTTATGGAACGACTAGTGATGCTTACCATATGACAGCGCCTGATCCAGAGGGAACCGGCGCTAAACGGGCAATGCAAATGGCCATTGACGAGGCTGAAATTGATGCCACTGATGTTGACTATATTAACGCGCACGGAACAAGTACTCATGCCAATGACAGCGCTGAATCCAAGGCAATCAATGTGGTCTTCTCAAAGAATGATCATGTTAAGGTAAGCAGTACCAAAGGGATGACTGGCCACGCATTGGGCGCAGCCGGTGCGATTGAGGCTGTTGCAACAATCGGCGCAATTCAAAGAAACCAAATGCCGGTAAATGTGGGTGTTGTTAACCAAGATGAAGAATGTGATGTTGATTTAGTTGATGACACCAATAAGAAAACAACTGTTAACTATGCAATCAGTAACTCATTTGGATTTGGAGGACACAACGCTGTAATTGCATTTAAGGGATGTGATTAAAGTTATGGACGAGAAGGAAATTGAACGGTTATTAGATAAGTTTGATAAATCATCACTCAAAAACTTTGAGTTAACGCAGGATGATTTTAAATTGGCATTGAGTAAACGTGAGGCTGGTGACCAAGTTGTTGTAGGTGAGCCAACATTAACAACACCTAATGACACTGTTAGCGCACCTAAACCGACGTCAAAACAATCACAGAATGAATCAACAACGCCAGCTGTTAATTCGGCAGCTGATGTCGCCGAAATTAAAGCACCGCTGGTAGGTGTTATCTATTTCGCGCCAAGTCCCGATAAGCCTGCCTTTAAAAAGCAGGGCGATAAAGTTGAAAAAGGGGACGTTGTCTGCGTTATTGAAGCAATGAAGATGATCAATGAAGTTAAGAGTGATGTTTCAGGAACAATTTCAAATATCTTGGTTGAGGATGGCAGTATGGTTGAGTATGATCAACCACTGTTTCAAGTTAAGAAGGGATAGATAATAATGACACCCAACGTAAATGATGTGATTCCCCAACGCTATCCTTTTGAAATGATTGACCGCTTTTTGGATGTTCAAGCAGGTGTTAAGGCAAGATCGGTGAAACTGATTTCCATTAATGAATGGTTCTTTGCCAACCAGCCGGTTAACCGGTTAGTTGTCCCACGGCCAATTATGATTGAGGCAATGGCTCAGACTGGGGTTGCTGCCATTCTGTCATTACCAAAATATCAAGGGAAAAATGTGTTTTTTGGCGGCATAAAAAACGCCACTTTTCAAGATGATTTTCGACCAGGCGACCGGTTAATCTTTGAAGTGGAAATGAAAAAGCTCAAAATGAACATTGGATTAGGTCACGGATCGATTATTCGAGACGGTCAAGTGATTTGTGAGGCCGACCTGATATTTGCGGTGGAATGAGAAACCTGGCTCATTTCGGGAATGAATCCAAATGGCGTTCCAAAACGTTTTTAAGTACAAGAAGGTGAGCATATGTTTAAAAAAGTATTAGTGGCAAATCGTGGCGAAATTGCTGTGCAAATTATCAGAGCACTTCATGACATGAATATTGAAGCAGTTGCTGTTTATTCCAGTGCTGATAAGGAGAGCTTGTTTGTTCATTTAGCTGATGAGGCGATCTGTATTGGCGGTGCCCAGCCGAGTGATTCTTATTTAAATATGGCCCAAATTATGAGTGCCGCAACTTTAACTGGTTGTGAAGCCATTCATCCCGGGTACGGTTTTCTCTCTGAGAATGCTGAGTTTGCGGAAATGTGTGAGTCTTGTCATATTCAATTCATTGGTCCTAGCCAACAATTGATTTCACTGATGGGTGACAAGGCTAACGCCAGAGAGGCAATGAAGTCCGCGGGCGTTCCGGTGATCCCTGGTAGCGAGGGTGATGTCACTTCAGTTGATCAAGCTGAACGGATTGCTGAAAAAATTGGTTTCCCAGTTTTATTGAAATCCGCTGCCGGTGGTGGTGGTAAAGGTATCCGTGAGGTTGATCGGCCAGAAGAGCTTCGTGATTCATTCGAGCAGTGCCAACGTGAGGCCAAGGCATCATTTGGTGATGATAGTATGTATGTTGAAAAACTAATCCGAGATGCCAAACATGTTGAAATGCAGGTGATTGCGGATAATTTTGGCCACGTTGTCTATTTACCGGAACGTGACTGTTCTCTGCAACGAAATCATCAAAAGGTAATTGAAGAAAGTCCATGTATTTTGATTTCTCCTGAAGAACGTCAGGAATTAGGTGAAATTGTTGCCAAGGCAACGCTTAAACTTGGTTATACAAATACTGGGACCTACGAATTTTTGATGGATCACGATCACCATTTTTACTTTATGGAAATGAATACTCGTCTTCAGGTTGAACATACGATTACCGAAGAAGTTACCGGCATTGAGCTGGTAAAGGGTCAGTTAGCCGTTGCTGCTAATGAAGTATTACCCTTTGTTCAAGCAGATGCGACTGTTAAGGGACATGCTTTGGAGTGTCGATTAAATGCCGAAGACCCCGAAAACAACTTTGCTCCTCAACCCGGGAAAATTACCCATTTATTTTTCCCTGATGGGTCATTGGGTGTCCGAATTGATGCTGGTGTGACCAACGGCAGTTTTATTTCACCTTTTTATGATTCAATGATCGCTAAATTAATCGTTCATTTAAATGACCGGAATGCGGTCATTGCGAAGATGAAACGGGTGTTAAGTGAGCTTGAAATTACGGGTGTCATAACCAATCAAGCCTTTTTATATGAGTTAGTTACATCTGATCGATTTAAACAGGGAACCTACTCAACTAGTTTTATTGAAAATGATGTTCTTGCTGGTAGGAGGGGATTAAATGCTGCAAAGTCGGTTTAAAATGCCCAGTCGTGATGAATTAAAAAAGCGAATGGATAAAATCCCCGATAACTTAATGAAAGAATGCCCAATTTGCCATACAACGTTTTTTTCGATGAGAATGGGCAAGCAGCGAACCTGCCCTAATTGTGGATTTGGTTTTCGAATTACGGCTCGCAGGCGGGCTAAGATTACGTTTGATACCTTTGACGAAATGGATGCAGACGTAACGGTTCCCGACCAATATGACGATAAGAAGTATCGGGGTAAAATTGCAAAAGCAAAAAAGGTAACCGGAATTAAGGAAAGTGTCTTGACTGGAATCGGGTCACTGGATCATCAAAAAGTGGCGGCCGGAATTATGGACCCATTCTTTATCATGGGTAGTCTTGGCAGTGCCACTGGTGAAAAAATTGTTCGATTGTTCGAAAAAGCAACCACTGAAAAGTTGCCGGTTGTCATGTTTACGGCTTCTGGTGGTGCGAGGATGCAGGAAGGGATCAAGTCACTGATGCAAATGGCAAAGGTGTCCCAGGCTGTTGAGGCTCACAGCAAAGCCGGACTGTTTTATCTGGTGGTTCTTTGTGATCCAACGACTGGTGGCGTTACTGCCAGTTTTGCAATGCAGGGCGACATTATTTTAGCCGAATCTCATGCTTTGGTTGGATTTGCTGGTCGCCGAGTCATTGAACAAACAATTATGAAGCAGCCACCCAAGAATTTTCAAAGGGCTGAAACTGTTTTGGATCACGGCTTTATCGATGCGATTGTTCCGCGGACCAATTTAAAGCAGACAATCTCTCAATTTTTGCGACTGCATCAGAGGGAGGCTAGTCATGGCTAAAAAAACAGCTTATCAACGTGTTCAGGCAGCCCGTGACAGTCATAAAATTTCAACGGATGAACTCATTCGTGGTTTGACAACTGATTTTTTTGAACTCCATGGAGATCGGTCTGATGGCGATGATCAAGCAGTAATCGGTGGCATTGGATTGTTAAAGGATGTACCGATTACGGTGGTTGGGATTCGTAAGGGTGCTGATACGGAAGAAAATATCAAGCGTCATTTCGGTAGCCCTGAACCGGAAGGCTATCGTAAAGCGCTTCGATTAATGCAACAGGCGGAAAAATTCCATCGACCGATTTTGGCGCTGGTGAATACGCCTGGCGCTTGGCCGGATGTGGATGCTGAATATCACGGTATTGGTTCTGCAATTGCCAAGTGCTTACAAGTGGGTATGCAACTAAAGGTACCGTACATTAGTATCATTGTTGGTGAGGGTGGTAGTGGTGGCGCGATTGCGCTTGCCTGTGGCGACAAAGTATTTATGTTTGAAGATAGTATTTATTCCGTTTTGTCACCTGAAGGCTATGCCAGCATCATGTGGAAGGATTCATCAAAGGTCCAGCAAGCAGCTGAAGCCTTAAATTTAACACCAGAATGGTTACAAGAAAATGGTATTATTGATCAGATTATTCATGAATACCACTCTGGTGAGAATTTAGGCCCACTACGTGACTTTCTGGCAAATCAGTTTAATGAACTGGCTAATTTACCGATTGACGAGTTATTACGCCAACGTGAGCAACGTTACCGGAATTTTTAAAAGAAAAATTATTTGGAGGCCAAATTAAATGAGTGGCTTTTTAGATGGAAAAACAATTGTGATCATGGGGGTCGCAAATAAACGCAGTATTGCTTGGGGATGTACCCAGGCAATTATTGATCAAGGCGCTAAGGTTATTTTAACTTATCAAAATGATCGAATTAAGAAGAGCTTACAACGATTTGTTCCTGAAGATTCAGAATTAGTAGAATGTGACGTTGCTGATGATGACAACATTAAAAATGTATTCGAAGAGATTGGTAATAAGTATGGCAAAATTGATGGTGTGATTCATGCAATCGCTTATGCTGACCGTGAGACATTGACGTCTGGGCTGGTACATACTACTCGTGAAGGATACGATTTGGCTCAAAACATTAGTGCCTACTCATTGATTGCAGTGAGTCGTTATGCACAACCAATCCTAAATGACCCTTCAAGTATTGTAACTTTGACTTATTTTGGTTCAACTCGGGCCATTCCAAATTACAATATGATGGGTGTTGCCAAAGCGGCCTTGGAAGCCAACGTTCGCTATTTAGCTTCAGATTTAGGGGTGAATGGGATTCGAGTAAACGCAATTTCTGCGGGTGCGGTTAAGACATTAGCAGTTACCGGCATTAAGCATCATGGTGAATTGTTAAAGGAATCGGAGTCGAGAACCGTTGATCAAAAGAGCGTTACAACAACCGAAATCGGAAATGTGGCTGCCTTTTTGATGAGTGATCTGGCAACTGGAATGACCGGCGACGTGGTTTACGTTGATAAGGGTGTGCATCTTATTTAAAGAGAGTGATCAAATCAGCGGTTAGATCCCAGAATATAAGCCAGCCCATCTAATATTCTGGTTTTGAATATTAGATGGGCTGGCTTATATGGCCGGGAGCTGCTGATTTGATCACGTTTCGGCTAAGAAACATAGGCGAGTTCTCGGCATTCTGGTTTTGAATTCCGACCTTGGTTTATCTTATGTGTAAAACTAATAGATTATCGACGAAGAATGGGATCTTGATTTAAGAGTGAGGTAGGGACAAATGATGGATCATCAGGCTCAAATTTTACATGCATTGTTAGCGGCCGACCATCGCTACGTTTCAGGAAATGAACTTGCCCGGCAGTTTAAGATTAGTCGTCCGGCAGTGTATAACAATATTTTGAAACTGGAACGTTGTGGTCATCAAATTGATACGAAAAAAGGTTTGGGATATTGCTATGAGCAGTCTGGATGTTTAAATTCTCAAGTCATTAATCATTATCGCACGACAACGTATCCGGTTGATGTCCAGACATTTGACACCTTAACTTCAACATGACCTAGCAGTTAAAAACTGTTTTTACGGTAGCGTCAAGAATCTTGTGTAAATGAAACGCCTTCGTACATATAATATGTATCTAACTTAAATAAATGATGCTTCCAAGGTGTCCTGGAGTCCTTTGAACCCTCGGTGGATCCGCTTCAGAGACTTCTCGTTATAAACATTAAACTGAGAAACCAGGAAGCGATCCAGTGAATCTTCCGTTGGAAATTGTTCTTTGTGGTGGGTGGTGCGCTTGAGATGCTTATTAAAGTTCTCAATCAGGTTAGTGGAGTATAGTGATTGCCGGATAGCTGGTGGAAAGTCCATGAAAGTGAGTAAATTCGGCATTTTAAGCAGATCTTTGATTAATTTGGGATAGGTCTGATGCCAGTGGTTGGCGAACTCATTCAGTTTCAGTTCGGCTGCTTCACGGTTGGCGGCCCGATGAACTTGTTTAAAGTCACTGATCACGGCCTTGCGGTCTTTTACGCGAACTTTGTTCATCAGATTCCGCCCAACATGAACCAGGCAACGTTGTCGTTTGGCTTTAGGGAAATGCCGATTCAAGCCTTCATCCAAACCAACTAACCCCCACAAACAACAGCACATCTTTAACGCCCTGCTTGATCAAGGTTCCCAGCAGTTCAGTCCAGATTCCAGTCGATTCCGTTGGCGCCACTTGGTAGTTCAGCACTTCTTTCGTACCATCTAGACGAATGCCAATCGCAATATGAACGGCTTCTTTTTGAACGGTATCCCGCTTTAACGGCAAGTAAGTGGCATCTAAG
>NZ_RHNO01000034.1 GCF_003946265.1 Levilactobacillus yonginensis
AGATACGTTAGAATCCATGTATTAGAAGCTAGCTAATGGGAGAGGACTTCCATTTACACAAAAAATTTGACACTCCCCATTCTTCCTACAGTTTTCCCAAAAAGTCATCCAGCACCTGGTTAAAAGCCGCTGGCTGTTCAGCCATGACGATGTGCCCGGCGTGAGCGACAACCTTTGCCGTTCCATGAGGAGCCAGGTTCGCGCAGACCGCTGCGAATTTTGGATTAAAGTATGGTGACTCCTCACCGGCCACAATCAGCAATGGCACTTTTAATTGAAGCAAAACATCTCGCCAATCCTGGGCGGCATGGTCGACCAACAGTGGATAATTCAATTCCGCATCGTAAGGATACTGAGCGTTGATCGCCTGAACCTTAGCAAACGTGGCATCACTGATTCGACTGGCCGTCGCTTTCCCAAGTGGTTCACGTAATAACGTGGGAAATTGTTCCCAGGTAAGATTCTTGAATCCAAATGACCAGTCAGCATCAGCCACCATCTTGGGACTTTGATCAACGTCAATGACGGCCTGAACCTTAGCCGTTCCAAATAAGGAAACATAAGCAAAAATTGTGGCCGCGCCCATTGAATTTCCTAATAAAATAACATCTTGTACGTTCAAGTGATCCAACAACTCTGCCAGATCCATCGCATGCCGCGTAATTCGCCGGCCCTTAAACGTGTGGGCAGAGGCCCCTTGGTTGCGGGCATCCACGTTGATTACCCGGTAGCCTTGAGCTAACAGGTGCTCAACTTGATTTTCCCAAATAACCCGGCTTCCCCCGATTCCGGTCAGAATCACGACCGGGGTTCCAGTTCCCTGGTCATCGAAGGCGAGTTGAACGCCATCGTTGGTTGTAAACTTCATCGTTGTTTCCCCCTCTTCGTCGAAATTTAGTGTACGGCTATGTTGGAGGCGGGTCAACTTACTGTGAAAAATTGCTGCAAAAATCACACATAAAACAGCCCCGGTAAACCTAACTAGGTATACCGAGGCTGCTTTTAGAAGTAATCTACCTGAAGCTTGATGATTTTTAAAACCCAATCTTGCTTGTCATGACACTGATTTTAGCAGGCAAACCGGTGTGGCCGGACCGGAATGACACAGGCTGAGCCGTCACTGGTGGCCTATTTCTCTACCAACTAAACCCTGTTATCAGTTAGTCTCATAAAAAGTGGCACGCATACATCCTACAGCGGTGATCATGTTAAACCACAATCAGAGCCGGAGGAGGCCAGGGATGGCGTCAGCCGTGGAGGTGGTGTTAGCTGGCGATTTTCCAGCATACAGCACGGGCGACTTTGAAGACACGGATTTTTCGTGGCTTCAAATCGAGCGAGAAGCCTGGTGCTTTTCCAGTCTGAAGCGCCCCCACAGCGGACAGAATCCCTGGCCTCCGGAGTGCGGCCAATTCAGCAGTAGCTATACTTGCTAACACTGGATTGAACCAAACAATTCATCTTTAAGTCCTTAGGGATTTACGATTAATGTTCGTTAATTACTACTGCTAGTTTTACTTGGCATGCCTTTCGGAGCCCCGGATGGTTTGCCACTCATGCCCTTAGGCGCGTTTTTCATCTGGGTCGTTTGTGCTGATTTGGCCTGTTGTTGGCCGAGCAGGTACCCCGTGCCACCACCGCCGGCGAATAATATCATCCCGGCAACGACTAAGGCCAACCAATGTTTGGGCCCTTTACGACTTGGTTGCATGTAAACTTCATCCTTTCTGATCAATCGGATACCTTGACCATGGTTCCTAGTATACGGCGGTTTCCTTAAGTCTAACTAAATCAACTAACAACATTACTTGCAACGTCTTCAGTGATTCGTTAAAATAAGAACTATCAAATGGCAGTCCCTTATTAATATTCGTATATCGGAGGATGACTATATTTATGCGTAACGTCTATTTTAACCATGATGGTAGTGTTGATGACCTAGTTTCCTTACTGTTATTGCTCCAAATGAAAGACGTCCACCTGACCGGTGTGGGTGTCGTTGGTGCCGACTCGTACCTGGAACCTGCCTTAGCCGCCAGTCGCAAAATCATTGACCGGTTTGGTCATGGCGAACAGCTGGACGTCGCCGCTTCTGATTCCCGCGGCGTGCATCCCTTCCCTAAGGAATGGCGATTAGACGCTTTTAGTTTAGATGCCTTGCCAATCTTGAACGAAGCCGGCACCGTACATACACCGGTGGCAGCGCAACCCGCCCATTTAGACTTAGTAGCTAAGGTCCAAGCCACCGACGGCCCCACTACCCTGGTGATGACTGGTCCTTTGACCGATCTGGCTCGGGCTTTGGAATCTGATTCCAGCATCGCCGAGAAAATTGACCGCCTATACTGGATGGGTGGCACGTTTGATGGGCGCGGTAACGTCGCCGAACCCGAGCAAGATGGTACCACAGAATGGAACGCCTACTGGGACCCCGAAGCCGTTAAAACCGTTTGGGACAGCCAAATTCCGATTCAAATGGTTGGACTCGAAAGTACCCGTCAGGTACCATTGACTCCGGCTATTCGCCAACACTGGGCCCAACTGCGTCAACACCCAGCCATTGATTTCATTGGCCAAGGCTATGCGCTGGTTCCCGCTCTCCAACATTTTGAGACCAATTCCACCTACTTCTTATGGGATGTTCTCAACACGGTGGCTAGCGAATTCCCAGCTACCGTCACGACTAAACAGGTCATGAGTGACGTACTGACTACCGGCCCCGGTCGCGGTCGAACCTTTGAAACGCCGGATGGTCGCCCCGTCACGCTAGTTACTCAGGTCGATCACGATGCGTTCTTCCAACATATTGATGACCTCGCCATCTTAGCAGATGACTAGCATCCCTAACTTTTAGATGAAATCCAGCAAAAAAGCTGACCCAGCTGGTCAGCTTTTTTAGTCGTTACTATCGAATTCATCATATAGCTTCGACGTATCTGGAATCTCAACTGAAACAGATTTTTCATACTTCACATCAGTAATGTTAATATCCACAGACGTACTATCGCCGTAATCATCTTCAACGGATGCGTAACCTGAATAATGGTCCCCACCCGTGTGCCGCTCAACGGTGACATCTGTCGCCTCAGCATCCAAGTCAAAATCATCTTGAATCATGTTGGTGACGACATCAACCGCATCCTTAGACAGCCGCCGTTCCGTTGACTGTATTTTAGATTCACTGGACGACCTTGAACGACTGACCCGGGCAATTGAAGCTTGTTCAGCCTTTTGCTTAGCTTCCTGTTGTTTTTGAAAGATAACATTCATGGTAATAATCACCACGAGAGCCAGGCCAATCACAACCCCACCAATGGTGGCCCACTTCTTAAAATTGGGATTATTGAGAAATGCCCAGCGATTCGTTGAAGTTGACGTTGGCTGAGGCGTCGGTGTTGGTTGCGTCTGCTGTGGCGTCTGTGGCTGTTCACTAAATTTGTACCCGCAGTTTCGGCAAAAGACCGCGTCTGCTGGCAACTTGGTTCCGCATTGCGGACAGAATTTTTCCTGTGTCATTTTAATACCCCACTATATCACTAACGTAATGGTGTTCTGCCCCCGTTACGTCCTTAGTTTGAACAATAACGTGCTGTGGTGCAGAAATATCCGTTGCAAATAAATCGTAGCCATCCAGATACAACGTGGTGACATTGTTGCCGCCACCGATGCTGTCCTGATGACCGTTGCTATACATAAAGTACCGTTGGTTGGCGACCCAGAGTCCCTGCAATTTCTGCTCGGGGCTCTGCTTAAACCGCAACACAGCTTCGCCATTCTTCTCACTTAAAGTGGCAAGTTGGTCCGTACTGCTCATAGAAAGTTGTTTTCCACTATTCACCAACAATGGGACCCGCAAGGTCTTGCCGTTGAACGTTGCCGTAATCAAGGTCATTCCATCAGCGATTGGCGTCACGTTGCCTCGCTGATCGACTGTGGCAACCGCTGAATTTGTACTGCCCCAGACTACGGGATGGCTGACTGTTGTATCATCATCGTAATAAATTTCCACGTCCGCCTTCTGTCCCGGTTTCACGATTTGGTATTCACCCTTGTTGTCGTCAAACCACGAGGTTGCCAGAGCGTCCAAGGACAGCTTACGTACTTTCACCGACCGCTTCATGTTGAAGCGATAGCCAGCCGTATCCGTGACGTGGTAAGTCACCGGGTATTTACCGGGAACTTTGGTATTCACGTGACTAGTAGCCGTTACCTGAACCTTATCCGGTCGGGTAACCCGGAGTTGCTTGCCCGCTAGTGGTTTAAAAATCGTGTCTTGCTGGACTGATCGCCGTTTAAACGTTAACTGGGGCCGTTGAACCTTAGTCGTAGCGTTAGCCCGAATGTAGCCTAAATTTTGGTGATGATTCGTTAATCGATAATATGTATACCCCTTGCTGCGCACCCGTTTCGTCACCCAGAGGATCTGCTTACTGTAAGTTTTGCCACGATGCTTAACTGCCGTTGACCGAGGACTCTTCAGTAAGTTCACGCGGGTGTTACGAATGACCACCGGCTTTTCCGTGGCGGCTTGGGCCGGGTAACTAACCCCCATGCCCATGAACCCGATAACCACTGCTAACCAGAATTTGACGCCCTTATTCATGTGGGACTCCTTCCAAAACAATCTTTCAACCACTAAACCGATCATTAATTATGATAGTTGAATATTGTCCGTTTGACAATCTCAGATTCTTACTTATTGAAAGAAAAAGGGACAAGCCTCAGCCTGTCCCTGAAAATCCGCTTAATAATTACCAACGTACTGATGGAGTGCGCCACTATTATCTTTGGTTTCGACGATAATAGACCGCTTGCTGCCAAATATACTGTCCGGCGTGAAGTTACCTACCAAATCATAGAGGTCAACCTGAGGATCATACGGATTCTCTTCGATTGACTCATTTTCACCATCCAAATAAGTAAAATCAGTACCGTTCGTTGCCCACTGTCCTACATAGGTATGACCAGCAACGTGGGTCCAATTAACCCACGTGTGCTCAGCACCATAGTCAACAGTTGACCCATCATTCTTGCCAAATGTTAGGTTAGAGCTAGACGTCACTAAAACGGGGGTCTTAAAATTCTGACCAGCGAATGAGGCTTGAATCGTTGCCACCCCATCCTGGTTAAACGATACTTTACCGTTGCTATTGACACTTGCCACGCGACTGTCCGAACTTTGCCAACGAACAGCATGCTTAACCGTTGGTACGAAACTAAAGAGTGGTTCTAACTGTAACGTACTACCGGCATCGGAAGTTTGATAAATACCGAAATCGGGATCGGTAAAATTGGGGTTCTTAATTCCCGTCAGCTTAATCTGTTTTACAGCAATCGCACGACGCACATTAAAGTTATACCCGGCAGTATCAGTCACGTGATATTGAACCGTATAGTTACCAGGAACTTTAGTATTAACGTGACTCGTTGCTTTGATATGGACCTTATCTGATCGCGTGTAAGTGTATGTTAACGTATTAGGATTAAACTTGCTATCTTGTTCAATCGTATCACTTTTAAAATGTAACTTAGGCTTGCTGATCTTGGCCAACGCGGTTGATCGAATGTACCCTAAATTTCTCTTTTTATCAGTTAATCGATAATATACTCGTCCCTGATAGCTAGCCTTCTTCGTGGTCCACAAAACTTTTTTAGCATAGGTTTTGCCACGATGCTTAACTTTCGATGATTTAGGACTAGTCATTAGGTTAAAACTAGTCTTATAAATCGTGACTGGTGTCTTAGTCGCAGCTTGAGCTGTTTGTCCAAAAGCCAATGGAACCAGGACAACAGCCAACGCTAACCATAGTTTCCCAGATACTTGCATATGTATAGCCTCCAATAGATTCATTTAACAGTATACTGCATGCTAAATGATGGCGGCTACCACGGTTTTTACAAACCGAAACTTTTTAATAATAAAGTAGTTGGATATATTAATCAGTCTCATCTCACCTACTGATTATCGTTCAAATCCTGCCACAGTTCCTCGACCGACGCAAAGGTCTGTGTCTCGCCCATCTTCGCCTCTCGTTCAACTTCCTGACGCAACGCTTGTTTAGAAAGCTCAACGTCAAACGGCAGGGAACCGTCCGCCACGGACTGTTGTAGAAATAAATTGATGGCCGTGGTCAGACTCATGTCGTACTGCGCATATACTTTGGTTGCTTGTTCTTTTAGGCCGGCAACTAACGCCACATCAAGGTGTTCCGGTTGATTGATGTTCAGTTCTGAATGGTTCATACTCGTCACTCCTTCATAAAAGTCTACCTAACCTCACCTGCAAGCCAACTTTAGCATGGCCTTATAGGGTCAGACAACCGTTATCGTTTTAGGGTCGTCAGCCATTAAGATATTCAATTATTTGTCGGTGAATCGGCAATGCGGGTCATCTAATCGCCACCCACCTGCAGTGGGGAACACCTCCGGTTGAACGGTTTTTTGGAAACTAAGCTAGCTTAAATGCCTGAATGACAGCACTTACGCAATATTATTGCCGCACCACTAGGTAGTCGAGAGCGAGCCGAATCTGGACTCAGCCGTGGGATTTTCAAGCGATTTTCTTGAAAATGGCGGCTTGAAGACGTGCTTTACGGCTTCAAGCGAGGGGCAAGACCGCCTTTCGGCTTGTCCCGTCCTGCCCACCGCGTTCCGGTCCAAATTTGGCGAACGGTAACGCAGCAATTTCCCACCACGTCTGATTCAATCCTGGTTGTATCAGACATAGTGGGTGTTTCAGTGCTTTCGACTTTTAGATAACCAAAAAAAGACGCCTGTCCCCCCGTCCCGTCAGCCTTAAGGCTACCGTCGTGGTGTCAGACGTCTATGAATGTTAAAGCTTATTTTTCATCGTAAAGTGCAGCGACTTGTTCCTGAACTTGTTTGTGATTCAAGAATTCGTCATAAGTGGTATCTGCCCGGTCAACGATGCCCTTAGGACTCACTTCGATGATCCGGTTGGCAATCGTTTGGATGAACTCGTGGTCATGGGATGTGTAGATGATACTGCCCGTAAATGAAACCAAGCTATCGTTCAATGACGTAATGGATTCCAGGTCCAAATGGTTAGTTGGGTCGTCCAGTAACAGGACGTTGGCCTTACTCAACATCATCTTGGAAAGCATTGCCCGGACCTTTTCGCCCCCGGACATCACGTCGACTTCCCGGTTCACATCATCCCCAGAGAAGAGCATCTTCCCTAAGAAGCCACGTAAGAAGGTGTTGTCACTCTCTTCCTTGGAAGCAAATTGCCGCAACCAGTCAATGACGGACAGCTGGTTTTCAGCAAAGTAGTCGTTGACGTTCTTTGGCAGGTAAGTCGTGCTGGTCGTTTGACCCCACACAACGTTCCCACTATCTGGTTCCATTTCACCAGCGATGATCTGCATCAACGTCGTGGTGGTCAAGTCGTTCCGGCTAATGAAAGCCGTCTTTTCGCCTGGCCGTAACGTGAAGCTCACGTCATCCAAAATCGTGACGCCATCAATCGCCTTAGAAACGTGTTCCACCCGCAGGAGGTCGTTACCAAGTTCCCGTTCTGGGTTGAACTTGATGAAGGGGTACTTCCGTGAAGAAGGCTTGATGTCGTCCAAGGTAATCTTTTCCAACTGCTTCTTCCGCGAAGTAGCCTGCTTAGACTTGGAGGCGTTGGCACTGAACCGCGCCACGAAGTCTTGCAACTGCTTGATTTGGTCGGCCTTCTTGGCGTTCGCGTTAGCCTTCAATTGGGCAGCTAACTCACTAGATTCCATCCAGAAGTCGTAGTTCCCAACGAACAACGTAATTTTCCCAAAGTCCACGTCACACATGTTCGTGCAGACCTGGTTCAAGAAATGCCGGTCATGGGAAACCACAATGACGGTGTTTTCGTAATCCGCCAGGAAGTTTTCCAACCAACTAATGGATTGTACATCCAACCCGTTGGTCGGTTCATCCAAGAGTAAGACGTCGGGATGACCAAACAAAGCTTGACCCAACAGAACTTTCACCTTTTGTGATTCAGTCAATTCACTCATCAAGACCTGGTGCAAGGACTCGTCGATACCCAGCGCTTGTAACATTTGGGAAGCTTCAGATTCGGCTTCCCAACCGCCCATTTCACCGAATTCACCTTCCAGTTCAGCCGCACGGAGTCCGTCGGCGTCACTGAAATCAGGCTTCATGTAGATGGCGTTCTTTTCAGTCATGATATCGTAGAGCTTTTGGTGACCCCGAATGACCGTGTCCATTACCTTTTCATCTTCAAAAGCGAAGTGATCTTGGTTCAAACTAGACATCCGCTCGTTTGGTCCCATGGAGACGTTCCCGGTCGTGGGCTTCAACTTACCTTCGATGATCTTCAGGAAAGTGGATTTCCCAGCGCCGTTAGCGCCAATGACCCCATAACAATTCCCCGGGGTGAACTTAAGATTTACATCGTCGTAGAGCTTCCGGTCGGAGAACTGCATACTGACATTACTGACGGTTAACATGAACGATACCTCCTGTGATTTGTGCGTAAAAAACCAACGCGTCTGATTAACGGCAACGTTGGTTTCAACTTATATTCGTTATGACATGTTAGGGTAGTTTACCATAAAACCAAGCGACAAGCAACGCTTACGCTACGTCCAGGTCTGTTGGGCGGCGTAACGTTCCCGGTAAGATTTCGGGGTCATCTGGAAACGCTGCTTAAACGTCACAAAGAAGTTTTTCTCCGTCCGAAACCCCGTCTTGAGGGCAATGCTCTGGATGGATTCTTGCGACGTCATCAACAGCTGGGTCGCCCGTTCTAACCGAATTTGCCCGAGATAGGCCTTGGGTGAGATCCCCATGTATTCTTTAAAGTACCGGGAAAAATAAACACTGGAGTAGTTGAGCCGCTCTGCCAACTCAGCAATCGACACCGCTTGGCTGTACTTTTCCTGAATCTCCGTAACGGCCTGACGTAGCGGTTGCGGTAGCGGTAACTGGTCACTATTAACCTGACCATTAACAGTTAGCCGTTTTAACAACTGACCCACCAATTGATACTCCGCACCTAAACTCGCTAGGTAATCCGCTTGGTCAGCGGGTTCTTCGCCGCCACGTGCGGCGAGCGTACGAACGGCCCGGCCGAGCTCTTGATACGCGTCCTGGCTCAAGTCTAAGTCCAGTGGCCCCCAAATTGGTAACTGTTCGTTACCCACCACGTTGCGCAACCAGGCTGCCGGTAGCAAGAGCGTCATGACCTGATTATCATCATCTAGAAAAGTTTCATAACTGTGGACCACTTCTGAATTAATCACGTAGAGGTGCTCCGGTTGCATCTCGTAGGTTGACCCACCAATGTGGACGGTTCCTGGCTGACCTTTGTAAGCAAAGGCCAATTCAACTGCTTGATGCCAATGTGGTAAAACCAGCTTCAGACCAACAGTTCCGTGCGAAATCACCCGTAACGGCAACGCCATTTTAAAATTCAAACGTTCATGATAAGGCCGTGGCATGACAGGTCCCCCATTTCTGTTCGCGGCAAGTGGAAAACGGTTTCATTTCAACGTCTATTAAATAGACCAATTTCTTTCATCTAGCATACCACGTCTACTCGCTAGATGGTTAAATTTAGTAATTTAATCATCATATTACGGGATTATGCAATTATTCAATCCCCGGTACAATGAACTTGCAACATGCGGTGAGGGACTAAAATGTTTCCGCCAGTCAGGTTGCCCGTAGTCTGCAAGGACCGCAAACGTTCGCTGCTTGGTCTTGGGGGTCAAGCACGAGCGCATTCTTAAATAGCGTGGGCCGTAACCAGGCTATTTAACCAATTGAAACAGACCGCATTGATCAAGCGTTGGGGGACGACTGATCGACTGAAACTTTCCAACGATTTCACGCGACCAACGTTGCTTGCTTGGGGGAGCATTCATCGTTGGCTTCTTCTGGAGAATGCTATGGCCATTGGGGGCTACTGGGGGACTTAAAAGGGTTTGCGGTATTTTTGCCGCAAACCCTTTTTCATTAGTTTAGTAGTTCAAAACCTTAAAGTGCCGTCCTCCGGCCGTCAGGGAGGGGGGCTGCTGTGGGGACCGGACCGAGCCAAAGTGCGGTCTCACTCCTCGGCTTGAAACCACGCCCAACCCGCGCGTTTCCAAGCTCGTTCCGTGCTGTAAGCTCGCAGGACCCGAGCTAACACCACCGACACAGCAGCCCCCCTCCCTGACAACCTCCGGCTACGTTAGTTGTCACCCGCAACATCGTTATAATTGCGACCAAACTGACCGTGACGTTAGCGTCAGTCTCACCCGCATTATGCATTGGTAATCATGCTTACTAACCTATATCAATTTACCCAGCTAAATAGCAAATATTGCGAGTCACCCTGCCACCAGCTAACCAAAGAGGTCCTGACTAGTCCTCAAAGTCAATTTTATCAGTCAGCTCAAATGTAGCTCCCGGACGCCCAGGGCGTTCGGTGGCGGAATCAAAAAACTAGTCTGGTAAAATTTCCACGCTAGCCAATAAGTCATTTTTGATGGTCATCCGAAACGGACTAACTCCGTTGAATCCCTTACCAGTCACGTTCAGATGAACCGTCCAGGTTGTTGCATCGTCCTGCGTAAAGTCCTGTAAGGCAAACTGGGATTCCTTACCAATATTGTCGGTCTGATTCCACTTAGCAATCTCCGCCGGACCACGGTAAACATTGCCCCAATCATCCAGAAAAGCATCCGGTGCAAACTGAGCGACAAATTGCTCGGAATCAGCATCGTTAGTTGTTGTAATAAAATTCGTAATTGCGGTTGGTAAAGTTAAGTCATCCATAGTTGGTTCTCCTTTAAGTATGGGAGCATTATTCATTCAGCCCCTGAAGTGTCTTTAGTATGCAAGAATCCGTTTTCATTATCAAGCAAATTGGCTCTTTAATTTAGATTCGCCAGCAACTCACATTACTGGTAGCTGCAAGTCTCCACCGTCTAAATGACGTGCCACCAAACTACTTCTTGCAATGAACCTGGCCAGGGCGTAATCTTTCCGTAAAGGGGATTGATAATCATGGATGAAATTGTCTATTTTGAATATTCTACAGGGGCGCAAGCAATCGATCCAAACATTTACCAATATAAGGTGGATGGAAAAAAGATTTTAAAAATCGATTATCCAGATAGTAACGGCTTCATCGCCATTCATAAAAAGAACGATGAAACGGAGTACGTGAAAGCTAGCTTTATGAAGTTCAAAACGCAGAAACACTAATTAACATGGCGGGCGTAGGCAAAATCCGGATGGATGATGTCTATCGCCTTTTTAATTTCAGTGTCCTCCCTTCTGTGCATTAAGAAAAGCCTTACCAGGTAAACCCGGTAAGGCTTAACGACTCAACAATCGCTTTAATTACCATAGTACTCGTAGGCTTTCAGATGCTTAGATTGCTGCTTCGTCTTGTAGGCGAAGGTAGCAAATGTATCCCGCTCACCATATTCCTTAAGCACTTTGATTTTCTTGCCATGATAGGTCTTGGTGATAATCTTTTCATGAAATTTAATCTCATTAAACGCACTTAACTTAGGCTTCTTGCCTTCTGGCCAAAACGAATAATAAATATTATTATTGGATTTTTTGAATGCATAGAGCCAAGAATCGGTCCCCTTTTTTCGACTAATTTTGTGTAACTTGAAAACTGAGGTGGTACCTGGATCGTAATCAGTCCACTTCTTAGCGGTGATCTTCGTTCTCGTACCGTTATCCTTGTTATACCAAGTTCCCCGAAAATTTTTCGGAAAACTAGTCATTGCTGTCAGCTTGGCCGCGGAAGCCGTGTCAGTTGGTAAGGTTACTGCAACGCCACCAAAGGTCGCAGCCGCCAGTGTCGTTAATAGAATATTTTTGATTTTCATTGCTGAACTAACCCCTAACTCAAATTATGTATTATTGGGTAGACGACTTCGTACTTGCCCACCACCCAAACACCATTGTACAAAGTTAGGGTGACACAATTTGTCATTAGCAGAAATTGAGAGTGAAATATTGAAATTTCTGGATACAGTAAAGGCCCGGCATGCCGGGCCTTTACTGTACGTTTTAATTTTCAGCGTTAATTATCTATTTTTAACCGAGTACCAGTTACCGCTGAAACAACCACCCAATTAATCGCTGCGGGTTTTCGCAACAGTAGCCACAGGGCGCCAGGGCTGGTGCCCGCAGTGAAAGTGGCGTTAGTTCGGTGATTTTTCCGAGCTTACGCCACGGGACGAGCTTGGAAACACGCGCTCTGGGCGTGGTTTCAAGTCGAGGAGTGAGACCGCCCTTTGGCTCGCTCCGGTCCCCACAGCGGGCACCAGCCCTGCCGGCCGGAGGCGGCCATTCCAGCACCGACCACAACGCTAGTTTGAAGACGGTTGTTTCTGCTGCATACTCTCGGGACGTTTCAGAAGAAAGGCCATCAGGTAAGAGATCACCAGGAACACCGAAACGACCAAGTAAGGATAGTGCGAGTTCATATCCAGCAACATCCCCGACATGATGGGCCCAACAATGTTCCCCACACTAGTCAACGACATGTTCAAACCGTTGATCAGACCTTGGTTGGATTCACTAGCCTTAGTCAGCAAGGTGGTGATAGCTGGCCGGAGTAAATCAAAGGCGGAGAAGACGATCAATGTGGCAATCATAACTTCTAATTTGGTATGAGCTTGCGTAATCCAAATCACACAGACTGCCCCCAGAAAGAAACACACCCGGATGACTCGCCGCTCGCCCCATTTGCTAACCAGGGTATCGAACATCGCGACCTGCAAGAACAGTGAAATCAACCCGTTCAGCGTCAACACCAACGCAATGTTGCTCAAGCTAAAGTGGAAGACTTCGTTGACGTAAATACTGTAGATACTTTCAAACCCTTGCAGTCCAAATGAGGATACCAAAATCATGGTAAACAGAATAATGATGGGCACCGTCCAGAACGCCCGACTCATTGGATGCGCCGTTGGTTGCGTTGCCGCCTCAGAGGTATCCGCTGCCGCCCGCGTTTCAGCGTCGCTAGGCAATAGACTGATCAGCACAATCGCACTGATCAGGCCCAAGGCCCCGGCGGCCCAGAAAGGCGTCTTGTAGCTGATACCAGCCAAGATACCACCGATTCCGGGTCCCAGGATCAGGCCCCCGCTAAATGCAGCCGACAGCCAGCCAATTACCCGTGCCCGTTGCCGCTTCGTCGTAATATCTGCGGCCAAGGCCATGGCAGTTGGGACCACCATTGCGGCAGACAGTCCACCAATTACCCGTGAAACGTTGAAGACCCACAACTGGTTGGTCAACGCGAACAGAACTTCAGATACCATGAATAGGAACAGCCCGGTCGTCAGGACTGGCTTCCGACCAATCTTATCGGATAGCCGCCCAATCAGGGGTGAGGCCACGAACTGGGCAAAGGCAAACAGGGAACTCATGATTCCCATGTCCGTTGCGGTCAGATGCAACTGCGTCTTCAAGAATGGCATCACTGGAATCACCAAACTAATCCCCAAACACACTAAAAATTCACTAAATACTAAAATAAAAATGGCACGCTTCGTTTTCTTGGTCACGGCGGCTCACCCCTTCTCTCGTTTTTTTCGACAATATTATCATGATAACAATAACCTATATAAATCGTCTAATTAAACGCTCATTTTCACAGAGAAATTTTAGTATTAATTGAAATATAAAAGTGCCCAGATAAATGTACTAGTCCCTGTCAAGTTGACGGATGAAATACTATAATTTTTGTAGATTTGATTAAGCGGCTTCACCGCGGTAT
>NZ_RHNO01000035.1 GCF_003946265.1 Levilactobacillus yonginensis
TAGGCATAGAAAAATCCCCTTAAAGTTAACAGATGAATTATAGTTTTTCATCTGTCAACCTTAAGGGGACTATAGCACGGTTTACAGTACTTTACGGGTTTAACTAACGTTGATTTGGAGAATGCTGACGTTGACCCGGCAACGATTCCTAACTTCTCGTTTGCACCAAACTTGACGGGCTTTCAATTGGTCTACCCAGATGATGCCCCAGCTAACTGGAACATGACGCCAGATCAATTTATCCAGAGTCGCTTTGACAAGAATCCTAATTTAGGCTTTCTGTCACTTGACGGTGTAGGCTTGGTGGGTCAGTTACCAGATCTGCATAACAATCTAAATTTGCAAAGCTTGAATCTGTGGAACAACAAGTTGACTGGCGATATTCCAGATTACAGTTACTTGCCAAAACTAGATATCTTAGTTCTGGCATATAACCAGTTAAGTGGTGGCATGGAGAACGTTGCTAAAATTAACGCGGATGTCAACATTGCGTACAACAACTTTAGTGGGGACGTCGTAGCGCCAAGCATGGGCAACAATCAACTTAGTTCCTGGAACAACCATCTCACAGTGGGAATCGTGCCAACTGCGCAACAAACGTACGAATCTCAGGATCAAACGCTTACTGGTCAACCGGTCACGGTTTATAATGGGAATTACACTTTCAATCCAGTAACGGGTGCAGGTATTGGGTTTAAGCTAGATTCAACTAACGTCATCGACCCATTATTGAAGGGGACCATCGCTTCCGTTAACTACTCGACAACGGCGCCAACTTCACAAACGGATCTGGCCAGCATGGATGACGCCGCCAGCGACGTGACCATCAAGGGTGACCAATTGGTTGCCAACGCCAACACGCGGGATGGCTACTACACCATCGTGGTTAACGGCCCTGCCGGTTCGAACTATTCCGCTTACGTTACCTTCCAGTTGACGAACGACAAGACGGTCAAACCGGTGACGCCGGTGGACCCAGTTAACCCGGTCGATCCAACGCCTGGAACAACGACGGGGACGGTTACCATCGTCAACGTTGACCAAGATGGCAAGGTTATCAGTCAACACGTTCAGACTGGGAACGTCGGCGATACGTACAACGTTTCCGCTGATAAAATTAACGGCTACCAGGTATTAGGTTCCGGTGTTGCTAGTGGTACGTACTCAGCTAATGGGTCAACGGTTACCTTCAGCTACAACAAGCTGGCTAACGGCGGTGATGGTGCTACGATCGTTACAGATAACCCAATTAAAGACCCCAAAGCGCCAGTTGTCACGGAAGCTACCGGTGGTGCAGCTGCGGTCGTTAACAAGGGCGGCCAATCAGCTGCTACGGCAACTGCTGCTAGTGTCCAAAAGGGTGCAGCGGCCGCTAAGGTTAACTTAGCAGCTACTCCTAAGTCAGGTGAGCAACCAGCTGCTAAGGCTGCTGCGAAGACCACGTTGCCACAAACCGGTGACAAATCCGTTGCTGGTGTTGTCGCCGCTGGTTTGGCCGTATTGGTTGGCAGTCTCGGCTTGGCAGGCTTTAAGAACAAGCGTCGTAACTAAATTTAACTTGTGTTTGAGGGTGGGAGATTATTCCCACCCTTTTTTTGTATTAGGTGGCTATGATTGCCGCCTCCGGCAGCCAGGGATGGTACCGCACTTTGGGGACCGGTAAAAGCCTGTGGTTCGGTCTTTTACCTCGACTTGAAGCCGTGGATGGGGCACCACGTCTCCAAGCTCGTCCCACGCTGTAGGCTGGCTAAAACGCCAACCAACACCGTCGACACAGTGGGTACCATCCCTGGCTGCCTGCGGCTACGCTATGCTCGGTGCTGAAAAGAAGGGGGATGTCTTCATAAATGGTCTGGTCAACTGGTGGTGATACTTCCTTTGATTGGTGGTCGATTCTTAGTAGAAAATCAGTGCTAATTTTATGGGTTAGTCTTTGAGTTCAGGCCAGATTCTACCTGTCCTAACGTCACCGATATAAATTGTGTCCGCTATTTTAAGTGGGAGTGCCTGTCAGTTTGGCTGACGGTTACGGCAATCAGTTCTTGACCAAATCAATAGAAGCTTTAAGTGTGAGTTTGTTTCCTAGAAATGGTTGGTTTTCACGTCATACTGAAAGGCTGTCTGGTGGCTGGCCAATTGTTGAAATTATAGTGAAACTTGGTTGATGAAACTGGAAAATCATGACAAAGTGCTTCATCTTTTCTAGCCACATTCGTCATCGTGGTAAACTACCGTGTCGTTGAGTAGTTTTTAAGCAAAATAATTTCCATTTGATGTTGAATGTTCCCCGTGAGAGAGAGAAAATGAAGACGGAGTTTAATGCGAAAGGTAGGGATAATTCGATATGGAAATGAAACGGACGCATTTTAAGATGTATAAGGCAGGCCGTAAGTGGGTCTTTGCTTGCGCCACGATTCTAGCTTTAGGTGCTGGCGCCACGGTAACGGCTCAGGCCGATACCCAGCCAGCCGCTGCAGATGGCTCATCGAAGGTGGTTGGTGAATCTAACGGGGATCCTGCTGGAGACAAGGACCAGTCTAGCCAGGATCAGAGTAAAGCCGGTTCAGAACTGGCAGACAATCAGCAAAAGAGCGACTCAGATAAGGGGACGGACCGGGAGAAGACGTCTAATTCTGATCAAGATAAAGTTAATGTTTCTAAGCAAGATGGCTCACAAGTAACTAACAACCAGATGAAGAAGTCTCGTGCTAGTTTGCTGAAATCGGCGCCGGTCGCTAAGGCACCTACGAATCAATCAACGACCACAACCGCACCTACGACGAACAGTACTAGTACACAGACAGCTGCTGCCAAAGCTGCTGCGGCAGCCAAAGCTCGGGCAGCCTTAACTAAGGCGTTGGCTAAAATTGCCAACCAAACGACGGTTACGACGGCGTTGACGCCAACAGGTGCCGAGGGTATCCAAGCCGGTGGGAGTGTTTACGATGACTATCCCGACTTGAATAACATCCTGGGAGTCTCTTCACAATTCCACATATTTGCTCGCGAAGCCGAGTTAAACACCCACACCAACGGGAACGTTGCCGTTCAAAACCTGATTGGGAACGTCAACTTTGGAACGAACATCATTGAAGAACTGTTGGACAAAGATATTTCTTACATACAAAACATCACCAACATTGCTGGCAGTTCCTTCGTTTCTGCCGGGGATACTCGGGTCAACAAGGTTATCTTTGGTCAGGGCGTGGAAATTGACGTCAGCAATCCTAACCGGCCAATGGTCAATGGAACTTACATTGACCACCTACTGGCATCCGAAGTTTATCAAGACCAGATGGGGCAGACCTATATTGATTTTGATGAAGAATTTGCCAAATTGAAGCAGGTCAACGAGTCACTGGCCAACCGGAAGAGTTCTGCGAGCTACACGTCTAGTGACTTTGCAGACCAAAATAACCGGGTGATCGATGTCAGTGACTTGAAGCCAGATGCTGATAACCGCATCGTCATCAACCTGTCGCCAGATGTTTTGGCCGGAAACACGCCATTGACCATCAAAGGCCTGTCTCCTGAGGATACCGGGACCACAATCATCATCAACGTGGATACCGGTGGTGCTGAAGACTACACGGTGAACTCCCAGATCAAGATTCAATACAGTGACGGTAGCGACCGGGATAACCAAGAAACGGAACACTTTGGAGATAACCATCTGTTGTGGAACTTCTATGACAGCACCGCTAGCGACAAACAGTTTACCGGTGATATCAACATCAACGCGCCATTCCAAGGCAGTATCTTAGCTCCATCCGCAACGGTTATCGCCAACCAAAACATTGATGGGAACATCATTGCGGACAAGGTGATCGTTAAGGCTGAAACCCACCGGTGGGACCTGCAGGATAATTCAGAGGAAGACGAGGACACGGATGAAGGCGATGGTAACATTGACGGACCCGATCCTGAAATTCCTGGGATTGAAGTTCCTGATACAGAAACACCAGACGTTGAGAAGCCCGATGTTGAAACACCGGGTGAACCTGGTGAAGAGGCCAACGGTGGCGACGAAGATCTGTCTTACGAGCATGAACACCCAGAGTACACCGAAGACATGGCGGAAGAGTTTGAGGACGACCTGATTGACTTCGAACAAGAGGGCAATACGGCCGCTGAAGAAGCGCTTCTGAACCGGGTCGACGCAGCGATTGCTAAGGCACGGGCCGAAGGCAACACAGCGTTGGTTGCCCAACTGGAATCCGTTCGGCAACAGATTTTGGCAGCGTTAGGATTGGCCGATGGTTTGCCACAAACTGGCGAAGTTAAGGGTAACTGGGCCCAAGTCTTAGGGCTAGCACTGGCAACGAGTTTGCTGGGGACCGCGGTTGTTCGGCGCAAACGTCGCAACTAAACTATTTTTTAATTAATACAAAAGGCGTGAACACTTTTCTGAGTGTTCACGCCTTTTATTGCGTTGGCCGCCTCCGGCTTCCAGGAGTGGTACCAGCTGTGGGGGCCGGCGTGAGCCAAAGAGCGGTCTCCCGCCTCGACTTGAAGCCACGTAAAACCCAACGTGTCTCCAAGCTCGCCCCATGCTGTAAAGCTGGGAAGAACCAAGCGCCCAGCTTAACACCATCGACACAGCCGGCACCACTCCTGGAAACCTGCGGCTACGATACATGATTGAATAAGACTGTGGTTTGTGGTTAGCTTTTGCTGGTGTCTTATGCTGAAGTTGAATTCTGTAGGAAATTCACTAGTGAGAGTGATCAGGCTTTGCGTGATTTTTAGCTAATGTAAGAGTAATCCAAAAGTATCTAATGTGAGCGGATACTTCTATATCAATTATGGTTGTGAAATCGTCCGTTAGATATTGTTTGGTTTTGGCCTTTAACCAGTGTACCAACGAATTCAATGTAGCCGGAGGTTGTCAGGGTGGGGGTCGGCTGTGACAGTGGTGTTGACTCGGGGGTTATCGAGTCTACAGCACGGGACGAGCTTGGAAACGCACGGGTTTAGTGCGGTTTCAATCCGAGCCGGATGACCGCTCTTCAGGCCGCAGGCGTTCCCCACAGCTGTCCCCACCCTGACGACCGGAGGCAGCAATTAGACGGGGATATAAGAGGCACAAAAGGACAATAAAAAAGTGAGCAACCATCACAGCTACTCACCGGTAAAAATGATTAATTTCAGAACAATGGTAAGACCATCCGCACACCCATAAACAGCAGCATGATACCAATGAATGGTTTGGCGTAATCGTTGAGCTTAGTCGGATTGACGTGGGCTAACAGTCGCGGTGCACAGAATGCCCCGACCACTGCACCGATCATCAGGCTGAGACCAATCGACCAGTCGATATTGTTAGCAGAAAGGTGAAAAATCAGGCCGATTAGGGAAGTGCCCACTAAAACGTAGGACGACGTGGCAGCCGCTGGGAGCATATCTAAGCCCAGAACCAATAGTCCGGCAATAATGGGTCCACCGCCGCTTAAACCAGCGACACCGACTAAAATACCGCTGATCACGCCGTACATGGCAGCTTGGGCGCTCTGATGTTTAGCCGGTCGGTCGTTATGACTGAGAAACCGTTTGACCAGGATCTGGACACCCAGTCCGGTTAGAATGATTGCCACAATCCAAGTGTAGGGGCGGTTAGGAATGTAGGGCGCAATCAGGGCGCCCACCACCGTGGCGGGAACCGCCGTTATCAGCATTTGATTACCGACCTTGAAGTGAATCTGACCGGTTCGGTAGTGGCCGTACGCACCGACAATCAGGGATGGAAAGGCCGTCACCAGCGAGGTCGAAGCGGCCACAGCCGGGGCGAGGCCAAAGACACTGGTCAGGATACCCAGGTAAATGGCCGCTCCACCGCCACCGGTAGAAATTACCAGCAACCCAACTAAAAATCCAATGACAACTAACGTAACCCATTCCATGTGTGCATTCGTCTCCCTACCAATTTAGCATGTAGATAAGTTTAACGATAACTGAGTTAGCCGTCAATGTGTTGGCAAATCAAATGTAACCAGCATTGATACTGCGAAATTGGTTGCACTCCGGAGGTCAGGAATTCCGCCTGCTGTGGGGTCGCTTCAGCCAAAGCGCCAATCTCCTCGCCCGCCTTGAAGCCACGAAGAACCCGTGTCTCCAAAGTTGCCCGTGCTGTAAGCGCGAAGGTCTCCAGCAAACACCACTTTCACGGCCGGCTACATCCCTGACCTCCTCCGACCTTGATTGTGATGTAAGGTGATTATCGCTGACTGGAGGTGATTCCCCTCATGATGATTTCGCTGATAACAGACAGTTGTGACAACAAAATACTGTGGCAACCGGAAAGGCAAAAGGTCATTCACTTGGCAGGTATAACCAAACGAATGACCTTATCAAGACTCTTTTTTAAGTTAATTACTTACCGTTTCACTGACTTGATTCCTAGAATCAAGACCCCACCAATCAGGGAGAAGACGAAGGAAACGATGAAGATACCGGAGTACCCGAAGAGGGAGATCACGGCCGCCGCGAGGACGGGGGCAATCGCTTGGGTAATCGTGTTCCCCAGGTTGTAGACCCCCAGGAAGAAGGCGACCCGGTTTTGATCAGGGATAACTTCCAGGTTCAATAAGTTATCCAGGGAGTTCCACATCCCCATTCCAATCCCGGCAGCGAAGGCGTAGGTGATGATCCCAAACGTGTCGCGGAAGAAGAACAGCATCAGGGCTGCTAGGGCCAGAAATAGCGTGGAGAACCCAACGGGGAGCTTCAGAATCTTAAACTTGTCGGAAACGGGTCCGGCAACGAAGCCCATGAAGACCCCGAAAATCAACATAATCAGGTTGATCAATTGAATGGATGATTGGGTTTGGCTGCCCCGGTGAAGGAAGTCGGTCATAATGTAGAGAATGTAGCCGGTGATGGCAAAGTTACCGACCCCTTGGAACAGCTTGGCAATCAGGGCCATGTAGTAGTCCCGGCCAATCGACCAGCGGGGGAAGATCGAAGCGGCATCCTTCAGCGTTAATTTTGGCTTGGGCGCTTTTTCCTCGATCTCTTCGTCTAAGTTAGAAGGTTCATGGACGATGAAGGTCGCAATGGCGACCCCGATAAACGTAATGATCCCAAAGATAATGAAGCCGAGGCGATACTGGCTGAGGAACATGGCACCAATCACGTTGAACCCATTGTTTCCCAAGGCCATTCCTAATCCACCGTAAGCGGAGGAAGCCGTTCCCCGGCCATCCTTAGGGGCGAAGTCAATCCAGGCCACCATGGGAGCGACGATGAAGTTGAGGGCCGCTTGACCGACCATCCAGGCCGCTAAAAGTACTGGAATGTTTGGTGAGAAGGAGGCCGCAATCATGGCTAGCATGAAGACGAAGGCACCACCCAGTAACCAAGGGGCCCGCTTCCCGAACCGTGATTTCGTTTTATCCGACAGGGCGCCGGCAATCATGTTGGACAGTGCCGCAACGATCATTCCGCAGGTTGAAAACAGGGCAACTAATTCAACCTTGTGGGCGGCATTGAAGTTTTGAATCAACGCTGGTAGGAACAGACTGTTCATGACGATGTAGGGACCAAGCCAACTGGCCGGGCCGATGATTAACCCCGGAATCAGGCGTTTGAGAGAGATTGTCGTTTTATTCATAACTGAATGCCTCTTTCTTAATTGTTTCTGACAGTGTAGTAGTCAAAGTCAGCAAATGATTGCAGTTGATGGGCGTCGACGGCACCGATGAAGTTGAACAGGGCCGTGAAGCCACCGATTTCGCCGGGCGCCCCATTGACGCCTTCATCGGACAAGTAAGTGACGTCAAAGCTGTCGCCTAATGGCTGCCAATCGGCTGCGTCGGTTAATCGGTAGGAAATTTGAGCAATTCCTTGGTGGTAGTCTAGGCGGATTTCAGCGGTATCGTTGGGCACCGTGACCTCATCGAAGAGGTGATCGACGCGGTCGCCTAATTTCGCTTGTAGGACGCGCAAGACGGTGTGGTCTTCGGTATCATCCTGGCACAGACGGGCGTACAGCCAGTTGTTGGAGTCATAGTAGAGTCCCAGTCCGGCCGTTTCTGAATAGTGGTCGGGGTGGAAGGTGAGCTTGGTCTGGACCGTGTAGTCGAGTGAGGTGGCCCGGGTTGCCATGATGCTAGGATTGACCTGTGAGAAGAATGAGTTGTGGCCGTGAATCCGCAGGTGACCCGGATTTTCGGTGGTGTTGACCCAGCTGGAAGCTTGCGTTCTGTACGGCGTCATGAACCGCACGTCGTAGGTGTCGCCAGTAAAATCGTCGTTAATATCAAATTTGGTGCTTGACTGGGTCGTCGGAACGTCCTTTAAGCCTGCGAAGGACATCTTGGCTAAATTGCTGCCGTCGGCCATTTCCAGCCAACCGTCCGCGTTCCACTGCATCTTTTGCAGGGAAGTCTCGCGGCCCAGTGGGTTCTTCTTCTGACCAGGCAGTGGTCGGGACATCAGGTGGGCGACGTACCATTCGTCCGTTTGCGTGTGGACGAGGGAGCCGTGCCCTGCCTTTTGCATCAGGGAGTTCGGGTTAAACATTTCGAAGTGCCCGGCGTCCGGGTCGCCCAGGGAGAACAGGTGGTGTGGGGATGAGGTGATGATGGGTTCGCCGGTTGGGTTGGGTTCGTAGGGGCCAAAGACCGTCTTGGAACGGCCAATCTCAACGCCGTGACCGTAACCCGTGCCGCCCGCCGCAATCAACAGGTAGTAGTAACCGTTGTGTTTGTAAAGTTGTGGGGCTTCGGCACAGCCGCGGGTGGTAAAGCCCGTGGTGACGCGGTGCCAGTCACCAATGATACCGCCGTTTTCTAGGTCGACCTCAGCGATGACAATGTGGCCAGGTGCCTGGTAGCCGGTCCGGGTCTCCCATTCCAGGATGGCGGCGTAGTGCTTGCCATCATCGTCGTGGAAGACGGCCGGGTCAAACCCAATCGACGTCAGGTAGACGGGTTTGGACCAAGGGCCAGTGATGCTATCGGCTGAGACGGCAAAGGAATCCGAGTTGAATTCACGGCCAACCATGTTTTGCATGTGCGAGTAGGCTAGCCAGAACTTCTTGGTCCGTGTGTCGTAAGATAAGTGGGGGGCCCAGATGCCAGCGGGCGTGTTGGTTCCGCGCAGGTCGACTTCGCCGTGGTTCAAGGCGTAACCAATGAGCTGCCAGTTGGCTAGGTTAGTTGAGTGAAAGATTTGAACAGCGGGTGTCCAGTGGAAGGTCGAGGTGGCAATGTAATAATCTGCACCCACCCGAATGATTGAAGGGTCGGGGGCCATTCCGGGAATAATTGGATTTTGAATTCGTGACATAGTATTTTCACGCTCCATTTGTTAAAATTAGGTTACTTATAAACCGTCATATCAGAATTTTAAGTTAGTTGTTTTCGAGAACTAATTGCTGAATTCAGAATACTTTGAAAGCGGATACAAGTCAACGATGTTTTACTATGTTGTCGATTATTGGCGGCGAGTAGGTAATGATTGTCACTTTTTTGGAGAGGATGAGTCAGATGACCCGGCAACATCATGAGAACGTGGTTTCAAATTTAGATATTGGGATTCGGTTCTACGAATCCAACGTGGCGACGAGCGGTTACGTCCCGTTCCACTGGCACAGTAGTATTGAGTTGGTCTGTGTGTTAGCGGGCCAACTGACCTTTCAATTCGACGGTCAGGCCCACGTGATTCGGGCCAACCAATTTTCTATCGTGTCGTCTGGGGTCATCCATGACGTGACCAACACGCCGAACCGCTCGCTGGTCCTGCAGATTCCGTTACGCTTCATTGAACGGTACGTTGCTCACCCGGAACGGCTGAATTTTTCGACGGTGGGGTTGGAGGCCACGCCAGCTTACCAGGAGGTCGTGGCAGCCTTTAAACGGTTAAATCAAATCAATCAGGAGCGGCAACGGGGGTACCTCATTGATACGGGAATCACGGTGCTCACCATGTTAAAGACGTTGATCCTGAACTTCACCGATCCAGATGACCCTTTGACGGAGAGCTCAAGTAGCCTGAAGTCCATCGTCATTTACGTCAACGAGCACTATCGAGACAAATTAAGCGTCAAAGCGGTGGCCCACCAATTTGGCTATAATGCCAGCTATCTCTCTCGCTTATTTAAGGCCCAGACGGGGGTCACGCTAGGGCGTTACGTCTATCTGATTCGGTTGAACAACCTGTATCGGGATCTGATCGACACGGATACGCCGGTGGACGTGTTAATGGATAAGCATGGCCTGACTAACCGCCGGACCGCGCGGGAGATGTTTCAGGAGATGTACGGATCGTTGCCCAAGCAGATTCGGCTACAGTATCAGCGAGAACGGTCCCAACGGATGGATTAATAAGTAAAAAGTCGCTTTCGTTGACTTTTTGGATAGCTGATGTAACATATAAAGTAACATCAAATACAGAAGGAGTCTTTACTATGAAATTTGTCGTTACTGGCGCCACAGGTCACCTGGGGTCACAAATCGTCCAACAATTAGCGCAACGCGTTGCTGCCACTGACATTACGCTGGGTGTCCACACGCCAGCCAAGGCCGCTAGTTTTGCTGATCAGGGGATGACGGTCCTCCCGTTAGATTATGGTGATCAGGGGAGTATCGTTGCTAGCTTGGCTGCCGCGGATGTAGCTATTTATGTCCCTAGCAAGAGTCACGATAGTTTTAGCCGGGTCACGGAGTTTGAACACGTGATTGCTGCAGCTGAGCAGGCCCAAGTGGGGCATCTCATTGTCATGGGCTTCATTGCCGATCAGGCCACGAATCCGTTTGATCTGTCCGCCTTTTATGGGTACGTTCCCCGGCGGTTGGCGTCTTCTGACCTGAGCTACACGATTTTGCGCAACGCCCTGTACGCCGACCCACTGGTACCCTATCTGCCAGAATTGATTGAACGCAAGAACGTGATTTATCCGATGGGTGACGCCTCGCTGAGTTTTATCAGTCTTGAGGAAAGTGCGGCGGTGTTTGCTGAAGTGGCCGTGCGTCCAGAGCTGTGGACGCAACCAATGTACACGTTGACCCAGGAACGCTCCTACACCATGCCAGCGTTGGCCCAAGTCCTACAAAATGTATCGGGTCAACCGATTGGCTACGCGCCAGTCACTTTGTCTGAATTTGAAAAAATGTACGACCAGGGCAACGAGGGGCACATGCTGGCGTCGATGTACGCTGGTGGTGCGCAAGGCTTGCTAGCAACGGTGACCGATGATTTCAAGACGATCATGGGCCGGCCAGCACAGACGTTGCCAGACTTCTTAGCCCAGGAGCTTGCAAAGTAATATCAGATTGGTATTATGTGTCCTGAAGAGAGTGAAGGAGGGATCGGATGCGCTATTCGCATAAACTTAGCGATGCGATTCATATTTTAGCTTACGTTGCGATTTATCAGGATGGTGATTTGTCTAGTGCGACCATTGCGGCCAGTGTGGAATCGAATCCGGCACTGGTCCGACGGCTGATGGGGGCGTTGCGCAGAGCAGGCCTGCTGACCACCCAGCAGGGCTCGGCGACCCCTAAATTGACTAGGGATGCGACGGCAATCACGTTGCTAGATGTTTACCGGGCTGTCGAAGAGGACGGTAACCTATTGCACGTGGATGATAAGACCAACCCCAAGTGTGTGGTGGGGGCGAACATTCAGGATACGTTGCGGGAGGCCTACGATGAGGTGCAGCGGGTAGCGGAGGCTCAGCTGAAGCGGCAAACACTTGCCCAAATCATTGCTGGCATCCTCACCCGCCATCACGCTAAAACTCAGTAAGTTGTTCGTCACTGGTTACTAGGGACGGCCACCTGGTGGGACAGACCTGGGGCCTGAGAAGCGGTCCCCAGGGTTCTGTCCCTAGTAACCAGTGACTGATGCTAGTCGTTGGTGTGATTGCCAGTGGTTATATCACTGCCATTGCCCACTTTGTCAAACCGCTTAAATAATTTCAACTTTTCAATAAATCCCAGGTCAAGACGTCAATGTCTTGACCTGGGATTTTTTTAAAAGCGGTTTCATGTTTGACATCAAGCTGTGCTAAACTGAGCATATACTTAGATTAAATTCATGAGGTGATGAAATGTCAAAATTAGTTCGTCGGATCGTCCTAGCCGGCCTTACATTAAGTTTACTGGGTGGTATCGTCACACCAACGCTGGCTCAAGCGGCAACGACTGAGCCGGGCACCACTGCAACATCTGATCCTCAAGACACCGTTACTTATAAATTCGATTCGATTCAAGCACCCTACGATCGAATTACCGACGAACAAGGCCAGACGACCCATACGCCTTGGTTTGTCAAAAAACAAGGCGTCCTTGTCCCTCAGCTCTATTCATCAGCGGACATAACTGGAGATAACTTCAAATTCCCGTTCGTCGGTGCTTATGATAACGAAGGAGACGATTCTCGCGTAATCGCGGCCCAAATGACTAGCCTTGCCCAGAATGGTTTAACTGTAAGTCCAGATGAATCTTTTGCAGACTACATCGCCCAGCCCAATCCTCCCAAAGGAGTGTTTAAATAATTATGTGTAAATAGAAAAATAAGCAATTGAAAAGGGAAAGCCTCTCCCTTATGATAGTTAGCA
>NZ_RHNO01000036.1 GCF_003946265.1 Levilactobacillus yonginensis
ATACAGAAAAGAGGTCCAATTCGAAAGTGAATTGAACCTCTGAAAATCCCTTCATCAACACCGGTTGACAAAGAGCCAATCATTTTGCCACGAAAAAAGGCGCCCCGTTGCGCGGTCAAGCACAACGGTAGCGTCTCTTCGTTAGGCCATATATTCAAATGTGAAGTCGTCGATTCGAACAGAATCACCGTTTTGAGCGCCATGGTCACGCAGACCATTGTCCACGCCCAAGCCACGCATTTGACGGGTAAACCGCAACAGACTTTCGTCATGGTTGATGTCCGTCATCTTGAATAGCTTTTCAAGTTCAGCACCACCCAGAACCCAAGTACCGTCTTCATCCCGATCGATGGTAAACTTCTCTGCGGGTTTGAACGTGTACTCTGCTGTCGTTGGCGCTTCTGGTTGCTTAACTGGGAACTTCGGTGTCTCAGCCAACAGCACTGCCGTCCGCTGTAACAGTGGCGTTAAGCCATCGTGAGTCAACGCAGAAACAGCGAAGATCTCTGGCGTATCAGCCAACAACTCATCTTGCTTCAAGTCTTCCTTGAATTGCGCTAAGTTATCCGCTGAATCCGGCATATCCATCTTGTTCGCAACCACAATTTGTGGGCGTTTCAAGATATCTGGATCATACGTCTTCAACTCTTCATTAATTTTTTCAAAGTCATCGTAAGGGTTGCGCCCTTCCAAACCGCTCATGTCGATCAGATGCAGAATGACCCGCGTCCGTTCAACGTGACGTAAGAATTGGAAGCCCAGTCCGATACCCGTAGCAGCCCCTTCAATCAGACCAGGTAAATCAGCCATCACAAAGTCTTGACCATCAGGTAACCGCACCATCCCCAGGTTAGGGACTAAGGTCGTAAAGTGGTACTCCGCAATCTTAGGCTTGGCACTCGTGACCGTTGACAGTAAAGTCGATTTGCCAACTGATGGGAACCCAACCAATCCAACATCGGCTAACACCTTCAACTCCAAACGAACCTCGAACTCTTCACCAGGTTCACCATTTTCGGCAATTTCTGGTGCAGGGTTCTTAGGTGAAGCAAAGTGGATGTTACCACGGCCACCACGACCACCACGTGCTATCACGGCTGAATCATCACTGGCCACGAGGTCAGCAATAACCTGGCCCGTTTCATCATTAATGATGGTCGTTCCTTGTGGCACTTTGATCAGGGTATCATCCGCGCCCCGACCAGTCATCGACTTGATCGCACCATTACCACCATTTTTCGCCTTAAACTTACGGGAATAACGGAAATCCATCAGGGTCCGTAAACCTTCGTCGACCATGAACACGATGTTCCCACCGCGGCCACCGTCTCCCCCAGCGGGACCACCATTGGGCACGAATTTTTCCCGACGGAAGGCCACCATACCATTCCCACCGTTTCCGGCCTTCACATTAATTTTAACTTGATCTACAAACATAATTTATTTTCCTCGTTTTCTAAACCAGCCTGCGCTGCTTTCTCTGTAAGATTCCTGCTAGCTAGTATACCGGCAAACGGCCGTGACGTCAAAGTTTGGTTGGCGTTCGTGGATTCTTGATCTCTGCGGTCTCCGTTGCCAGCGTGACGTGAATCGTTTGTGCGACCGTCTTACTGATACCCAGGCCCTGCAGAACTTCGACACTGGCTTCACCAATCTTCTTGGTTGAACCAAACTTCTTCAACAACTTTGTCCGCGTCTTGGGACCTACACCAGGAATCAAGTCCAGCCGAGAACTCAGTGAGTTCTTACTGTGAACCTGTCGGTGGAACGTAATTGCAAAACGGTGAACTTCATCTTGAATTCGTTGAACTAAGTAGAAGCCTTGGCTCTTGGGGTCCAAATGAATATGGTGGTCATCCCCACCAAATAACAGGTCGGCAGTCTTATGGTGATCGTTCTTCACCATCCCAGCAACTGGGATGTGCAAGTCAAATTCATCCTCTAAGACTTCCTTAACGGCATTCATCTGAATGTCGCCTCCATCCATAAGAATAAGGTCGGGCATCGGTTTGTTTTCCTTTAGCAAGCGTCCATAACGTCGCCGAATAACTTCCAATGTGCTAGCCGTTTCATCCGCATGATCTACGGTCTTTAATTTATATTTCCGATATAATTTCTTATTGGGTTGACCATCAACGAACACGACCATTGCGGAAACTAAGTCCGCCCCTTGAATATGGGAGTGGTCAAACGCTTCAATCTTATGACCAGGAGCAATGCCTAATGCATCAGTAATTTCTTTCATCGCACCAGTCGTTTTGCTTTCGTCTAGCTCCAGAAGCCGAAACTTCTCTTCTAAGACCAGTCTGGCGTTCTTACCTGCCATGTCCAGTAAGTCCCGCTTGGTTCCCCGCTGAGGCGTTCTAACGGGCACGTGGAGCAGCTCTTCGATAACCTCGTGGTCCACACTCGCCGGTAGCAAGATTTCGCGGGGCAACACGGTATTCTTCCGCTGATAAAATTGCACGATAAAGCTGGCTAATTCTTCCTCAGGGGTGTTGACGATTGGAAACAGTCGCTTTTCCCGTTTCATCAGTCGCGCCTGACGAATGAAGAAGACCTGAATCGACAGCCACCCCTTATCCATGTAAAAGTTAAAAATATCCCGCGGCGTACTATCGTTGGAAATGATTTTTTGCTTTTCGACGGTGGCTTCGATGTACCGAATTTGATCACGGAGATCGGCTGCTCGTTCGTATTCCATGTCGGCGGCTGCCTTGCCCATCCGTTGGTTTAAATCCTTTTCCGCATGGGCCACGTTACCGTTCAAGAACGATTTAATCTTACGAATTTGCTTGTCATACTCGGCCTCGGGAACCTCTTTGAAGCAGGCCCCCAGGCACTGCCCCATATGGTAGTACAAGCAGGGACGCCCTTGATAACCGGTACACCGCCGCAAAGGATAGACCTTCTGCAAGAAATGAATCGTTTCCTCAGCCGCGTAAACGTTCGGATACGGGCCAAAATAGTAGGCCCCGTCCTTCCGAATATCACTGACCAACAGTAACTGTGGATCACGTTCATTGGTAATCTTAATGTAGGGGTAACCAGTCCCCCGCTTTAATTTAATGTTGAAATAGGGTTGGTGTTTTTGAATCAAGGTAATTTCCAGCAAGAAAGCTTCCTTGTCAGTGGATGTGATGATCGTTTCAAAATCAACGATTTCACTCACCAATTGGGCCGTCTTACCAGTATGACTACTCTTAAAGTAGGAGCGAACCCGGTTCTTTAAGTTTTTCGCCTTACCCACGTAAATAATCTGACTATTGATGTTTTTCATGAGATAACAGCCGGGAAGGCCCGGCAGAAGTGCCAACTTATGTTCAAGGTATTCTGATGCCAAGGATAATCCCTCCCGTTTTTATGAATAATTAGCTAATAAAGTATAAGCCGAATGCCTGTTTGGTGCAAGCAATCCACCCTCAGTTCTCCAAACTGAACATTAAATGACAAACCCGCGGAATTCTGCTAGAATAACTGCAAAAGACAAGGAGGTGGCTGAATTGGCCTTAAAGGTTAAACGGCAAGACGACCTAGACTCCATGTTCGGTAAATTTGCCCAAATGGACCCCACGGACGTAAAGCGCGATAAGTTCTTGAAAAGTAACGATTTCCACAAGAATGATAAGCGGGGCAAGGGCTTGATTAAGGATGACAAAGTTAAGCACGAGCAAAAACACGAACAGGATTAAGGGTAAAGAAAGGACTCACGGCGAACAGCTGTGAGTCCTTTCTGTGTTTTAGCGTTTTGGTTGATAGCCGTCAGGGTACCGTGCGTTCAATCGCTTGATGTTATCCTGTGCGACTTCGTCAAAATCGATGTCCGCCCATTGCGCAATCTGGCTTAAGTACCAGAGAACATCGCCCATTTCTTTCACAATGGCATCGTGATCCAAGTCTTGACCGTGAAATGTGTATTTCTTGACCAAATCAACGACCTGTCCCGTCTCACCAGCCAGGCCCAACGCACAATTCGTCAGAACCTGTTCGTTGCCGTATAAAGTCCGGTTAGCGGCTTTTTGATATTCATTAAATTCCACTGCTATTCCTCCCCAAAGGCTTGTTGCTCGATCCAGTTCCAAACGTCATCCTTACCCGATTTCTTAGGCGCTGAGAACATCACAATGTTGTCGGTATTAGGCAAATTCAACATTTTTTTGATCTGACTGACCGTTTGGTTCCACTTTCCCCGCGCAATCTTGTCAGCCTTAGTGGCAACGATCAGCGTTGGAATTTCGTAGTAAGCTAACCACTGGTACATGGTCACGTCAGCTTCCGTTGGCGCGTGCCGGGCATCAATTAATGAAACGACCCCGCGCAACTGGTCTCGTTGCGTCAGATAAGTTTCAATCATTTGTCCCCACTTTTCCCGTTCAGACTTCGAAACCTTGGCGTAACCGTAACCGGGAACGTCCACGAAGTAGAGCTGATCCTCCACGTTATAAAAATTCAGGGTCTGCGTCTTCCCAGGTTGACTGGACGTCCGGGCGTAAGAATTCCGGTTGATCAACACGTTCGTCAGTGAGGATTTCCCCACGTTTGAACGTCCCACCAGCGCGATTTCTGGGTAGCCCGTGGTGGGATACTGTACGGGGTCAACCGCACTCATGACTAATTCCACATGATTAACTTGCATTAGGTAGTGCCATCCTCTCCAAAAAAATATCTTTCACCATTCTAACACAGAACTTGGCACCACAGAATTGATTCCCCGGAACTTTTCCAACGGACCCACCATAAAGAGTGGTTGGCCGGGATTTACCCAAATAAAAAAGATGCCCGGCCGTAGCCAAACATCCTTCTGATAATTCTATTAATTAAGACGCCTTTTGATCCTTCAGAACCAATTCAGGTTCAGCATGATCAGTAACCGTAGCCGCCGTAATGACCACCTTAGCCACGTCGTTACGACTTGGTAAGTCAAACATGATATCACGCATCACATCTTCAATGATAGAGCGTAACCCACGAGCCCCAGTGTTCCGGGCAATCGCTAACTTCGCCATTTCACGCAATGCCGCAGGTTGGAACTCTAATTGAACGTTGTCCAATGATAAGAGTTTCTCGTACTGCTTAACCAATGCGTTCTTAGGTTCTGTTAAGATCCGAACCAAGTCATTTTCATCCAGCTTCTCTAAGGCTGTCAGGATTGGTAACCGCCCAATGAATTCAGGAATTAACCCAAATTGCAAGAGATCTTCTGGAATGACGTGTTGCATCAAGCTATCACCTGATGCCAACACATTTTGTTCCTTGGAATCCGCACCAAAACCAATCGTTTGATCACCCAAACGACGCTTAACGATGCCGTCGATACCATCAAACGCTCCCCCCACAATAAAGAGGATGTTCGTGGTGTCGATTTGAATGAATTCCTGTTGTGGATGCTTCCGACCACCCTGAGGTGGCACGTTAGCAATCGTACCTTCAAGAATCTTCAACAGTGCTTGTTGAACACCTTCACCGGAAACGTCTCGCGTAATCGAAACGTTCTCAGCCTTTTTGGCAATCTTATCGATTTCATCGATGTAGATGATTCCCTTTTCAGCACGGTCCACGTCGTAGTCAGCGTTCTGCAGTAACTTCAACAGAATGTTTTCTACGTCTTCACCCACGTAACCAGCTTCGGTCAAGGTCGTCGCATCCGCAATTGCAAATGGCACGTTCAAGATCTTAGCCAGGCTTTGTGCCAGGTAGGTCTTCCCTGAACCAGTTGGTCCGATAACAGCAATGTTACTCTTCTGTAATTCAGGACCTTCGCTGTCAGCTTGAGCCATTTCATTAACTCGCTTGTAGTGGTTATAAACCGCTACGGACAACGTCCGCTTAGCTTCGTCTTGGCCAATAACGTACTGATCTAGCGTGTTCACGATGTCAGCAGGCGTTGGTACTTCCAACGTTTCTGGTGCAGCGTCTTGGCTGACTTCTTCATCAATGATTTCTTTACAGAGGTCGATACATTCGTTACAGATGTAAACACCTGGGCCAGCAACGATCTTCTGAACTTGGTCTTGTGTTTTACCACAGAATGAGCAGGTTACTGTGCCATTCGTATCGGTGTTTTCAAACAATAAACTCACCCTTTCTCTCCAGGCTTAGAACTAATTAGTCAACGGTTCTTGGTCAGTAAGCCTGTCGAACTAACCAGATTCCCTATTCAATCGTGTACTATACCACAGTTAACGGCATGTGAAAATTAATTCGCCTCGTGGCTGGGAAAACTGGTTAAAAGATAGAAAAACCGGGACAACATCGCCTGTCATCCCGGTCAAAACACTGTTAACGATTATTCGTCGTCTTCAGAATCCTTCTTCTTGTCTTGCTTAGCAGAGTCAGCAATCAAGTCAACTGCACTCTTGATAGCAATGTCATGCTTCAACATATCGTCAGACAAAGCACTCCGTACGGCACTTTCTTCCATACCGTATTGGCTAGCTAAGTCCTTAACTTCAGCCTTGACTTCGTCTTCACTAGGTTCGATCTTTTCGGCTTCAACAACGGCTTCAAGAACCAAGTTGGTCTTAACCCGCTTTTCAGCACCATCAGCGAATTGCTTACGCAAGTCGTCTTCGGTCGTCCCAGTCAATTGGAAGTACATCTTAGGTTCGATACCTTGTTGTTGCATGTTAGCCAGGTATTGGTCCATTTGACGGTTGATGTCTTCAGTCATCATAGCTTCTGGCACTTCGGCAATTTCAGAGTTGTCAACAGCAGTACTGATGGCTTCGTCTTCGATTGCTTCGTGAGCAGCCGTCGTCTTTTGTTCCTTCAAACGATCCTTCGTCTTGGCTTGTAATTCTTCTAAGCTGTCAACATCTTCGTCAACATCCTTAGCGAATTCATCGTCCAATTCTGGTAATTGCTTTTCCTTAACTTCGTGAATGGTAACCTTGAAAGTGGCTTCCTTGTCACGTAAGTCTTCGGCTTGGTAATCCTTAGGGAAGGTTACCTTAACGTCCACGTTTTCGCCAGCCTTGTGACCAACTAATTGGTCTTCAAAGCCAGGAATGAAGGAGTTAGAACCTAATTCCAAGGAGTAGTTGTCAGCCTTACCACCGTCAAATTGCTTGCCGTCAACGTAACCGTCAAAGTCGATAACAACAGTATCGCCCTTAGCAGCGGCTTCGTCTTCCTTCAAGACTAATTCAGCTTGTTGTTGACGTTGCTTTTCTAATTCAGCGTCAATGTCCTTTTGGTAAACACGGGTGTTTTGCTTAGTTACACTAAGGCCCTTGTATTCGCCCAACTTAACATCTGGCTTAACCGTAACAACGGCCTTCAAGACCCAAGCCTTACCTTTGTCCATGGATTTAACATCCACTTGTGGTTGGTCAACTGGTTCGATACCAGCTTCTTTAATGGCAGCATCGTAAGCTTCTGGCAAGACGATGTTTAAAGCGTCTTGGTATAAAGCTTCTTCACCATACATTTGGTTGAAGATTTGACGTGGAACCCGGCCCTTACGGAAACCTGGAACCGCTAAATTCTTTTTAGTACGTTGGAATGCTTTGTCTAAGCCTTCCGTAATCTTATCAGGAGCAATTTCAAAGGTCAGTTCGCCTTTAGTAGCTTCCTTTTTTTCCCACTTTGCAGCCATTATTTTCCCTCCGAAATGAAAGATATTACTATTTACAATTCTAGCAATTGCATACTATATTAGTGTACCTTACGCCACCGAAATTGTAAAATGATTTTTGCCGAAACACCGTGAATGGCGCGGATTCTTTGCGATTTTTCGATGAATAAACCGATTTTAAAAGGTCAACCAGCTTTCACCATTGTCACACGAAATCTAGCCACAATAAAAGGGACCGAAAAGTTAAACTTTTCGACCCCTCTTACAGATACTTCTAATTAATCAGATTAATTAGTCGTCAATTTCCGTAACGGTACCGGCACCAACGGTGTGGCCACCTTCACGAACAGTGAACTTAGTACCCTTTTCAATGGCAGCTGGTTGGATCAGTTCAACAGTGAACGTCACGTTATCACCAGGCATAACCATTTCAACGCCATCAGGCAATTCAATTACACCAGTGATATCAGTGGTGTGGAAGTAGAATTGTGGACGGTAGTTGGAGAAGAATGGCGTATGACGGCCACCTTCTTCTTTGCTCAAGATGTAGACTTCACCCTTGAACTGCTTGTGCGTTTGGATCGAGCCTGGCTTAGCCAAAACTTGTCCACGTACAACTTGTTCACGGTTAACCCCACGGAGCAAGGCACCAACGTTATCCCCGGCTTCACCAAGGTCCAACGTCTTACGGAACATTTCAAGACCAGTAACAGTCGTCTTCAATACGTCGTCATGTAACCCAACGATTTCAACTTCGTCACCAACCTTGACCATCCCACGGTCGATACGACCAGAAGCAACAGTCCCACGACCAGTGATCGTGAAGACGTCTTCAACTGGCATCAAGAAAGGCTTGTCGTTTTCACGTTCTGGAGTTGGGATGTAATCATCAACAACATCCATCAAGTGAAGGATAACCTTTTCTTGTTCTTCGTCGCCTTCAAGAGCCTTCAAAGCAGAACCACGGATAACTGGAATATCGTCACCAGGGTAATCGTATTCTGAAAGCAATTCACGAACTTCCATTTCAACTAAGTCGACAAGTTCGTCGTCATCAACAAGGTCAGTCTTGTTTAAGAAGACGATGATGTATTCAACACCAACTTGGCGAGCAAGCAAAATGTGTTCACGAGTTTGTGGCATAGGGCCATCAGTAGCGGCAACAACCAAGATAGCACCGTCCATTTGGGCAGCACCAGTAATCATGTTCTTGATGTAGTCAGCATGTCCTGGGGCATCGATATGCGCATAGTGACGCTTTTCAGTTTCGTATTCAACGTGAGCAGTGTTGATCGTGATACCGCGTTCACGTTCTTCTGGAGCTGCATCGATATCAGCGTAATCTTCGGCCTTTGCTAAACCTTTGCTAGCAAGTACCTTAGTGATTGCAGCAGTTAACGTCGTTTTCCCATGGTCAATATGGCCAATAGTACCAATATTTACATGGGGTTTAGTTCTTTCATAATGTTCTTTTTCAGCCATTAATGAAACCCTCCTGTATTTTATCGCTAAGGGCAATTAAATTAATCACCCTTTGCGTAAAATTATACTACTTCTTTTCAGAAAGGGAAAGCTGGAACCCTCCCAAAAAAGAATCCTTGACCAGTATATATGCTGAAGAATTATTTGTAAACTAAAAATTCACTCATTTTTCGGTTTTTCGGTATTTTCGCCACTTAATGGCCCAAAAAGTTCAGCCAAATACCGATTTAGGCGTTGTTGCCAGGCCAAAATTTCTTTTAGTTTCTCAGAATCCCCCTCAGACGGCGTGATTCCCCCCACTGTCTGAACCCATAAAACGGGTTGGGTAATAACTTTATCAATAAATGGATAAAGCATCATTAGCTGTAACGTAACTGTCTGTTGCAGATTGGCCGCTAGTACTGGATCATTCTGGCCCAATTCTAGCTGCAAATAATTCTGAATGGCCTGTGCTGCTTGACTGGCTCCTACAGGTTTAAGGTCTTTGGTAGCAACAGTATAGGTCTGGTCATCCAACCAGTGTAACTGAACCGACGCATCCACCTTTAACCGTAAAAGTTCTTCCAGTAGCGTTGCCCGAATCAAGGGGTGTAAGAACGGGTCGACCAAAAGATACTGAACACCTTTCATAAAAGTGGTCAGTGGCAACTGTTTGGCCCGTTCCAGCCGATGCCGTTGCTCAGAAAATGAAACATCCCCCAAATGATAAAACTGCTTGGCAATCGTTTTTTGGGTCGCGGCCAGTGATCGTTCGGCTTCCTGTTCTGCCTGCTGAATCTTATCGCGGCCTGCCTCACGCCAGTTTTGAGCACCCGGCAACTCACAGAATTCGCGGGCGAAAATAAATTGTTGATTCTGTAACGCCACGTCTAACCGCAAGTTAAACAAGGCTTCATCAGTCAAATAAATTTGGTCCTGTTCGGCCGCGATTTGTTCTGCTGCCAGATATTGCTGGTCATGGAAGAGACTCATCACCAAATACCGGTTCAATTCAGGCGTCTGCTGGTCCTGATACAACGCTTGAAACGCTGCACTAGCCGTGGACCATCGTTGCTCCTCAAACGCCTTACGTGCCGCTTCAAAGGCTTTCTCGCGAGCGGCGGGACTCGAAAAATCTGCCACAATTATTTTCCCCCTTAATTCTTCGCTGACATAAAACGGACCGAATGCCTCACTGGCTTCGGTCCGTCATCTTAATCTTTTTCGCTGGTCGTACCTTCGGGCTTGCTTGCACGCCGCCGTTTACGGTTACGATGAGCCTTATGGTTTGGTTTAGCAGCAGCTGCCGCTGGCTTGTTAGCCTTGGCATTTTGCGCCTTAGCTGGTGCCTTCTTGGCACTAGGCTTAGGTTGTGGCTGCTCACCCGGTTTGTCCTTGCCAGTGCTCCGCCGATGATGCTGGTTAACTTCCATAATCACTGGTAAGATAACTGGCCGCCGGTGCGTTTGTTCAAACAGATAATGACTCAAGTGTTCTCTGACATCCTGCTTCAAGTGACCCCAGTCAAACTCTTTGTTGTCCAAATTATTTTGAACAGCCTTGCGAATGATTTGCGCACTTTCCTGCATCAAGTCTTTGTTAGCCTTAACGTAGACGAACCCACGAGAGGTAATCTTAGGGTCGGCAACGATTTGTTTCTTTTTACGATCAATGGTTACGACCGCAATAAAGATACCATCGTCTGCTAAGACCTTCCGGTCACGAAGAACAATGTTGCCAATGTCCCCGACACCAATACCATCAATCATGGTATCACCGACTTCAATTCCTTCACCAAGGCCCATCTCGCCCTTGTCATAGGTCAAGACATCACCTTTGGCCAAAATAAAGACGTGGTCAGCAGGCATACCGAGTTCCATCGCCGCATTAGCATGGGCGTTCAATAACCGGTATTCACCTTGAATAGGTACCAAATACTTAGGTTTTAACAAATTCAACATCAATTGCAAGTCACGTGTGTACGCATGGCCTGAAGAATTGAGTTCATCCGAAATAGCCTTAACTTCGCCACCCGCCCGGTAAATCATGTCACGGGTCTGAGCAACTGTCGTATCCATGGCATGTGAAGGCGTCGTGGTAATGTAAACCAGGTCACCTTCCTGGATGTTCAGATCTTTTTCTTGCTTATTAGCCATACGTTGGATGGCCTTAATTGGTTCACCCATCTTACCAGTCTGGAGAATAACTGTTTCAGCAGGACTCAAACTCTCCAACTGTTCTGGTGTAACCAGCAGATCGTCGTCAAAGTCCAACTTGCCCAGTTCCATGGCAGTATTCACGATCTTTTCAAGATCCTGGCCAGTCAGGCAAACTTTACGCCCTGTCTGTTTAGCAGCATCAAAGACCTGTTGAATTCGCAGAATATTTGAGGCAACACAGGCAACGACGACACGCCCTTCCTGGTAGTGGAAGGTTTCTTCAATAGATTCCGCAATAGTCTGTTCAGAGGCGTTCATGGCCGGGTTTTCTGCATTGGCAGAATCACTCAATACGGCCAAGACCCCATTTTGGCCGATTGACCCTAACCGTGCGTAGTCCGTTTGGTACCCAGGCTTAGCGGTTTGGTCGAATTTGAAATCACCGGTATAGATGATTTGGCCTTCGTCAGTCTTTAAATCGATCCCCAATGATTCAGGAATTGAGTGGGTCGTCGAGAAGAAGGAAACCGTGACGTCGCCGAAATCAATTTCCGTCTTTTCATCGATCACGTGGAAATCATCGTAGCCCTTCACTTTTGGTTCAGCGTTGACCCCAATTTTAGCCAGGGCAATCGTCATTTCAGAACCAAATACGGGCACGTTGAACTCACTCAAGAAGTAAGGTAACGCCCCAATAGCATCCGCATGTCCGTGGGTCAGAAAGACCGCCACGATGCGATCCTTATTCTCACGCAAGTAAGCCCAGTCAGGAATGACCACGTCAATCCCTAATAATTCGTTTTCCGGGTACTTCAACCCACAATCTAAAATGTAAATGCCACCATTAACGTCCACGGCATACATGTTCTTACCGTTTTCACGAACACCGCCAAACGGAATAATCTTTATTTTTGCACTCATAAGTTCACCTCAAGTATCTTTGATAGATTCAATTCAATCCCTGGCAAATCAATCGCCAGTGTTTTCTTATGGGCAACTTCAGCCCAAAATTCGTCCATGATTAAACTTCCTCCAGTTTACCATACTTTGATGGCATACAGAACTAAGATGGCTAATCTGTTTTAAAGGCAAAAATAAAAACCACCCGTTAAACGGGTGGTTTTCTCGAGGGCTATAAGCCCTGGGTACCGGCCAGCGTCTCAAGGCGC
>NZ_RHNO01000037.1 GCF_003946265.1 Levilactobacillus yonginensis
CAAACATCATTTTACAGAAATTTGGCCATGGGCCATTCTTTATTTAATTAGTGTTGCACTTAAAGTGTAAATTCAAGGGCAAAATAAAAACGCCACGCTATTTAGCACGACGTCTATTATCCTTACACCATCTTATCGAGCCGAGCACCCGCCTGTGCCCACTCCGGAAACTCATACCCGTATTTACTATGAATTAATCATGATATCGCCACCTCCTGACCATATGCAAAAAAAACAGTGATTAGCTGAACTTTTCGATAAATCTATTAAAAGTTTCCGTAGTCCCATTTGCAATTAGTACAACTAAAGCTTCATAGCTAATTTATCAAATTCTTGTATATCAATACCCGTTGCTCCAATTAAATCAAGAATAATCTCCTTTGCTAAGTCTTTACTATAGGAATTTAATTGTTCTGTGAAATCTGGCTCTTCACTTTCATACAGGCCATTGAGCAGTGGAATAATGTAACTATAGATATACACTATTAGTGGATATTCTTTTAATTCCACCAAAACGGTATCAGTTATCCCATCGCTAACCATTTTAGATTTTCTCGTATCAACAACAATTTGATTATGAACATCAACTTTAAAATATACCTTGTTACCACGCTCAGTTAACTCCATTCCGACACTTCTCAATGGAAACTGTCGGGCGATATGCATCTTTAAGACTGATAAATCAGTAATATTAGGTGAGCGACCAATTATCATATCTTGCAAATCATCTCGTTGAATTGTTCCCGAGAACGCATTCATTGCTGGCAATCCAATATCAGAATTAATTTGCCTGTTGTTTCGATCATATTTCCAAAACATCCAAGCAAAAAAGTTATCTTCAAGATAATCAGTACATTCAACATTGTCGTTGCCAATCAATTGAAGGATTTGGTCAACTCTAGTTTTGTCACTAGTGAATATAGCAACATATACTGCATCATCTACCTTTTACCAAGCAATTGATGAAATGCTAGCTAACGCTAGTCCTAGTGATAAATTGTCTAAACGCTTGCAAGCAATCTTTGCCCAAGCATCTATTTCTCGGCGTGATATGTTGGGTGCAATGATTGGCGCCGGTATGAATATTGCTCCTATGTCAATAAATGGCACATCTTTTTCTAAACACTCGTTCTAATTCTGTCGGAATTAAACCAACTGATGTAATTTGAGGTTCGGATTACCAAGTCCTCAAAATTGGAAAAAGTTGTTTGAAAGGCAAACTCTCTCTTCAACAATGAGTGAAAAGCTTCAATTGGCCCATTATCATAAGGATAACCTTGTTTTGAGTATGAGTGGCTAATCTGATGCCGTTCAAGTAAAGTTTCAACTTCGTTGCTGGTGTACTGTGAACCCATGTCAGAGTGAAAATATTGTGGCTTTTGATGACATTCAAGCGCCTGATTAATCGTTTCTACAACTAACGTCGCCTCCATCTGACGACCAATCTTGAAAGCAAGAACTTGATGAACCTTTGGTTCGTAAATAGAACTGAGATAAACCCAGGTTCCTGGACGTAATTCCAAATAAGTAATGTCAGCACGCCATATCCTTGCATTGGGCTGGTGCTTGATTAAATTGGGGCGTTGTGAATGATCCACATGAGTGCCAGGTTTTTTAAATCGCCGATTCATTAAAGAGTGAATCTCCATTTCCCTCATTAATCGTAAAATTCGTTTTGACCCAACACAGATGCCTGACTTGCGAAGCACCATCGTTATTCGTGGATAACCATAGGCACGATAATTATTTTCCCAAATCAATTCAATTTTTTCTTTGAGCTGATTATCAACACGTTCGTGTTGACTAGGTTGATATCTTTTCCAATGGTAATAGGTGCTGCGCGGTAATTTCAGTGCCGAAAGAATAATTGATAAGCGGTGTCGCAATAACTGATCTTCTATGAAGACAAGGCAATTAATTCGTCCTAATGCTTTCCCAGTAACACCGCCGCAGCTTTTAAAATTTCAAGTTCCTCCTTTAATCGCTGATTTTCCCTTTGAAGTTGTTTGAATTCTTTGGACGTTACTTCAGTACCGTCTTCTAGCTCAACTGATTTAGCGCCTTTAACCCAATTCCGAATTGAATCGGCTGAAGGACCGTATTCCTTGGATAATTCATCGGATCGTCGTCCCGCTTTAACCATCTCCACAATGGACTTTTTTAAGTCCTCTTCATAACGTGTAACCATAAATAAAAATGCTCCTATGATGATATTTTACCAAACTAGCAAAACTAGTCCGGAATCTCATCATAAGAGCATGTATACTTGTGTATAGTAAGTTTGCTGAACTGCAACAAATACAGGAGGAACAAATGTTTTTAGCAATTAGAGAGATTAAAAAAGAAAAACTACGGTACGGCTTGATTCTAACAGTCGTCGTCTTAATCAGTTATTTGATTTTCATTTTAAGTGCCCTGGCGCTCGGGCTGGCAACAGCTAACACCGCTGCGGTGGACAGCTGGCAGTCTAAGTCCTTTGTAATGACCAAAGACGCTAATGGCAATGCCGGACAGTCATTACTGACAACGAAACAGGTGGATCAGTTAAGCGACGACAAAACCGCAACACTTGGCATTACACCAGTTAATATGAAAATTGGCGGAAAACGTGAATCCGCACAATTCGTTGGGATGAATAACGACGAGTACATCGCTAAAAACCTACAATTAACCAAGGGGCACTTGCCAAAGGCAGCTAACGAAGTCGTCCTCGCTGACTCAGTTGATAAGGATATTTACGGTATGGGGGATAAAATTTCGATTGGGTTATCTGATACGAAATATAAAATCGTGGGTTATGCGAAAAATGCCACGTATAACACCGCACCTGTTATTTATGGCGCGTTAGCGCAATGGCGTGTCATTAAGGGCGTGTCAGATCAATTCCAAGGTAGCGTAGTTACTTCAAAAACGTCACAATCGGTCGATGATAAAGCATTAAAGACTTATTCATACCAAGCCTTTATCAATAAATTGCCAGGTTATACACCGCAAAAAGCGACGTTTGGTCTCATGATTGGCTTCCTGATTGTCATTTCATTGATTGTGATTACCATCTTCCTCTACATTCTAACGGTTCAAAAATTGCCTAACTTGGCAGTTTTGCGTGCACAAGGCATTCCAAATCGTTTCTTGGCCCAAAATACGTTATTTGAGACGTTCTTTATTATGGCAACTGGTATCGTCGTTGGTGCTGTACTATCGGCATTAACTGAATTTGGGATTCCAGATAGCGTACCAATGGCATTTGATTGGGGATTGATGGGACTCATTGCGGCCGGATTGATGGTAACCGGGTTACTGGGTGCAATCATTCCGATTCGTGTGATTAGTAAGATTGATCCGGTATCAGTAATTGGAGGTTAAAAAGATGCGTGAAGAAAAACTAGCCCTTGAACACGTGACGAAACAATTTGGTCAGAAAACTAATTTAGTTACGGCACTAGAAGACGTCAGTTTAGCGTTTAAAGCTGGTGAGGTGTCGCTTATCATTGGTCCTTCAGGATCTGGTAAAAGTACCTTGCTAACCATTTTAGGCGGGTTACAGACACCAACAGACGGCTCAGTTCGTTTGAATGGTCACGACATCAGTGATTTGAGTACCAAAGAAGCCGAAAAAACACGACTTGAACAAATCGGTTTCGTCTTACAGGCGTACAATCTCGTGCCATATTTAACCGTAGCAGACCAATTCAAACTTGTTGACCAGGTGAAGCCTAACAATAACCTCAGTCAAGATGGATTTGACAAAATTATTGAAACGCTAGGCATTCAAAAATTATTAAACAAATACCCTGGCGAATTGTCTGGCGGTCAACAACAGCGCGTTGCAATTGCCCGTGCGTTGTATACAGACCCGGCGATCATCCTAGCCGATGAACCTACGGCAGCATTAGATACGGCACGTGTCAAAGAAGTTGGCCAACTTTTTGCTAATATTGCGCATGACGAGGAAAAAGCAGTCGTCATCGTCACGCACGATGATCGTCTGCGAGAGTTTTCTGATAATGTCTACAAAATTGTCGACGGAAAACTATCTAATACGGACTGATTAACACACTTGCTCTTATGCTGATATTCCGGACTAGTTTTTCTCGTTTGGTAAAATATCATCATAAGAGCAATAGATTATTTAGTTATGTTTTTGTCGAGCTTGCATTTTTGCTAGTCCGCTTGTAGCAAGGGTTTCAGCCCAATATAATAACTAAAATTTATAAGGTTACTTTTCAAATGTGTTGATTATCCATTGCAGAGAAAAGAACACAATAAAAATGATAAGAATAGGAAGCAGTCTAGCCAGCCAAATATTGATGTTTGGATATTGTGACAGAGTATGATAGAGCCATTGGGCAATTATAAAAGCGCCCAATCCGCTGACGATTTATTTGATGTTTTTATACATGTTATTTCTCCAATATATTCATACTAATATAGTACCTATAATACCATTAAACAAAAAAACAGCCCCTATTATCTATCCACTAGATAACGGGGGCTGTTTTATAGGGGCGATTAAAAGGCACAAATAACCCCTCAAAAACGTTGTTAAAATAGCCCCCAATATCTACATTATAGATATTGGGGGCTATTTTAATTTATTTTTTTATAAGTGCCACTAAACTATAGCTATTGATTCAAGATTTCATGGGAGCCAGTTGCAACCAATAACAAAATCAATTCATCATGATCTAGCTGATAAATAACAATCCGGTTGTCATAATTTTTACCATAGTTGCCATATCTGGCAGGGTGAAATTCACGATAGCCACGCCAATTTCCTTTTAATGCATGATCTTTAATCTGTTTCAAAACAAGTACATCTTGTTCAACAATTGCTTCTAAACAAGGCTTCAAGACAGTTATTGGGAAATGTTTTTTGACTAGTTTTTTTAATTCACGTTCAAAAGATTTGGTCTGTTTAATTTGCATCTAACTTATCGATCCAATCTTCAAAGTCAGTCAATGAACCAATGTTTTTGACCTGCCCTGTTTCTGCTTCTTTTTTAGCGGCTAAGGCTTCCGGAGAATCTAAAAAGCTGACTAATCGAACTTCATTATTGGCCGCTTTAACTAACGATAAGCGTATATACTCAGAAACGGTTAGCCCTTGTTTTGCTAGATTAGCTTTAGCCCGTTCACTAATGTCAGGTGTTACACGAGTTGAAATTGTCTTGTTTTTAATAATAGTATTACTCATTCTAATCCGCCTCCTTTAAGTTTACCATCGTACTACATTATAATATTCGATTTTTAGGTTTTCTGCAACTAAATTAATTTTAAAGTAAAGGAACTAACAGCTTATGCAACAAGTTGTCTTACCCATCAAAGATTCAAACGTTCTTAAAGAGATTCAAGATACGTTACTCAATAACTTTATAGCTGGCCGACGTAACTATACGATTTTTCAAGTTGGTAAAGCGACGCTACTGCGAGTGAGTGATGTTATGGGCTTAAAACAGGCCGATATTTTTAATCCGGACGGTTCTATTAAACAAAATGCGTTTATTCATGACCGAAAAACTGGTAAACCTAATACCTTGTACCTTAAGCCTGTTCAAACAGAGCTCTTATTGTACCGTCAATGGCTGCTTGATCATAAGCTGGATTCTGAATGGCTCTTTCCGTCAATTCAACGCCCAGAACGCCATATTACTGAAAAACAGTTCTACAAAATTATGAGTAAGGTTGGCGATCTATTAGGAATTAATTACCTTGGTACCCACACTATGCGCAAAACTGGGGCTTATCGCGTTTATACGCAATCCAATTACAATATTGGCTTAGTCATGCACTTATTAAATCATTCAAGTGAAGCCATGACTCTAGCTTATTTAGGCTTAGACCAAGCAAGTACCGAAAGTATGTTAGATCAAATTGATTTTGGTTAGTTTTATTTGGATTTTTAGTTGTCGCCAACGGCGACTTCTGATACAGGTTTTTAATGGGTCTAGCACAACATAGAATAAATTCTATGTGTAAGTGCGCATTGACCTTGTTTTACTCGGTCTTCTTATAGCTATGAAATCAGGTTTTCCGTTATTGAATTAAATACATTTTTAATTCAATATATGCGTCCAAATCAACTAAATTTGCTATGCTTTAAATACTTAAAAACTATTACATATTACGATGTTTTAAGCCAAAATTTTTTAATTGCTTTGTGCAGAGAATCTTTATAAGAATAGTTGCCGTGTGTTCATGGTCATAACGGCAAAAATACCCTGATCACGTGCTGCCTGTGCAATTCTAGCCATGCCGTTACCATGCCAAACAAAAAGGGCCGCCCCTAATCGAACGGGGTGCCTCTGGCGTGTCTGTTTAGTTGTGTCAACTATACCAATTTCTACTTAATATAATGCGTATACCAATAACTAATTACCTACCTCTTACTCCAAGTGAAAAATTCTCATTACCTGACTTAACACAACCGGAACGACGTAGCCAATGACACACAAGATAATACCGGTCTTTTGAATAACGGTTAAGTCTTTAAAATCATGCCAGAATCCCACAATTAGACAAATAACCCCAATTAAAATTAAGAATGGAATTAAAACTGCAATATTAACCCAATTAATCATGTGATCACCTCATCTATTAGCTATACCGATTCTTACTTTACATAATCGCGATTATGACAAGAAGCCCGCTAACCGTTGAGTTAGCAGGCTTCTTATTTTTTGGGCTTGTGAAGTTAACTTTCGAAAAATGCGCCTGCCGTTAAATCAACATTTAGGCCCTCGAAAAGTTAGTGAAATTTACGTCAATTCTTCCTAGACCATCTAATTTTTAACACTACCTATGCTCTAATGACCAGTTCTAAACAAATTAACCAGATTCCAAAGTACCAACACGGCTAAAATACTCGAGAAAACACCAACTTCTCAAAAGGCTTATTAAGGCTCATATTCCTTCCTCCATATCCTAAACCAACATAAAAATATAAAACGACTCAATCAAGACTGGTAGCTGTCATTTTTAGCACTCTATCAGGACTGAATACAACAATAGCCATAACTGATACAATCCGCATTAAACCGCCAAAAATCGCTCCCACGATGGTACCAGTCAGATAATAAGCAGACTCACCGGTCGCCATAAAAGAAGCCTGTAATGCCAAATAACCAGTACCAATTAAAATAATCACAAACAATAATAAATGATCAAACGAGACAAACCATTCCCTTAACTGATGGTCAGTTAAAGGAAAATGTGTTAGACAGATAGCTACACTAATCACATAAAATATGACTAACCACCCATTACGTGGGTAAAAACGTGTCATACTCGATATATAGGACAAAACAGTAAGCACCATCATAAAACCATAACTAACCTTAAATATCCTAAGATTTTTCTTACTCAATTTTTCAAGTTCACTCAATCTATCTGTCATTACTTGGTCCTCCCTCAGCAAAGTATCTAAAGATATTGAAAAAACATCACTAATTTTAACCAATGTCTTAATATCTGGATAGTTTCGTCCATTTTCCCAACTGGAAACCGTTTTACGCGAAACTAATAAAGATTTGGCCATAGCCTCCTGAGTCATTTTTCCCTGCAATCTCAAAGTTTTAATTTTCTCTTGAAATTTCATATTGCCTCCCAAAATCAACTATGAATAGTTCTTATTAAAAAACAAGCTAGTATTTCTAGACAGCCTTATATACGTACTAAAACTAAGCACAAAGATACTTAAACCCAACCAAAGGTTGAGCCAGACTGGCTCTCTCATGAGTCTTTCCCCGAAAATGGGAAAAACGGCTTCTTTGGAGCCCTAAACAACTAAGTTCAACCCCGGATTTACTCCGTGGCTCAATTTAGCCGTTTAACAACCGTTTAAGCGCACATAGCCCTTGCCCCTATAATCTACCGTCTTTTAGCCTGGTCGTTGCCAGTCGCGCTTTTATTTAACCTGAGAGCGTGTTTCAACTCACTTTGACCATAGGGCGGTCGTTTCCATTTTCTATGTTTCCTACCACGTCTTTAGTCGCGTTGATCTCGACTGGGTTTAGCATACCCCTGGCTTTAACTACAAACGGGGTAACGAACCACGCTAACGAATGATTTGAGTGACCAACATCAGGGGATTACCCACGCGTCTTTTAACTGGGAGTCGTTTCCAGTCATTCCACGTCCACAAAAAAAGAACACGTTAGCCAACCTGCTAAGGTTAACTAACGTGTTCTTATCAAATGGTTTTATTTAACCAGAGTTCATGATAAAATACGTTATTGAGATAGGGACTGGTTCTTCAGTCCTATCAGAAAACCTTAGTAGTCTGTAGCTACTAAGTCATCTAAGCCTTGGGACGCCAATCCCGAAGGCTTTATTTTTTTTGCGCTCATATTCAACTTGGTTTCATGATAGCGTATTCGAAAGCACAATACAACGTAAAATCCATCAATTTTCAAATCTAACCGTAATCATATAAGCCATGACAATGGCTATCAAGATGCCAAATATATCCAGCAAAATATGCCAAGGCTCGTCTGTCCACGACAAATTCAAGAAGTAACCAATCACATTCAACATAAACCACAAGTTAATGACAAATTGAATACCAAAAACTAGCTTTTGTTTCATCATTAAACTCCTTACTGCTTAAATAGACGTGACCAGAAGCCACGTTCAGTCTTATCCGTTGATTCATCTACGTTATCGTTACTACTAGGCTGTCCAGTACCCTCTGGCTCACCATTTTGTTTTTGAATATCATCCGACTTATTCTCTAACTGTTTGATCTTATTCTCGGCCATAAACTGTAATTGTTGAGATTGATCTAGCAGCTTTTGCATATTTTCTAATTGAAAATCCTTTTGCTTAACTTGAAGCTTCAGGTTATCAATCTGTGACAACAGAGCATTCTCATATTTATTTGAATCCGAGTTACTGTCAGAGGTACAATTTTGGTTGTCACCAGTTGCTTCTATGTTGTCACTTATCCCCATAAAGTCCCTTATATAGGCCTCTACCCGGTTGTCTATCTGGTAGCTATGTTGCACTTTTTTAGGTTTCTTTGTTGCAGGAAGTTTAGATATCACTTTCTGAACATACTGTCGACTAACATTCAATTCATCAGCTAACTCTTTTACTGTTTTCGTCATAGCACACCACTTTTAAATACCTTTTTTATATTTCATTATAAATGAAATATCGACTAAATCGATGTGAAACCAAGTTTATGAGAGTCTTTGACAAAATATTAAAAATCCTTTGTAATTCTAGCAAACTACTTGTTTCTCTATGAGCGGATTATTCACCGGTTTTATAATATGTTGTTGCCGCCCTTGTCTCATACCAGTGTATCATTAACGTAAATATTTCGTTCCTTCCTAAGGAATAAAGAGTAGAAATATACTTCGTTAGTTGAAAGGGGATAATTAGAATTGAAAGATTCTCGTTCGTTAGTGCTTTATTATGATATCTGGTGTTTTGCAGCCATTGGCCTTTTGGTGATATTTACCGGATGGTCTTTTCCACAACAAGTTTTTAATACCATTGTAGTTATGGTAGTTACATTCCTTTGGATGAGGAGAGGATTGTCTCAAGTACGCCAGAATAGTCTATATTATCGATTATCGTGGTATTTGAGATTAATAGTCTTGGGATTCTCTGCTGCCTTGTTGATTTTTGCCGTACTAAAGCAAATCACAAATCAGGGTCTATAATTAACAAATCGCCCCTCAAAATCATTGTTAAAATAACCCCCAATATCTATAATGTAGATATTGGGGGCTATTTTAATTTATTTTTTTATAAGTGCCCCTAAACTATAGCTATTGATTCAAGATTTCATGGGAGCCAGTTGCAACCAATAACAAAATCAATTCATCATGATCTAGCTGATAAATAACAATCCAGTTGTCATAATTTTTACCATAGTTTCCATATCTGGCAGGGTGAAATTCACGATAGCCACGCCAATTTCCTTTTAATGCATGATCTTTAATCTGTTTCAAAACAAGTACATCTTGTTCAACAATTGCTTCTAAACAAGGCTTCAAGACAGTTATTGGGAAATGTTTTTTGACTAGTTTTTTTAATTCACGTTCAAAAGATTTGGTCTGTTTAATTTGCATCTAACTTATCGATCCAATCTTCAAAGTCAGTCAATGAACCAATGTTTTTGACCTGCCCTGTTTCTGCTTCTTTTTTAGCGGCTAAGGCTTCCGGAGAATCTAAAAAGCTGACTAATCGAACTTCATTATTGGCCGCTTTAACTAACGATAAGCGTATATACTCAGAAACGGTTAGCCCTTGTTTTGCTAGATTAGCTTTAGCCCGTTCACTAATGTCAGGTGTTACACGAGTTGAAATTGTCTTGTTTTTAATAATAGTATTACTCATTCTAATCCGCCTCCTTTAAGTTTACCATCGTACTACATTATAATATTCGATTTTTAGGTTTTCTGCAACTAAATTAATTTTAAAGTAAAGGAACTAACAGCTTATGCAACAAGTTGTCTTACCCATCAAAGATTCAAACGTTCTTAGAAGCTGTCTCAGGAATCAGCTTACATCCACTAGTGCAACACTCAGCGGCATTGAAGTCATCCATGCATTACGCAAGAAAACCCGACGAGAGCTAAGCCTCATCGGGTTTTCAGCCGTGGACGAATTAAAAGCGATGGTGCCAGCATAACCTACAACACCCTATCAACAACTAGGTAAAAGGCACACTCTCAGACTATTTGCACCAGAGCCCTAAGCGGGCCTTTGCTGATTTGATTGCACTAGCTACCGAGACGATCGTCGATGCGACCAGCCTAACCGTCGTCACCAGTGACCCACTCAGTGTCGACCGCCAACAGCGACTCACCCATTTTGAAGCCCGGCCTTTACTCGCGCCGGTAGATTTGTCCAACACCACGTCAATTCCGGTTACAACCATTCAGGCAACTACCCAGGCTAAACTTGCCGAGCTCCCACGAACAACTCAGCGGCTCGTCAACCCAGATCTTTACCCGGTCTACATGACGACCACACTCAGCCAGTTGCAAACTAGTTTGTTGAATAAAATGACGATACTAGCAGATTAACAAACGAACACGCGTAGCAACGACCAAAGCCACTTCTGTACTTAGCGTTCAAATGACCGCTAAGTACAGAAGTGGCTTTAGTTTATATCAAGTAACAGTTAGCTCACTGACCAGTAATTTGATCATGTTCACCCGGGGTCAATATTTTGGTCATCACCGTAATCAAATACGCTTGTTCGCGCTCAATTTCAGTTCCCGGCAATTCCAGTATTAACCGCGCTAGGTAACCGAATAGCTGCGATAACAAACTTTGCAGTATCAAATCATTCGGCCAATCCACAATCAA
>NZ_RHNO01000038.1 GCF_003946265.1 Levilactobacillus yonginensis
CTCAGTTTAATGTTTATAACGAGAAGTCTCTGAAGCGGATCCACCGAGGGTTCAAAGGACTCCAGGACACCTTGGAATCATCCTTTATTTAAATTAACTACATATTATATGTACGAAGGCATTTCATTTACACAAGATTCTTGACGCTACCAAATAGATCGTGTTAGATATAGATAAATATAGGCATCCAAAACGGTTTTAAAATATAAACGCATTAAAACAAGAATTTTAATGACAGGTCGATATAAGCGATTTAATACCCTACTTTGCAAATATATAGCAACCATATAGCATCTGTTTATCAACCGCTGCTCATTCATGCTATAACAGATGTACACAAAATGCAGGGCCGCTTCAAAGATGGTGGACCTAGTTGCATTGAATCAATAAAGTAGAAGATAATTGTTTAAACAATAAAGCGTCCCAAAATAGGACGCTTTTATATTTGTTGCCATCTTACTCAGCCACTACTATTTTTCAGATTTAACTTCTTTAGTTACAATTGGTACTGTATTAACCAAATTATCTCTGACAGGACAAGTATCTTCCATGAATTTAACGAATTTGGTTATCTCTGTCTTTTCCTTTGGTGTCCTGAAGTGAATATCAACACCAATATTATCAAATCCTGGACGCTTCCCAGAAATCTCTCCTCTAACAGGAATGTACAATGAACTATATTCAAATTTTTCTTTTTTGTAGAAGGAAGCTGCAACAATATCCTCACATGCCCCAAGTGCACATAAGATCCCTTCATTAGGAGTAATTCCTTCATCGTATCCATTATTTAATTCATTCGTTTGAAATTTAACTGTGAAATCACGTGAATAAGAGATGTACTTGTTAGGATCATCTGTACTTACGACCTTTGCCTTAAACGTTGTGATAGCCATAATAATACCTCCTAATCCTTAATAATGTTATCAATAATGACATTAGTCCCGTTAACTAGCGTGTCAAAGATAGGAGAACTTTTTTCAACTAATTCAACAAACTTCTGACATTCTTCCTTACTTTGACTTGTTTCAAAATTAAAGGATATCCGAATTTCTTGGAACCCATTCCGAACATTTGGATCACCCATAAATCCCCTAAAATCTAGGTCCCCTTCAAGACTTATTTCGAGTTTTTGGTAATTAAAGTTATTTGATGCAGAAAGTTTCCGTGCTGTTTCTTGGAGCGAAGCACCGAGGGAGCCAAGCTCTAATTCAACCGGATTAAGTCCAGTATTCGTTCCCCCGTTTGCTTTCGGCTCGTCTAATGTATTGTGAATTCCACGTGTATGAGCATCAACTTGTAAACTTGAATTAGTCTTTCTAGCGGTTACACTGTACTTTGTCATAGTCAGCATTCCTTTCAAATATATACTAAAAGCGCTTTCAGTAATTATTATAGTATTTTCAATTTTTAAATCAATAGTTAACTAACTATCTAATCAGAAAACTATGATAAAATCATATTGTAAGGAGTGAAATGCCGTGACTAAATTTACCCTGGAAGATTGCTTAATGTTTACTACCAACACTAGCTCCAAACTTTTCAAAGCGGTGCTTACTGACCGCTTGAAAGATGTTGGCGTTACCTACAATACATGGATTTCTCTATACTTTATTAATTCTCACGATATAATTTCCCAAAACAATTTAGCTAAATTAGTAGGAATTACTGGACCTAGTATGGTCAAAATAGTCCAAAGACTTGATGATGAAGGATTAATATATCAGCAACAAGACAGTAAAGATCACCGCAAAAAGCTAATATCCCTAACAGAAGATGGAATTAAAAAGTATAACGAGATCTTGAGTATTGTTATTGAATACCAAAAGACAATGACTAAAGGATTAAGCCAAAAGGAACTGGATATTGTAGCCAACGTCTTTGATAAGATGATCAGAAATGCTAAAAAAGCACTAAGCTAGTTTCGTGTGTTATAGGTGATTTAATCATGAAAAATCAAACTCGTAATGTTAGATTAGCAATTAAGAAAGGCAATGAGATTATTGCTGATTTCAAGCAGCACACTCACGGTAAACTTAACCTTTGGGTCTCCATTACCGATCTTAGCGAGAAATACAATATCACAGCGGAGGCACATAGCAAATTTAACCCTGGAGTCTATACTACAATCGCTGCACAGCTCCCCTTCTCTGACTTTACATATGATGAGTTTGTTGAGGTGCTAATGGCATTTCAAAAGGAATGGGACATTCCCGTGCTGACCCACGCCTTTCCTAAGAAGAAGCTATTTAATCTACGCCAGAAGTATGGTGCCAGGATAATCAGGGATGATATTGTCCGCAAAGAATAGACGTGTTACAATGACGCCAACTCTTCTATTGGTAGTCCTACGTGTTTTGCGTGGGGCTTTTTCTATATAAAAAGCTTCCCAGTAACAATATTACTGAGAAGCCAGAAGAAATTATATGTATATACATATTTTGACATAATAAAGCCCCTTTTTGCTATTGGCTCTAGCAGAAGGGGCTTTGTGTTGTCGTAACTCTTTCCATATGGGAAAGAGGCGGTCCAATTGGACTATGCATCACAATATCCTACAGCTGTATTATACCACGAGCACTAAGCTGTTTTCTTTTCGCTTTCTTTTCATTGAGCTAGATTTCTGCCCATGCATGATTAACTACAAGATAATCTAGACAGTCTTGGTCACGATTAGTCGATGTACGCTTATTTTAGTAAGCGTACATAACTTTCGGTTGCTATCGTTCCCATTCCACCTAAGATTGTAAAAAATTGTTGCATTTTAATTTACCCTTCTTAGGACTAACTATGTTATAAAAAGTAATATTGATAAGTTATACTAAATTTCTAATCTTGTAGGCTAATCCTGGGAATGCCATTAACATTTTCTTCTTCCAGTCATCTGGTTGCACATCCAAACTCATCACTGGAATCAGATTATTAATGTCATCTACAGCAGTCTGGCTAATTTCGGAAGCTCCCTTTAATCGTCCAGTTTTCTTGTCATAAACAATGGTTAGACGAGCATTATCGGCTGTTCCTTGATAGAAAAAGTCACCCGCTGTAATATCAATATCTTTTATAAGGTAGATTGCAAATTTAATCCGAATTTTTGGACAAATTTGTCAGCATAACCTGATACGGTGTTTGCCAGTCGAGTATTTTAAGCGGTCGCTGGTTAATTTGGAGTAACGTCGTCGTTAAATCTTGAGCACTAATGTGCTCAAAACGAGTCCCTTTAGGATAAAAATAACGTAAATTCCGATTAAAGCGTTCATTACTACCACGTTCAGCTGGCGTATAAGCATGGCAGTAATAGGTCTTAATACCATATTGTGATTCAAGTGATACTAGCCCACTAAACTCAGTGCCACGGTCCACAGTAAAGCTGTGCACCGGACCATTAAAAGTGGTTAGGAACTTAGTTAGTGCTTCATTAACAGTCGCTGTCGTCCGATCTTTTAACCGGTATGCCCAAAGGAACCGTGATTTGCGATCGATTAAAGTTAATAAAACTGCCTTACTATGCCCACGGTCTCGCCAAGAAAACTGTCTCGAACACTCGTGAAAACATCTTCATCGCCATTGCCACCGTGGCCTTCCTACTGATTGGGCTAATCTTCGGTTATATCTACATGGCCAGTGGGATGTTTGTCCATGAAGCTAGTATCTTAGTCGTTATCTTCAACGCTATGCGGTTAATCAATTTCCAAACCAAGTTCGACAAGCACCAACCAACTAAAACCATTCAAGCAGCCACAGCTTAATCAAGTCTCCCCAACTTGGTTACAGGCCTAGCCACCAATAGCGGCCCACCAACTAGTCTTCCCAGCTAGTCGGGGGGCCGCTTTAGGACTGGTCACATCTGGACAAATAACTTGCTTATAAATACCAATGGGGGTATATTGTTTAATGAATAATAATTACTGAGGAGTCATTCAAAATGATTAAAGAAATACATGACCAAGATTTTGCCAAAGAAACAGATACTGGTATCGCCGTTATTGATTTTCGCGCAGACTGGTGCCCACCATGTCGCATGATGGACCCAATTCTTAAGTCCCTTTCTGAAGACCCAGCTTACAAGGATCAGGTCAACTTCGTTTCATTGAACATTGACCATGACCAAGCTACGGCCAGTCAATTCCAAGTTCAAGGAATTCCAACCTTCCTGATTAAGAAAGATGGCCAAGTCGTCAGTCACATGGTCGGAGCACGTCCTAAGCCTGATTTTGAAGCCGAACTCAAAAAAGCACTTGCCTAATTACGAAGGGGGCATCATGAATCATGGCAACTACTGAAGAATATGTCACTAGCAAGCAGATCAAGACCCGGCTGAAACGCTCGGCTGGTCAACTGGACGGCGTTTTACGTATGATGGACGAAAATCGTCCTTGCGAAGATGTCTTGGTTCAACTTTCAGCAGTGAAATCAAGTATCGACAAGGCCATGAAACTCGTCATCGCCCGTAATATTAATAATTGTGTAGATGCGATGACCACGGCTGATGTTCAGAATCTTGAACACTCCTTGGATCTACTGCTAAAAACCAAATAACGCAAAAAGGACGGTGTCGTCAATCTCGCGGTAAAGCGAACCCCCTGATCTGGAGTAAATCCAAACTCAGGGGGTTTATTTTATTCCGAAGAAAACAATTTTTTGCTCCAGATTTATCAATCATTCGTCTCGTGAATTCTCACAAATCTACAAATGTGTTCACACTATATTTGCAGGCCTGTCCTATAAAATGAATGATTCTGATCTCTTACAAACATTTTCTTAGCCGGAGTATTCTGTGCAGAAAATCAAAAATATCTACGCTTTCCAAGCCACCATTAAACCCGGCGAAAGAAGCCATAACTGATCAGAGTAACTATCAAAGTCACAGATTACACTTTTCTGGGAAACAATATCATGAAAAAAATTCACCCCGATTTAAAATTGAAGTGCAACACTAGTCAACTAGACCAATTGGTCTAGCAAAAAAGGCCATGAAGACCTATTCTTATAAGCGACTAAACAAATTAAGAAAGGAATCTTCATGACCCAATCTAAGAATACTACGCATACTCACTATCAACAACTACAATTTGATGAACGAGGCCAAATTGAGGCACTTTATGAACAAGGAATGTCTATTAGACAAATTGCACGGCGCCTTCATCGAAATCCTAGTACCATCTCTAGAGAAATTCGGCGTGGCACGGCTGTCCAAATTGACTCACAGCAACATTGTACTTATTCAGCGTACTTTGCCGAAACTGGAGAAGCTGTCTATCGTAAGCATCGTTCTGCCAGTGTTTGGAGTGGTTTGTTTTCAAGCTGCAGTTTCTTTATCAATTTACTCACAAAGGCCCTTAAAACAAAACCTAGGGTTTACAGCGTGGATACGTTTGTTCATTGGTTTAAACAGAATTATCCAAGTGAAGTCTGTCCTTCAACATCAACGGTGTATCGCTATATTAATTGATCAACGGTTACTGTTGCGTAATCAAGATTTACCCATGAAACTACGCCGTAGGATTAAGCATCATGGTCGCCATCATAATCGAACAAATAAGAAAGTATTGGGGCAATCAATTGAACTTCGTCCATCGATTGTTGAAAGTCGTTCTGAGTTTGGCCATTGGGAAGGTGATTTGGTCAAAGCCAAACGTGTTGAATCCGAACCCGCTCTGATGACATTAACAGAACGTTTTAGCCGTTTAGAAATTATTGTCAAGTTACCCAATTATCATGCACAGACTTGTCAAAAGGCACTTCAGACAATTATCGATGATTACGGAGCACAGCACTTTCAAACTGTTACTTTTGATAATGGTAGTGAGTTCTCTTTGCTAAACAATGTTTCTGGAACAGATATCTTCTTTGCGCACCCATACTCCCCTTGGGAACGTGGAACTAATGAAAATACCAATGGTCTTCTACGTGAATTCTTTCCAAAGGGGAAATCATTCAAAGACTCATCACTAGTTGATATTCAGGAGGTTCAGTACACACTAAATCACCGTCCAAGAAAATGCTTGGGTTATAAATGTCCGGCGGACATTGTTCCCGAACTGGCTGACTAGCTATACCAATTTATTAGAATAGATCAAAGTGTTGCACTTGGTTTGACAATTCGGGAAATTAATAACATTCAATTTTTTTGAATGTTATTTTTTTGGGCTAAAAATACATCATCAGGGTATGATGAAAATCTCTGCGTCAAGTGTTACGCACTGTTTCTAGATTGGAATTTTTACAAATACAGTTCAAACAATGGATATGAATGGGTTTGACTTAATATACCGCTGGTGGTATATTTTTTTGTGAAAAGAATAACAAAATAATAAATGAGGTGTTCAATATGGCAAAGAAAATACTTATCATTGGTGGTGTTGCAGGAGGCGCTACTGCAGCGACACGTCTTCGTCGTTTAAATGAGGATGATGAAATTATTTTATTCGACAAGGGGGAATACATTTCGTTCGCAAACTGCGGCTTGCCTTATTATATTGGTGGTACTATCAAAGAGCGTGATAGTCTAATGGTCCAAACCGTAGAGGGTATGGAAAAACAATATGGCTTAGATGTCCGTAATTTTTCTGATGTTACTAAGATCGATCCTGAAAAAAATACCGTTACCGTTCATAATACGCAATCAGGTGAGACTTATGATGAAAGTTTTGATGAATTGATCATCTCTACTGGTGCTAAGCCAATCGTGCCTAAAATCAAAGGTTTAGCTGATGCCAAGAATACTTTTACTTTGAGAAATATTCCCGACATGGATCAGATCAAGAAATATATTGCTGATCACAATGTGCAAACTGCCACGATCATTGGCGGTGGTTTTATCGGTCTAGAAATGATGGAAAATTTCAAGCAGCTGGGCTTGAATGTTCAGTTAGTTGAAATGTCATCTCAAGTAATGCCGAACTTAGATTTCGAAATGGCACAACAATTACATTCACAAATCAATTTACATAACGTCAACTTGTATTTGAATGACGGACTAGCAGAATTCCAAAATGATGGCAAAAAATTAATTTTGCAAAGTGGCAAAGAACTTGAGACGGATATGACAATTTTGTCTATCGGTATTACTCCAGCTAACGATTTAGCCAAGGATGCTAAGATCGAGCTGGGATTCAAGAATGCAATCAAAGTCAATAAACAGCTTCAAACTAACTATCCTAATATTTATGCCATTGGTGACGTGATCCAAGTCAATAACTTAGTGGATGGTTCAGAGACCAATATCCCATTGGCTTGGCCAGCTAATCGTCAAGGTCGTTTAGTGGCTGACATTATTAATGGCATTCCGGCAGAATATCCGGGAACACAGGGTACATCTGTTGCCAAAGTATTTGAACTGACGGCAGCTTCAACAGGTGACAACGAAAAAACCTTGCAACGTCAAAATATTCCTTATCACGTCATTCACATTCATCCAAATTCAAGTGCTGGCTATTATCCTGGCGCTAGTCCCATCAATCTAAAACTACTTTATAACGATGACAAGCAGATATTGGGAGCACAAGCAGTTGGAACAAAAGGCGTTGAGAAACGGATCGATGTCATTTCCACAGCAATGAGATTTGGAGCCAAAGTTGACGAATTGAGCTCGATCGAATTGTCATATGCTCCACCATATTCAAGTGCAAAAGACCCAGTAAATATGTTAGGTTACGTGGCTGATAACGAGATCAATCATCGGACTAAGACTATCGAATGGGATCAAGTTGATCGTTTGGTGGATGAGAAAGCTACGATCATTGATGTTAGAAATGACTTTGAATTAACTACCGGTAAGATTCCAAGTAGTAAATTGATCCCGCTCAATCAATTACGCGATCGTCTCAATGAATTACCAAAGGACAAGACGATTTATGTCTATTGCCAGGTTGGGTTGAGAGGATACAATGCCTCAAGAGTTTTAGCTAATGATGGTTTTGACGTGGTCAATATTGATGGTGGTTTCAAAACTTACAAGATCGCTAAATATGAGATCAAGAATAAACTTTTTTCAAAAAATAAAGTCAAAACATCCAGTGGTTCCAGTTCGAACAATTTAAAAACACTACAAGTAGATGCCTGTGGCTTACAATGCCCAGGTCCCATTTTAAAAGTTAAACAACACATGGATAAAATGGACGATGGTCAAAAAATGGTAGTCAAAGCGAGCGATTTTGGCTTTAGCGCCGATATCGAGTCATGGGCCAAAAATACCGGAAATAAAGTTCTTTCCAATGATATTGATGGTGATACAGTAGTTGCTACGGTTCAGAAGGGGCAAGGAGCAAGCGCTCCAGTTAAACAAGATCCTGAATTAGCTGCCGAATTAGCTTTAAACGATGGTCAGCTTCATGAAACTAAAGAAGGAGCGACTATGGTAGTCTTTGATGGTGATCTCGACAAAGCACTAGCTTCTTTGATAATCGCTACCGGAGCGGCAGCTATGGGTAAAAAAGTAACCATGTTCTTCACTTTTTGGGGCTTGAATGTTTTGAAGAAAAACAAAGTCAAGAAGCACGGTGTAGCAAAGATGTTCGACATGATGCTACCAAGTGGAGCAGACAAATTACCACTTTCAACCATGAATATGGGCGGTTTAGGCTCAAAAATGATAAAATCAGTTATGAAGAAAAATAACGTCGATCCACTCCCAGTCATGATCAGAAAAGCAAACGACTTGGGTATCAAATTCGTAGCTTGCACAATGAGCATGGGACTAATGGGCGTTAAAAAAGAAGAGCTTTATAGTTTCGTTGAGTATGGCGGTGTCGCCACATATCTTGGAGACACAGAAAACTCCAACCTAAACTTATTCATTTAAGTAGAAAGTAGGAAAATCATGGATACAGTTCGCAGTGAAGAAGAAACAAAGAAAGTCATCAATCGTTTAAGCCGGGCTGAAGGCCAGATCCGTGGCATCCAAAAAATGATCAACGATGACAAAGATTGCATGGACGTAATGACACAGTTAAGCGCCGTCAGATCAAGCATCGATCGCGTAATGGGCATGGTAGTAGCCAACAACTTGAAAGATTGCGTAGAAAATCCAGAAGGTGACCCAGCAGCTCAATCGAAAAAACTCGAACAAGCTATCAACATGATCATCAAAAAATAAAAAGTCAATCAAAAAAGTCATCAAGAATAATTTGATTTGAATTGACGAAATAATTAATCAAAACAGTTAACTACTATAAAACAAACTACAACCACAAAAAGGACCTGAAGCACCCAATGCTTCAAGTCCTTTTTTAATAAACCTTTAATTTACAATCCAAGTGCAACACTAATTGAATAAAAAAAGACCCATAACGGGTACAATGTTTAACGACTAAGAAAAAACACAAGGAGTACCCGTTATGAGCTACAAACATCTTACTATATTTGAACGAGAAAGTGTTCTAAAACTTCAAGCAAGAGGGCATTCAATTCGATCAATTGCATATCGGTTAAAACGGTCACCTAGCACCATTTCACGCGAAATCCGGCGCTGTAAAGGAAATTATTCACCAAGTGAAGCAGAAAATGATTATAGAAAGCAGCGTGCAAAATGTCATAAACCGCTTTTGCTAGATCAATGTGAAGAATTATGTGAGTTAGTGGCAAAACTGATTCTTGATAGCCATTGGTCACCACAACAAATAGCTAATAGACTAACTCATGAAAACTATTTTTGCGTCAGCTATACAACTATCTATCGCCATATTAAACGGCATAACTTAAATCGACCTTACCATTCACATGGAGATACAGGAATCAAACGGAGGTTGCGTCACCGTGGCCGTATACGTCACCCTAAGGGTGAACGCCGCCATGAGGAAGCAAAAGTTGATTATATATCAATCCACGAGCGACCTAAGTTCATTGATCAGCGTAAACGGATCGGAGACTGGGAAATTGATACTGTGATTGGTCGAACGGGTCACTCCATCCTTTTAACGGTTGTCGATCGGCTTAGTCGGCTTACGTTTATCAAAAAGGTTGCGCAAAAGGACTCGCAGGAGATAAATAAAGGCTTAGTTGAACTGTTAGGGGCCATTCCTAAAGAATTTGTTCATTCTATTACACCAGATCATGGGACCGAATTTCTTCATCTTGATGAAATCAGCGAAAGGTTAGGTGTTACTGTCTATTGGCCCGATCCATATTCGCCTGAACAGCGTGGAACAAATGAGAATACAAATGGATTAATTCGGGAATATTTTCCCAAGCGAACAGATATTGGTAATTATACGGAACAGGACGTTGAGCACTGCCAAAAGCAGTTAAATCAACGTCCTCGCAAAGTGTTAAACTATGAAACCCCATATGAAGTATTTTTTGACAAACCGTTGCACTTAGTTTGACAATTCGCCATATTTTACGCTCTCCAAAAAAATCATGAATGGTAAAACAACCACCGTACTACTGATAATGTTAAGCATTGTATTTCCAATGGTCTCAAAGTTTAGTTTCATGTTTTTCTCCTTCATATGAAATGTAAGTAATTAAGATAATGTAATATGTTGATGAGACGATATATATTAGTTTATCCTTTCCGCTATGAATGAATATTAAAGTCAAATTGTCTTCGAATTTATCTTTTATCACCTATTGATGCCAAACTTTTTTCGATATCTTATGAAGGTTGTTCGCTTAATTCCAGTCTTACGGGCAACATCTACATCACTCATGCCCGTCTGATAAAGTTTAAAAGCATGTAGTAAGCGGGGATCATCTTCGGTATATTGGGGTTTGCGCCCATGATATTTCCCCTGCTGTTTGGCCAGGAAAATCCCCTGTTGTTGACGCTTAATAATCCGCTTCCGTTCACTTTCGGCCTGATACTTATACAGTTCAATGATTAAGTTAGTCATCAGTTGACGCAAGTTAGGATCCGCAATCCCCGTCATGGACGGCAAATTCAACACATCTAGGGTGGCACCTTTGTTCTGAATGGTGTTCATAATCTTAGTTAAGTCCTGGTTGTTTCGGCCCAAGCGGTCTAATTCAGTAACCAGGACAATATCGCCTTCACGGATATAGGCCAGCATTTTTTGCAGTTCAGGTCGCTTGGTGTTAGCCCCACTTAATTTATCCGTAAATAATTTATCAACGTCTTTTAAAGCCGCTAACTGTCGATCTAAATGTTG
>NZ_RHNO01000039.1 GCF_003946265.1 Levilactobacillus yonginensis
ATGGCTCGGTAGCTCAGTCGGTAGAGCAATGGATTGAAGCTCCATGTGTCGGCGGTTCGATTCCGTCCCGCGCCATTTATGGTGGGGTAGCGAAGTCTGGCTAAACGCGGCGGACTGTAAATCCGCTCCTTCGGGTTCGGTGGTTCGAATCCACTCCCCACCATCATTATAGGGATATAGTTCAATGGTAGAACAACGGTCTCCAAAACCGTCGATGTGGGTTCAACTCCTACTATCCCTGTTTGTAATGTGATGGCGGTATTGGTGAAGGGGTTAACACACCGGATTGTGGTTCCGGCACGCGTGGGTTCGATTCCCACATACCGCCCTAGATTGGGGCATCTTAAAGAAACAGTTGGTCCAGTCAGATTGGATAGACGATTATGGTGGTATAGCCAAGTGGTAAGGCAGAGGTCTGCAAAACCTTCATCGTCGGTTCGAATCCGATTACCACCTTTGACTGGGTGTATCCAATCAGAATTTTTTTGCCGGAGTGGCGGAACTGGCAGACGCGCTGGACTCAAAATCCAGTGTCCGTTGAGGACGTGTGGGTTCGAACCCCACCTCCGGTATAAGAAGTTTCATCTCGGAAGTCATTGCATTCGGCAATGACTTTTTTTTTGCGTATTTTTACGTGTGCTCTGGATGAACCATGGGTAGGTAACTGTTGTGGATGTAACTGACATAACGCACTCTAAGGCCATCACGGCACGGTCAAGACCCGTGCCCGGTTGACAAGACGTAGTAATATGAAGCTTAGGATGGTTGCTAAGCAGGGATAATGGTCCGATAGGGGAAAACTAGGACAGTTGCTTCGTTCTTTGCTACGAGAACCATCTTAGGGTGTCATTGTCTGGTGCTAGGGAAAGCTGCCGAGTGGGTAGCAAGTAGCAAAGGCTAGCTGGATTGCCAATTGAGGGCTGTTTGTGGAAACGTTGCGGATTGATCAGGTGATGAGCTAACTTCTCAGAGAATCGTCTCAGACAACAGATATGATTGAAATGAATCAATGCTTAAACGTTAAGAGCGGATACACTGACTAGTGAGTACTTACGTCGCTTTAACTGGATAGCTATCGTTTTAGTTTTTCAGTATGGGTCTATTTTTAATTAAATCCCTCATCGATGTTATAAACGATGAGGGATTTTTTTGTTCGAACTATCAGAGTATTCAATAAATAGGGTGCGAAAATGACGAATATGTAAGAAAACGGCCTCGAGAATTGCCAGGACAGCGGCTTTTATATCTTTTTTGGGTAAGTATACCTAAATATAGTAAAAACGCTTAGCTAGAAGAATAAAGCGCTATTTTGGTAACTAGGGGTATTGTGAAAATAGTTGCTGTCAAATGGGCGGCATCTTTCGTCCGGATTATTGAGGACGAGAAATTGATTTGATAAGTTGAACGTAAGATCGTTCAAAGGAAGTAATCGCCAGCCTAAGATTTGGGATAGCTGAGTATTAAGCTATACCCTTTTAGAAGGTATTCTGGAGCAGGCGTGTGACGAGTGAGGGTTAGGGAGGGGGAGAGCCTGTCGCAATCTCGAACTAGGCTGTTAATTTATGAGATTCTGCCAGGGTTATGCTACCATGCTTTCGAGTGACCGTTGGCGAGTTGAGAGTATGGTGAACTTGTTGTATCAAAAAAGCCTAGCGGGACGGCTAGGCTTTCGCGGGTATTACTATGTCAATGTTAGATAGAGGTTTGTTTCTTATTCGCCGTAAGCTTCATCCAAACCAACTTTGTCTTGGTGGTCGATGGATGCGTAACGGTCGGATGCGTACATAACACTCTTCTTGCTGGATGAATGGCTTAAGCCAAGGGCATGGCCAATTTCATGAGTAGCAACGTTAGTCCGTTGACTCTTGGTGTAACCATACTTAGTAAGTAAGCTACGGTTCAAAGTGGACTTAGCGGAAACGATTTGGTTGTCGTTGCTACCTTTGTTGATGTATGAGTAGTTGGTGTAGCCGGCTAACTTGCCGCTCTTGGTGCTGAGTGAAGCGGAAGAAGTTAACGTGATGTCAGCCTTTTCGCCGCTCTTAGCAGCTTTTAATTGAACAACGCCAACTTTGTTCCAGCGCTTAACGGCGTTTTTCCAAACACCCTTGTAGTAAGAAGAAGTGTTGGTAGTTGCGTATGTAATAGTGGTGTCTTTCCAGCTACCCCATGAAGGTGTAACAGGTGCCTTTGCTGCGGCGAAGATGGTTGAGCTGCATGCTGCTAAGGTTAAGACGATGGTTGCGACGATTAAGACTGTCCCTTTAATAATTTTTTCTAACATGATGAATACCCGCTTTCTTAAAATCCGAATTATCTCTTTTTCAATTGCTTGCTATCTTATTGACTGACATAAGTATAGAACGGGTACCAAAGGAGTAGGACGGACACTTAAGCGAGTGTGGATAGTTTCCAGGGGACAATAATTCAATTGTGGACAAACATTGTCCCAAAAGGCCTTTTGTGTGGGGAAGAATGGTTACACATCAGCAATTGTGGCTACAAAGATAACTACGAAATTGGGTGGTCAATCTAACTTTTTTGACCAAAATAAAATCCAGCCCGGTCTGCCGCGGTTTAGCGGCTACTCGGGCTGGATTGTTGGTATATTTGGGCAACTAATTCGAAGTGTAACGAACATTGCATGCAACACAATGGCGAAAGTGGCTAGTTTTTTGCATAAAATACGAAAGATTAGATATATTTCACAGCGGTCCCGTAAGCGGCCACGGATTGCATGTCCGTGCCAATGGAACCGGAATCAAATCGCATCATAACCACTGCATCGGCTCCCATATTTGCGGCATTTAACTTTAAACGATCGACGGCAACGTTTCTGGCTTCATCGAGCATATTGGTGTAGTCGCGGATTTCCCCACCCACCACGTTCTTTAGCGAAGCACCAATGTTTCTGATCAAGTTCTTAGACTGGGTGGTGAGTCCGAAGACTTCGCCGATAACTTCGTATTGATGGCCGGGAATATTCTCGGTGGTCGTGACTAAAATATCTGACATGATAATTCCTCCTCTGGTGATGTAGTTAATATACCCATATATGGCAGGAATAGCAACGATAAGTGGATAAAGGAAAAATAAGTTTAAACTCTGCAATTAGTCTGTTTATATGACAAGAGTGCATGAAGGCGGAGCCATTTGGCTGTTTATACGGCCTACTAGAAGTCTTGTGGGAATAAGATACATTATTTTGATGACAAGTCTAATTTTGAAGATTTTTGAAGTATGGATTGTTAATAATTGGGACTATTAAGTTCAGCTCAAACGTGCTATCTTTAACTCTATCGTCAGCTTCTATTAAGGGCAACGATCAGGAGAACTCATGAATAAGACTATGAAGCTTCAATCTGATGCGGGGGGCTATAATTTGGAAGCAGCCCCGTCACCGTTTGATCACACAGCCATTAAGCTCGGCGCAGCTCATCAGAAGAATGTCATGGCGTGTAAGCAATCCGAACAAGCTTTGTATGATTATCTCCCCGAGGCGGGGTGGACGGAGTTTCGTAATCAGCATCTTCTTTACGAGGACATCCGCGACCTGACCTACTTTCGACTCAATTTTTTTGCCGGTCCCGTCCAGAAACTAATCGACGTTTTGGGAACGGGTTATCAGCTGGAGGTATGGGACCGAAAGTCTCACCGCAAACACAGCTTTAGCAAGGACCGGCTGCGCGACGCTCGGTTCGTCCAAGCTGAGGAGGGGGACTTAGTAGAGACCCTCTTCTACCCGTTAGTGGGCTATCGTATTCGTCGGTCCTTTACAATAGTAGATACGCGAATTTATTGGAAGAAAACGCAGTTCTTTGTTAATGGCAAAAGAGTGTTAGTCGATGAGGGTTTGATGCAATTACAAAAGCAGATTAATCAGGTGAAGGATTGGCCCCAGGGCCCCAATTTTCGGATTGCCGACTTGACCTAAGGGGATGAAAAGAATCGCCCCGCCATCGGTATAAGAAGCTGCGTTAATCGAGACAACAAAAAAAGTCCAACCATGCGATGGTCGGACCGATTAGTTAACGGAATAGTGTAGCGAGTCTTGGGCGATTAATTGTTGTTTAGTGGCCGTAATTTGCCCTCGAAGTAAGTCTGTGTGGCTAACCGGGATAACGTTTCCGTTACCTCTTTGATGGCCGCTGACGCGTAAAATTTGGGCGTCAATGATATAGATAACAGTGGGGTCAATCGTCAGATCCCAGTGATGTTCAGCTTGAATGGTGTCGCCAGAGAGTTGTAAAGCAATTGCCAAATTCTGACAAAAGTGATCGATCAGGGCCGCATCTACAATTTGATTACCGGTTAAGCTAGGCTGAAATTTGCCGCTTAAGATGTCGCCAATCACTTTGATTTCCGTCATTTCCGTTCCTCCATTAACTAGATGATGCCCCATTCTAGCACAGCTAGCAGTAGAAACGAGTGTTCAGTGGTGGAGTTTAGCGAAACTTTAAAAGACTGACGCTATAGAAGGATTAATAGACCAACAATCAGTTGAAATAGGCCAGTCATGACTAAACGGTAGCGTTGATTCAGCCGACCTTGGAGCCACCAGTGAGCGGCTGTCAGTAAAATGATTAAGATGATGCGCCAACTAAAAGGTAACCAGAATAGGGTGACCACGAAGATCAATGGGGTAATTAGGCGCCGTCGCCAGTCTTGGGTACCCGTGACGTAGTATGGTTCGAAGAACGCAAGGTAACTGGCCATTAACGGAATTAATGGTGTGAGAAATTGAACGGCCAGGTAGTGGTTTCTGAGAAAGAACAGGACCACGGGGACCCCTAAACCGGCGAGAAAGCTAAAGACGACTAGACCATACACTGATTGCAAACCTAATTGTGGGATACAAGCTAATACGAGAAAGATACAGATTAGAAGGGCAAAGAGCTGTACCAAGTGAGCTTGGGGAGCGGCGAGAAAGCCCATCGTTCCCGCCGCAACGACGAGAATTGGGCCAACCGTTGTTTGAAAATGTCGCTTCAAGATGAGGAAGTAGCCGGCTGCTAAGAAAACGCCGTACACTAATAGGAAGAACTTGACGTCGGTTCCTAAAGGATTACCGGTAGAAGCCGTCGAACCGGCGACCCACCAAAGAATATTTTGACACAGGGTGAAGATAAACAATTGCTGCACTGTGCGGTTTTTAAAGAAGGCCATGAGTGTGGTCATGGAATCGCTCCGTTTCGACTGGTTATAGTATTGCCTTTTATCTTAGTGAAAATTATGGGTTTGGTCAACGTTTCTTTTTGAAAATTCACAGCCCTTCCTTGTTAAATTAGCCTGATTTATGTTAAACTTCTTGGGTTATGAGTCAATTCCCGATAGGATTCACGAGTCTAGTGAAGCTGCCTTGTAACCGAATGGCGACGAGATTATCGGTCAACTTGCCGTCAACACTATCTAGGGGGAATATCCATTGCAAGAAAGACATTTATTTACTTCGGAATCTGTTTCTGAAGGCCATCCAGACAAAATCGCTGATCAAATCAGTGACGCCATTTTAGACGCGTTACTTGCACAAGATCCCGATTCACGGGTTGCCTGTGAAACTTCCGTTACGACGGGTCTCGTCCTGGTCTTCGGTGAAATTTCCACCAAGGCTTACGTCGACATCCAAAAGGTCGTTCGCCAAACGATTAAAGAAATCGGCTACACGGACGGTCAATACGGCTTCGACGGCGACAACTGTGCCGTTTTAGTTGCCATTGATGAACAATCACCTGATATCGCGCAAGGGGTCGATGACTCCTTAGAAACGCGGAAGGGTGATGAGGATCCACTGGACCAAATCGGTGCCGGTGACCAGGGGTTAATGTTTGGGTACGCAGTTGATGAAACACCTGAACTCATGCCACTGCCAATCATGTTGAGTCACGCCTTGATGCAACGCATCGCTAAGTTGCGGAAGACTAACGAAATTGACTACCTCCGGCCAGATGCTAAGGCTGAAGTCACGGTCGAATATGACGACAATGACAAGCCAATGCGGGTCGACACGGTGGTCCTGAGTACGCAACATGATCCTGACGTGACGTTAGATCAAATTCGTCAAGACGTAATCGACCAGGTGGTTAAGGAAGTTATTCCGGCCAATCTGCTTGATGACCAGACTAAGTACTTTATCAACCCAACTGGCCGGTTTGTTATTGGTGGTCCCCAAGGGGATGCTGGTTTGACCGGTCGGAAGATCATCGTTGATACGTACGGTGGTGCTGCTCACCATGGTGGTGGGGCCTTCTCAGGGAAGGACGCCACAAAGGTTGACCGTTCCGCAAGTTACGCAGCACGGTACATTGCCAAGAACATTGTGGCTGCCAAGTTGGCATCCGAATGTGAAGTACAGATTGCTTACGCCATTGGTGTGGCTGAACCGGTTTCTGTTTACGTGAACACCTTCGGTACTGGGACCGTTGCGGAAAGTAAGTTATCTGCAGCTGTTCGTGACCTGTTTGATCTTCGTCCAGCCGGAATCATCAAGATGCTTGACTTACAACGCCCAATCTACAAGCAAACTGCCGCGTACGGCCACTTTGGTCGGACCGACATTGATTTGCCTTGGGAACACCTTGATAAGGTCGACGCTTTGAAGGCGGCCTGTGAAGCTGCAACGAAATAATTTTTAAAACCTATAAGAGTTCCGATTACCCGTGGGGTGGTCGGGACTTTTTAGATTCGGCTAGCGGGGAACGCCAATGACCGACTGACGGTTTTACGTCACAGCCAGGTGTCCCGACGAAGATCCTGTAAATAATTAAGCATAAACTCTTGATATTTCAAAGATTACCCCTGATAATTAATCTATTACTATCTCGAATAGAAATTGGGAAGTGGCAGCTTTTGGCCACTCAAATACGTTGTGTGGCGGGGCCAACGGTAGGAGGAAATTATGGTTAAGAAACAAACTAACGTTGGTGTCGTTACCGGCGCTGTCTTCGTCGCAACTTTTATGTCCGCCATTGAGGGAACCATCGTCTCGACCGCCATGCCCACCATTGTCGGTGATTTACACGGAGTGGCCTTGATGAACTGGGTTTTCTCAATTTTTCTGCTAACCAGTGCGTTGGCCACCCCCATCTATGGCAAGTTGGCTGATACAGTGGGTCGCAAGCTGGTCTTCCTGGTCGGGTTGTTCGTCTTTGTCTTAGGATCGATGCTGTCAGGGATGTCCCACAGTATGGAAACCTTAATTGCTTGGCGAGCCCTGCAGGGAATTGGGGCTGGGGCCATTATGCCTGTCTCATTTACGATCCTAGCCGATATTTATCCAGTCGAACAACGGGCCCGGGTTATGGGACTAAACGGCTCAGCGTGGGGAATAGCGGCTGTGGTGGCTCCTTTACTGGGAGGCTTTATCGTGGATCAACTTTCCTGGCATTGGATTTTCTTCATTAATATTCCGATTGGGTTGATCACCATGGCGTTGATTTGGTTCAACCTTAATGAGTCCACTCAACGCAAGACGTTTACGATGGACTGGGGGGGCTGTATCTGGCTTTCAGTCGGGTTACTAGCCATGATGTTAACGTTCCAGTTGCTAGGTGACGGTGGGATTAGTTTGACTTGGGTCATCGTGGGCTTTATCGTGGCCGTGGTGTCGTTTGGCCTGTTTATCCGTCAGGAACGACGGGTAGCGGACCCCTTGATTCCAATGTCATTATTTAAGGACCGCACGTTTGTCATTCAAAATTTAATCGCGGCATTGCTCAGTGGATTTATCATGGGCTTTGAAGTGTACTTGCCAACCTGGACGCAAGGACTTCTCGGATTGTTAGCGTCTCAAGCTGGTTTTGCAATCACCCCCAGCTCCTTGATGTGGATTGTCGGGTCATTCATTGCGGGTAAACTGTTGTTGAACCGCTCACCATATCAGATTGTGAACATTGCTTTGACGCTAGTTATCATTGGGGCGGTCACGATGGCAGTTCTGCCAATGAGCACGCCATTTTGGAGTTTCTTCGTGATTGCGGCCATTTGTGGAACCGGATTTGGGATTACCATTACTACGACCACAGTGACCGTACAAAGTCACGTGGCGACCGATGAGGTGGGAGTCGCGACTTCATTCAATACGTTGGCACGGACTCTGGGACAGACCATTATGGTCTCCATTTTTGGAATTATCATGAACGTTGCGATGGCGCGTGGTGTGGCCAGTCACCCGGGCACGACCATGGCAATGATGAATAAATTGATCAATCCGCAGACGGCTAAGGATTTACCAGCTCATCTGCTACCAACGCTTCACGGTATTTTGTATCAGGGGTTACATGCCATCTTCATCGCAGGTGCCTTGCTGATTGTTATTTCATTTTTGGTGAATATTTTAGACCGTCGGAGCACCCAGGGCGTTGTCTAAAGGTAAGCGTAAATATTCCCGTTTTCAAATAACTTACGGTATAATGGTGCTAAATGACCGAAAGTGGAGGCGAGAAGATGTTTGAAACCAATCATGCGCGGTATGCCAGCTATGGTACCGTTGCGGCCATGCCTGGTGACATGATCGATGCCGTTTGGCAGATTATTGACCGCGACCTCCAAGGGCTATTCCCGTTGGATAACCTGCTGACGTTTAAGTTGCACAACAATCAGGGCAACACAACGTTCGAGTATGTTCAAACGGACGACAAGCAGATGACGTTACGGGCGGGATTTGATACTGAATTCGGGTATACCCCTGAACTCCCGGAAACGGTGTTGGCTTATGACGATGGTGACAGCCAGATTATTCTTTTACCATCCGAAACAGCTGATAGATAAAACAAAAAGACCACAAACCCTGACGGTTTGTGGTCTTTTTTGTGTGCTTCCTAAACGGTAGCGTTGGAGCGAATATCCTTTAAGGCGTCATCGATTTGTGCTAAAACAAGGTCGGTGTTGCCAGGTACGTCTAAGTCGTACTTTTGCAGGTCAATTTTAATCTTAGGACTAACATCGTAGTCAGCAAACCAGCCTTGGTAGGCAGTCCACATCTTCTTGTAGTAACTTTCCAATTCTGGATTGTTATCGAATTGTTCGTAGTCACGGCCACGCTTCTTGATACGATGAAGAATCGTGTCAAAGTCAGCGTCAGCGTAAACTAACAAGTCTGGTGCCTTCTTTGGCAATTCTTCCAGTTCGTTCATCATGTTGTCGAGGAGGTTCAAGTAAACCTCAAGTTCCGTGTCCGTGATGTTCCCTTCAGCGTTGTTTTCGCGCGTGAAGAGGGCATCTTCGTAAATGGAACGGTCGAGGACGTTGTTGTCGTCGGCAAGCGCTCGCTTAATCATGCTGAAACGTTTGTTCAAGAAGTAAATTTGCAGTAAGAAACCATATTGCTTAGGATCCCGGTAGTAAAGTGGCAGCACAGGGTTGTCCCCAACGGGCTCGAAAAATGCCTGAGTTCCCAAGTGTGTCGCAATCTTTCCAGTAAGGGTCGTTTTACCGACACCGATCATTCCAGCTGTAATTATCACCATGATAGCCCCTCTTTAATTAGATATACAAGATATAGTGTACCATAAAAATGCTCTGTACTACATCTGCTAGACAGATTTTTCTCCATTTCGTTAACTTTGGTTAGGCTGTATAATGGAGCCGTAGAGTTGTTGATTAGGAGGTTATGGTATGTATCAAGCAATTGTCTTTTTTGATTTAGATAGTACGTTGTTTGACGACGACAAGCATGTCTTGCCAGCCAGCATCGCCGCTATTCACGAGATGCAACAACATCATATTCTACCAGTTATCGCGACTGGAAGAAACATTTTTGAGATTCAATATGTTCTGGACGCCACGGGGATTGATTCCGTGGTTGGGGCCAATGGCAGTTATGTCCAGTTAGAGGGCAAACGCCTGACCTCGTCCGTGATTGACCAGCAGACGCTAAATGATATCACAGCGTTTGCGAACGAGCAAGGGGACCCGTTGGCGTACTATACCAGCCAAGGGTTTCGGTTGAGCCAGGCCAATGCTGATACAACGGAGAATTTTCAGCTTTTACGGTTGGATCCGGTGGTCGATGCCGAGTGGTATCAAAACCAGGAAATTAATTTTTTGAATGTCTTCAACCGAAATAAGGATCAGGCATATCAGGAAAAATTTGCTGGCAAACTGGATCTCGTACGCAATAATCCGCGCTGTTTGGATACCATGATTCATGGCGTCAGCAAGCAGTCTGGTATTCGCACGTTGATTGAAAAGGCTGGCCTACAAGGAATTAAGACCTATGCCTTCGGGGATGGTTACAACGACCTTCAGATGTTTGACGAGGTCGATGTGCCTATCTCCATGGGTAATGGTGTTCCTGAGGCCAAGGCGAGGGCTACGTACGTTACAACGTCGAATACAACGGATGGTATTGTCCGCGGTCTCCAACACTTTGGGCTCATCAAGTAGGTACGCTTTTCGCCTTACCGGTTGGCAGATATGGGCTGGAACGGTGCGGGCACAACTTGAAGCCTCGAAAACCACGAGTCTACAAGCTTGGCCTTATTCTAAGCCAGTGGGGAAATCACCCGCTGACTAAGAATAATTTCGCGCCTGAGCCCATATCTGCCAACCTATCGGCTGTAATTGTAGGCCGTCTCGGTGGTAGTCGGAGAATGCTCAACTTATGATTGTTAGCTTGTTGTTGTGACTAATGTCCAAGGAAGCAAATCACCACCTTTGACTGCCGAATCATGAGCATTTTAATTTAATTCCAAGAAACAGCTATGGCGTTCGCCATGGCTGTTTTTGTTATGCCTTTAGGCCCGGTTGAGCACGCTAAAGCGTGCGAAACAAAAAACCACCCGCTATGCGGGCGGATAGTAAAT
>NZ_RHNO01000004.1 GCF_003946265.1 Levilactobacillus yonginensis
GGGTTTGATACCAAGTATCAAACCGCCCTACACATATTTGGTTTGTCGAAACAATGTTCAGTTTTCAAAGGTCTACCAGTTATTAACGAAACGATTAACGCTCCGTGACAACTTTTAAAGTATATCATGTTGTCAAAATCATGTCAACATCTTTTTGAAATTAATGAATATATATTCAAGATTTCAAATCGCCATGAAAACGATATGTTTTGCCTTTTGACAACATAAATCATTCTAGCAGTTGCTGTTTAACTCGTCAAGCACAAATTTTAATTTGTATGGCTATTCATCAATTTAATTTTTATGCAATTAACTGCGAATAACAGCAACAGGTAATATCTTATCAATCATCCCCCTTCAGGTCAAGACTAAATTCAAAAAAAACAGGAAACATCCCAAATTAGGACGTTTCCTGTTCATCGAGGTGCTTTAATGCTTCCTTTTTCCACCCTACCAAGCGGTCACCAATCGGCTTGAAGCCAATATTAATCCGATGATTCGTCCAATAATGACGGTGTTGGTGATCTAAAACCTCTGCACTGGTATCAAGGTGCTCTAGACAACGCAACGATAAGCTAATCTTACCCGTAAACTCATCGATGTCTAAAATAACGACCTCAACTTCTTCATTAACCTTCAAATAATCATGAATGTCCTTTACATAGCCGCAATGACATTCGGAAATATGAATCAGACCTTGCCGATGGCCTCCCAAGCTGACGAATGCGCCATATGGTTGTATCCCGGTAATCTGACCCGTGACGCGTTGGCCAATTTTAAATGCCATGCTTGTCACCTCTTCCATAACGCTTACTCGCTGACCGTAACCTTATCCATCGTCACTGGTGTTGCTGGCTGGTCACTGGAGTCTGTCTTAACTTGGGCAATGGCGTCAACCACGTCCATCCCTTCAATCACCTGACCAAAGACCGTGTGTCGGAAGTCCAACCAAGGCGTTCCCCCATTTTTATAAGCATCAACGATTTCTTCAGGGAAGCCAGCATCATGCATCTGGTTCTGCATCTGATCAGTCATATCCTTATCTTGAACGATGAAAAATTGACTACCGTTAGTGTTAGGACCAGCATTGGCCATTGAGAGCGCCCCACGCAAGTTATATAACTCCTTAGAGAATTCATCTTCAAATGGTTGGCCCCAGATACTTTCGCCACCCATTCCCGTACCAGTAGGATCCCCACCTTGGATCATAAAATTAGGAATCACCCGGTGGAACGTCAAGCCGTCGTAGTAACCAGCTTTGGCGTGGGTTACAAAGTTTTCAACTGTCTTTGGTGCTTGTTCGGGGAAGAGCTGCAGCTGAATGTTTCCCATCGATGTTTCAATAGTTACTTGCGGACCCCTGGCGTTAGCCAAATCAATTTGTGGAAACTTTGTCATAATTATCCTCCATATCGTTTAAACACTTTCTATTTATCTATTATATTATCACCGCCTACCACGAAAAATGCAACTCAGGGGTTCGGTGCTATACTAGAAGCACGACATTTTTCTCAAAAAGGAGACTTTTTCATGGCTAAACCAGCAACTGCATTAAAGAAACGAACAATTGATTTACTAAATGAACGCGGTGTTGAGCTGACAGACATTGCCCAACTTGTCCTCTTCCTGCAAAAGGATTATATCAAGGACCTGACTACGGAAACCGCCCTCCATAGCGTAACCACCGTCCTTAGCAAACGGGAAGTTCAGAATGCCATCATTACCGGTATCCAACTTGACATTGCCGCCGAACACCACGACCTCTTAGAACCTCTGCAAACAATTGTCGAACGCGACGAGGGACTCTATGGGGTTGATGAAACCATGGCTCTTTCAATCGTCGACATCTACGGCTCCATCGGTTTCACGAACTACGGTTACATTGACCGCACTAAGCCAGGCATCTTAGCCAAGCTCAACGCGCACGAACCAGGTATCATTCACACTTTTTTAGATGATCTAGTAGGCGCGATTGCCGCAGCGGCAGCGGCACGATTAGCTCATGACGACGTTAATGAAGAGGACACCCCCTTTCAATAGAAATATCATAATTTGTTTAAGCTTCGCTGATTCTGCTGACTGCTGGGTCAAAAGCCACTACAATGTGAATGAAAACAAATTAATGCATAAGGAGCAACTATATTAAAATGGGATACTTAATCGATTTTGTGCTTCACATCGACAGCCATTTGGCCAACATCGTCACCACGTTTGGCGGCTCAACCTATCTGATACTCTTTGCCATCGTCTTCGTTGAAACTGGTGCCGTGATTCTCCCATTTCTACCTGGTGATTCGCTTCTGTTTGCAGCAGCAGCATTAGCGGCTAATCCAGCCTATGGCTTAAACATCTGGCTCTTCGTTGCCATCTTCCTAGTGGCAGCGATTGGCGGCGACTCTCTAAATTTCTTTCTCGGTGGTAAAGCCGGGGCAGCCTTGTCCAACCACTCCTGGTTTGGTCGTTTGATCAATAAAGACAAGCTAGCGCAATCCGAGAAATTCTTCCGCAAACATGGTCCATTGGCCATCTTCTTGGGCCGGTTTATGCCCATCATTCGGACCTTCGTCCCCTTCACGGCTGCCGGCTCACGTTTTCCCTACCAACGCTTCTTAAAATACAACGTTAGTGCCGCAATTACCTGGGTCCTGATTTGCTGCGGTGGCGGTTACTTCTTCGGTAACATTCCGTTCGTTAAAGCTCACTTTTCAGCCGTTGTGTTGGGTATCATCGTGATTTCTTTGATTCCAGCCGTTGTTGGTTGGTTAAAGGGTCGTCACACAGCCAGTAACGCCGCACCGAGTAACCTCCCAGAAGAAGAATAAATATTGATCCAACGATAAAAAGCCTGACTGACGTCAGGCTTTTTTGTTTACACTAAATCTTTAATTAAGCACGCTTGATTGCCACGCGTCCCCGCCAATACAAGATGCCGAGCCCTAGTTCAAACAAAACAAAGGCCAAGGCAAAGCAGTGCAAGAAAAACGTGTCCGGCAGTGCCGTAATGATTGGGTCCAGGGAGGGATCGAACAACCAATCATTATTCCGGAAGAGCACCTTGTGAAAAGCAACGAAAAAACCATTAAAGTTGACTGCCATCAACGCACCTAAAAGCAACGGTACAACTGCTGCTACTTGAACCGGCCACAGTAATCGCCACTGTTCTGCATGCCGGTGCAATTGTCTTAAAAAGAATCCCGCCGGCACAATGGTCACCAACAACACAATGTTGTTTAATAGAAATAAATTTTTCACATCATGAAAGTGAATCATCCCCGTATAGGACGTCGGAAAGTCACTCATGTTGAGATCTGTGACCCAAGGCAGTTCCAGGTAACCCACCATCTGATAGTAATTATGCATGAGCTTATGTGGGGTCATCCCCACCGTCTGAGAAATCCCCAGCCAGTGAATATCCAACCGGTACAACCAAAAAGCATTGATGGTCAGAGCAATGACCAGACTGATCAATGCTAAAAATAGCACGGTCAGTCCCGCCCAGCGATTCAATCTACGCAATAGGTCCCACCTCGAGATCCCAATGGTCCAGTGAAGGTACAGTATAGGTCGGTTGAATGGCTTGTTGTGCCACCAGTTCCGGCGTGGAAACCCCCGTATAGGTTAAGAGTGTGTCCACCCCCGCATGAATACCAGCCAAAATATCCGTCAGATAGTTGTCTCCAACCATCAAAGCATCTTCCGGCGCGATTCCCATTTGTTGCAACGAATTATTTAAAATAATCGGTTCAGGTTTGCCCACAAAAATAGGATCAGTCTGGACTGCGTACCGGACCAGGTCAACTAGCGCCCCCGCACCAGGCATCAATCCTCTAGATTTAGGAATATTGGAATCGGAATTGGTTCCAATAAAGACTGAACCACTACGGATAGCCAAAACGGCCTTCGCAAATTTTTCGTAGGTCACGTCGCTATCTAGACCGACGACAACATACTTGGGGTGCTCTTCATCCACGGTGAAGCCCTTGGCAGTCAATGCTTGGCGCAAACCGATCTCACCAACGACGTAGACGGTTCGCTCACCAGTACTTCCTGCCAATTGATCCAGATAGTCAGCAGTTGCTAAACCCGCCGTGTAGACGTTGTCCGTCGTCACGTGAATATCATGATTGTCTGCTAAATTACGCACGACATCAACCGGCAACTTGGTGGTGTTGTTGGTAACAAATTTAAATGGCGTACCGGCCGCCTGCAATCGTTCCACAAATTGGCGAGCCTTAGGGTAACGCTTGGAACCCGCGTAAATGGTGCCATCCAAGTCAATTAAATAAGCTTGATACTTTTTCACCGCAAACTCTCCCTAATCTTCTTTTTTCTGTCTAATGGTAAAGTGGCGACGACCGTGACCGCCAGAGCCAACTGTGACTGTTTTGGCTTTGTCAGTAGTTGGTTGTTTAGTCGTTGTTCGACGTTCCTCAGTGTATGGGTGCGCCGTGTTCTTTCGCCGTGAGTGACGTGACCGCCGCCGATGGGCATTACCATTACCGTTGGTGGAATGATTCCCATTACTGGTTGTGGCTTTCTTTTCAGCATGGGGCTTGGCCGTCTCACGTGGCTTCACACTCTGCTGCAAAGTTTCCTTCGTCCCAGTCGCTGCTGGTTTGTTCCGGCGCCGCGAGCGACTCCGCCGGGGCTTAGGTGCCGACTTCACATCTAAGTTGTGTAAAATAAAGTAAGCACAGCCAAAGTTGCAGGACTCATAAAGGTAATCCTGGACTGCTTCAATCTGATTCTGTTTAGCACCGGCACGGTCCTCAGCGTAAAAGCCCTTCAACCGTAGTTGTTCAAAGCCCCAGTCACCCACGATATAATCAAACTTACTCAAAATCGTGCTGAACCGGCGGGCAAACTCGGTGAAATCAAATCCGTCACGAACATCCGTCACCAATTCGTATGGGTGACCATTGATCGTTAAATGCGTCTCATCCACCCGCGTTACTTCGGCGGCTGGCTCACGACTCTCTCGTTGTTCGGCGACTAACGCCTCTAAATCTTTTCGATCCACCGTCGTCATCCTCTCTCGTCAATGGGATAGTGCTTAGCCAAATACTTGGCAAACACTTCCCGCAATAAATCTTCGTATAAAATCTGGTTTTTCCCCACGATATGAATTGTTGGGAAAAATGGAATAAACAGGTAATGGTCTAGCACAGCAATCTTATACTGGCGGTGGGCAGATAAAGCCTCGCCCCGCCAGGTGACAGCATGGGACTGTGAGTCATACGCGATTCCCAGGTAATTAAGTTCCCCGAAAATCTTCCCACGAAAGCCCATCCCCTTCTGAGGGAATCGCCGTAAAAATAACCGTGCAATTTCAAATTCTTGAACTAGGCGCCACAAGTCATACCCATTCAAGGTGACCGTCATGACGTGCATATTATGTGGTAGCAACTGATGCAACTGATTTGCATTCACAATTCCGCTAGGCAGATCTTGTAAAAACAAACCAGCGTTTAAGATAGCGGCCTGGGTGCCTGCATACTCAGCAATGGCGTGCAAGCCTTCACGAACCAGGCGTGGTTGTCCCACCGGATCAGCCTCCATGGCAACTGGCAAATCAGCCACCCGTTGCTCGGAGAGAATTGACGCACCAAGGTTCTCCAGACCAGAAATTTCTGCCTGGTCGCCGGGTTCTACCGGCAAAGTAGATGTCTCCACGACACTGGCCGACGCAACTGTCACCGCGTGGTGGTCGTCTAGGGTCAGTTCAATTTTACCCACGTATCGCCCAAACTTGCCAGCCGCCGCAAGTAGACTCTGTTGATCATGCTCACCGTGCGGTAACAAATGATGCGTGTGACTACCAATGATGACGGTCACCTGAGGAAAGCGCTTGGCAATCTGACGGTCTACGTCCAATCCCAAATGAGAAAGAAGCACACAGACATCAAATTGATCGGCATAGGTTGCCAATAATTCCTGTAATGCCTTCATGGCTGCAATGGGTTTCCAGCCAGCCAACGGGTACGTCAATTGATAGGGCGCCGTCAGCCCCAAAACAAGGACTCGGGTCCCCGCTTCCGTCGTCAAGAGGCGATGGTCGACCGCCCAGCTGGGCCGTTCATGGGTGTCTGCCGTCAGCAGATTGCCCAAAATTACTGGAAAATTTGCATGATCGTAGAGATGGTCCAACTGAGACCGCATGAAACCTAGTCCCTCGTTATTGCCAATAGTGACCGCATCATAACCAATCTGATTCATCAGCTGAACGTTCTGTTGCCCATTCGTGGCCTCACTAACGGGATGAACCCGATCCACATGGTCACCCAAGTCAAAGGTGTACACCGTATGCCCAGCAGCAACGGCTTCTTGCCGTGCTTTAGCCAGGTAACGACGAATCCGGGGCCAATTCTCAAAATGAGAATGTAGGTCATTCGTGTGCAAAATGGTCAGTTGTTCCATGCTCTCAATCTCCTCTTAACACTGGTTTTAATCCTACGGCATCGCGAGGAAACGGTCAAGCGCTATTGCTTGTCGCGAAACTCTGCTGCCTTACCCGTCACCATCTGCTCAATTTCACTCGTGGAAAACGGGGTGCCAAACGGTAATTTTTGATCAAGGTACCGTTGTTCTGGCGTATCAACACCGACATTGATATTTTCCTTCACGGGAACTGCGTAGTGATGAATGTGCCCATGTAAGTTGATAATTTGCTTAACAATCCCCAACATCATTGGGTAATGCGTCATATAGTACTGCCGGTGATCATACTTGATCAGTGCGCCAACATCGTGAAAGGTAAATTTATCCTTGCCGTGATCAACATAATTATTTGCAGCCAAGTGCTTGAATAAAGCACGACTGTCATGGTTTCCCTTAATTAATTCCAAATTCCCGTTTAACTGGCTCAACACCTCAAACACCGCTTCATCCGACTTACTAGCCGGCCGCGTGAAATACAAGGCAATGTCTCCTAAGTGGTAGACCGTATCACCTGGTGCCACGCGTGCGTTCCAGTTATCAATAATGGTTTGATTCATTTCGTCAACGTTGGCAAATAGCCGCGGTGCAAAATCATTGTCTCCTAAAAGATCTTTATGAAAAAAATGCGTATCTGACGTAAAAAATTGCATGCTGTTCCTCCTTACAGAACATCTAATGATTCTTTATGCGTTGGACGGGGAAATTGCTCATCTAATGCCGTGAGCTCGGTTGCAGTCAGCGTTAAATCAGCCGCTGCCACGTTCTGTTCCATGTGCAGGACGGAGCTCGTTTGGGGAATGGCCAGAACTTGCGAATTCCGAATGACCCAGGCTAACAAGATTTGATAGACCCCAACACCGTGAGTTGCCGCAAGCTCTTTGACCACCGCGTTGGTGGTTAATTGGTGTCCCCAAGCATCCCCTTGGGCAATTGGTGAATACGCAATCAATGGCAGCTGATGTTCCCGTTGCCAAGGTAGTACTGCGAAATCCAACCCGCGGCTTCCCAAATGATAGAGATCCTCATTAGCTACGGCTCGATTCCCTTGTGGAAGTGCCCACAGTTCATCAAGGTCAGCCACATCAAAGTTAGAAACGCCCCAAGCATGAATTTTTCCCGTCGTTTGCAAACGCTGGAGCTCGGCCACCGTTTCAGCTAGAGGAACGTTCCCCCGCCAATGATACAGATAAAGATCCAGGTAATCCGTTCGAAGACGGCGTAGACTGGCATCTAGGCTAGTTTCCATCCGTTGCTTAGAGGCATTTTCAGGCAGCACCTTCGATATTAAGAAGAGGTCATCCCGCTTACTGCCAGCCAAAGCCTCACCGACGAGCGTCTCCGACCGGCCTGACCCATACATTTCCGCCGTATCGACGACCCGCGCACCCGCAGCGAGTCCCGCCTGAATTGCAGCAATTTCGTTTTCTCGTTGATCTGCCCGATCTCCCATGTGCCAAGTCCCGATTCCGATGGCCGGGACAGTCTTACCGGCAATTTTAACTGTTTCCATCAATGGACCCTCCGTTTTGAATAGATAGTCTTATCGTAGCACTTCCCTGTGAATTTCGCTGACATCGGTGGTTACTGTTTGTGAAAACTTTCGATCAAAAAAACCGAGGAATCACCTTCCCCGGCCAACTTTACTTACAATGTCTATTTGGTTAACTTGCCGGCAAATCACCGGCCCGCTGTCATTTTAAAAAACTACTCATGATTATCGTCCGATTCGGTTGCTGTAACCGCAGCTCGCCGATCCTTCACCGTTTTTACCAGCATCAGGATTCCTAACCAAACCACCGACCCAATCAAGGCAATCAACGTATCCGTCTTAAAGAACAGCACTACCGCCACCATCGCCAGAAAGGCCAGGATAAAGTAATCACTGTAGGGGAAGAATGGCAGATGGAACTTCGCCGCTTGAATTCCCTGTTCACGCTGCTGCTTCTTAAACTTCATATGGGCCAGAACAATCACACACCAGATGAAGAGAAAACAGGTCGTTGCCACACTGGTGACCAAGGCGAAAACATGTCCAGGCATAATGAAGTTGAGAAATACCGATACTGCAATCACCACCGTCGAAAAACGCAGGGCAGGTACAGGAACTTGCGATTTCGATAACGTGCTCATCTTCTTGGAAAATCGTCCCTCACCATCATACGTGAGCGAAAACAGCATCCGACCAGTCGTGAAGAGTGAGCTATTGCAAGCAGAAGCCGCTGCGGTCAACACCACAAAGTTAATGACGGCTGCCGCCGATTGAATCCCGACACTCTTAAAGACTTGTACAAACGGACTGCTGTCTGGCGAGATAGCGTGCCATGGATAAATACACATCAATGCCAGCAAGGAACCCACGTAGAATAGAATAATTCGCACGGGAATATCATTAATAGCCTTGGGAATAACCTTGGTTGGATTAGCCGTCTCAGAAGCAGTCATCCCCACCATTTCAATTCCCACAAAACTAAAGAGCACCATTTGAAATGATAGGAAGAATCCTTTGGCACCATGAGAAAAGAACCCACTAGAGACTAAGTTATTCACGCTTGCGTGGCCGGCTGGTGTGGGAAAACGTACGGCTACCATGTAGGCACCCGCTAAGATCAAACCAATAATGGCCACGATTTTAATGATGGCAAACCAAAACTCGGTTTCACCAAATGCGCCCACTGCCACGGAATTCAGCGTCAGTAGAATTCCCAACAAGACCAGTGCCGTCAACCATTGTGGTAGCCGGGGAAACCAAAATTGCATGTATTGGCCGGCGGCAGTAACTTCCGCCATGGCTAAAGCAATCCAGCAGACCCAGTAGGTCCAACCAGCCACAAAACTCATTTTATCACCCAAGTAGCGGTGAATAAAGTCAATATAAGAATGCACGTTTAAGTCGGAAAGCAATAGCTCGCCTAGGGCCCGCATGAGTAGAAAACACATCACACCCGTCGCTAAGTAAGCTAACAATATGGATGGTCCTGCCAAATGGATAGCTTGGCCAGAACCCAAGAAGAGTCCCGTCCCGATTGTCCCCCCAAGGGCAATCAGTTGGACGTGGCGACTCTGCAGGCCACGTGAAAACTCTTGATCCTGATTCTGTTGACTATCTTTCATCTTAATCGCCCCTTTGTTGAAATATATTATACACTGACGTATGAACAATGCTACCAGCAGTAACGGTTGGTTCGTTAAGCTAAGTAGCGAGCAATCCCGGTATAGAGTCATACATTTCAACTTAATTCATTTTAGATGAAATTCATTCATCTTTCAGTGAACAAAAAAGCCCCCCAGGGCAAACAGTCCTGGAAAGCCTCTGCTAAAGCTTATTTACGTAGACGCTCGATGTCTCGAACAATCATTAATTCTTCATCGGTTGGAATCAAGAGCGTCTTAATCTTTGAGCCTGCCTTACTAAGGTCACGTTCAACGCCCCGGATATCGTTCTTTTCAGGATCAACCCCGATACCGAAGTAAGCCAACTTGTCGGCTACTTCTTGGCGAATCATGATGTCGTTTTCACCAACACCGGCAGTGAAGACGATGGCATCAGCACCACCCAATTCTGCCAAGTATGAACCAACGTAACGAACGATCCGGTTGATGAACATATCACGAGCTAACTTAGCCCGTGGGTTCTTAGCTTGGACCTTTTCCAAATCACGCATGTCGGCTGAAACACCGGAAACCCCAACCAAGCCAGACTTCTTGTTCAAGATGTTAATCATATCGTTAGGCTTGTCAATGTTGAGCTTTTCCATCAGGTAGGCTACCAAGGAAGCATCAATGTCCCCTGACCGCGTTGCCATTTCAATCCCGGCCAGTGGCGTGAAGCCCATGGATGTGTCGAATGACTTACCATCTTTGATGGCAGTGATTGACCCACCAGCACCCAAGTGCATCGTAATCAATTTTAAGTCCTTCAATGGCTTACCCAACATAGCAGCGGCACGGTGAGCAACGTAACGGTGACTCGTTCCATGGGCCCCATACTTCCGAGCACCAAACTTTTCGTAGTATTCGTAAGGAATAGCGTACATGTAGTTTTCTTGTGGCATGGATGTGTGGAAAGATGTATCGAAGACAGCCACACTCAAAACGTTGGGCAGAATCTTCTTGAATGCCTTAATACCCATAGCAGCGGCTGGGTTGTGTAGTGGTGCATATTCAGACAAGTCTTCAATCTTTTGTAAGACGTCGTCGTCAATGATAGCAGAATCCTTGAATTCTTGACCACCAGCAACAACCCGGTGACCAACACCGGTGATCTCATTGAAGTCCGTGATGATCTTCAACTCAGTCAATTGGTCCAACATTAATTGAATGGCGGCGTTATGGTCGTTAACGTCTTCATGAGTTTCGTACTTTTGGCCATCACCGTACTTAATTTCAACTAATGAGTTTCCTAAGCTGATTCGGTCAATCGCACCTTCGGCAATAACTTTTTCTTCAGGCATTTGGAACAGCTTGAACTTTAAGGTTGAGCTTCCGGCGTTAATAGCTAATGATTTTCCCATGTGGTGTTTTTCTCCTTTTTATGCACGATCCGTCAGTAGGTTCTGTTCTTCCCACTGAACAATCTCTGCGACAAACTTTTGAAATGCTGATTGATTCTTAAATGAGGGGAATTCACCCAACATTACTTGTTCAACTTGCTTGGCACCTGCGCCCGGCTTCTGGAGAATCAGAATCGCCTTCTGCGCGTTGGCATTGGCAAAGAGCTCGCTTGGTAGGTTCAATAAGCCCTGTAGGTAGGCGTGACCCGGCAACCACTTCAACATGCCGTGGGCCTCATCCGTCTGGAATAGCTGTGAAGGTACCAAGAAGACCCCGATACCCCCCTCAGTTAACTGATTTACCGCCTGTTCAAGCAACAGATGGTGAACAAATGAATGACCACTCGTCGCGCGTGTTTGGTAATTAGCTGCATTCTCATCAATTGGATAATAGCCAATTGGCAAGTCGGCAACAATCAAATCGCTAGCTGGAACCAACAACTGCTCCAACGCGTCCTGGTGGATCAATTCCACTGGTAAACGTTGAAGATCACTCGACGTCTGTGCAATGGCCAACATGGTATCATCGTTGTCCACCCCATAAGCATCGATCTTTCCAGCTACGACCGCCTTCAGTTGTGAAAACACTGCCGTTAACAGATTACCCGTACCCACCGTCAAATCAAGCAACGTTAAATGTTGTTTGTTCTTTTCCAGTCGGGTAACCAAGTATCCCATAATGTAAGCAATTGTATCAGGGGTCAATTGATGATTGGCTTGGATGTCATCGACGCGAATCGCCTTCAACATTGCCAATTGAACTGCCCGTCGAACCGTTTCGGCGTCATACGTCTGCCAATCGGCTTGTTGATACAAGTCGGTCAGCTGTTGAACGACCTTGGCCTCTGGCCGGCCGTCTTCAACTTGAACTTGTCCATTGAGGAGATTGTCTCCCGTTTCAATGAACGCATCTAAATAAGATGTGCTTAACGCAGATTGTAAAGTCATCGTTGATTCATCGAGGACCTTAAATAGCGTTTCGGTCTGTTCTTGTGACAGCACGCTTCGCCTCCTTGTGAAGTTTCCGTGACACGTTGTATCCGCTATCTATAGTACCGATTTTTGCGAACTTATTCAAGCAATCTTTGCGGCTAATCCTTATTTAGCGCGATTACGGGCGGACTTATCTGTGGTTTTTTTCACATGATAAGTATTCTGGCGCCGAATGGTTTCAGTCGCCTGATCGTAACGCGCAATCAAGGCATTAGTCGCTTGTCGTTGTGCAGCTGTGGCAACTATCACCACGGTCAATAGCAGGCTGACCCCGGTTAAAAGGAACAGAGCCCACAAGGTTAAGAATCCCTGCTGCCGCGTAAATCGAGGATGGTGCTGTGCCATGGTAATCCCTCCTGTTTGAGAGTCAACCGAACTAGCCCGCGCCGATCAACCTCAGTCCACTTAACCTCCGTCACCCGTTTCAACAGTGGATCATACCCCTGTTTCTGTTCATTAGTTAACCGTAAGATATTATGATTGTCTCGCCAGATTGAGATTGCTTTGTTGCTCGGCGTACTTTGGGTATCCCACAGCTGCAGTTCAGTGGGTAACACTCGCCGAATCCGGTACCGGTGTGGTTGTTCCAACACCGTAACTGCTTGAAACCAAGCCAATGAATCCTGTCGAACAGGCCTTAAAAGAATGCGATCAATTCCATTAGCCACGACGAACATTCCTGCAGCAATTGCCAAGGCCAAAATTGCTTCAAATAGGCTAAAACCTTGATGACACTTCATTCTTGCGCCCATTTTAGTAACGCCTGATCATGCCGAAGACGAGCTCGAAGCAAACGTTCTTCACGTGCGTGCGTTTGCCGCTGCACGACCAGAACGGTTTGTGTAACCAGTCCCACCGTCAAGGCGACGACGGCTAACGCGATTAAGGCGTCAGGCAGGAGAAAGCCCTGATGATCGTCGTTGCTGTGCTGATTCCACATGAATGAGGTTTCCTCCCAACTGTACTGTTTGATACCACCAGCAACGATACGTGGTGCTGTACCACTCCACCAATCGCGGTGCGGTGCCATGGTGCGGCAACAGTTGCCAACTAGACTCCCCGCCACGCCATTTCAACGTCGTCGGGGGCCGCAATCGGTTCAGCACTCTTCCAGAACGACTCTCTCGCAGCGTCGTAGTCCCAGTCTTCTGTTCAATTGACAAACGCAACGGCTGCTTTAGTTGAATAGCCTGTTGACGGCCAGCTTGCCAAATTCGTTGCCACGCTGGCCAAAAGGCTTGTTCAGCAGCCATGTTGGTTCGCCGATTACTCTGGAAACCCACTAGGGTAGTCAAACTGGTGACGACTGCCAATACCAGCAACATTTCATATAGCGTGAACCCCCGGCGCTCAACCACGTGGCGGAATCTTTTCTTGTTCCGCTTGTTTGACTTGAGCCGGCGTCAGGTAGTGGTCCCGTTCCAAATCAGCATAGCTCACGCTGACTGCCCCAGCATGGTCGTCTAGATAGGCCGTGACTTGTCCTTGAACCACCGTCTCCATCGCACTTTTATGAATTCGTTGCGCTCGATGTCGCTGACCACTTAGATTTGGCAGGATAATCAAAATCAGTAGCGAAATAATGAATAGCACAATTGTCATTTCAACCAAGGTAAATCCCCTTCTCCTCTGCACTACATAACCCCCTGCAAATTTGTATACATGGGAAGCAACAAGCTCAAATACGCCCCGACAATCATTAATGCAACCACCGTTAATAAGATTGGTTGCACGAGAGCCAACGTCTGCTCACTGGCTTGAACCAGCTCTCGATAACGTAAATCACTGTAGAGCTGAAGTTCCCTAGCCAACTGATCATTGGTGCTCCCCTTCTGGAGCAAAATAACGAGTTGGTTCGGCACGTAAGCCTGTTGCCGCAACCAACCAACTGGCGACTGACCGGCACCTAATTGACTAGACAAAGTCACAGCCAGCTGATGCAACAACGCTTGCTCTGGTAACTGAATGAGGACAGTAATCATTTGCTTAACGCTCAGGCCGCTGTTCACTAACTGACTCAAACTAGCCGCCAAATAATACGCATAGTACGCCCGACAAAGTCGTCCTATCAAGGGTAACCGCAGATACCAGCTAGCCAAAGTCAATCGGGATTGTTGACGCCACCAACGATAACTCGTCACTCCAAAGCACACGAAACCGATGACGCTCATCAATATCAGGTACTGACCCGCAGCAAAGGTTGTCGTCCGCTGTGGGGCAATCTCTTGCTGGAGCTGTGGTAGAATTCCCACCTGAAGCGTGACAAATAATCCCAACATCCCCAGCAGAAGTGCAAACGGGTAGAAAAGCAATTGGTGCAGGCGTTTCTTCTGAGTAGCCATCAACCTTAGGAGCGTAGCCGCCTGATTTAGTGCCGGACCAAGCTCACCATACGTCGCGGTTAACCGTAGCTGATAGAACACGTTAGGCTGTAAATACGGCGCTAAACTGGCCACAAAATTAGTCCCTTCCGCCAGTTCAGTGGCTACTTGAGCCACACTTTCAGGTAGGTCAGCCTTTACCTCTCGACTGAAAGCGATCGCCTGGCGCAGAGAAAACCCACTCGCCAATTGATCAGCTAGTAACTGGCAAAATTGCAGCTGACTAGCTAATGGCCACTTAACCGTAGCGGAGTTGCCGAGCCACTTCTTGTGAAACTTCGCCGTTAATCCGCGCCATCTCAAGAGCTTCCCACCACCTTTCAGAAAATTCTAACCGCTGCTTTTTTTGCAGTTCTCGTCCGGTGACAATGTCTAATAAGACTGCTGGCCCGCCAGTTATTCTGGGAACTAGCCGCTGATAGCTCGTCATCGTCAAGACTTGCTGTAACTGATTCAGTGACACACCAAGTTCTGCCAGCCGAGTCAGCACGCCACCAGCGCTGCGCGCGTGTACTGTACTAAGCACTAAGTGGCCACTCAACGCCGCGCGCACCGCTGTCTGAGCCGTCTCTGCATCTCGAATCTCACCAATAATAAACACGTCCGGTCGATGGCGTAATCCCACTTTTAAAAGTTCGGGGTAGGTCATCCCTGCAGCAACGTTAACCTGTAGCTGAACAAAACTAGTCTCCCGAATCTCCACCGGATCTTCAATGGTCAATATCATAGCAGTCTGCTCTAGTTCGCGGGCTGTCAAATACATCGTGGTCGTCTTACCGGAACCAGTTGGCCCAGCAAAAACCATCAATCCCCGTTGCTGTGCTAATTGGATCAACCTGGTTGGCTGACGGGCATCCAGAAAAGCCATGTTCCCAGAAAAATAGGGGTAGATTATCCGTATCACCAACGACTCACGGGCCGCATAGTCCCCCACCGTTGAAAATCTTAGTTCCAAGTCCCCACCTTTTCCCGTCCAATTCAGGGCACCCACCTGAGGTCGCCGTTGGTCACTAATTGCCATATTGGCCTGAAACTTGAGATAAGAAATAAGTTGTTCTCCAATCGTTCGACTAACCTCACGCCACAACTGAACCGTTTGTGCATAGCGCAATCGTATCAAATACCCTGTTGCTTGCGGTAACACATATATATCGGAGGCTCGCACCGCAACTGCCGCTGCTAGCATTTCATCAATCACCCGTTTTATCACACGCTCACTCTCCTGCCCCTTTTAAGTTAACTCCGTAAAAGCCAGCCATTTATTTTTAATTTCAGCAAAAAAGGTTCAGAAATTTCTGAACCTCTTCGTCACTACTACTAATTATCTAATGTTTCTGATTGCTGCTTATCAAACTGACGCACAAATCGTAGGCTAATTGCGCCCACACTCAGAACTAAGATCACACATGCTGCACTTAGCCCCATTGTTAAAACGGTCGTGCTGATTCCCATTCCACTCAGTGCTTGCGACAGGCCGAGGTTCGCGTAAGTTACTGGCAAGAATTTAGCCAGTGGTGCATATAATGTTCTCACCGTTTGACTAGGAAAGATGCCATTGGCCACACAAAGCTGCAGGAAGAAGAGTCCACCGACCACGAACACTGCTAACCGTCCGAGGTACACCCGCAACGCTAATTCAACACTCAACACCGTCACGGCAAAGAGCGTCGTCCAACCCATGAAAGCAAGCGGATGAACAGCATGAAGCATCACTCCGAGCAGACCACTGGTCAACAGACCTTGGAGGACGACCCAGCCAGTCAGGTTCAAGAGTTGTCTTGGCGTGCGTAACCGTTGGCAGATATCAAAGAATACTACTAACACGGTCAGTCCTAAGAACGTCATCATCGCTACCACAAAGGGCGCAATTGCATGACCAAAGTTCGGCACATAACTAAAACGCTGATGATCCAAGTCCGAAGGTGCTGCAAACATTTCTGCCATTCGACTTGTCAGTGGCTGAGCACTGATTTTATCGGCACCCCCTTGTAATGATTGGGCCAAAGTTCCATTGCCATCAGAGACTTTCTTCGCCCCGGCAACCAATTTATCTGAATTCTGATCCAGCTTTTGCGAACCAGTAGCCAGTCGACCAATCCCTTTGACCAGAGCAGGCGTCTGACCATTCAAGGTGGTCAGTCCATTACTAAGCTGATGACCACCTGCAGTTAATTGCGAGACACCAGCGACCAGCAGAGGAACTTGACCGTTTAACCGATCCAGGCCGCCTTGCAATTGACCCGCACCATTGACAACACTACCGGCTCCCGTAGTAAGTCGTTGCAACCCATTGGTCAGTGCTGGCAACTGGGCATTTAACGTGGTTAAGCCATCGGCCACTTGTAACGAACCATTCGCCAAGCTCGTTATGCCACCTTGGAGGACGGGCATTTGACCATTTACCTGCTGGAGGCCCGTTGTCAGCTGTTGTGAGCCATTTAGTAATTTCCCAACACCAGTCGTGAGGGTCGGCATCCCTTGAGCCATTTCAGCCGTTCCTGCCACCAATTTAGAAGTGCCCGCTGTCAATGCTAGACTTTTATCTTTCAGCTGACGACTCCCCTGCGCAAGTTGGCCAACACCAGCCGTTAGATCCGGCGTCTGTTGTTTAACCTGATCTAACCCAGCAGCCAATTTTTGGGAGCCACTAATTAAAGCCGCATATTGACTCGCCAGACTCTTATCAGATGTATTCACCTTCGTATTTAACCCACTCAGCGCGGCACTCTGTAACGCTAGCGCTTGTCCCAATTCGCTGAATCCACCCTGTATCGTTTGTACATCCGCCTTTAACTTCTTCAAAGCAATCGTAGCCGCTGAAGAATTGGCGGACGAGTCATCAAGCGCTACTAGCTGACTTTGAAGCTTAGCCATGGCTCGCTGAGTCATTACAGTTGGTGCAGTTGACCGTTGATCACTAGCAGCCACCAACTTTTGAGCAGCCACAGTCACTGCCTGTTTGGCCGACGAGTCAGTGCTACTTCGCGACGTACCAGCATTTGCCAGTGCTGACTTCATCGCCGCCTGCTGTTCTGCGGTCATTTTAGTCTTAGCCGCAACAGCCGTCACCTTAGCATCAATCTGGCTCTGCGACAGTCCAGCATCACTTGCATGCGAATCGTCCAAATTAGCCACTGCCTGCGTCAGGTTTGCCGCTGCCTGGGAGGTGGCATTGCCAGTTCCCGTTGAATCAGTACCACCCGCCTGACGTCGTAACTGAGCAACGTTGTTCTGGACGGCTTGTAAAGAATCGCTTGCAGTCGTGCTGTCAGAAGTAATTGCTTGTTCCAGGGCTGCCAGGTCCTGCGTCAATACGGACGTCGCGTTGGCAGTCACAGCAATAAACTTCTGCTGGCCAGTTGCTGAACCGCTAGCTAAAGCTTGAACACCCTTAGACAGATCTGTTATACCTTTTTGTCCGCCCTGAACGCTCTTATTCAAATCATCAGAACCCACAGCTAACCGCTCAATTGCTTGGGTTAAAGTTTGAGATTTGGTATTCAACGCCTGAAGACCAGTATTCAACTGGTAAACCCCATTCGTATACTTAACTGTACTCATGGCTAAGAGCTGACTACCATCTTGTAGCTGCACGACGCCGGACGCAAGAGCACCACTCTTGGCATTTAGTTGCTGCAATCCGGTTGTTACTTGTTGGGAACCGTTATCCAGTCGTGAAATACCTGGTGCCAAGGGACTTACCTTCGTTTCTAGTTGGTGCATCCCATTATTCACTCGGCGTGCTCCCACAGCTAGCTGCCGAACACCAGGTGCCAAACGCCCTGTCTTCGTGGTCAGTTGCTCTGCACCATCAGCAACCTTAGCAGCACCCGTTGTCAAACGCTTAGACCCGGTATCCAGTCGTAAAACACCAGTTGCTAACGGTTGCGTCTTCGCGTGGAGCTGGTCCAACCCAGTCGTCAATTTCCCAGCCCCAGTTGTGAGACGCTGTACACCAACCGGCAGCGTCTGAACTTTTGTTGACAGCTGAAGCACCCCTTTGTTCAAGTTGTGAACCCCAGTGGTATAAGCATTTAAGCCATCAGATAACGTCACGGTCCCATTCTTTAACTGCGTAGCCCCCGTTGCTGCCCGTTGAAAGCCCTGACCACTGTGCTTGATCTGCTGAAACATGCTCAATGCGTACGCCTTCGTCACAGCTTGGCGTACGGCCTGGTTCAATTGAGTAGCACCAGTTTGACTGATAATGCCACCAATATAGTTCAGCGAATCATTCGTCGCATACGACAGCTTCATGGGCTGGGGCTGTGCATCCGTCACCGTCTTGGCATGTTGGGAAAAGTTCTTAGGAATCGTTATGACCGTGTAGTATCGGTTCCGTTTCATTCCCGCCGCCGCTTCACTCGCAGATAGAAAACGCCAGCCCAGTTCATGATTTTGCTTTAACTGGCTCACGACATTGTCCCCCACAGCCAGTCGTTTTCCCTGATAATTAACTGGCTGATCCAAATTAACCACGGCCACTGGCAGCTTGGCAGTTTGCCCAAATGGGTCCCAGAAGGACCGAATGAGTAGACTCGCACAGATAACTGGCAGCACCAGGCTGGCGGCTAACACCCACCCAGCAACTCCGTTCTTCCTTAATTTTTTCAAATTCATAACACCCCTCAAAAGTATATGGCATGTTGTATTAGACTGCATGGCACCCAACGTTTTTCAGAAAATATAATAAATTAGTATATGGCATGTTGCTTTTAATCAAAAAAAACGCGGGGCCACAAAGCCCTACCATAGCTTTGCAGTTTACGCCTTCCATTTTTAGATTGCAAGGCTCATTTTCGCTGGAGATATAACAAAACCCGTTACCAGGTCAATCCTAGTAACGGGTTTGCTAACGAAAAGTTTTCGATAAACCTATTCCACACCGTCAGGTAAAACGGCAGCTTCGTAGACATCAGAAACGTCATCGTTGTCTTCCAATTCTTCAATTAAACCTTGGTATTGAGAAGCCTTGGCTTCTGGAACTTCAGTCGTGTTTTGTGGGAACATCCGAACTTCAGCGGTGTCCAGTGAATACCCTTTTTCTTGAAGGGCATCACGAACAGCGATTTCACTCGAAGGATCCGTGTAGATCTTGAACTCATCATCCGTGGTTTCCATGTCATCCGCCCCGGCGTCCAAAGCATCCATCAACATCGTATCTTCATCCGTATCCAAGCCGTCACGTAAGATAACAATGTAACCCTTACGGTCGAACATGTATGAAACGGAACCTGCTGCACCGAGTGCGCCACCGTGGTGCGTGAAGGCAGAACGAACAGCCGCAGCCGTCCGGTTCTTGTTATCCGTTAAGGCAGCAACCATGATTGCTGTCCCGGCTGGACCGTAGCCTTCGTAGGTGATTTCTTCGAACTTGGCGCCACCAACACCAGAAGCTTTGTCTAAAGCCCGCTTGATGTTTTCCTTAGGCATGTTAGCTGCCCGCGCCTTGTCCATTTCCAAACGAAGTTGAGGGTTACCGTCGGGATCAGGACCACCTGCTTTTGCAGCTTGGTACAAATCACGTGAGATTTTTTGGAAGATTTTTCCACGTTTTGCATCCTGAGCATTTTTCCGGCCCTGGATGTTATGCCATTTTGAATGTCCTGACATCGTAACTCCTCTTTTCTAAAATTTTTTAGATATCCGTATAAAACAGACACTGTTTATGTTAGCACTTACTTTCAATTCATTCAATTAAATAACTCGGCTTTTTGAAATTCACTTCAAAATGTATAAGTTTTATGACATTCGCTCTAGAATCAGGCATTTACCCATGTTTATTCGGATATCTTATGTATAAAAACTAATTATTTAAAATAAATCTTGCATAAATACACGAAAGCCACTATACTCAATACATCAACAAATGAAGAGGAGCAATTATATATGAAAAAGAAACTAATCTTATTGCTCGCCCTCGTCTTAACAATCGTGACTGGCTTCACCACGCTGTCTTCAACGACAGCCAATGCCGCCACGGATAACTCGCTGACGAAGGTCGAGAAAAAGGGGACGTTGGTCATGGGAACTTCCCCTGACTACCCACCGTATGAATTCCAAGCTACCGTTCACGGCAAGTCGAAAATCGTCGGCATGGACGTAGCCGTTGGGAAGAAAATTGCCAAGGATATGGGCGTGAAGCTCGTGGTTAAATCCATGTCCTTTGACTCCCTCCTGGTTGCCTTGCAAACCGGTAAGGTTGACATGGTCATCTCCGGAATGAACCCAACTCCCGCTCGGAAGAAGAATGTTGATTTTACCCACACCTACTACCAAGGTGGCTACAGCATTGTCATCAATAAATCCGACAAAGGTATCTATAAAGACAAGGATTCCTTCGTCGGTAAGACTATTGGTGCTCAAACCGGTTCGACTATGTATAATGAATCCAAGAAGCAAACGTCAGGTACGACTGTCAAAGGCATGACCTCCGTTTCCGACTTGATTCTGGCTTTGCAAAGCCACAAGATTCAAGGGGTAGCCATGGAAAAGCCTTCAGCTCAAGCCTACGTGGCTAACAACAAGGAACTGGCCGCTATTCCAAGTAAATTTGATTTAAGTGCTTCCGATACTAGTGCTTCCGTTGCCTTTGCTAAGGGATCTGACGCTCTGGTTGCCAAGGCTAACAAGTCCGTTGACCAGATTAAGAACCAGAACCTGGTTAACAAGAATTACCTCCCCGCTGCTGGGAAGTACTTGAAGACCAACACCGTCAACACCAGCATGCTCCACTACTGGAAGGCCTTCCTGACTGGGATTGAATACACCTTGATCATCACGGTCTGCTCCGTCTTCTTTGGATTTATCCTTGGGGTCATCTTAGCCCTAGCACGGATGGGTCAGGGCGGCGTTGTTCGGACGGGTCTCCGTTGGTTAGCAACAGCTTACGTTGAATTCATCCGGGGGACACCTATGATGGTTCAAGTCATGTTCGTCTACTTCGGCTTAGGCCTCATTGTAAACTTACCGGCCTTGACATCCGGGATCATTGCCATTTCACTAAACTCTGGTGCTTACGTGGCTGAATACATTCGTGGTGGGATCAACTCCGTAGATGATGGTCAAACAGAAGCCGCACGGAGCCTAGGGATGTCCAGTGGTGCTACTATGCGTTTCGTAGTCTTACCACAAGCCTTGAAGAACATCTGGCCTTCATTAGGAAACGAATTTATTACCTTGATCAAGGATAGTTCCATCGTTTCCATCATCGGGGTCTCCGAATTGATTTTCCAAAGCAACATTGTCCGGTCTGACACTTACCGGGGGGTTGCTCCAATCGCCGTCATCATGGTCCTCTACTTTGTTCTGACGTTCACGGCGTCCCGGATCTTAAACTACTTCGAAAGGAGAATGCAGCATGACTAAACCAATTATTGAGGTTAAGAACCTCGCCAAAAGCTTTGGCAAAAATGACGTGTTGAAAGACATTACGGAACAAGTAAATCCTGGCCAAGTCATCGTTGTCATTGGTCCTTCCGGTGGTGGGAAGTCAACCTTCCTTCGCTGCCTCAACCTGTTAGAAACGCCCAACAGTGGTGAAGTTGATTTCGATGGCCAGAATTTGACCACCCTCGATACCAAAAAAGTCAATGAATTACGGGAACAAATGGGAATGGTCTTCCAAGGATTCAACCTCTTCCCTAACATGACTGTCTTAGAAAACATCAAGCTGGCACCCATGAAAGTCAAAGGCATGGACGATGCAGCGGCCACCAAACGGGCCCACGAACTGCTCGACCAAGTTAACCTGGATGATCACGCCGACGCCTTCCCTAGCAGCTTATCTGGTGGGCAAGCACAACGGGTTGCCATTGCCCGGGCACTAGCAATGGACCCAAAGGTGATGCTGTTTGACGAACCCACTTCTGCCTTGGACCCTGAAATGGTCGGCGAAGTGTTGAACGTTATGCAAGAATTAGCCAACCAGGGCATGACGATGGTTGTGGTTACCCACGAAATGGGCTTTGCCAAATCCGTGGCCGACCGCGTCTGGTTCATGGCCGATGGCTACATTCAAGAAAACAACACTCCAGACGAATTCTTCAGCAATCCCCAAACGGATCGGGCTAAAGACTTCCTCTCTAAGATTCTGATGTAAACCTACACCGAAGCGCTACGCAACTGATTAGAATCAGTTGCGTAGCGCTTTTGGTGTCCAGCTAACGGTTAAACACCCACTATGCCTGACACAACAAGGATTGGCTATTTGGTGTTTAGTCAGACATAGTGGGAAATTGCCGTCTTACCATGCGCCAAATTTGGACCGGAACGCGGTGGGTAGGACCAATTTCAAGTCGATAACACCCTACTATTCTTGGCTTGACAACGATTTTCAAACTTTCCCCGTCATCCCCAGCCTATCAAAAAGGACCAGCCAATCACGTTCACTTTAGTATAGAACGTTTACTGACTTGGTCCCTATTTTCATGTCTTAAGTTACTCACCGAATGCTGCGAACGTAGGTGCCATTCGCCGTCACGTAACCGCCGCTAACCTGGTAACGAAGCGTATCGCCCTTGCTAAAGTTATTGGCATTGGAATACATCCAACCCTTAACCTTCAGAACCGTGCCACGTCGGTAGTGCCCATTTTTCTTAGTGAAATTAGCCGTTTGATACCGGTTGATTCCCCGCCGAACACGAACGCTCTTTGCTCGCTGTTGCTTCCCTGACTGAACCAATTGCTTGTTCGCAGTAATGTAGCGGCCATTGCTGAGGACAAATCGGTTTGTCAGGTTATGGGAAACAATCCGCTTGACCTTCAGCACCTGACCTTGCTTGTAGTGGGCCCGCTTACCTGTTAACGTCTTCTTACTGTAAGCGTTGATACCCTTGGGATTGATCACCGTAACTGTCTGGTGCTTGCTTGCGTAGTAGACGGGCACCGTGTAGGTCGCGTTAGCCGTCACGTAACCGGTCTTTCCAGCAGTCTTGCTGTGATGGTTGACATCCTTCACCCGGTATCGCTTAACCCCGTTTTTAGACTTCGCGTAACCCGTCACCACAAACATCGGCCGATTTGTCCGCGACTTTTGGTGATACCACTGCTTGCGCGCTTTATTGGTAAAAGTGGCTTGTTTGTAGAGACCAATCTTCTTAGTAGCGTAAATAACGGTCCCCTTTGGCACAGCAGTGGCCCCCGCCGAGCCCGTCTGAATCACAGCATCATAAGTATAAGTCACTGACTGAGCTGAACTGGTAAATTTACCAGTCGCATTTGCTGGTGCCTTGGTCAGCTTATAGCCCGAAATTGTTTGCGCCTCAGACTTGTATTCAGCTCCGAGCTCACCCGTCAAAATCTTATCAGCCGCAATTGACTTACCATCAGTGTCAACGTAATGGACGGTAACGGGCTGACTCTTAGCTGGTGTTGGTTTCTCAGTTGTCGGTGGCGTGACTACCTCTTCAAACCAGGAACTGTACGTAGCAAAGTTTGTGAAGAATCCCCCATCAAGTTGATACGTTCCATCCGCTTGCTTCTTTAAGAAATCCGTCATTGGTTGCTTTGCCCGAGCAAGCGTTTGCCGTTCGGTGGCGGCTGGATCGATTTTTAACACGTCTGCTTCAGGTACATCGTTCAAGTAAGCATTGGTCCGGCCACCTTGGTAAAAGGCCTTAAACATCGCATCAAATGCCGAATCCTGCGAGCTATCCAAAGCGAATATTCTGTCAAAGGTGACAATTTGTTCGTCACCACCCGGCAGCTTGGCTAAACGTGGTCTAAGATTGTCCTCATAACTTTGTTGTAGCTCCTCCCGCGTAATTTGTTTTGTCGTGTATTTGCCAGATTCACTGAGCAACCATGCAGTTACATAGGCAGCGTTTCCCATCGATTCAAGATAGCTTTCCTTGCTCATACCATCGGGAATATCACCAGATTCCTCCGCCTGTCTAAACTCAAAATCGATCAACGATTCCCCTGACAGTAGGTTGATATCTTGAAGAGCTTGTCGATAGCTATTAAGAACATCTTCAAGGCCAGGTGTATCTGGATACAGAGCGGCCAACTCGTGTAAATACGTTTGATTTTCAAGCTGGTCAGCATTCAAGGTCGTTGGTAGCTTGGGGAACCAATAAACTTTGACGTTCCCCGTCTTACTCCCCATCAACGTGTACGGCATCTCCATTGATCCCACCGAATACGTCTGCCCTGTGCGGATCGTCGTTCCCTGTGTAACTGGCAAGCCCGAGTTAGTCGTCTCGGCATTGGCAGTCACTGGGCTAACGAGCCCCCCTAATAACAACAACGTTAATCCTGAAACTGTTAGTCGTTTGGTTGTGCGGTTCATTTAGCTCACCCCGTTTACTTTTATCATCTTCATCTAGTAGCAGTATATCATATAATGAACAAAATTTGGTAATCGTTTTCATTATTAAATACTGGTATAGAGCGATTCTTGCACTATTATTCGTTTGGAAATCCGACTAACTATTACCACCACACGTCAGCAGTGTTGTCGTAATCAGGTGATAACCGGATTAGTCTTTGTCATGCATAACCTAACACCCATCGGTCTATTCAAAATTGGTTATAAAAAAAAGATTCAGCCACAGCTGAATCTTCTAAACGATTATTTAGTTGACCGAACAAAGCGCTGATTGGCCGTAATATATCCCCCACTAACTTGGTAGCGTAGACTATCGCCCTTGCTGAAGTTATTGGCGTTGGAATCCGTCCAGCCCTTAACCTTCAGGACCGTTCCAGCACTATAGTGATGATTGCGCTTGGTGAGGTTCGCCGTCTGATAGCGGTTGATGCCGCGCTTGACCGTAACTCGCTTAGGCATCGTCCGCTTACCAGCCTGAACCAGCTGTTTGTTAGCCGTAATGTAACGCCCATTGCTCAGGACAAAGCGGGTCGTCAGGTTATGCGACACAATCTTCTTGACCTTCAAAACCTGTCCTTGCCGGTAGTGTGTCTGCTTACCGGTCAACGTCTTCTTACTATAAGCATTGATGCCCTTAGGATTAATGACCGTGATCTGATTGTGCTTAGTTGCGTAGTAGACCGGTACCGTGTACTTGGCGTTAGCCGTGACATAACCCGTCTTGCCGACCGTCTTACTGTGGTGGTTAACGTCTCTGACCTTGTAACGCTTAACGCCGTTCTTAGACTTGGCGTAACCCGTCACAACAAACATTGGTCGGTTCATCCGTGATTTCCGCTGGTACCATTGCTGGCGGGCCTGCTTAGTAAACGTTGCTTGCTTGTACAAACCGATTTTCTTCGTCGCGTAGATTACCGTTCCCTTAGGGGCAATCGTTGCTCCCGCAGAACCGCTCTGAACAACGGCATCATAAGTGTACGTCACTGACTGAGCGGAACCGGTAAACTTGCCAGTTGCGTTCGCTGGCATCTTACTTAACTTATACCCGGAAACATCCTGGGCTTCGGCATGATAAGAATCGCCAAGCTTTCCAGTTAAGGTCTTGTCTGCCGCAATCTGATGACCATCAACATCAACGAAATGGACGGTAACGGGTTGACTCTTGGCTGGCGTTGGGTCGGTCGGTGTCGTAGTTTCCTGATCTACCCCTTCAACAAAAATTGCAATACCCGCTCCACCAATTTGTGTAACAGACTGACCTAAGACGTATGTCCCATCTGCCTGTTTCAAAAAAGCCGTACTCATCGGTGCATTATACGCCGCCAGCATAGCCTTGTAAGTCCCATCGGCATTAATTTTTGCAAGGCGGTCACGAGAAACCTGAGGCCCAAACAAGCTTTCGACTGCTATGTCAGTCGCCTGCGTCATTTTTGTGGCAAAATCATCGGCACTCTTCACATTAACCAGATCCTGATAATTTTCAAACTGTGCTTTTAAGCGATCATTCGAATCAATTTTTAGGCTGGCTTCAACCAAAGGTGTCACTTCTGCTTTAAAGCTTTTCTGAACATCGGACTGGGTAAGTTTTCCATCCTCAAACTTAGTTCCTGCACCAATAATCCAAGCCATCATTGCACTGTTCGCAGCCACTAATTCTGCATGAACCTTAGTACCACTAATTTCTGACATATAGTCGATGATACTTTGGCTTGAATTCTGTTTTCCCGCGAATCTTTCAGCAGCGGCATCTTCAATCTGGCCACCACTGTTAGCAATTCCAGCAAGGTCTTTGTCATTCGGGTATTGTGCGATAACCCACTCACGATAATCAGCCTGCTGCAGCTTCTGCACCGATAAAGTAGCTGGTAACTTGGGATACCGATAAACTCGTGTTTCTTTGCCATTACTAGCTCGCAGACTGACGTAAGGCATTTCAAAGCCACTCACTTTAAGATCCGCGCTGGTAGCATCCTTCGTGCTGGTGGTTGTAGGCGCCGAGCTAGTCGTATCGGCACTGGCAACACTGGGAGTCACGATACCACCTAGTAATAGTAACGTTAACCCAGAAACTGTCACTTGTTTCAAAATTCGATTCATTTAGCACACCCCGTTTACTTTTCTCTTATTTATTAACTGCTACTATAGCATATTCGCAGGTGAAATAACAGGACAAATCAAGCAATAGCAATATCCTGGGGACTTTAAATGAAAATTCAATGAATAAATAGCACCTCTTTAGCGGATTGCACACCTCGTACAAATTGGACCGGATTGAGAAGTTATTTGGGGTAATTTGTTTATCCTGAAAACGTTTTTTTGCTAATCTTTTCGCCTAAATCCTAATTTTCTTCGTTTTCATCGCCCTTACATTCTCAGCCATCATTTACCCAACTCAAAAAGGACTCGTCCATAACCAAAACATGGCTGAGTCCTTTCGTGACTTCTTAAGATTTTAATGAGCAATTGATTTTAACCATCAATTTAGTTGTGCCGACGTTTCCGCCAACCAGCAAGGCTCAAGCTCCCCAACGCTAATCCGAGAACGGACCACCAAGGCGTCCGTTCTTCATTCGTCTGCGGTAAGGTTGTCGTCGCCTGCTTGTCAGCAGTTGGTTGGGACTGAGCCGTTGCGAACCCACCCGCTTTAACAGTAACGGTAGCACCTGCGCCGCCGGTCATGATACCACCGGTGGTACCAGTAGCAGGATTGGCGTTACTGGTACCTCGCGTAATCATAGCTGCTGAGCCACCATCGTGAACCTGCAAGTACTGGTCAATCGACTTTTGTACTTTTTGGGTTGGCTTAATCGCTGAACTAGGGTACCGCACGTCCTGATCACTAACGACGTGTTCTTTATCCTTGTCGTCCGGCTTAATTGGGTCCACTGGGTCAGTGGGATCTACGGGATCAGTGGGATCAACTGTCCCCGAACCATTGTCGCCGGAACCCCCATTACCATTCCCGTTACCACCGGTTGAAGCTGGCTTAACGGTCAGGTTTACGGTAATCGTTTGCCCCCCAAAGCTTAACTTGACGGGATAGGTCCCAGGAACGGTCAAATCTGCTCCCTGCAAGTCCACCGCAATCTGATTAGCTGATACGGCCAGCGCGTTCTCATCAGTAGCGGTCGCCCCAAAGACACTGGCCGTTGGTGTGGCATCGCCCACTGTGATCGTGCCGTCCTTCCCAGTCAAGGTCACTTCAGCTGGCGTAATTGTCAGACTAGCCGGCACGTAGGTGACGTTGTAATTAGCACTGGCAGGAACTGACAACGTGTAAGCATACGTCCCGACCTTTTCACCAGCCACCCGTGTATATGACACGGTCAACGGGAAGTCGGCCAATGGCGTTCCGGTCGCATCGCTGTCGTCGGTGATCGTAAAGGTTGGCACAGGGTCAGCAGTTCCGGCCACCTTGGTCGCTCCGTCATCATTCATAGTTACCGTAAAGTTGGCTGGAACAATACTCAGTGTTGCATTTGAATCTTTCTCCGTCCAATCAAAGAGGTCGGCCGCATCTGCTTCACTTTGAACCCGCGCAATGGCGTCTGGGTCGAGCACTACTTGATAGATGCCAACGTTAGGGACGCTACTCATTGCCGTTGCCCCTACGGAATCCAGAAGATTATTGGCATTCGTATCATTCGTTGGCACTAACTCTAAGTCGCCATCCTTCAAGGTGTAGACAAATCCGTCGGACATGGTAATTTGATAATTGCTAGCCTTCAACGTTGGTGTCTCACCATTGTAGATCACCTCTTGATTCCCAGTTAAGGTATACGTTCCCTTACGCTTGGAAACCGTCAATGTAATCGTCTGGGCATTCTTCGTGTCACCCTGATACATGTAGGTAACCTGGTAAACACCTGGTGCTTGCGTAACTAGGTCGGCATCAATAGGCTCACCAGCAGCGGTCTTGACCGTGACCGTTAAATCACTGTACTTCAAACTAGTACCATCTTGCAATTCTGCGCTCACAAAGTTTGATTCCGGTGTCCAGTTATCCTTGTACCAAGCCTGACCATCCACCACTTTAATTTTCGGATCGTTCAGAACGACTTGGTAGGCCCCGGCGTAAGTCACACCCAGATCATCCGTTAAGGACCAGTCGAACCGGAAATTAGCCGTTTGATCTGGAATATTAAATGTCCCGAGAGCGGGATTATACGTGACACCGTTAGTCAATGACGTCACCACCAAGTCCTTGTTCGTCAAACGACCCACCTGGGTGTCGAACAAGGTGTCGATCGTCACGCTACTCGAATTGCCGAAATAAGCGGCGTACTGGTTCATTGCCAGCGAACTATCACCCACACCCGTGTGCAATTGCGTGATTCGGTTGTAGCTGAAAGCATCCGTTCCAACCGTGGCGCCAGCGGGGACCGTTACGCCGTTGAGTTGGTTCCCATAGAAGGCCTTGGCGTCAACTGAGGTGACCGTACTTGGAAGGTCCAAGCTGCCACTCAATTCATTATAGGTAAAGGCTCCCTCGCCAATTGATGTTAAGCCCTTGTTTAACACAACGTTCTCTAGGTGGCTCCCGGCAAAGGCATAGTTGCCAATGGACGTAACACCATCAGGCAGAACAAAGAGCGGATTACCATCTGCGTCCGTTTGACCAGAGCTTTCGACCCCAGAATATTCAAACGCCCCGTTGCCAATCGTCGTCAGATTCGCGGCTTTGCTGGTATCAACCGTTGTGAGTGCATCATCGTAGGTGAAGGCATTGGCCCCAATGCTCTGAAGACTGGCCGGCAAGACAAAGCTTGTCAATGCCGAATTAGCTAAGAAGGCTTGGTTACCAATCGTTGTGACCGTATCCGGCAATGTAATGTCGTTTAGAACGGAATCATAAATAAAGGCATTGTTGCTCACAGTGGTCAACCGGCTGCCCTCAGCAAATGTCACAGTCGTCAGGCCACCAACCGTGTTCCCATCGGCATCCTTCAAGTTATCGGCAGTGAAGGCACCACTGCCGATAACCAGCAGATTCGCTGGCAAATTCAACGTAATGAGATGGCCGTCATAGGCAAAGGCATTTGCACCGATCGTCAAATCAGCGTCAGCCTCGCCCCCCGCAAAGATTACGTCGGCCAAGCTGAGGTTAGACTCAAAAGCCCCATCACCAATTGATGTCAGATTAGCTGGAAGCTGAACAGCCGTTAAGCCGGACGCATAAAATCCATTATTCCCGATTGTCGTCAAATGGCTATCACTAGGAATGGTCAGCGAAGCCAAAGCGGCCGCACCAGCAAAAGTACTATCGCCAATGGAAGTCACGTTACTCCCCAGTGTAACTGTCGTTAAGGCTGTGTCATTACCCACCACGTAGGAACCGTCGGGAGCAGTGTATCCGGAGAAGGCCGAGTCACCAATAGATTGGACACCATTTCCGAAGGTCACCGTCGTTAAGGCTTGATTCCCGGCGAACGCCCCAGCACCAATTACCGCAGCACTGGGCAACGTTAAGGTCGTCAAATTAGCACCAGCGAATGCCCCAACTCCAATCGTATCCAATTGCGTTGCCGCTGAGAAATCTACGGTCGTTAATTTTTCGTCCTTGGCGAAGGCACTCGCCCCAATTGAGGTGAGATTGGCAGGCAATTTAACGTTGGTTAGGTTGTTGTTATACTCAAACGCCTGATCCCCAATACTTGTCACGCTGTCGGGGAGCGTCAAGCCAGTCAGTTGACTGCTAAAGAAAGCCTGTTTACCAATGCTTTGAAGATTGGTTGCGGCACTTAAGTCTAATGTTGTCAACGGAACGTACATGAATGCACCTTCACCAATACTGGTTAAGCTGGCAGGCAATGTCAGACTAGCAATTTTAGTACCTAGAAATGCATTGCCACCAATACTTGTGACAGTGGCCGGCAATGTAAGTGCTGTTAGCCCCGTGTCAACAAAGGCTTGAAAGCCAATCGTTTCCAACGAATGATTTTCGCTTAAGTCCACCACTTGAAGATCCTGATTGTATGCAAAAGCGTTGTCACCAATGGTCTTAATGCCGTCACCAATCACGATTTTGGTGACGTTAGCCATTTTTCCACCGCCAGCCGCAAAGGCTCCACTACCAATTGCCGTTACAGCATAGTTGGTCGTCACGTTATTCTCAGTACGACTAACAGTCGTGGGAACCACCAATGTGGCTGAATCATTGACATTCACAAGGCTGGTCAGTGTGGCGGTACCATCATCATTGATGGTGAATTGAAAATTGTTGTCCGTATAGTCGGTCGGCATAATGGCCGCCTTGACGGCCATTACTTTCGTCAAAGCCGCCTCGCCAGGTACATCATTGATCTGTGCACCGTCTCCGGTTCGCTTATCATCAGTCCCCGCACCATTTCCTGTATCTACTCCGGTGATGCCATCATTAGCAGACGTTCCAGTGTGTCCGGTTGATGACTGGTCTAAAGCGGCATTATCCGACGTTTCAGCATCAGAACCGTTAGTTACACCGTTACCGGAACCTGTCCCATCAGTGAGCTGATTATCACCAGTTACTGACTCACCGTTAGCCCCAGTACCAACACTATTAGCCTGTTCCCCAGACGCCTCTGTCTTCGACTGATCATGGGTATCTGAACTAACCTGAGTCCCATTGTCGGTGCTAGTCTCACCGGTAACTTTAGAATCAGATTGATCCTGATCACTAGTTGCTGACTCGGACGCTATTGTGGTTTTTAATGTTTGTTGTTGACTATCATTTTCTGAAGACTCAGCTGTTGTTTGACCACTAGTTGCACCAGCCGATGTCGTGTCGGCATGAGCTAAGGCATCCTGCCCGGCAAGTGTCCCTAAGCCAATTGTTGCCACTGTGATAGCTGCAAAGACCCAGTGCTTGCCATCCTTGTACATTTTAAAGTGCCGTTTCTCTTGCATCGTTGATTTGCTCCTCTCAAAAGCGGGCTAGCCAGTCCCCTAAACATTTCCTAATTTCGGATCAACGGTTTATGTTCCTCAACTTGGCATTTTAATACCTTAATCCCCGAGTGCAACTAAATGTCATTTGTGCAACCAAGTTAGTCTCTAAACATTACCAAATAGCCGACTAAATCTATCAAATTTACGTTTACTCATTAAACCCTTGATTCATATAATATTACCAGCGAGCGCGAGGGTCAATCAATAAATACCAAAAATATTCGTAAACACAAAAAAATTCACCCCTTAACTAACTGCTCAAGGGGTGAACTTTTTAACGGTTATTTCCTATTATATGTGCAACCTAACTATTCACGTCGGAATGTGCGATGCCCCAGCATGACTAATAGGCCTAAAACGACCTCAGTAACGCCAATGAAAATGACCACGCTAAGACCACTACGAGCGACCGTCGTCATGAGGGTTGTAGCTAAGCCACTGGTCGAGGTAATCGCAAACGGAGCAAAGAAGAAGCCACCGATACTGACCACCCCTGCCAGAAAACCACCCAGGGTCAATCCAGGACCCAAACTCCCAAGAAAATGATGCATGCCAACTGCGTAGATCAACGTCACAACCGCCAGCAATGCGCTCGCTAACATTAACCAGTAGTTCACACGCCGAGCTAACTGGACTTTGGTCATCGCAGCCATCATCGCGCTAGCATTTAAGGTCGATTTGGTTTGCTTTTGGGCATCTTGACTGACCCGATTAATAAACTTATCGCTCGCCGTGACACCAGTCTGAGCAGCCTGCGTTTTAATGGCTGTCGCCAGGTCAGTGGTATCAATTGCGGTCACGGCTTGACCGTATAGGCGTTCAACCCCTTGAGCAATGAAGGGCTCTGCAACACTCGTCGTCACTGGACTGCCACTCACCCCGTAACTATCTAAATTATCGTTTAAGCGATTAATAATTTTCTCACCAACTGAAGACCGGGAAACAACTCCCGCCGTGTACGTAGCGTTAAAAGCGGTAAACCGTAGTCCCAATGTAATCGTTAGGATAGCAAATAATAGTGCCAGCCACCGAGCCAGCCCTGGCCTTCGCTGATAGCTTTCGGTGGGCGCTGATTGCTGAGGCGCCTCTGGTTCCTCATCGGAATGGTAACAAGACATTCGACTCTGTGTTTCCAAACTCAGCACCTCCCTCTTCATAAATTGATTATCCATTATTTTATCATACTCGCCCGCCATTAAGTTTAAGCACGCCTTAATCACATGAAAATTTATACTTTTTCAACTGACTTTCATGTCAAACTATTGGGTCATTTAAAAAAACGCTGTCGCTTTCACGACAACGTTTTTCATAAATTCAGCTACTTCGTTGAACTCCGCTTCATTAACCCATAAGGTAAAATAACGGTGTTTTCTTCAACCGCTTCACTGTTCATAAGTTTCGTTAACAGCCGCATGGCTACGGCACCAATATCATACAATGGTTGCGTAATGGAACTCATCTTAGGCCGCACTAATTCCGTCAGCTTCGTGTCATTGCTTGTGATGACTTCAAATTCTTCTGGAACTTTTACCCCAGCGTCGGTTAACCCGTTCATCACACCCGCAGCTAATTCGTCGTCACCGACAAACGCTGCCGTAGCGCCAGCAGCGGATAAGGCTGGTTCCAAAGATTGGCCCGCCTTATACGTGTAATCAGTCTCAAAGACCAACTTGTCATCGTAGGCAATACCAGCATCCTTCAGCGCCTTCTTATACCCCTTCAACCGATAGTCGTGGTTGATGGCCTGATCCATAGAACCAGAAACAAAGGCCACTTTTTGATTCCCGTGGTCGATCAAGTTTTTAACAGCTTCAGCTACCGCAGCAACGTAATCGATGTTCACGCTAGGTTGTACCTTTTCCTCATCCACGGAACCAGCTAACACAACTGGGGCCTTTGAACGACGGAATTCTTCCCGCAATTCATCGGTCACTTGGTTCCCCATAAAGATGATACCATCCACCTGCTTGGCCATTAAGGTGTTCAAGACTTGAACCTCTTTACCCCCGTTTTCATCGGAGTTAGTCAAGATAATATTATATTTATACATCATGGCGATGTCATCAATTCCTCGTGCGAGTGAGGAGAAGTAAGCGTTTGTCACGTCGGGAATGATTACCCCAACCGTGGTCGTCTTCTTTGAAGCCAGCCCCCGTGCAACGGCGTTTGGTCGGTAGTCCAACCGATCAATAACTTCCAAAACTTTCTTCCGCGTCGCCGGCTTAACGTTGGGATTTCCATTGACAACTCGCGAAACCGTGGCCATTGAGACCGCTGCTTCACGCGCTACATCATAAATTGTTACAGTTTGTTTTTCCATAGCGATAGCCCTTTCTTCCTTGTTTTAATATGTTTTCATTCGTTTTCAAGCAACTTGACCAGTATACAGAAAGCTGGACTTTCACGCAACAACTGAAAACGCTTTCATATCAAAGAATACCTTAATTTCACGTAATTTTCAAGGCTGACCATCTCATATGCTATAATTAACTCATAATTTTAAGGGGTGATTGAATGACAAAACTCGAACAGATTCAGCAATGGACAGCAGAACACCACGCTAGCTTTACCTATCTCAGCAATCCCAAGACCATCCAGTACCTCACTGGATTTGGGAGTGACCCGATTGAACGGGTCCTGGCACTCGTCATCTTCCCGGATCAAGAACCATTTATCTTTGCACCAGCCCTAGAAGTTGAAGTCATTAAACAGACCGGTTGGGCCTTCCCCGTTATCGGTTACTTAGACCATGAAGATCCTTGGGCCATGATTGCGGACCAGATTAAGGCTCGCCACGTGAATCCCGACCACATCGCCCTCGAAAAGGGCCAACTGCAAGTTGCCCGGATGGAAGCCCTGGCCGCTCAATTCACGAACCCACAATTTGACCTCGATATCACCAGCTTCATTGACCACACGCGGTTAATCAAATCGGCCGATGAAATCAAGAAGTTGGAAATTGCCGGTAAATGGGACGACTTTGCTTTTGAACACGGTTTTGCAGCCGTTAAAGCTGGCAAGACGGAACAATCCGCCGTTGCTGAACTCCAATATGCTCTAATGAAGGAAGGCATCATGGAAATGTCCTTCGGGAGTTTGGTCCAAGCCGGTGCCCACGCCGCTGAACCCCACGGGGCAACCAACGATACGAAATTTGAGAACAACGAACTCATTTTGTTTGACTTGGGAACCGTCTACGATGGTTACATCTCCGATGCCTCCCGGACGGTAGCCCTAGGTACACCAACGGCCAAGGAAAAAGAAATCTACGCCGTTTGCTTGGAAGCCCAAGTCACCGCTCAAGCAGCGGTAAAACCCGGGATGACCGCCGCAGACGTTGACAAAATTGCCCGTGATATCATCACCAAAGCTGGTTACGGTGAATACTTCATTCATCGGACTGGTCACGGTATGGGAATGAGTGATCACGAATTCCCATCCATCATGGCTGGAAACGACTTGGTACTGGAACCCGGTATGTGCTTTTCAATTGAACCTGGTATCTACATTCCTGGTGTCGCCGGTGTCCGGATTGAAGATTGCATTCACGTAACAGCAGACGGTAGCTTGCCGTTCACCCACACATCTAAAGAATTAACTTACGTTGGCTAACCACTGACACCGTGACTTCCTCTACATCTTTCTGTAGAGGAAGTTTTTTTGAGTCCATCTCCGAATTGTTTCAGCAATATAAGTTCGAAGATGCTAAAAAGGGCCTGGCGTTTTATCCCAGACCCGATTTTTCTTTAGCTCAGTAACAGATCAAATATAACAGTTCGTGAGTTTTAAGACCCAGTGCCAGGTTCTCACTGTTCTAGCCCCTATTTGATGGCCAAATTCTTGCCCGCCTAATTCTTTACCAATATCGTTGCTATGTCAGGTTTGGCTAACCTTTGAGACTTTCAATCTTAAAATCTAGTGGAAAATAGACAATGAGAGATATAGGCCTAACAACGTAACCAGCAGAACCGGTAACGTCACCGTGATTCCAATCTTAAAATAAGTTCCCCATTTAATTTTTATTCCCTTCTGATCCAACACGTGTAGCCAAACTAACGTTGCCAACGACCCAATCGGTGTAATCTTGGGTCCTAAATCAGAGCCCACCACGTTAGCCAGAACTAAACTCTTATGCAAGAGACCGACTGTATTACTGTCTTGAATCGATAACGCATTAATCATAACTGTTGGCATATTATTCATTACGGACGAAAGGAAGGCCGCCAAGTATCCCATCCCTAACGTAGCGCCTAACCTTCCCCAGTGAGCCATCTGTTGGATAGCACTTGCTAAGATACTGGTTAACCCGGCGTTCTGAAGACCATATACCACGACGTACATTCCGATAGAAAATACCACAATATTCCAAGGGGCGCCCTTAACGGCAGCCTTGGCATCAATCTGAGGACTTCGTTGCGCCAAGACTAAGAAAATTGCAGCAATTGGTAACGCAATCAACGACACTGGCGTTTTCAGAAAACTACTTAGAAAGTAGCCAACTAGCAAGGTAGCCAACACAACCCATGACAAATGGAACAACCGTAAATCCTTAATCACGCTTTGTGGCTCTGGCAAGTGCCGCCCTTCAAACTCCTTTGGGATTGCCTTTCGGAAATACAAATATAAGATCAGAATACTTGCCCCTAAAGAAAAAAGATCAGGTAACCACATTCGCAGTGCATACTCAGAGAATGATAGTCCAAAAAAGTCTGCCGATACAATATTCACTAGGTTACTTACCACCAGCGGCAAAGATGTTGCATCCGCAATAAATCCACTCGCGATGATAAACGGGAAAATTTTTCGATCATCAAATTTCAAAGCCCGAACCATCGATAGAACAATTGGCGTTAAAATCAAAGCTGCACCGTCGTTAGCAAACAGTGCGGCCACCACAGCCCCCAAAACAGCAATCAGAATAAACATCGTTACCCCTTTGCCGTGCGCCAAACGCGCCATATGTAAAGCAGCCCACTCAAAGAAACCAATCTGATCTAAAATTAATGAAATCAAAATGATTGCGACGAAAGACAATGTGGCATTCCAGACAATCCCAGTAACCGTTCCAACGTCCTTGAATGAAACAACCCCAAACAATAGTGCTAAAACAGCACCACCCGTGGCAGACCACCCGATTGATAATCCCCGCGGTTGCCAAATAACCAATATTAGTGTCACAACAAAAATCAAGCTTGACCAAATAACTAGCACAAAACGCCACCTACAACCTTCAAATTATACTTTGAATCCATTCCATCAAAACTAGATAAATTAGGTAATCTAATTTGTCTAGTCAGGCCTAGAACAACTCGAATCACTGTGACACACACACTCATGACTGTCCCGCAACAACTGCTTGATAAACTCAGAAAACTCAGTTGTAAATTCCGGCAGCAGTGTATAGTACTGCCAACGCCCTTTCTTAACAGCGCTGACAATTCCGGCAGTCTGGAGAACTTTCATATGATGAGAAAGTGTTGGCTGCGTAAAGTCAAAATTTTTTAAAATCTCACAGGCACACATTGTCCCACAAGATAATAAATCAATAATTTTAAGTCGGTTTTCATCAGCCATTGCCTTAATGACTTGAGCATACGCTGCATAGTTCAACATTTCCCCTCCTCAATATATAGATACTTATCTATGTATCAAAGTATAGATAAGTATCTATATAAATTCAAGAGCAATTTGATAGCTGTTTAGCGATATTCTCTTTTGGTAAATTTACCACTGATTTAAATTGTCTAGTTTGGTGCTTACGCAGGAACGCTAGCTGCTGTGGGAAGAACGGTGATTAAACAACAAAAAGCCGCGATTCTCATCGCGGCAATTAACAACATTTACTTAAACAGGTTGGTCACTGGCTGAATCGTCGCTAGCAGCCGCTGGCTGGTCAGCTTCGCTACTAGCTGAATCGGCTGCCTCCTCATCTGGTAAGTCAGCAACTTCATTGCTACTTAAAACGATATCGTCATCGGCATCGTTACTCGTTTCATCCGCTGCAGCGCTTTGCCAAGCCGGTGCGTCGTCCTTGCCAGCCAAATGGTCATCAATGGTTTCCTTGAAATCATCGACAGCATCGGCGGCATAGAAGGCGTAATCTACGGCCCGATCCTTTAAGGTGTTGTACCGGTCACGAGCGGCATCCTTTAAGGCTTCACGTTGTTCCAAATCCATGGCGTGATATGCTGCATAAGCAACCCCACCCAATAATAATCCTGCTAAGAGCTTGTGTTTTGCCATTCTCATGACTCCCTTTCCGTGATTAATCTTTATTCTTATGATTCTTGTATAAATCAAACGCGGTCTTACCAACTCGCGCAGCCAAGGACGTTTTGGCCGTCGTCTTCGCAGTGTCACTCACGCGTTCAGTCAGGTTACGGGTTGCAGTGTTTAAGTCGGACACACTCTCGCCCAAATCGGCAGCAGCTTGGAAGACCGGATCAATGGTTGCAACCTTCTTGTTAACATCCTCCAACAACTCGTTGGCATTCGCCATAATGTCTTCGGCTTGATGACTAATTACGTCAACGTCCGATGTCATCGTTTTCATTGAGCGGTTAACCTCACTCAACGTTTTATTCATTTTTACTAAGAACATGCCAATGAAGAGAACCAAGATTAGAAACGCAATTGCTGCAATCAGGCCCGCTACTTGTCCACCGGTCATGACAACCCCTCCTTGTACTCGTTACTTACCAATAGAATAGCATTCTCACGGACGACACGCAATTAAAACCCTTAATTCACGTGTGTTTTCTCCCTGAGCTGTGGGCACTCCCGCTAAAATCTGCTAAACTGGGAACATAATCTTTTTCAAAGGAGGCTCGTCCCTTGACGGCCCTAGTTACTTCCACTGCCACCTCGTCTAAGTGGCTTCAAAACTACATCAATTCGTTTGACTGGGAAAAATTTCTGCACCTGATTACAAGTCGGTTTCTCTCACTGCTCTTTTTAACCCTGCTATTCCTAGTGATCAACATTGTGGGTAAATGGATTCTGAACCGCAGTTTCAAGCGCTACCTGGTCCCGAAATCCGGCCCCAGCAATCGCCTACAAACCATTAGTATGCTTTCGATGAACATCTTTCACTACACGGTTTTGTTCTTCTGGATCTACGCACTTCTTTCCACTTTGGGCGTACCTGTTGGCACGTTAATTGCCGGTGCCGGAATCTTCAGTTTAGCTTTAGGTCTCGGCGCTCAAGGCTTTGTGAGCGATCTAGTGACAGGAATTTCTATCTTATTTGAACAGCAACTCGACGTAGGTGATACTGTTCAGATTGGTACGATTGAAGGCACCGTTACCGCCATGGGCCTACGAACCACGCAGGTTACCAGCGCTGATGGCACTGTGAACTTCATTCCTAACCGCAACATTACCATCATCTCCAACCGCTCCCGTAATGACATGCGGGCGACCGTCAACATTCCCATTGCGTCTACCACTCCAGTCGAACAATTGCCTGGTATCATTCGTGACGTAAACGATTATCTCAAGCCTGACCACCCTAACATCATCGGCGATCCAGCCTTGATTGGCGTTGTTACCCTCCCTACTGGGGAACTGGTCTACCAAGTGATTGTCGTCGCTAAGAGTGGTAGCCAGTACGCTCTACAAGCCACCTTTCTGACCGCGTATCTAAAAGCGATTCGGACGGCTGGCATTCAATTGCCCACGCACACTGCCACTCCCAGCAAGTAATCTTTCAATCGGCAACCATAGATACCAAATAAAACACCTGAGACGTTGGTCGGAACCGGCCATTGCCTCAGGTGTTTTTGGTGATTAGTTGTTCAGAATTTCAGAATTTAACTTACTCGCTTTTCCTTCAGTAATCTAAGAATTTCAAAACCATAAAACTCTGACCTACCAACTTCACTTGTTTTCCTCCACCACTGTTTTTCGTGGTGTAACTTCATAATAGTTTGCTAAGTTATGTGCTAAGTAGTTAATCCGCTTTAAAATTTCACGCCGTGTGATGATTCCCTGGAAGACTTTATGCTCATCTACCAGTGGAATAAACGGTTCGTTAATCATATAGTTTAAGATAGTTTCGAGTTTGGTCGGATCATCAACCCAGTGCTCTACCGGCAGCATAACATCAGCGACTGTATAATTGCTCAACTGATCAACCGCGGCGCCCGGAACGTGCAAGAGCTTATCCGTAATCACCGCCAAGGAGATCATCCCCTGCAGGTGGTCGTCCGCATCCAACACGGGAATCCGGCTGTAGCCCACTTTCGACAGGACCATAAAGGCGTGTTCCAACGTATTTGTCGCAGTCACATTCGCAACAATGTCGGCGGAAATCACATAGCTCTTCGGATCATTACGTAGCATGCGCGCAACAGCAGGGTCAATCATGGGAGTCTCATCCTTTCTACAACTAAGCGTGGTTAAAAGTAAACGTTAAATCTGAAACGGGTTGAGCTTTGCGATTATAGTATTGAATCGTCCAAGTTGTAGCGGTTAACGTAATCAAAGCACACGTCCCACCGAGGCGTTCATACTCCCCACGTGGCTGACTAATACTACCAGGATTGACGAAAATGTGGCCACCCACCTGGTCAACGGCTAACTGATGCGTGTGGCCGTAAAATACAAAAGCCGCTTCCTCTTGATCCGCCCGTAATTTTAACTTGGTTAGGTCCCAATTCACGTCATCATGATGACCATGCGTCAGAAGTACCCGCCAACCATCAACTAACGGTGTTTCCACCATCGGTAACGTGCTACCAAAATCCATGTTTCCTTGAACCGCATAGACGTCCTTAAACCAAGAATCATCCGCCGCCATTTCAGAATCACCACAGTGAAAAATCGTATCTGGTTGTAACGCTGTTTTCAGACGCACCAGAACATCTCGATCACCATGATTATCACTGACCACTAACCATTTCGTCATCACTTAGGCCTCCCACCAGGCATCAAACTGAGGCAACATTGCTGCGGTCGCCTTAGCCCGGTGACTGTGTTGATTCTTCTTTGCCAAACTCATCTCAGCGAAGGTCTGTCCCTCAGCGGGGACGTAGAACAAGGGATCGTAACCAAAACCATCCGTGCCACGTGGAGCCGTGAGAATCTGACCGCGGACTTCCCCGGTGCTCACCAATTGCTGACCATTGGGCTTAACCAACACCAATGAGGTGTGAAAGGCCGCCGTCCGCTTTTCAGCAGGGACATCAGCTAGATTAGCTAATAGTTTCTCATTATTTTTCGTATCATCATGATCACCAGCGTATCTGGCCGAATAAATGCCGGGTTCGCCGTTTAGCGCATCCACCATTAAACCAGAATCATCAGCCAACACCGGTAACTGCGTCGCGTGAGCCACCGCCGTTGCCTTCAACCTTGCATTTTCAGTAAAAGTCGTTCCAGTCTCTTGAACCTGAACAAGATTCGGAAAGTCTGCCAATGTCTTGACCGTCAGACCCTTGGGCTCAAAAATGGCACGAAATTCTCGCGCTTTTCCAGCATTATTGGTGGCAATCACGATTGTATTTTCCATGGTTAGTTCTCCTCCGTTAAGCGCGCTAACTCTGCAACTGGTAAGTGTTGAGCGTGCACTGCCATACCCAACCAATCGGTAGCTAACTCGTCAAACTGCTGGGCATTGCCAGTGGTCCAGTAAGCCGCCGCTACGGCATCATGGTCCGTATTAGTCAGATGTTGCTCGGCCAAAATCTGTTGCGCTCGCTGGGCGGTCGCCATTCCGGGATCAACCAACGTCACGCCGGCCCCGATTGCTTGCTGAATCACCCCCGCTAATAATGGGTAATGCGTGCAACCCATCACCAGCGTATCCAACCGCTGGCCGCGTAACGAAGCTAAACTCTCACTGACCACTTTTAGTGCGTGCGACGAGGTTAAATCATTCTGTTCAGCTAGCGTTACCATTGCCGGGCAAGCAGCACTCTTCACGACTGCCTGCGCATCCGTGTTTAAAATATCTTGGCGATACTGATCACTCTTGACCGTCCCTTCAGTGGCAATCACGCCAATTCGATGGTTCTTAGTGGTCGTAACCGCCGCCTGTGCACCGGGAGCAATGACACCCACCACCGGAAAAGAAAATTCCTGTTGTATCTGCGGTAACGCCGCTGCGGTTGCAGTATTGCAGGCGATGATCAACATTTTAATATTTGCCCGTTGTTTTAAGTAGCTGGCAATTTGCCGGGTAAAGGTCGTGACTTCCGCCACCGGCCGTGGCCCATATGGCAATCGTGCTTGGTCCCCTAGAAATACCGTATTCTCGTTCGGCATGAGTCGCTGAACTTCCTTTAAAACCGTTAAGCCGCCGACTCCTGAATCCATCAGTCCAATTGGATCTTTTTGCATGAATCAACGCTCCTTCTCGAATTACTTGAAACTACATTATCGCCTTTTTAGGCATCGTTTTCAAGTTTCGAGTCAGCCAAAACACCTCTGACAACTAAAAAATAGTTAAATTTTCTGACAGTCCAACTTCCCTAAAAATATACGGTATAATATAATTAGAATCTATTCGGATGAAGGAGCCAACCATCGTGAAAAATTTATATCAAACCGTTATGGGTGAAACCAACGGCGCTGCCTATTTACCACAAATGCTACTGCGGGACACCCTCTTACCCGAATTGTTGGGTGACGCCCAGGGTGATATCAACTATTGGGCTGGTAAAGCCCTTGCCCGTCATTTTCCACTTAGCAACCCTAAAGACGCAGCACTTTTCTTCAACCAAGCAGGCTTTGGCGAACTAACTTTGGTCAAACAAACTGTGCAGATGACCCGCTGGCAACTGGCCGGAGAACCTGTCAAGCTTAGAAAACAAGTGGCTGGTGAAACCGACTTTACTTTGGAGGCTGGTTTTCTGGCCGAAATGATGGCGCAACAACTCGGCGTTGCGACGGAAGCCGAATTAGTCGATAGCCCCCGCAAACTTCAAGCAACGGCGGTCACCTTTGAAGTATACACTGATCCAGATGACGTCATTCCAGACTATGACGCTCCAGAACCCCTGAAGTTAGTTCGGCCAGCTGATTCTGAGAACGAATAGGTAACCCACTTGAGGCTTCATTAAAAATTCAAAATTGCTGACGACTGGTCCTTGACCAGTTTTTTTGTGGTTTAGAATTTACAAAATGGTTCAAAAAAGGAGCTGAGACACCATCTCAACTCCGTTTTCACGTCAACACGTGCGCCACAGGTTAGTGCTTAAGCTTCAACGTATTGGTTTAAAATCTTCTTCAATTGATCTTTTGAGTGATAACCCACGATGGAGTCAACCACTTGGCCATCTTTCTTAACGAGTAAGGTTGGGATACTCATAATGCCAAAAGATTGTGGCGTGTTAGGATTAGCATCAACATCCATCTTGTTAAAGGTCACGTTGTCCATATCTTCAGCTAATTGTTCAACAACGGGTGATTGCATCCGACAAGGACCACACCAAGTTGCCCAAAAGTCAGTCAGGGTAACACCAGTAGCGGTATCCTGTTCAAAGGTTTTATCAGTTGTCTCAGAAACCATTGTATTGCCTCCCTCTTAAAATTCATCATTACTATAGCTTCCAGTCTACCAGAATATTCTGAAATCACAACTAAGTTGCTTACAATTTATTAGTGCTGACTAACTTTCGTATCCTTGAAATGTGCTAGCCTCTGATAGACATCTCAACCTATCAGTTCAGAACCAGCCGAATGATCTGCGATTAGCCCCTGTAATTAAAGTTCCTAAATAAAAAAAGGCCGCAACAGCGGCCTTTTTTATCTCATCATTTTAAAACTAGTTCTAAACCATTAAATCTATCCTTACTTAAACCGCACAACGGTTGAACCGTCGCCCCCAGCATTAGCTGGTGAAAAGCCAAAACTTTTAATACGATTGTTCCGCTTCAAATAATTGGTGACCCCGGTTCGTAAAGCCCCAGTCCCCTTACCGTGAATAATTGTCACAGATGGGTACCCAGCCAGCAAGGCGGAATCAATGTACCGGTCGACTTCAGCCATGGCTTCCTCGTAACGGTGACCACGCAGGTCAAGGGTTGGCGACATACCGCTAGACCCACTCCGTTTGATACTTGCTCGTGGTTGCTTGGCCGACTTAGCTGGATCCTTGGCCTTTTCCAAGTCATTGTTGGCAATCTTCATCTTCAAGATACCCAATTGTACTTCCCAGTGGCCCTCATCAAGCTGCTCCATCAGCACCCCAATTTGACCGTACGACTTAACCAGAACACTGTCGCCCTTGTGGAAGTCCAGCTTGGCCTTTTCCCGACGCAAGACCTTATTCTTCTTGAGCTTAGTGTCCTGCTGGAGGGCGTTTAAGGCTCCCTGAGCCGCAATTAACTCATCTTCCTTAACAACACTCTTACCGGCAGCTAACTGCTTCTTACGGAGGTCTGAGATGATTTGGTTGGCCCGCTTACGGGACTCATCAACCAGTCGGTTGGCATCACGCTTAGCATCCGTCATCAACTGATCCTTTTGATGTTGATAGGCGTCAAACTGCTTCCGCAAGTCATCGTGTAACTCTTCTGCTTCAGTCAGTTGGGTCTGAAGATTCTCAGCATCTGCGTCAACCCGCCGTTTCTGTTCCGTCAAATCTGAGATCATGGCGTTTAAATCTTGACTATCCTGATCCGTCAGCCCGCGGGCTGCATCGATCACCTGTGAAGGCATCCCCAGTCGCGCCGCAATGTCTAACGCGTTACTGCGCCCAGGAATCCCAATCAACAGGTGATAGGTCGGCCGTAGCGTTTCGCCGTTAAATTCCATGCTGGCGTTGATGGTATCTGGTCGGTTATATCCATACGCCTTCAATTCTGGATAGTGGGTCGACGCCATCACGTAGCTACCCAACGTCCCGATTTCATCCAAGATAGCGATGGCCAAGGCCGCCCCTTCTTGTGGATCGGTTCCGGCACCCAGTTCATCGACCACGATGAGACTGTGGTCGTCGGCTTGTTGAAGAATAGCGACGATGTTTTCCATGTGCCCCGAGAACGTACTCAGACTCTGTTCAATGGATTGTTCATCCCCAATATCCGCAAAGATATCATTGAACACACCGATAACACTGTTCTCGTTAGCCGGAATGAAGAGACCAGATTGCCCCATTAGCTGCACTAAAGCCAGCGTTTTCAAGGTAATAGTCTTCCCACCAGTGTTGGGTCCAGTCACAATGATTGCCTTGTAGTCTTTTCCAATCGCAATATCGTTAGCTACGACCTTCTTCTGGTCGATCAACGGGTGACGCGCCTGACGCAGACTCACTTGATTTTCCACTGACAACTTAGGTTCCGTGGCCTTTAACTGATGCGCATACTTGGCCTTAGCGTTAATGAAGTCAAAGTGACCTAACAACTCAGCGTTGCGGAGGATTTCTTCCTGGTAAGGGTCTAATAATGCCGTCAATTCGGCTAAAATCCGTTGCTCTTCGTGTCGCTCATCAATCTGATTCTGCCGTAATCGGTTGTTTAACCCAACCACTGCCTGCGGTTCTATAAACAACGTTTGTCCACTGGCACTTTGGTCATGGACGATGCCTCCGAACCGCTGCTTGTATTCAGAACGCACGGGAATGACGTACCGATCATCTCGAATCGTCACAATGGTTTCACTCAAATACTTGGCATCTTTGCCGCGTGTGTATTGATCCATCGTCCGTCGAATCTCAGCTTCCGTCGACGTAATGTGCTGCCGAATCTGCCGCAGGGCCGGTGACGCCTCATCGGTAACGTGACCGTCATCTTCCAGGGATGTCCGCAACCGGCGCGTCACATCTGGCAGGGTCACTAACTCTTTGACGACACGATTGAGCCGGCGTAAATCAACTTCCTTTTCAGCTAAGTCGTGGAAAAACTTCACCACGGATCCTGTCGTCCAAAGCACCCGGCTAATTTGTGCCAATTCTAGACCGTTTAATGCCGCTTCCATCTCTAAGCGATGAAGGTGCGGCCGAATATCATCGAGTTTAGGGAGTGGAATGCCACTCTCTAGTCGGTAAATATCCGCACCATCACGCGTTTCGTCTAACCAAATCTGTAGCTGCTTGGCATCGGCCGTTGGCGCTAATTGTGCCAGTTCATGCTGACCCGCAGCGGAGACTAGGTAGCCCCGTAACGCTTGTTTGATACGATCGTATTCCATAATTTTTAATGTTTTTTGATTCATCGGGCTCTCCTCTCTACCGATTGTTGTTAAGCCGCCTGCTCAGTTAACCACCAGCTATACACCTGTTTTGATAAAACCGGCGTTTGCTTCACGATAAACTGGGCCACTGGCGAGGCTTGATAACTTTTTTGTAATCCCGTACTTGGTAACAGGATAATTAAATTTAGAATTAAAAAAATCACGACGTAGCGGATGACTAAATTAATTAGACCGCCCGCTAACGAGTTTACTTGATGAATAACTGGTAGCCACGTCACCTTGTTCAACGTGTAGGCAACGCGATGGGTGATAAAGAAACCCACCGTTAGAATAGCAGAAAAGGCAATCCCATTTAGGAAAAAAGAACTACTCTGGCTGGCCGTCACCGCACTCACCGAACTGTTAAGCGACAGATTTCCCACAAATTGGCCAATTCCTGCCGCCAATGGCTTGGCCCCAAACCGGGCTGCTAGCCACACGATAATGTAACCAATGGTGTTCAGTATTTGGAGCACTAGTCCCCGCCGATAGCCCCGGCGAAAACCAAAGTAGAGAACTGCTAAAATAATTAAACTGAGTACCAAACTAGTCCCCCGTTTCCGCGTTATCCTTTTTGGGAGCTGATTGGTCACTGGCCGCCGCCATTTTCAACTGATCAGAAATAGCATTAAATGCCATCAGAATCGCAGCGTCTTCCTTACTGATTTTGGGTGACAACTCTTTTAGCTGTTTGTATTGATCATTGAGCAATTCCGTTACTGCCCGCATATGCTCGTCAGTTGCTTGGCCCACAATCGTGTAACTCTTGCCCGCAATGACAGCTTTGAAGCGGTGTGTTTCTTCGGTCATTTTAATTTCCCCCTGTTTTGCACAATGCCCTATTTTACCATTAATAGGGGGCTGGACGCACGTTTTGACGTCTTAATATTCCGTAAACTCACGCCAAACAAAAAAGGACGGAATACTCCGTCCTTTCCTCATCACTGACTAGTCTTTCTTGCCAGCGTTAGGGTCAATCGTTCCGTCTGCCAAGAAGGTGTTCAGAACTGATTCAACCATGTCCCATTCTTCATCGGACTCGATTAATTGCAAGTCACCACCGGATGGGTTAGCTGGGTCATCATCGGCTGGTAAAGCGTAGGCTTGGATATCTACTTCTTCGTCTTCGCTCTTGCCGGATGGGTAAATCAAAATGTATGACTTACCAAAATCATCAGATTCAAAGGTAAATAAAACATCGTATAATTCTTCATTACCGTTTTCATCAACTAATGTGATTTGTTCTTGGTCTTCGTTCATGGGAAACCTCACTTTTCTCGGGTTAATTTTCCTCGCCGATCTAAATAGTTCTGCAAGATCAACCCGGCTGCTAATTTATCAATAACTTTTTTACGCTTGCGGCGAGACGTATCCGCCTGTTCAACTAACATACGCTCCGCCTCAACCGTTGTCAACCGCTCGTCCTCAAAGTCAACGGGCATATGGAAACGTTCGGTCAACATCTCACCGTACCGCTTGGAAGCAGCGGCCCGTGGACCTAACGAATTATTCATGTTCTTAGGAAGACCTACCACGAAGCCTTGAACTTCGTGAGCTTTAACCAATTCGGCCACACGGTCGATCCCGAAAACTTCTTCCTCTTCGTTGATCCGGATGATTTCAACACCCTGTGCTGTCCAACCTAGCGCATCACTGATGGCAATTCCCACGGTACGGGAACCAACATCCAATCCCATTAACTTCATTTAGGCTTCACCGGTCCATTCTGATTCAAGTAAACCCGCACCAGTTCCTCGATGATTTCATCGCGTTCGTGCTTACGGATCAAGTTCCGCGCATCATTAATACGTGGAATATATGCAGGATCGCCCGATAGTAGGTAGCCGACAATCTGATTAATTGGGTTATAACCCTTTTCCTCTAGTGCCTGATAGACCGTTACCAGCGTATCGTGAACATCCTTTGGCTGGTTAGCCCCAAAGTCAAAATACATCGTTTTGTCTAATGAACTCACTATAAACACCCCCGCACTTCTCACTTAGCCTCAATTTTACTCGATTGCCGACAAAACTACAATGAACGATTCTCAATGTAACCTATTCGTAATACTGCCGGTAGCAAGAGCCCGGGAGAAATTTTCCCAGGCTCTGGCGTTTAACAATCTCATTCAGCAAACCGCGATCCAATGACCATCGTCTGCTCAAGTCTAGTCTTGTTCGCTCAGCCAATCAACTGCGGCTGTCATAGCATCTGGCAACCCAGCGGGATTCTTCCCACCGGCTTGCGCCAGGTTAGGACGACCACCACCACCACCGTTGATCTTAGGGGCAATGGCTTTGATTAGATCACCGGCCTTGACCTGTTTTTGTTTGTCCGCAGACACTGCAACAATCAGGTTAGCCTTCCCGTTTACCTCGGCTCCCAATACTAACACATCGGACAGGGCTTGGTCACGCCAAGTGTCTGCTAACGCCCGCAATTGGTCCATCTTGGACACTTGTACGGTCCCACTGATCAGTTGGTAATTCCCAGCAGTCGTAATCTTATCGAACACGGCACTGGCCTCTTGACTAGCCAACTTGCCTTCTAAGGCTGCTTGTTGCTGTTCTAAGCTCTTCACTTGTGCTTGTAGGGCGCTAACCTTCTGAGTCACTTCAGTAACCTGAGTGACCTTTAGAGCGTTCCCTACGGCATGTAAAATGTCATCATGATCGTGCAAGTACTTGTAAGCGGCAGCTGAAGTCACAGCTTCAATCCGCCGGACACCGGCACCAACCCCGGATTCTGAGGTAATCTTGAACAAGCCAATTTCATTGGTATTCTTAACGTGGTTCCCCCCACAAAATTCAGTTACAAAATCACCAGCACTGACGACCCGAACGGTCTTTCCGTACTTTTCACTAAACAGCGCAATGGCACCCATCTTCTTGGCGGATTCAATGTCGGTCACAACCGTCTTAACGGGCATTTCGGCAAAGATCTTTTCGTTAACGATGGCTTCAGCCTTGGCTAAGTCAGCAGGATCAACCGCACCAAAGTGAGTAAAGTCAAACCGCAAGTAGTCGCCTTCAACCAGTGACCCAGCTTGTTGCGTATGTTCACCGAACACTTCACGTAAAGCCTTGTCCAATAAGTGGGTTGCCGTATGGTTCTTTTCAACTTTGCTATGGAACTTCCGGTCAACCTTCAGTTCATAACGCGTGCCCTTCTTCATTGGCGCAACGAGGCGCAACGTGTGAAGATTTTGACCGTTAGGCGCGTGTTGCACGTCAGTCACGTGGGCAACGACAGTACCGTCACTGGCCAAGATATCCCCTTTGTCAGCAACTTGACCACCCATTTCTGCGTAAAACGGCGTGGTGTCAAACATTGCTTCAACAGTCGCACCAGCTGGCGCTTCATCGGCCAATTGATCATCAACCACTAACTCGGTCAACGTACTGGTCGTCTCGAGGTCCGTGTACCCGACGTACTCACTAGGCGTCTTAACGTTGATCAACAGGTCATGTTGCAACCCCATCGCTGTTTGCTTGCCCCGCGCGTTACGAGCACGGTCCTTTTGCTTTTGCATTTCAGCCTTAAAGCCATCTTGGTCGACCGTAATGCCCTGGTCATCCGCGTATTCTTCAGTCAATTCAACGGGGAAACCGTAGGTATCATACAACTTGAAAGCGTCGGCACCGTCAATCTGCGTACCGCCCTGTTCTTTCAAATCAGCAATCACACTATTCAACAGGTTCAGCCCATCGTTTAACGTTTCGCCAAACCGGTCTTCTTCAGAACGAACGATCTTAGCGATATAGTCCGCCTGCTTCAAGACATCTGGGTAGTAGGACTGCATGATTTCGCCAACCACTGGGACAAGTTGATCCAAGAAAGCCCCACTGATTCCCAGCTTCTGGCCGTTAACGATTGCCCGCCGAATCAGCCGCCGGATAACGTAACCCCGACCTTCATTGCTAGGCAAGGCCCCGTCACCAATGGCAAACGTAATAGCCCGGGCATGGTCAGCAATCACCTTGAAGGCCACGTCGTCTTCGTGATTGTCACCATACTTCTTGCCGTCACTTAATTCAGCCGTTTTATGAATAATTGGCAGGAACAAGTCGGTTTCAAAGTTCGTCCGAGCATTTTGGAAAATGGAAACGACCCGTTCTAAGCCCATCCCCGTATCAATGTTTTTACGAGGTAAGGGCTTGTAGCTACCATCCGGTTCATGGTTAAACTGGGAGAACACGATGTTCCAAACTTCCAAGTAGCGTTCATTTTCGCCACCAGGGTAATTCTCTGGATCGTCGGCAGCCAAGTTATTAAAGGCTTCGCCCCGGTCGTAGAAGACTTCGGAGTCAGGGCCCGAAGGACCTTCACCAATATCCCAAAAGTTATCTTCAACGGCAATAATGTGGTCAGGAGCAACGCCCACCGCTTCCCAAGCATCCTTGGCGTCCGTATCCTTAGGGTAAACCGTCATATACAGTTTATCAGCGTCCCAGCCAAACCAGTCTGGTGACGTCAACAGTTCCCAAGCAAATCCAATGGCTTCTTTCTTGAAGTAGTCACCCACAGAAAAATTCCCAAGCATTTCGAACAGCGTGTGGTGGCGCGCCGTCTTCCCAACGTTTTCAATATCGTTGGTCCGGATACTCTTTTGAGAACTCGTCATCCGGGGATTCTCTGGCACAACCTGGCCGGAGAAATACTTCTTCATCGTGGCCACCCCGGAGTTGATCCACAATAATGAGGGATCATCTTGGGGAACCAGTGACGAACTTGGTTCCACTGCGTGCCCCTTCGACTTAAAGAAGTCGAGGTACATCTGGCGAATTTCGCTACTTGATAACTCTTTCATCTCTTAAAAACCTCCAAAAAATGTCAAAAACACCGTTGCCCGTAAAGACGCCGAAGCGCGGTACCACTTTACTTGCAACGATGTTTTAATCGTTTACCTCTTGAACTCATAACGCTGAGTCGCGATGTTACTGAGGGAGCGCCACCCCGTTACCGACTCGTTTTTCACAGCATCCAAAACGTTTCTGAAAATCCGTAACCGGGGGTATGTCCTCGAGATATATTTAATTGTCCATTCAAAATTATAGGTGGCTGAGCTGACCTTGTCAATTCTGAAGTGCCGGCTCACCGACGAATCTCAGATTATTGGTAACGGTCTGATTCGCGCTTCCGCCGTTTCCGCTCATTACGCGCACTCTGACGTGCCGCAATCCGCTTCTCTTGGTCCTTCTTGGCGTGAATGATCTGCTTGATTTGGTGCTTATAGCCAGGCTTGATCTTCTTTTTCTTCTTCTTGACCATCCCAATCAGGGTTGGATCCAACTTAGCGGTACTCTTAGCCCGCTTAGTCCGGCGGTTCCGGTCATAGGAATCAACGATTTCACCATTGCTGATGCGCTTAGGTTGGAACTTGATCCCCAACGCTTCAATCTGGCTGATCTTAACTTCCTCATCTGGTGAGTACAGGGTGATGGCCGTTCCTGGCATCCCCTGACGGCCCGTCCGACCGACCCGGTGAATAAAGAAGTCCAAATCTTCAGGGATATCATCGTTGATCACGTGAGAAACCCCTTCAATATCAATTCCCCGGGCAGCCAAGTCGGTTGCCACCACAAACTGATACTGCAAGTTCTTAACTTCACGCATGACCCGCTTCCGTTCACGAGGCTTGATGCCCCCGTGAATCATGGCAACCTTGAGGCCTTGATTCTTCAAGAAGTCGTGAATTTGTTCAACTCGCGTCTTGGTATTCGCAAAGATTAAGACCAGGTAAGGTTCTCCCATCGTAATCAGGGAATAGATCAGTTGGTTTCTGTTCTGACCTTTGGTTGAAATCAACCAATTGTCGATGGTGTCTGAAATAATGGTATCAGTTGGAATCTCTTCAACAACTGGATGGTTCATGTACTTACGTAAGAATGGGTTCAACCGTTGGGGAATCGTCGCTGAAAAGACCATCATTTGCAGGTTCTTAGGCATCCGGCCAGCAATCTTATCAACTTGGTCTAAGAAACCTAAGTCCAAAGTCATGTCAGCTTCATCGACGACAAACTGCCGTGTGGTATGCACATCCAGTGCTTGTGAGTCAATTAAATCCTTGACCCGACCAGGCGTCCCAATAATCAATTGGGGTTGATAATGATGCAGCTTTTCAATCTGCCGCTTCTTATCAGTCCCCCCAACGTAATTACCAATCCGAATTTCAAAAGGTGCCTCAGCTGCTAGTTGTTCTGCCGCTGTGTGAATTTGGTAAGCGAGTTCCCGGCTAGGGGTCGTGATCACTGCCTGAACCTGGTTCTCTTCAGTTAATTGATTAAAAATCGGTAACAGGAAAGTATGCGTCTTCCCACTCCCGGTCTGTGATTGGCCGACAACGTCCTTACCCGAAGCGATGATGGGAATTAATTTTTCCTGAACCGCTGTGGGCTTCACGAAGCCAATCTTGTGCAGGGCCGTCATTAAATACGGCTGCAGGTTAAATTCTTTAAAATCCTTGCTCATTCATTTTCTCCTTTATCGTTAGCCACTAACTCATCGAGTTCGTGGATAACTTGGTCAATCTCTGCTTGATCGTGGGCAGTGGCACCACTGGCCAGGGCATGACCGCCCCCACCGTGGTTCTTCGCTAATTCGTTGATGGAAGGTCCCTTCGATCGCAACCGAATGCGGAACGTCTGGTCCTTAGATTCAACGAAAATTGCCCAGGCAACGACCGACGTAATCTTACCTGGTAATGGCACCACGGCAGACGTTGAATCCTTGGCGGCTAAACCAAAGGACTCAACGATTTCATCGGTCAGCTTTAGGTACGCTGCCCCACTAGGCAGAATTTCGAGGTTCTGGTAAACGTAAGCGGACAACTTGGCCATGGCCGGCGAAATTTCATCTTCCGCCTGGTTGACGGCGGTCATGGAAAAGTTGTAGGTCAGAAGCTTGCTAGCTACCGCAAAAGTGTTGGCAGAGGTAGCTGGGTACATGAACCGACCGGTGTCACCAATGATGCCGGCATACAGTAGTCGAGCCGCATCGTCAGGCATGGTCAGTTCAGCTGAGTTCACATCGTACCAGTCATAAATAATTTCAGACGTACTGGACGCTTGATCCAATACCCACTGAAGGTCACCAAAGGCGTCGTCGTTAGGATGGTGGTCAATTTTAATGACCGCCTTCCCCGACTGCCACCGTTCGTCATCGACCCGCGGCTGGTTAGCCGTGTCGACCACGATGACTAAAGCATCCTGAAAGGCCTCATCGGCAACGTCCTGGTCGGCCTGACCCATCCAGTCAAAGCCAGGATAATGTTTCCCAACGGCCAAGATTTTCTTATCAGGAAAACTGGCTTTTAAAATGTCCCGTAAAGCCAATTGAGCCCCGATACAATCAGGATCTGGGCGTTGATGACGGTGAATAATAATCGTTTCATACTTTTTAATTTCTTCTAAAATGGCAGTTTCAATGGCCAATATAGTTCACCCGTTTTCTATCCGTTTTTTCGACCAAGACGCGTCGATACCGCGTTTCAGTATACAAGTTTTACGGGGTAATATCAAAGAAAGTCTGCTATTTCTCACGATTCGGGCCAAATAACGGTAATTTTAAATTTTCAAACGTCTGTGCTGCCAAGCCGGTGATTGTAATTCCCAGCAATCGGACGGGTTCCTCATCCTTAGCCACACTGTGGTACAAGTCCAACGCCAAATCGTAATACACCTGGGCGTCGTTGTCGATGAAATCATCCTGGGTAATCCGCTTAGTGATGGTATTAAATTCACTATCCCGGAACTTCAGTACCAGGGTTTTACCGTGACGCTGCTTTTGTTTGACCGTCGTGGCAACCATTTCTGCTAACCGTTGTAGCTGATTCTCCACTTCCCCCACTGAGGTCAGCGGAGGACCGTACGTCCGTTCTTTGCCAATCGATTTACGTTCTCGTAAATATTCAACCGGCCGCTCGTCGATTCCGCGAACCCGTTGGTACAACACATAGCCAAATTTGCCAAAGTCGTGAATCAACTCCAACTGTGACCGTTGAAAAAGGTCCGCTCCGTTCATGATTCCCAGCTCGTGCATCTTGGGCACCGTCTTCTTGCCGACTCCCCGGTACCGCTCTATTGGCAGTGCCATGAGAAAGTCGTGAGCGTCCTCCGGCAAAATCACACTTACCCCGACCGGTTTCCGAAAGTCGGAGGCTTCCTTAGCCAGGAACTTACTGTACGAGATACCCGTTGAACACGTCAGATGGGTCTTTTCAAAAATCTCTACCTGAATCGCGTGGGCGACCTGAACCGCCGAATGAATGTGGTGCTTATTCTCCGTCACGTCAAGGTAGGCTTCGTCAAACGCCACAGTTTCAATCTTGTCCGTATATTCATGAAAAATAGCGTGGATTTGATCCGAAATTTCTCGGTAATGGGGGAAATCGGGGTCCTTAAAGGTGGCACTGGGTGAGAGCTTTAACGCCTCATTGGCGTTCATGGCAGAATGCACCCCGGCCTGCCGCGCAACGTAATTAGCGGTGGTCACAACCCCACGCCCACCCGTGCGACGGGGGTCTCGGGCAATGATCAAGGGATGGCCCTTAAATTCCGGGTGGTCCCGCTCCTCAATCGACGCGTAGAACGCATCCATATCAACGTGAATAATCTTTCGTTGCGTGTACTTTGCGGGTACCACCGCTGTCACCTCCCAGCTTAGCAAATTCCTATTCCCATTGTACCCAAACGTCCGTTTGCCTTCAACGGTTTTGATTAAATAGTCAATAGGTGTTGGTAATAACATCCGCTCCGATGGTCAGGGCGGGCGCCTGCTGTGGGGACGCTTCAGCCCAAGAGCGGGCTTCTCGCTCGATTTAAAGCCACGAAGCCCCCGTGTCTTTAAATACGCCCATGGCCTAAGCTAACCAGAACCGTTAGCTAACGCCATTTTCACTGCCGGCCCCCGCCCTGACCACCTCCGCTTACATCGTTGACAAGGATGAGACTACCTCGCGACTTGTCAGCATCCCCTTTATCAGTTAACAATTTCTCCTCTAGCATAAACTTTTATCCAATTACTGATTCGTTTGTTAAAGCCCATCCAAAAACATTACGGACTGTTTATCTCTAAAAATCAGCAAAAAAAAACGGCCTCCGAGAGACCGAACTTTTGACACTATTTAGCTGATTCGTCGTCAGTTTTTTCAGCAGCTTCGTCACTGGCAGCATCGTCAGTATCGTTTTCAGCTGGCTTGTCTTCAGTAGCAGCTTCGCTAGTTGCTTCTTCAGCAGCTGGGGCAGTTACTGCTTGTGGTGCTTGAGAAGTTACTTGTGCAATGGCCCGGAGGTCAAAGACCAAGTAGATTCCGTCGCAATCCAAGGTAGCCGTTTTGTCGGCATCGTTGATTTCATCAATCACACCGTGTAACCGGCCAATCGTGATGACGTGGTCGCCTTTTTTAAGCTCGCTCATCATGTCCTTGTGCTTCTTTTGTTGCTTTTGTTGTGGCCGTAACATTAAGAAGTACATCAAGCCTAAGAAGACCACCAAAATGATCAGCGTTGAGTAACCACCAGTTGCTGCGGCAACGTTAAAACTATCTAACACGTTCGTTCACCCCTTTATAATCTATCTATTGGACAACTTTACCAGAATACCGGGAATCCGTCCAATTATTTCTAGAAATTCTTAACGAGTTCGTTTTAGTGCCCAAATTCAACAACCATCCTGCCTGACGCCACAAATACTGGTGCATCGAGTCGTTTACGAGTTGGCTGTTGGCGGGAGCTCCCGTCCTAGGTGGGCGTAGCCAGCGGCGGTCACGACCCGCCCACGAGCGGTTCGCTTCAGGTATCCGCGCTGTAACAGGTAAGGTTCATACATCGCCGCAACCGTTTCGGTCTCTTCCCCGACGTTAGCCGCCAGGGTGTTCAGGCCTACCGGACCCCCGTTATAGTAATCGATCATCGTTTCCAGTAATTTGATGTCTGTGGAATCCAAGCCCGCTGAATCCACGCGTAACAGCTTTAACGCGTGATCGACAATAGCCAGATCAATTGTCGAATGGTCCGGCGAAACCTCTGCAAAATCACGAATTCGTTTCAACAAGCGGTTGGCGATCCGCGGTGTCCCCCGCGAACGGAGCGCCACTTCATGGGCCCCCTCAGTCGCAATCGTCGTGTTAAAAATGTCCGCTGAACGCGTCACAATTTCTTGCAAGTCAGCCGTCTCGTAATATGCCATGTGTTCGACAATACCGAAACGGTCCCGCAATGGCGAGGACAGTAGTCCGGCCCGCGTGGTGGCCCCAATCAAAGTAAACGGTGGGAGGGGAAAATGAACGGGATGCGCCGTTGGTCCCTGGCCAACCACGATGTCGATGAAAAAGTCTTCCATTGCAGAATACAACATTTCCTCAACGATTTTCGGTAACCGGTGAATTTCGTCTATGAAGAGAATGTCGCCTGGTTGTAACTCATTTAAAAGTGCTACCAAGTCACCCGGCTTCTCAATGGCCGGACCACTGGTCGTCCGAATCTGCACACCCATCTCATTGGCAATCACCATGGCTAAGGTCGTTTTCCCTAGGCCAGGTGGTCCGTATAGCAGCACGTGGTCGAGCGATTCCTCACGCTGTTTAGCCGCCTGAATATACACCGACAGCTCATGCTTGATGGGTGCCTGCCCAATATACTGCGCCAACGTCTGTGGTCGCAAAGACTTTTCAATGGAATCTTCATTTTGATCTTCAGGTTCCGGCGAAACGATTCGTTCGTCATCCGTCATAACTGCCCCTCCTTTCCCTCATTACTTGGTTAATAACCGTAAACCTTCGCTCAAATAATCGTTCGTGGACTCGCCAGCAAATTTCATGAGCTTGGGTTTGATTTTGTTAACTGCGGTGGCCCGATAACCCAGTGCGGTCAACGCAGCAATGGCGTCGGCCAGCTGAGGATTCTCACCATCCGTTGTCGCCACTTCTGGTGTGAACAACGTGCCATCATCAGCTGGTGCCAGATCATCCAGCTTGTTTTGCAGATCCAGCACAATCTGACCGGCCGTTTTTTTACCAACTCCGGGAAACTTCGTGAGGAAACCAGTATCGTTGGTCTTAATGGCCAACATCAATCCCTGGTGATCCGGATTTGCCAAAATAGCCAAGGCACTCTTGGGGCCAATACCGTTCACGTTGATCAGCTTCAAAAAGAGTTGCTTTTCTGCAAAATCTGCAAAACCGTACAACGTTTGGGCACTGTCACTAACGGCTTGATACACGTAAATCGTGGTGGCTTCACTGCCCACTTGGTAGCGGTAGGGATTGGCCGTATTTACCAGGTACCCCACGCCGTTAACATCAACAACAACGTGGTCTGGATAAACGGCCGTAATGGTCCCGTGGAGGTATTCATACATGGTCCGTCTAATCTCCTTTAAGAAAACATATGTTTGCTCTACAAATTGTACCACATTGGCCAACGAAACTGGCAAAAAATCTATTCTTCCCAGTCGTCACCACTGTGATGCGGATCCTGAATCCGTTTGAAGAGCTTTTCCAAGTCTTGGTCAGTGAAGTGAACCAGGACTGGACGCCCATGAGGACAATTGAACGGGTTTTCAGCCGTTGCCAACTTCTTCAACAACGCTCGAGCCTGCTGGTCATCCAAGTGATGGTTAGCCTTGATGGCTCGCTTACAGCTCATCATGATGGCCGCTTTTTCCCGGAAAGCCGCCACGGAGATCTTGCCATCCTTCAACACCCAATCCACCATTTCCTTAACCGTATCCGTTTCCTGACCGGCCTTGAACCAGGTGGGATGTTCATGAACGATAAAACTGTTGGGGCCAAATGATTCCAGGTGAACCCCCACACTGCCCAACGTTTCCAGATGGTTGGTAAGTTCCAACACATCCGTGGTTGGGTAGTCTAAGACAATGGGAACCAACAATTTCTGCTCGTCATCGCTGACCTCGCCAATTGCTTGACGGTAAAACTCATAGTTGACGCGTTCTTGCGCGGCATGTTGATCCACCAGGTAGAGACCGTCATCCGCTTCTGCCAGCAAATACGTCCCGTGAACTTGACCCAAGTAGCGTAATTGTGGAAAACGCTGGACGGGTGGCTCCGCAGTCATATGGTTGGTCGCTGCCACCGTCGTCGCGGTCGCTTCTTTAGTGGGAGCCTGCGACCTCCCTAGCGGTGCGGCCACCGTTTCAGTCTGATACTTCTCATCGAATTGTTTAACTGCTGATTGTGCAAAGTCCGCCCGGTCGTGAACCACAACGGGCGCCACTGGCACCTCTTCGGGTGTCTGTAGCGGTTGCGGTCCAGCTGCGGGGGCCACCGAATCGGCGGCCGAGGACGTCGGCTGGATGGGCTGTGCAACCTGAGGCTCAGGTGTTTGAAGGCTCGCCTGAGTAGGCATTTCGTACTTAGCTGATACGTCGTTCAACGCCATAGTCAACTGATCTGTATTGCGTTCTTCCCGCTTGGTGGGGGCGCCTTCGCTGAGGGCATCCGGAATCAAATTTTCTTGCGATAATCGTTTGAAAACTGTGTCCTGAATCAGTTGCATCAGTTCGGGTTCCTCACTGATGCGAACCTCCTGCTTGGTTGGGTGAACGTTCACGTCAACTAACAGTGGATCCATTGTGATGTCTAACACCGCCAGCGGATAACGCCCGACCATCAATTTGGAACCATACCCAGCAATCAACGCCTTACTCAGCTGAAAATTATGAATAAACCGACCGTTGAGTAACAGGGAAATATACTGCCGACTAGCCCGGGTCAGTTCCGGCAGGCTCACGTAACCGTGAATCTTGAAGTCTGGATTCTCACCCTGAATGTCAACCATTTTACGGGCACTCTGAACACCGTAAATACCGGCAATCACCTGTTGGAGATCTCCCCGCCCCGTCGTCCGGGTTAACTCACGGCCATTGTGAACCAGAGAAAAAGCAATGTTGGGGTAGCTCAGAGCTAGACGATTAACAATGTCAGTAATTCGGGCCAATTCGGTCGCAGGTGACTTCAAATACTTCAAGCGTGCTGGGACGTTGCCGAAGAGATCTTTCACTGTAACCGTCGTCCCTTTACGAGCCGCCGCAGCGGTGTGTTCCTGGATGATACCACCAACGTTATGAATCAGCGTACCAACGCCACCCGTAGACGTGGACAACGTCACATCGGCCACGGACGCGATACTTGGCAACGCTTCACCCCGGAACCCCAGCGACTTGATTCGAAACAAATCGCGCCGTTCCGTGATCTTACTGGTGGCATGACGTTTGAAGGCCATCTCGGTATCTTCATCCGCAATGCCGTCCCCATCATCAACGACGGTGATCCGCTTCAAGCCAGCCTCTTCAACCGTAATGTCGATCTGCTGACTGTGAGCATCTACCGCGTTTTCCACTAATTCTTTGACCACTGAGGCGGGCCGTTCAACCACTTCACCCGCTGCGATTTGGTCGGCCAGAACCGACGCTAACTCATGAATTTTGGCCATAACGACCCTTCCCTTCTTAAAATAATTTCATCATACTTTGTTTTTGAAACATTCAGTTAAATGCAACTCACACTATTTTTTATTTAACTTCTGTTGCCATTGATAAACCTGATTCATGACCGCCATGGGCGTCATCCCCATTAGATTCAACTCAGATAGCTGGCCAAGCACCTTACTCTGTGCCGGACTCAACTCTGGTGCATCTGAGAACAAGGACAACTGTTGATCCTGATCAGAAGCGGTACTTTCAGGTTGTGCTGGTGTAGTTGCAGCCGGCGTTGGCGCCGTATCCTGTGCTGGCTCAACCGGCACAGTCACCTGTGATTCAGGCGTCACAACGGCTGTACTCGTCGTCTCAACTGCGACAGCAGGCTGTTCAGCAGCTTCCTCTTCCAGATGCTGCAAAATAACCTCTGCCCGTTGTAACAAGTTGTCTGGCATCCCCGCCAGCTTCGCCACGTGAATCCCATAAGACTTGTCGGCCGGACCTGGCTGCATTTGATGTAAGAAGACCAGGTCGCCGTCACGTTCAACCGCGCCAACGTGAACGTTACGTAGCTGCTTGAGCGACTGGTCTAGCGCCGTTAACTCGTGGTAGTGGGTTGAGAACAGCGTCTTAGCATGCACCCGATTATGCACAAACTCAATGATGGCTTGTGCTAACGCCATCCCATCATAGGTGGCCGTCCCCCGCCCAATTTCATCAAATAAAATCAAGCTGTTGGCAGTCGCCTGACTCAAGGCGTGATTGGCTTCCTGCATTTCAACCATGAACGTACTCTGACCAGAGATCAGGTCGTCCGCCGCACCAATTCGCGTAAAAATTTGATCGAAGATGGGCATTTCAGCAGCCTCAGCGGGCACAAAACACCCCATCTGCGCCATGATCACAGTCAGTGCCAGTTGCCGCATGTAAGTACTCTTCCCAGACATGTTGGGTCCGGTGATCAGCAAAATATTAGTATCCTGATCCATCGTCACATCGTTGGGCACGTATGACTGCCGACCCAGCACTTTTTCGACCACGGGATGGCGGCCCTGCGTAATCTTCAGCGTGTGCCCCGCCACCAGCGTTGGTTTAACGAAGTGATAGTCCTCACTGACCACCGCAAAGCTTTGCAGAACATCCAAGCTGGCAATCGTTGCTGCTAACTTTTGTAGACGAGTAATCGCCTTCTTAACCTCTTCACGCAGGTCAACAAACAATTGGTATTCTAGCGACTTAGACTTTTCCTGAGCCTCCAAAATGAGCTGTTCTTTTTCCTTCAATTCTGGCGTTGAAAACCGCTCTGCATTCGCCAAGGTTTGTTTACGTTCGTAACGGTCAGCTGGTAACTTATCGAGATTGACCTTCGTCACCTCAATGTAGTAACCAAAGACGTGGTTATACCCAATTTTCAGGTTGTTGATGCCAGTGACCTCACGCTCGTGGGCCTCCATCTCAGCTAGCCAAGTCTTCCCGTTACGCATGGCATCGCGGTACTCGTCCAGTTGGTCATTAAACCCATCGCGAATGACCCCACCGTCAGCTACTGACAATGGTGGTTCTGGCACGATGGTTTCTCGAATGATATCCGCTACGTCCGCCACAGGGTCCAGGTTGTTGAGCATCGGATCAAAAATCTTTTCGCCCAATTCCTCGATGGTATGCTGAATCTGTGGAACCTGTTCCAACGACGTTTGCAGCTGAATCAAGTCTCGACCGTTGACACTCCCAAAGGCCACTCGTCCAGCCAACCGTTCCAGGTCATAGACCTTGACCAATTCGCCCTGCAGGTTGTTACGTTCAAAGTAGTGGTCCAACAGAGCGCCGACCTTGGCCTGTCGGTCTTCAATCTGTTGACGATTGATCAAAGGACGATCAAGCCACTGCTTGAGGAGTCGTCCCCCCATCGCCGTTTTGGTTTCATCCAACAGCCACAACAATGTCCCCGACTTCTTCTTGGTCCGCAAGTTTTGCGTGATTTCCAGATTGGTCTGAGAAGAATGATCCATCTTCAAAAAAGCAGTCGGTTGGTAAGCCACTGCTCGTTGTAGGTGGGCCAGGCTACGTTTCTGAGTGACCGTGACGTAGGTCACTAGGACGCCCACCACGCCACGTAATCGGTCCGTGGTAAGGTCCTGCTCGACGTAACTCAACTCAGAACTAGTTTGGACGTCCGTTTGCGTAGAGATCAAGATTCCTAATTGCTTGAGTCGATCCCGCAACTCAGTCGTCACCGTATCATCCACGACGACTTCCTTCGTTTGCAAACTCATCAATTCATTCACCACTGCATCCACACTGCTCAACTCGGCCGCCTTCAGCTCACCAGTCGACAGGTCGGTGTAGGCTAAGCCAAAGTCATCCTTAGCTGGCATGATCAGCGCAGTCAAATAATTGTTGCGCTTCGCACCGGCCGCACCAGTATCGGTCTGCGTCCCAGGTGTCACCAGTTGGATAACTTCCCGTTTAACCATGCCTTTAGCAAGCTTAGGGTCTTCCATCTGCTCACAGATAGCAACCTTGTAACCTTGATCGACGAGAATATCGATATAGCTCTGCACAGCCTTATGTGGTACCCCACACATGGGAATCGGATTCTTCGCACTGTGACTCCGCGTCGTCAGCGTTAATTCTAAGAGTTGGGAGCCTTTGACGGCATCCTCATTAAACATTTCATAGAAATCCCCCAGCCGGTAGAATAGAAAGGCATCAGGATACTGATCTTTAATTTTTTGATACTGCACCATCATGGGAGTCGTGTTCGCTTTCGTCATGAAAAATGGTTCATCCTTCCGTTGTCGTTTAGCTCTGGTACGGGTGTTGCGGACTAATCAAGATCGAATGAATCCGCGTTGCGTGCCCCGTCTTGTCATTAATATCAATCACACAGCCTGAGAGTAGACCCGGGCCCTTTTCCTGAACCGTGTACCGGGTTGGTCGTTGGTTTTCAAAGCGTTCAATCACGCTATCAGCCTGCATACCCAGCACACTGTTAGCGGGACCAGTCATCCCCGTTTCGGTCAAGAAGGCCGTTCCGTGTGGCAATACTTGTGCGTCGCTGGTTTGGACGTGCGTGTGAGTCCCGACGACTGCTGACAGCTGGCCGTCATACCGCATCGCAAAGGCCCGCTTCTCACTGGTCGTTTCCGCATGGAAATCTACAAAGACAAAGTCCGTATCGAGCTTAGGCAATAAGTCCTTCATCATCGCAAACGGATCATCCATGGGATTCATGAATACTCGCCCCTGCATGTTGACTACGGCCAGTACTTGTTGGTTGACCTTTACCTTAGTCCACCCTTGTCCTGGTGTATCACCAGGAAAGTTCAAGGGCCGCACCAACCGGTTGGCATCACCGATAAAATCATACAGTTCGGCGTTGTCCCAGGTATGGTTCCCCATAGTGACAACGTCCGCACCATCTTTCAAGAGTTGCTTGTAAATATTTTGGCTGATTCCGCGACCAACCGGGGTCGAATTCTCCCCGTTAACTATGGTGACCTGTGGCTTCAAATCGCGTTTCAATTGTGGGAGGTACTCGTGAATCATATCCATACCCAAGTTCCCAACAACGTCACCGACAAACAGAATTCGCATCTTCGTTCCCCTATCTTAGACCTCACAAGGTCTAGCTGGTTTTTCCAGTATTATTAAATAACCTCTATTTTACCATGGTTCCTTGGATTCTGCGTGAGTTAAATCCGCTGGACCGAGCGACTGACGCCCCGATTGCCATCCTAGTTAGCAATGACTGTCAACTTGCCAGCTCAGCTGCGTCAACAACGTAAAAAAGCTAGGACCACAATGGCCTAGCTTCTCTGACTTATTTCGCATATTCAACTGACCGGACTTCCCGGATGACGGAAACCTTGACGTGACCTGGATAATCCAAGTCGCCCTCAATTTGTTTCTTGATGTCTCGTGCCAAGACAACGGCATCCGTATCGGAAATCTTTTCTGGCCGCACAATCACTCGAACTTCTCGGCCCGCTTGGATGGCGAAGCTGTGGTCAACACCGTCAAAGGCATTCGCAACAGTTTCCAACTTGTCCAAACGATGAATGTAACTTTCCAAGGAATCTGAGCGTGCGCCTGGCCGCGTCGCTGAGATAATGTCAGCGGTCCCGACCAGTTCCGCAATCACGGATTGCGGCGCCGTTTGATCTGCCTGAGCAGCGATAGCGTTGACCACAACGGAACTCTCGCGGTACTTCTTGGCGAGTTCCGTTCCCGTTGTGATATAAGAACTATCGTCTTCGTGCTCGGCAGCACGGCCAATATCATGTAGTAATCCTGCACGTTTTGCTAACGCAACATCCTCACCTAATTCAGCAGCCAGCACCCCAGTGATCTTGGCAACTTCAATTGAGTGAGCCAAGGCATTTTGCCCATGAGAAATGCGGAAGTTCAAGCGACCAACCAGCTTGACCAATTCGGGATGCATAGAATGAATCCCCAGGTCAAACGTTGCTTGCTCGCCAAGTTCCCGGACATGTTCGTCCAGTTCTTTTTTGGCCTTCGCAACCATTTCTTCAATCCGAGCCGGATGAATCCGCCCGTCTTGAATCAACTTCTCTAAAGCAATCTTGGCAACTTCTCGCCGTAATGGGTCAAAGCCACTCAATACAACAGCTTCTGGCGTATCGTCGATGATCAGGTCGATCCCGGTCAGCGTCTCTAACGTCCGAATATTCCGCCCTTCACGACCGATGATTCGGCCCTTCATGTCGTCATTTGGCAACGTGACCACGGTAATCGTCGTCTCGGTGACCATGTCAGCGGCACTCCGTTGAATGGCAGACACAATCAAGTCCTTGGCGTTAGCCTGGGCCGTCTTGCGTGCTGTTTCTTCACTTTCCTTGATCATTTTTGCGCGTTCCCCTGCCAGAGCCGTCTTGGCCTCCGAAATAATCAGGTCACGTGCATCGTCCTGGGATAACGCAGCGACTTCTTCAACCGCTGCTTGGCGTTTCTCAATCAGTGAGTCTGCTTGTTGCTGTTTCTTCGCTAAATTTTGCTCTTCCGCACTTAGCTTTTTGTCCCGACGATTTAACGAGTTTTCACGTTTTTCCAGAGAGTTATCTTTCCGGTCTAACGTTTCTTCCCGTTGAATCAAGCGATCTTCTTGCTTCTGAACTTCGGCACGACGTTCTTTCAGCTCTTGTTCGACCTCTGCACGGTACTTATGACTGTCCTCCTTGGCTTCTAACAAGGCCTCTTTGGTAGCAGTCTCAGCTTGCTTCTTAGCTTCTACTAACACACCTTCTGCGGTGTACTTAGCAGCATCTAACTTCCGTTCGTGGACGGATTTACGTAAATAATACCCGGCCACAACACCAACAACGATAGCGATGATTGCGAGGATTATGCTTGGAACACTCATGATTCCACCTCCGCATCATCAAAAATGACTAATTTAAAAATCAGACTTTTCAAGATGTTGATTTCATAACTGACGCAACTTCAATTTTAATGGTTGCCACTAACCCTGTCAACTAAACTCCATCGATTCTCATCACCAAGTTTGCTGACATCGCCATTCCGTCCAAAAAGCCATCGTCTAATTCTCTCACCAAATAAAAAAGTCTCCCCACGTCTCTGCATGGAAAGGCTTTTAACGAGTTACTTACCAGACTTTCCTGGAGTCAACTCAATCTGTTCAGGTTTACCCTTGCCATCCTTGGATGACTTCGCGTTTTTGCTCTTATCGTCAGTCGCAGCCTTGCTATCCGGGTTCTTTGCATCATCAGCCGTGTCGCCAACACCATATGCAGCCCGCACACGCTTGTTAACTTCAGCCATCATGTCCGGATGATCAGCCATGTATTGCTTGGCATTTTCACGGCCTTGACCAATTCGGTCTTCACCATAAGAGTACCAAGAACCACTCTTGTCGATGATATCCTTTTCGACGGCCATATCGATCAATTCACCAGTTTGGGAAATCCCGTGGCCATACATAATATCTACTTCGGCACGTTTGAACGGTGAAGCTACCTTGTTCTTAACAACTTTGATTCGCGTCCGGTTACCAATAACATCAGTACCGTCCTTGATTTGTTCTGCACGACGGACTTCAAGTCGAACCGTTGCGTAGAACTTCAAAGCCCGACCACCAGGGGTCGTTTCAGGGTTACCAAACATAACCCCAACTTTTTCACGAATTTGGTTAATAAATAAAGCAATCGTCTTCGTCTTGTTAATGGACCCAGACAATTTCCGCAAGGCTTGTGACATCAGGCGGGCTTGTAGCCCAACGTGAGCGTCACCCATTTCGCCTTCAATTTCAGCTCGAGGAACCAGAGCGGCAACGGAATCGACAACCAAGATATCAACCGCACCACTGGAAATCAAAGCATCTGCAATTTGCAGACCTTGTTCACCAGTATCTGGTTGAGATAACAAGAGATCATCGATATTAACACCTAACGCAGTTGCATAGGCAGGGTCCAAAGCGTTTTCGGCATCAATATAAGCTGCCGTTCCACCTTGCTTCTGTACTTCTGCAACGGCGTGAAGCGCAACCGTCGTCTTACCTGATGATTCTGGACCGTAGATTTCTACGATTCGACCGCGGGGGTATCCCCCAACACCCAGAGCCACATCAAGGGCTAACGAGCCGGATGGCACGGTTTCAACCTCCATGTTCGCATTGTCACCTAGCCGCATGATGGAGCCCTTACCAAAGTCTTTTTCAATTTTCTTCAACGCCTTATCCAGCGCTGCTTGTCGTTCGTCAGCCATTCAAATCCTCCTCAAATGCATCAATATTCAAGTATCACTATACGGGTTTTGTTCGCAAAATGCAAGTAAAAATAGAACAATAGTTCCCCTTTATTTTGAGCCACGTAAAACGCGACGTACCCAATCGAGGCCAGTCAAGACAGACCGGTCCCGAATCTTAGCGCGGTTCCCTGTGAAATGGACCAGCTTAGCCATGGGGGCCTTACCTCGTTGCGCTAACCCCAGCCAAACCGTTCCCGCTGGTTGATCCTCTAGCGAATCGGGGCCGGCAACGCCAGTAAAACTGAGCGCAAAATCGGTATCCAATTTTGTTCGGGAACGTTCGGCCATTTCCTTAGCAGTCGCTTCACTAACCACACCCTGTGCGTCAATCACTGCTTGGGGAATCCCTAACAGGTCGCGCTTGGCATCATTGGCGTAAGTGACAAAGCCACCGGGAAAGACGGCTGAAACGCCAGGGACATCCCCCAACGTACTTTGGAACTTACCAGCAGTGAGACTCTCAGCCGCTGTAATGGACAGTTTACGGTCAATCAGTTCATTGACCACGACTTGTGCCAGACTGTTGTCATCACCAAAGCCGTAGAAGTAATCACCGACCCGCGCCATAATCGTTGCCGTCATCTCACGTAAGAGTTGTTCGCCCACCGCTTTTTCCGTTGCCCGTGCAGTGATGCGTAGCGTGACTTCATTGACCTTAGCATATGGCGCAATGGTCGGATTCGTTTGGTGGTCAATTAGATCACTCAGCTCCGTAACCAATTTGCTTTCACCAATGCCAAAGAAACGAAGCACCTTTGACACCAGAAACTCATGTCGATGATAAGCCGCAATAATCTGTGGTAACGCTTGGTGTTCAAACATCGGTTCAGCTTCGCTCGGAGGTCCTGGCAGCAACATGAGATCAGCGGCGTCTGGGTCACGATAGAAGGCCCCTACAGCCATGCCCGTCTCATTCTTGAGTGGTAGGCTCCCAGCTGGGTAAAGTGCCTGTAGCCGGTTATTAGGTGTCATTTCTCGCCCAGTGATTTCGAAGTGTCGCTGGATTTTTTCCATCGCAGCAGTGTCTTCAATTAGTTTCACACCCAAGAGATGAGCCACCGTTTGCTTCGTCAGGTCATCCTTGGTTGGTCCTAAACCACCACTGATCACGACCAGATCACTGCGGGAACGGGCCTGGTTGACGACTGTCGTCAGCCGGTCTGCATTGTCGCCCACTAAAGAATGGTAATAGACCTCAATACCAGCATCTGCTAATCCTCGGGCAATGAATGCTGAGTTCGTATCCACGATTTGTCCAAGCAAGATTTCCGTTCCGACCGCAATAACTTCTGCTTGCATGCTACCCCTCCTGAGATGTCATAGATTAACTCCGTAAATATCGGCGTTATTTTTTTACTTTTTTAAATTTTTTTATTCAGCTGAAGATTCCGCAAATACTTGTCGGTTTTGAACAAAGTAATCAATACCGGAATAAATCGTGAAGAACAGGCAGATGTAGAAGAAAATCAGCGCCATTGGAACGTTGATTGCACCAAAACCAATGTTATTCAGCAGCAGTAAAATGATGCCAACCATTTGCGTGGTCGTCTTGATTTTACCTGGCCAAGCGGCAGCCAAAACTTGGCCACCCGTTTCAACCACAATCAACCGTAGTCCAGTCACAGCCAGTTCCCGACAAACAATGATGGCTACGCCCCAGGCTGGGACAGCTTTCATGGCAACTAGCAAAATGAATGCCGTCATGACGATCATTTTATCCGCTAACGGGTCCGCAAACTTACCAAAGTTCGTGACCAAGTGTTGACGTCGGGCAATTTGCCCGTCCAGAAAGTCAGTGATTGACGCAACGGCAAAGACAATTGCCCCCAAAACTTGGGTAACCGGAATAGCCGTTCCTAACCAGGTGACCTCCCCCCAATTTAAGGGCAACACCAGCAGCAACAGAAAGACTGGAATCAAGATGATACGAACAATGGTTAAGCGATTTGGTAGATTCACGAAATTTTCCTCCTTAAACATATCTCAACGTAAAAAGGCGTGCCGGCCGCAACGGACCGACCCGCCTTGAGTCTACTTGAACTCTAAAGTTACGGTTTGTACCTGAGAAGTCGTACTGCTACTAGTTGTAGTCGTCCCAGTCGTTGAATCAGACGTGGTCGTTGTACTTGAGCTAGAAGCGGCACTGGTGCTAGTAGCCGTCGTGAAGTCAAACTTCTTGCCGTCCACTTTTACAGAAGTAGCCGGTGCGTTACCGAAGTTAAACGTCACGCTGGTAGTCCCACTTGGTAGCGTCAAGGAATGGGTTGTCGCACTAGACAAGGTTCCTTGCCAAGTAGTTGTCCCCCCAACCTTAACAGCCATCCAAGCACTACCAGTGGCAGACAAGCTAAGCTTAGGCTTCGACGAAGCGTTCTTCATTTCCCAAGTTGAGCCAGACGTCGTGGAACTGATTTTCTTGAAACTGGCCGTTGAAGTCTTCTTGGATGAAGACTTCTTAGATGAGCTCTTCTTAGAACTGCTCTTAGCGCTCGAACTGCTACCAGAAACACTGACCGAACTGCTATCAACATTGTTGTTGGTTGAAGAACTGCTGTTACGAGAAGCGGCAATCCAGATACCAACCAAGACTGCTAAGACAACGATGACAATTCCCACAATGGGAACCGTGCGGCGTAGCTTAACGTAGCGTTCATCGACCTGACGTTGTTGTGACCGGGTCTCCGGGTTGTTCTCATTGACCTTATCCACGTACTCCTGTGTCTGGGTGCTGGGCAGGGTACTGTCAAATTGCTTCAACAGTTCGGCACCATCCAAGTCCACCATGTCGGCGTACTGTTTGATAAATGCCCGTACGTAAAAATCGCCAGGTAATTCATCGAAGTTTTGATCTTCGATGGCAATCAGATAACGCTTTTGAATCTTCGTCGTCTGTTGCAGATCATCCAGCGTGTACCCCTTCGCGATTCGTGCATCGCGTAGCGTTTTTCCCAATGTTATTTTGCTGTTATCACTCATTTTAAATTCTCCACCTGTTCAAAATTTCTCTACAATGCAGTATAGCATAGGCACCGTCACATTTTTAGCGACAGCACCCAGTTTTCGGGATTTAACGGTTTCTTAACTTCCCCATTTAGGGCAGAATCGTATAAACCGTTTGGCGACCCTGTCCCAAGAATGCCTCAGCCGCTGGTAAAATATCAGTGAACGTCAGACCTTCGAGCGTGGTCAGCTCGTCAAAAATCGTGGCCCCGTCAAATAACGGCCCGTCATACTGGTTAGCAATGGCTTCGACGGAGTTAATGGCACCAACAATGCGACCAATGGCTTCGCGCTTCACGAGTTCAAATTGGTCCTGCGCAGCCTGTAACTGTGCCGGCGCATCATTCAGAATCGCCGTCAATTCCTTAACAAACTGTTCTGGCTGGTCCGTATCGCCCGCAAGTTGGGCAAAGTGAGCCCCCCGTTGAACCTGGAAATCATAACCGAAACTATCATCAATGACGTTTGCATCATACAGACGCAAGTAGTGGTCACTGGTATCGTTAAACAGCAGGTCCATCGCTAACGACACGGCAACACTGTATTTTAACCCCGTCCGACCAGTTGGGACCTGATCAAATCCACGGATCCCGATGCTGATTTTAGGCCGTGTAACGGTCAGGTGCCGTGTCGTAGTCGGAATAATTTCAGCCGGTTCAGCCTGTGGTGAAGGTACCCGTTGAATCGGTTCATTCGGTGCAAACGTCTTTTGCTCCTGATTAGCCGTAATCCACGACAACGTTTCTTCGGGATCCAGCTGCCCCACGACGACCAAACTCATATTGCCAGGATGGTAGAACGTCTTGTAGGCGGCATACAAATCATCAGCTGTAATTTTATCAATTGAGTCAACCGTGCCAGCAATGTCAATGTGCAGCGGTTCCTTTGGATATAACCGTCCAATCATGCCAAAGTAACTCTGCCATCCTGGGTCATCATCGTACATCTGAATTTCCTGACCGATGATGCCCTTTTCTTTATTCACCGTTGCCGGCGTAAAGTATGGGTCCTGCACAAAGTCGAGCAGAATATCCAGGTTTTCACGAAGCTTGCTGGTTGTCGCAAACAAGTAACTTGTCTGGGTAAAACTCGTAAAGGCATTGGCACTAGCCCCATACTGACCAAACAAATCAAACGCATCATGGTCTTTTTTCTCGAATAATTTATGTTCCAAAAAATGGGCAATTCCATCTGGGAATCGGACCGATTGGGTGCTGCCCCGGGGTACGAACTCATTATCCATGGACCCATAATCAGTAGTCATGACCGCAAACGTCTTATGAAAGTCTGGCTTAGGAACCAAAATAACTTTTAACCCATTTGCTAATGTCGTCTGGTAAACGGCTTCCCCCAGACGGGTATACGCTTGTTTATTCAGCATCTTGGTCACCTCCGTGTAAACAATACGTGGCTTGAAGCGTGACCTTTTGAGCGACCCGCTGAACGTCCGCCACCGTAATTGCGTCTAACTTTGCTTGCCAACTCTTAAGTGGCTCCGTCATATGTGTCAGCTGCGTGTTTAACAGCCCGGTCAATCGTCGTTGTGGGCTATCCAATCCCGCTAAACGGGCATTGAGCAAACTGGCCTTAACCTCATGCAAGAGTTCAGCAGAGAGCTTTCCAGCCTGCAAATCGGCGAGTTGTTCACCAATGATGGCGACGACCCGCTCCTGATTCTGTGCCTGAATGCCTGATTGCACACCCATAATTCCCGTGAACGGGTTGTAACTGCTGCTAGCGTAGTAGGCCAGACTAGCCTTCTCTCTCACGTTAGTAAAGAGCAACGATAAGGGGGTTCCCCCAAAGGCCGCGTTAAAGACAACGGCAGCCAGGAAGTCTGGATCATCACGATAAATGGGAAGATGGTAGGCCAAGTTTAATTTGGCTTGAACCACGTCTGCTTGGTCATCCCCTTGCGTCACTGACGGACGTGCATCCCAGTGATAGTACGGTGAAGCGTCTACCACGGTGCGATCCGTCAGTGGCCAAGTAGCGAGGGACGACTGAACGCGGTCGGCATCCACATCCCCTACAACTGCCACGTGAACGGCATCATTGGCTAACATTTCATGATACGTCTGTAAAATATCAGTCGCCGTCAACCGGCCTAATTTTTCAGTATCCCCCAAAGCACTCATGGCCTGGGCGGGCTCGGTAAAGACTAATTCTTGTACCCGGCGGTTGGCCAAGTACTGTTTATCATCATCCAAGGACTTGATGGCTGCCAACAGATTTTGCCGTTGTTGCGTAAAAGTTGGTGCATCAAAACTTCCAGCCGGTAAGAGCGGCTCAAAGATAACCGCCTTTAGCAGGTCCATTGCTTGCTCAAATAAGGGTTGTTCTTCAGCAAACTGATCGAGATACTGTTCGTTAACCACTGAACAGGTCAACCGAATCACGTGCTTGGTCCCGAGCTTTAAGACACTAATCCCAAAGACCGCACCATACATTCGGGAAAGTTGCCGCGCTAAAGCGGTTTGGGTCGGGTAAGCGGCCGTACTTGTCTCTAAGACCTGAGCTAGTAACGCCCGCGCCGTGATGGCGTCAACACTTAAGGGCGCAACAAAGTCCACCTTAATCCCAATAGTTTTAAATTGTTTGGAGGGTAACATGTCTAAGGTTACCCCATCTCGAATGCGAAAATGCACGCGTTATTGCCTCCTCTGACAAAATACTAATCGATGTTCAATTCTAAGGGAACTGCCAGCTAAATACAAGCGAGCCGACCAAATTCATCCAGAATGGTCGTTCCATTATCAAGAAAAAGAGACCGCGACATATTTCGTCTGGTCTCTTCATTACGTCACGTGTCTAGACGACACCGTGCGTTATTTTTTCAGAAGTGGTGTATCAACATTGCTGCCGAACCACTTTTCATTAATTTTTTTCAATTGGCCGTTAGCGGCTAACTGCTTCAAACCAGCGTTAATCTTCCGACGCATCGTCACGTCGCCCTTCCGCGTTCCCACGGCAAATTTTTCCTTAGGGAAGGACCCAACAGTCACCCGATAATCCTCGGGATGTGCCTGGTGTTTGATGTAGTAGTTCGCGTAGGTACTGTCGATCAATAAGCCCTTAATGCGGCCAACGTTCAGGTCAATAAACGCGTTGGTAAATGAGTCGTAAGTCACTGCCTCATGATTCTTGATGCGATCTTTCAACAGTTTTGGATAGGTATCAATGTCGTTTGCTCCTGATGAACCGGTTTGCGCTCCCAACACCTTACCCTGCATGCCGGCATAGGACGTAATGTTATCCTTTTTCAGCGTAACCAACACCTGATCATTGTTCAGATAGGTGTCTGAGAAGGCGACTTGTTTTTCCCGTTGGGGGGTAATGGAAAACCCATTCCAAATCAAGTCAATCGTGCCGTTGTGTAATTCAGTGACGTTCATGTTCCAGTCGATACTTTGAAAGTCAGCTTTCACCCCGTAAAGCTTAAAAACAGCGCGAGCTAAGTCGATATCGTATCCAACCAGCTTCCCACTCTTCTGTCGGAAACCCATGGGAACAAAACTATCGTCCAACCCAATTACCACTTTTTTATTCTTCTTGATGGTCGACCAGGTGTCCGCCGTATCTGCCCGCTGCGTAACCGTTGCACAACCAGCTAAGACGCCAGCCAATCCAACCACGAGTCCTAACAGGGCCCAAATTCGAATTGCTTTAAATTTCATTCAATTGGTCCCTCCTAGCTCTTGGGTTCGACCCGCAACATCTGATCAGCAATTGATTCAGCGAATGGCATATCATGGGTGACCACGATTTGGGTCATGCCTTCTTGTTTTAGATCTAAAATAATTTGTTCAACTTCCCGCCGCAGATCGGGGTCCAACGCAGAAGTTGGTTCGTCGTAACATAACAACTTAGGATGCATGGCCAGGGCCCGGACAATGGCGACCCGTTGCTTTTGTCCCCCAGACAATTCGTATGGGAATAAGTCGGCTTTCCCTTCCAAATTCAATTGTTTAAGCAACTGCCGGGCTTCTTTTTCTGCCTCAGCAGCAGACTTTTTCAAGACCATGGTTGGCGCTAATGTAACGTTCTGTAAAACCGTTAAATTGGGAAATAACTGGAAGTCTTGGAACACAACCCCAATGACGGCGTCGTTGTTCCGGTTCGTGGCTGGATCAAAGGCTTCGCCATCCAGTAGAAACGTCCCGGCATCCACCGTGGCTAATCCACTGATGCACCGGAGTAAGGTCGTCTTACCGGCTCCAGAAGGTCCAACAATCGTCAAAATCTGACCATCTGCAACAGTTAAGTTCACGTCATCAAGGATAGTCTTACCACCGAATTTTTTCGTAATTCCTTTAAGTTCTAACATGTTTGACCCATCCTTTCTTTAACGCCAATAACTATAGTGCTTTTCTAACCGTTTCAGGACCAACGTGCAAACCGCCGTCAGGAGTAAGTAGATGACCCCAACCAACAGCATTGGCAGCAACGTTACGTCGCGCGCCATGGCTACATTTCCGGCTCGTAATAAATCACCTAACCCGATAACGTAAACCAAAGATGAATCCTTAACCAAGTTGATAACTTCATTCCCAATGGATGGTAACACAATTTTAACCACTTGCGGAATAACGATTCGTCGTAACGTTTGCCAGTTCGTTAATCGCAGAACCCGGGCACTTTCGTACTGACCAACCGGAATGGCTTGTAACCCACCCCGAAAGATTTCAGCGAAGTACGCCGTGTAGTTCAAGATGAAGGCGAAGAGTGCTGCATCGTAACGCTGAAAGACGATGCCAACGATGGGAAGACCGTAAAAGACAAAAATTAATTGCAGTAACAATGGCGTTCCCCGCATTAACCAAACGTAAACGTTGATCAACCAAGTTAGGGGTTTAAAATTGGTCGTCATTCCTAGACCTACCAGAATTCCCAACGGAATTGAGATAATAATCGTCCAGAAGAAGATCGACAACGTCATTCCGGTCCCGGAAATCAGTGATGGTAAAATCTGTTCAACATAGTGCATAACAATTCTCCTCCTTTTGCCACAAAAAAAGCCCCTTGAGAAAATTTCTCAAGAGGGCGTTTGTACGCTGTGCCACCTCATGTTCTCGACGAAGCTCACGCCACGCCGACTCAACGAGTTGCCAGCACTGCTGAAGAAGAGTGGGATTAAAAAAGTCCCCTTAGGTCCGAAGACCTAAGAGGACGATAACATCGTGGTTCCACCTCTGTTTGTCGTTCTATCACTAAAACGACCTCAGCGAGTTGCAAGCAACTCCAGCGATAACGGGCTACCCCGAACCATCCTACTTGTTTCAGACGGTCAACTCACAGATGTGGTTCGACCAACTAAGACCACCCGTTTCCATCTACCGGGCTTTCTGTCGTCTCTTAGTCAGTCTACTCTTCCGTTCAAAGTTTTTTATTTCATTGCCAATATAGTACGAGTTTTTTGACTCACCGTCAACCCCTAATTTCTAGCCGCGGTGAAACCAACTGCTGACTCGGTGCCAAAAACCAGTAGATTCCTGATCCTCGATCTTCATCAGTGGCACGGTTTGACCTTCCAACCGACGGGCCACGTTACGATAACCCTGAGAAGCTGGATTGTCAGTCTGCATCACGATTGGTTCACCCTTGTTAGACGTGGTGATCACCGCATCATCATCAAAGATGATCCCCAATAACTCGATACCAAGGTGATGGGTAATTTCATCAATATCCATCATCGACCCGTCCTGCATCATATTCCGGCGAATCCGGTTGATCAATAAACGTGGTGCTTCAGTCAATGGATGTTGTTCTAACAGACCCACGACCCGGTCGGCATCCCGTACGGCGGAAATTTCTGGCGTCGTCACAACAATGGCAGCGTCAGCACCCGCAACGGCATTCATGAACCCTTGCTCGATTCCGGCTGGACAGTCAATTAAAACGTAATCGTATTCAGGTTTTAATTCATCAACAATTTCTTTGACTTGTTCGGGATCTAAGGCCGTCTTGTCCGTGTTCTGAGCAGCTGGCAACAAGTACAGCTTGTCATCGAAGCGCTTGTCCTTGACCAGCGCTTGCGGCAACTTAGCGCGGCCCTCAGCAACGTCCACAATATCATAAATAATGCGGTTATCGAGGCCTAAGACCACGTCCAGGTTCCGGAGACCAATATCCAAATCCATCAGGCAGACCCGTTTGCCCATTAAGGCTAAGGCCGTTCCGATGTTGGCACTCGTGGTTGTTTTCCCAACACCACCCTTACCGGAGGTGATAACAATTGCTTTTCCCATATCTAAATTCCTCCAATCTGGTTATACAACTTTGGATTAATCTTCTTAAGTTGGCCCAACTTGCCATACGACAAGACGTGTAAGTCGTTGACGTACGCAATAGTCTGACCAGAATCAGTCAACTGATCTGGTTCAATAATATCAAATTGTTCTGCGATTCGAACCTGTTGGGCTGATTGAAGATTCCCCATAATCAGCTTGGATTCGTCATCGGGGTACCCTGCTTGGAGAATACCCATAACGTCCCCCATTGAAAAGATATTACCCGTTGTAACCAGCTTACCGCCTTCATGAATGGTTCCTAGGAACAGGATGTCCCCCTTCATGTTGACCTCTTGCCCATTACGAATAATCTTACTCAACAAATGAACATTGTCCCGTTCTTTCAATTGCAACGCGTCGTCAATCGTCATGACGTTCGCTGAAATCTTATGAATTTCGAAGCGTGGATAGTTGGCCACGAGCTGCTCGATACGGGTTCGTTCATCGGCAGTCAGAATGCGATCTTCCGTCAACACGTCCAAAGACACCTTGGACGATGCCAACGCCTGCGGATCAACCTTCAGATTTTCTAATAATGCTTTTAAGTCAACCAGGATTTGGTCTAAACTCGCTGATTGCTTGAGCACCAAATCATAGCCGTTTTGTGTTCCACGTAATACGGCAGCTTGCATAGCTTTCGTTCCCTCCACACCTATCTTAGCCAATTATACACCCAACGAATCGGGAAATATAAAAGGACAAACATTGCTAAGTTAAAGGCCAACGTTGGCCCTAACGTATTCACCAAAAAGGTGCTCCCCGCCATGTCATTCAAATGAATGGCACGACTGGCCACGTAACCTAGCGCTTCTACAACGGTAATATCAATAAAGTAGATCAACAAACCGCTTAAAAAGTTAGGCCGAATGTAGGCGACCATTAACCGGGTCAGGTAAATAACTACGGGGAAAATGAAGATATAAATCCCAAAGATTCCCGTATAGTACAAGTCAAAAATTGCCCCGGCAACAGCCGCCCACCGAGCCAGCGGCATCTCAAATGCAGATGAATCAGCCTCAAAAATAGCACCACACACTAGCCATAGAACCACTAAGTGGCTAACCATAGCCGTTGGTGCTCGAAACATGTGCACACTAAACACTTGACTAATAGCCCCGTCGATCAACAGCATCAAGAATAAACCTACGGGAAAGCCAAAGCGTAACTTGGATAATCGATACACGATTGGTTCCCCCCTACTGTTTCGTGACGGCAACCGTCACAATGTTCAGGTCGCTCAGATCAGTAGCGGGTGTGATGTACAGCTTAGTAGACAGACCGTAGTCATCCCCACTGGCCTTCGCCACTTTACCAACATACAAACCCTTTGGCGTGACGCCGCCGAGGCCGCTGGTAACGACCTTATCACCCTTGTTAATTTTGGCTTTCGTGGTGATATTGTTCATGGTAATCTGACCAGTTGTGGACTTGTAACCACTCAAGACACCGTTAACGGTGCTACCGGACTTAGTCGTAATCTGAACGGCAAATCGGTTGGCCGTATCGTTATTATCCGTAATCAACTCGACCTTAGAATTCGTCTTGTTAACTTCAGCAACTCGACCAATCAGTCCTGATCCAGACATAACTGGCATATTCTTCACAATCCCTGCGGATGAGCCTTTGTTGATCACCACTTGGTTTTGCCAAGAAGATGGCGTCCGCGTGATTACTGACGCTGTCACGGCTGAATAGTCCGTCAATGAGCTATTCAATGAAATCTCTTTTTTGAGTTGTTTGTTTTCTTTAGCTAACGTCTGATCACGCACCTTGGTCTGGGCGAGCTCACTGACTTGTTTCTTCAATTGCTGGTTTTCTTGGTACGTATTCAGTAACTCTGACAGTGAACTGACAGAACCACTGAGACCGTTAGTTGGGATGGCGACGACGCGGTCCACAAAGCCAACAATATCGTTACCGAATTGTTGAACCAATGGTGGCGTGGACTTCTTATTCCGAATGGTTACGGATACCGTCATCAAGGCAAAGCTAACAATCACGCAGACAATGATGATGACCAGTCGCCGATTGAAAGAAAATTTCTGCATGTTTGACCTCCATCTGATTCGGTATGTTGGTAATTAGCATACCGTCACAATAAAGAAGCGGGAAGCTGCCTTCCCGCTAGTCCCTATTTTTTCTTCATGACATCGATACTCTTTAATGATTCACCAGTACCAGCAGCAACACAATCCAATGGATCGGTGGCAATGGATACCGGAACCTTCGTGGCATCAGCGATTACTTCAGATAAGTTCTTCAGCAAAGCGCCCCCACCAGTTAAGACGATTCCATGATCGATGACGTCAGCAGCAATTTCTGGCGACGTTTCTTCCAAGGTTTCCTTGATAGCGGTAATGACATCCTGAACGGGTTCTTGGATGGCCTTAGCCACATCAACGGCAGATACTTCAACACCCTTAGGTAAACCGGTAATCAGGTCACGACCTCGAATCGTCGTTCCTTCAATGTTTTCAGCATCTTCAACTGAAGCGGAACCAATGTCCATCTTCAGCTTTTCAGCAGTCCGTTCACCAATTAACAGGTTGAAGTTGGCCCGAACGTACGTCGCAATGGCGTCGTCCAGCTTATCACCGGCAACTCGGATTGAACGACTGGAAACAATTCCGCCTAGGGAAATCGTTGCCACGTCGGTCGTTCCACCACCCATGTCAACAACCATGCTCCCGGTTGGGTCCATGACGGGCAAGCCGGCACCAATAGCTGCAGCAAATGGTTCTTCGATGACGTAAGCGTCACGAGCACCAGCAACACGGGTTGCGTCAATGACGGCCCGCTTTTCTACTTCCGTTACACCACTCGGTACACAGACCATGACGTAAGGCTTACCACTAGATTTACCAACCGTTTTTTCGATGAAGTACTTCATCATGGCAACGGTCGTATCATAATCAGCAATAACCCCATCTTTCATGGGCCGAATGGCAACAATACTAGCCGGCGTACGGCCGATCATTGCGCGAGCGTCTTCACCAACGGACACAATTTCCCCAGACTTTGTGTTCTTGGCGACAACAGAAGGTTCGCGAAGAACGATTCCTTTACCGTCAACGTATACAATTGTATTGGCGGTACCAAGATCGATCCCAATATTTTTCGTTCCTAATCCGAACACTGTGTTTCATCCCTTCATTGTCAACAAAATTATTAATGGATTTTTGTCTTATTCATTGATAGACGTATTATAACATACCTATCTACGTGAGAACACGTCGTCAAGATTAAGAATACCGAACTTTTAACGAGAAAGAAATACTTAAAAGTGATTTTAATCAGTTTTTAAAGGTTCTGAGATACTTTGGTCCATTTCAACCGGTAACTGGCCGTTTTCGCGGAGGCTAAAATAGCTACTCAGGCCCACCACGAAGCCATCCAGTAGTGGTACACCCATCAATTGGCCGCACTTAGCCAAACGGTTCATAAATGCCAAGTCATTCTCCGATGGCGTCGCGTTTCCGCTAGGATGATTATGGGCGACTACCAAGGCAGCCGCACCAGTCACTAGTGCGACCCGAAAGATTTCACGGGGATGCACGGGACAGCTGTCCAGCGTGCCCCGAAACACCGTTTGCCGATCAATAATCTGGTGTTTGGCATCTAACGCTAAAACCTCCAGTTGTTCCTGTGGTAAGAACCGCAGGTCATCCATCAAGGCCTGACCAATCTGACTACTGGCCTGAACTGCGCCCAAGATCTCACGGGGGGCACGCTGCGACCAGCGGCCCAGGGCCAACGCCTGCAAGAAGGCCTGCCGCTGAGTCTGTCCGCCTACATAAGCCTGACATTGTCGTTGGCTAGCATAACGCAGGCGCGCGACCGTTTGGAAATACCGGAAGAAGCGATCACATTCCCGAACATCGGCCAAACCTAAAGTGGCTAGTACGCGACTGACCATCTGCCGTTCATTCTTAACCGTTACCTGACACCGTTGCATTCTCTCATCCCCTTACAGATTAGCTCCGTAAGAAAACCTGATTTACACGTCGGTCCCTTTAAAGTATTGCCGCACTTCTGAAATAAAGTAGAGCGATCCCGTCAACAAGAGTAAATCTTCCGCCGACATTGTATTCAGAGCCAACTTCAGCCCCGCTGCCCAGTCTGACGCGACCGTTATCCGGTCGTGGTTGGCAACTGCTTCCTCCAATTCAAGCGGTGTGGCGGCCTGCCGTTTACCGGGGCCTTGGAACTGCGTCAAAATCAAGTGCACGTTGGGCACAGCTAGTAGCGTTTGCACCATTTGCTGATACTGTTTGTCAGCTAATACGGCCAATACAATATACACGTCATTGGTCGCAAAATGTTGGCGCAACAGCCGGGCCATTTCGACCATTGCTGGTTCATTGTGCGCCCCATCGATGGCAATCAAGGGTTGTTCGTTCAGCCGTTCAAACCGGCCCGGCCAAGACGTATGTTGCAGTCCCTGTCGCACCGTGGCAGCAGTCACTGGCAACTGCCGTAACGCATGGTAGGTCAGGTAAGCGGTTAGCGCCGTGGCTGCATTATCGATTTGGTACTGGCCTAGCAGGTCGACTTGCAAATGTTGCCAGCGGGTCGTGCCAAATTCATAGGCAAACCGCTCGCCCCACGCCGACTCTGGTTGGTTCTGGACCGTAAAGTCCCGACCCAAAGCCGTCACCTGCGTTTCCTGACGTTGCGCCGTCTCATCCATCACCGCCAGAGCATCAGGCGTTAAGCGGCCACAAATCACGGGGACGTTTTCCTTGATGATTCCCGCCTTTTGCGTCGCAATCTTGGGGATGGTGTCCCCTAATATTTTCATATGATCTAACCCAATCGTAGTGATGACCGACACGGCTGGCGTAATGATGTTCGTGGAGTCATAGAGGCCACCTAATCCAACTTCAACCACAACTAAATCCACCGGATGCTGCGCAAAATAGCAAAACATCAGTGCCGTATCAATCTCGAATTCCGTAGGCCCCTGATCACCCAATTCAGCATCCAGCTTAGCGACCACTGGTTCAATCTGATTGACCGTAGCTAATAGCGCTGAATCACTGATAGGGACGCCGTTCGTACTGATTCGTTCATTGAACCGGGTAATGAATGGCGACGTAAACGTGCCCACCGTTTGCCCGTCCGCCATGAACAAATCTCGTAAAAAGGCCACCGTGGACCCCTTCCCGTTTGTCCCAGCGACGTGAATCATTTCTAACTTAGCTTGTGGATCACCAAGTAGCCGCATAAACTCACGCATCCGTGTCAACGTGGGCTTCTTTTTAAACCGATCACGACCATGAATAAATTGTAAAGCTTCGGCGTACGTCTTCACCAAATTTAAAACCTCCCGATTTGTCACTGCCCTCCAGTTTAGCAGATTTCCCTTGAAAAAGAACGCCAGCTTACCAGTCAATTTATGGTCAAACTTGGCGGTCCGGTATTTTCTGCCAATGATTCAGTTGCCAACCTGGCCCTAACGATTGTCAGATAGTTAAGTCACCTCACTAATCGTTGACTATCCACGAAAATTAGTCGAACCGGGTGACAAATCCGACGCCGATTTCGTTAATTTAAGTAGACACTCCTCACAACACCAAAAAACGATGTGGTCCCCCATCAGAGGAATCACATCGTCATCAAACCTTATTCACCGGCCAAAGCCGATTCAAGATGTTTTAAAGTTGTGCTTTAATGTCAGCTAAACGTTGTTGCGTTGCAGCTAACTTCTTTTCGTTATCAGCTTGTTTTTCACGTTCGGCGTTCACCACGTCTTCTGGCGCGTTGGCCACAAAGCGTTCGTTGCCTAATTTCTTAGTAGCCCGGTCAACTTCTGCCGTAAACTTAGCAACTTCCTTATCCAACCGCGCAGCTTCATCGTTTAAATCAACCAGTTCGGCTAACGGTACGGAAACTTCAGCATCGGTGATCACGGAAGTCATCGACAGCTTTGGTGCAACCAGGTCGGCCCCAATTGCAAAGTCCTTAGGATGAACGAACCGGTCAATGTAATCACGGTTATTCTCGAAGACACTTTGTAATTGGGCGTTCTGTGTCTTGATTTGCAGGTCAATTGGTGTAGACATTGGGGCGTTGGCTTCTGCCCGAATGTTCCGCACAGCCTTGATCAAGTCAATCAGACTGGTCATGTCAGCTTCTGCCGTTGGATTGTCAAATTCTGGATGGTCGACTGGGTAAGCCGCCGTTACCAGAGAATGGCCTTCGTGTGGCATTGCTTGCCAAATGGCTTCAGTCACAAATGGCATGATTGGTTGTAACAGACGCAGAGTCTGATCCAGCACGTAAGCCAACAGGTCCTGCTTAGGCCCCTTTGCGGCTTCGTCATCACCAGTCAAGACTTCCTTACTCATTTCGATATACCAGTCACAGAAGTCGTTCCAGATGAAGTTGTAAAGGGCCCGGCCAGCTTCACCGAATTCGAACTTGTCGAACATTTCGGTGACGTGCTTAACGGTGTCGTTCAACCGACTCAAAATCCATTTGTCAGTTAAATCCCATTGACTCGCATCAGGGACAACCGGCTTCGTGTTGTCACCTAAGTTCATGATAACGTAACGGCTGGCGTTCCAAATCTTGTTGATGAAGTTCCAGGAAGCATCCATCTTCTTGTAACTGAACCGAACATCTTGGCCCGCGGTCGACCCAGTAGACAGGAACCACCGTAAAGCATCGGCCCCGTACTTGTCGATGACGTCCATTGGATCGATTCCGTTACCCAGGGACTTACTCATCTTGCGACCCTCTTCATCCCGAATCAAGCCGTGTAGCAAGACGTGTTTGAACGGCTTCTTACCCGTAAATTCAAGACTTTGGAAGATCATCCGGGAAACCCAGAAGAAGATGATATCGTAACCAGTAACTAACGTGTCCGTTGGGAAGTAGCGCTTAAAGTCGGCACTATTTTCATCTGGCCAACCCATCGTAGAAAATGGCCACAGGGCACTAGAGAACCAAGTATCCAAAACATCGGGATCTTGTTCCCAGTTTTCGGGATCCTTAGGTGCCTGTTCGTCAACGTAAACTTCACCAGTCTTCTTGTTGTACCAGGCTGGGATCCGGTGACCCCACCAGAGTTGCCGTGAGATAACCCAATCATGGACGTTTTCCATCCATTGCGTAAAGGTATGTTCGAACCGTTCTGGTACGAAGTCTACGGCGTTGTCGCCTTCTTGATTCTTGATGGCAGCTTCAGCCAATGGCTTCATCTTCACGAACCATTGTGTGGAAAGCCGTGCTTCAACCTGAACCCCAGTCCGTTCTGAGTGACCAACGGAATGGACGATTGGGTCAACTTTGATCAAGACACCCTCTTCGTCCAAATCGGCAACCATGGCCTTCCGTGCTTCAAACCGATCCATACCTTCATACTTGCCAGCACGGGCGTTCATCGTTGCGTCTTCGTTCATGGTGTTGATTCGTTCCAGGTTATGCCGATTCCCAACTAAGAAGTCATTAGGGTCGTGGGCTGGCGTAATTTTAACCATCCCAGTTCCAAAATCGATGTCTACATATTGGTCAGCAATGATTGGAATATTGCGGTGAGCCAGTGGTAAGACCACTTCCTTGCCCACGAGTTCTTTGTACCGGTCATCATCGGGGTTCACGGCAACGGCCGTATCACCCATCATCGTTTCAGGACGGGTCGTCGCAATTTCAATGTAATGCTTGCCGTTAAAGGTGAAGTCAGGATCAGCAAATGGGTACTTCACGTGGTAGAACGCACCCTTGTCATCCTTATGGATCACTTCAATGTCGGACAATGCCGTCCGTGCTTGGGGATCCCAGTTGATGATGTATTCCCCACGGTAGATTAAGCCCTTCTTGTAGAGGGTCACGAAGACCTTCTTAACAGCATCTGAAAGACCATCGTCCAACGTAAACCGTTCACGAGAGTAGTCCATGGAAAGACCCATCTTGGCCCATTGCTTGTGGATGGTAGCGGCATATTCGTCCTTCCATTCCCAAACCTTGTCCACAAATTTTTCCCGACCTAAGTCGTAACGCGTAATACCTTGTTCGCGTAACCGGGCTTCCACCTTGGCTTGTGTGGCGATACCGGCGTGGTCCATCCCTGGAATCCAGAGCGTATCAAAGCCTTGCATCCGCTTCTGCCGGATGATCATATCTTGTAGCGTGGTGTCCCAAGCGTGCCCCAAATGGAGCTTCCCAGTCACATTAGGTGGTGGGAGAACGATTGAGTAAGGTTTCGCCTTCTTGTCGCCGCTAGGCTTGAAGACGTCTTCGTCTAACCAAGACTGGTAACGGCCGGCTTCAACGGCTGTTGGGTCGTACTTGGTTGGCATGTCGATTTGCTTGTCTGCCAATGAAATCAATTCCTTTCTGATTTGACGTTAGTGGATGGACGCAAAAAAATCTCCGTCCTAAACAATTAGGACGAAGATTCTTCGCGGTACCACCTAAATTGGGCGTTCATGCCCCACTTAACATCGTTGTTAACGGAGAGTGCTCCGGAACAGGCCTACTTCATTTCAGTCTGTCAGCTCACAAGCTACGTTCACGTGAACCAAGCGACCGGTTTCCAGCATCCCCGGCTCTCTAGACAACTTCGTTCTCGTTACTGACTTGTTCTTAGCTATTCTTAGATAGTCTACTCAACTTTTCCCTAAACGTCAACTCGGGGAACTAATTTTTCGAGGGCATCGATAGCTTCCAGGTAGTCTGGCTCGTCACTCTGTTCAGTGACCACTTGCCGGTAAAAGATCTTACCCGTGTCATCAATGATCCAGATGGACCGTGCCAAATTCCCTAGGTTAGGAACGTACAGACCCATTTCGTAACCGAATGATAACTCTTCATCGGATAACAGGTCGACGTTTTCAACACCCTGAGCAGCACACCAGCCGGTTTGCTCTGCGATTGAATTGTTAGAAATCGTACAGAACCGCGCTGCTGGATAATGGTCCGCCTGCTGGGTAAACTTCCGCGTTTGTAGCGTGCAAACTGGCGTGTCGAGGTCGGGAACAACGCTGATCAAAGTAACTTTGCCAATCAAGTTAGCCGTTTTTACTTTCGTGTTTTCCTGATCAAATACTTTAAATTTAGGTAACTGATCCCCCACTTCTGGTAACGTGCCAGAGAGAGAAAATGTATCGCCGAGTCGTGTAACTTCCACGCAGATCAACCCCTTCAAGTTGTTTATCGGCCCTATGCCGATTGGTTGGTTCAATTATCACGCAACATAGGGGGTCCTGACAAGCGTTTTGATATAAAATCACGAAAAACTCAAGTTAAAGACAAATCGGTTATACTCCGGCGCTCAGAGATTCCGCCTGCTGTGGGGAACGCCTCCGGCCTGAAAAGCGGTCCTTCGGCTCGGTTTGAAGCCTGGAAAAACCACCAGTCTCCAAACTCGTCCCACGCTGTAAGCCGAAAATCGGCTAACACCGTCGACACAGCTGGCTCCACCTCTGACCACCTCCGGTTAAACAGGTTCTTGGAGAATAAGCTAACTTACATGCCTGAATGACAGAACTTACTCAGTATTATTGGCGCGCCACCAGGTAGCCGAGAGTGAGTCACATTTGGACTCAGCCGTGGGATTTTCAAGTAATCTTCTTGAAAATGGCGACTTGGAGACGTGCTTTGCGGCTTCAAGCGAAGGACAAGACCGCTTTTTGGCTTGTCCCGTCCTGCCCACCGCGTTCCAGTCCAAATTTGGCGAACGGTAAGGCGGAAATTTCCCACTATGTCTGACTACCCCCCAACCCTTGTTGTATCAAGCACACTAGGTTGCCTAATTTATACGCAACTATTGTTATTACAACAAACCTAACTGGTATTTAACGTCCTATTTTTCAGACAAAAAAGGCGGCCGAGAGTTGCTCTCAACCGCCTGGTGTCACACACTCATATTAAAGTAATTCTGCAAAAACGTCTTCGTTTTGATTCAGGTAGTTATCCCCTGGTCGAATCTCTGTAACGGTGATGCCATCGAGTGCTTCCTTCATCAAGCCTTCTACGTCAATAAAGCTTTCAAACCGCCGAGACTTTTCCAAGTCAGGGTGAGTCTTAGGTGCCGGCGGCGTGAAGATTGTACAGCAGTCTTCATATGGCAGGATGGACAGGTCATAAGTGTCGATATCCTCGGCAACCTTGATGATTTCCGTCTTATCCATTGACAACAGTGGCCGTAGAATTGGCATCGAGGTCACATCGTTAATAGCCGCCATGCTTTCCAAAGTTTGGGAGGCAACTTGCCCCAGAGATTCTCCGTTGAAGATTCCCTTAGCGTGCCGCTTTTCAGCAATTGCTGCCGTCAACCGGAGCATTAAGCGCCGTTGAACCGTCATCAGGTAACCTTCAGGAACTTGTTCCTTGATGGTTTCTTGAATCTTGGTGAACGGTACCTGGATGAATTGAATGCCACCAGAATACCCAGCTAACCGTGCCGTCAATTCCTTAGCCTTAGCCAAGGCTTGTTCCGACGTGTAAGGCGGACTGAAGAAGTGAACCATGTCGATTTTGACCCCACGACGCAATGCGTAGTAGGAAGCCACTGGTGAGTCGATCCCACCAGACAACATCATTACGGCCTTGCCACCGGTTCCAACGGGCAGCCCTCCGGCTCCATGGATCGTTTGGCCGGAAAGAAAGACCCCGTTTACCCGAACTTCAACTCGGAGTTCTAAGTCAGGGTGCTTCATCTTAACCACTAGGTCAGGAAAAGCATCCAGCAAGGTATCACCCAAAAGTTCATTCAGCTGGTACGTATCGTATGGAAATTCCTTGTCCTGTCGCCGTGTATTGATCTTAAAGGTCATTCCTGGCTGGTAGTTTTCCTTCAGCATGGCAATGGCTGCAGCCTTGACGGCCGTAATATCCTTCTCGACCTTCACAGAAGGTGAAAAGTTTTCAATCCCAAAAACCCCTTTTAAGCGAGCCATAACGGCTGTTGAATCCGCACCGTTTAGGGTAACGTGTAACCGGTCATGTTGTGCACTGATATCTAAGTCGTCAAACTTACTCAGAGCTTTGCGAACGTTGTGGCCAAGTTGCTTGATAAAGTCTTTCTTGTTCTTTCCCTTCGTCGACAACTCGCCGTAACGAACCATAATCTCGCTGTATTCCATGGCGCGACCCCTTTCGTTAATTAGCTTAATTTTGCAAATTGTGTGTAAAGTTCATCAAAGACTTGATTGAACTTTTCGGCTTCGGCCATCGTATTGTGTTCGTCCAGAGAAATCCGGATGGCACTCGTAGCGATACCGTCGTCAATCTTCATAGCCTTCAATGTACTGGATTCCATGTGCTTCTTAGATGAGCAAGCACTCGTCGTAGAAATATAGATTTCATGTTGTTCAAATGCGTGCACGATGGTCTCTCCTCGAACCCCTGCTATGGCAAAGCACAGAATGTGCGGTGCAAACAGTGGCGACTCCTTCGAGAAAATCGTTACGTTGGGGAACTTTTCGACGTGATGGAGAATCGCTAAGCGAATCTCGCGTTGGAGTTTAACCTTTTCATCCTCATCGTCCAGTAATAGCCGCAAAGCTTTTGCCATTGCAACAATCGCGGGGAGGTTTTCAGTTCCGGAACGTAAATCCCGTTCCTGTCCCCCACCAGTCATGAGTGGCGCAATCTTTCGGCCTTGACGCTTGTACATGAACCCAATCCCACGTGGCGCATGAAATTTATGACCAGAGAAGGTCACAAAGTCCACTCGGTCGTTGAAAATATGGTCCATCAGTCCCTTACCAATTCCTTGGACGGCATCGATATGCCAATGAATCCGAGGGAAGTCGCGCATCACAGCAGCGATTTCATCTAGTGGTTGAATGGCCCCAATTTCATTGTTCACGGCCATTGTGGATACCAGAATCGTTGATGGCCGAATGGCAGCCCGCAAGTCTTCGGCGGACACACGACCATTCTCATCAACTGGCAAGTAAGTCACATCAAAGCCCAGCGTTTCCAGCTGTGCCATGGTGTTGTAAACGGCTGGATGTTCAACCTCGGTCGTAATCAAATGGTTCCCAAATTCGCGTTTAGCGATGGCCGTCCCTTTGATGACCCAGTTGTCACCCTCAGTCCCGCCACTGGTGAATAGAATCTCACTCAGCTTGGCACCGACGAGGTCAGCAATCTGTTGTCGTGACTGTTCAAGCAGATTGAAAGCCTGTTCACCAACGTTGTGTAGGCTTGATGGGTTACCCCAGAAACGTTCACTGACCTTGGCGTAAGTATCAACGACTTCAGGCGCTGCCTTGGTCGTTGCACTGTTATCAAAATAAATCATACTGAACCCTCTTATCTTTTTCTATTGGTTCGACTCCGATAGAAATTCTTTTTCATTATAAACACAAATGCAACCAACCACAAGCTTTTCACGCCGGGCAAATAAATGAAAAGGCTTACCCGTGTTTCCGTCTGGGTAAGCCTTTTGGTTAATCTTCTTCAGTTCGTCGCTTAGGTTTAGCCGTCCCTTTACGGGCATAGTAGGCATCCTCTAAACGCTTGTAAGAACCAGGTTCCACTTCATCAAGTACCGTGGCAATCGTTTCCAACGCCTGGGCGTACTGGAAGTCGTGTTCAAACAACTGTGCTGCTTTTTCACTCGCCTCAGCCACATTGTCGTGACTGGTTTGATAACGGTTAGCGTACTGTAACAGTTGTTCGGCCAATTGGGAACTATCGATTAGATCCTCCGTCTTTTCCCGAAGGGTATCTAAATCCGTTTGAATGATCAACAGTTGCTTGGTAATCCGTTCCATGTTGATTTGTGGTTGATCCATGTCAGTCGCTAATTGGGCCACTTCATCCCGTACCACGAAGAAGTAGTCTAAGTACTCCTGGGGAATCCCGGGCAGATTCAAGTTTTCAACCTGACGACGTAAGCTATGTAGATCAAAATCAAATTGTTGTAAGGTGTCTCTGGCTTGCCGCTCTTCATCAGCCAATCCAGCCACACTCTTTAAGATGTCAGCCTGTTGTTCTTCAATCTGTTGCAGGTCCTTTTCCTGTTGCTGCTGGTGTTCCAAAATAATGGAATACGTCGCCGTTTGGCCGGTCAGATCCTGCACATCTCGTTGGTACGTGCCATCAATATTTCGCAATTGCTCGTTGAGTTCACGCGCCGTTTCCAGCTCTTGGTGATCCAACGTATAGTTCTGACTCAACCGGTCCAACTCATTCAACAAAGCGTGGCTCTGATTTTGCGCGTGCCCAATAAACTTGGCCACGTTATCCAAATTTTGTTCAACCGGTGTCTTGGCATCGATCTCTGTCTGCATCAAATCATAAATTTGATCAATTTGTTTGGCAATGCGATCATTCACGACCTTGGCATCGTCAGGCCGTAAATCACCCAGCGTTTCCAGGTTTTCAGTCACGTGACTGTTAATGTCCGCCACCATTTGGGGGACGTCCTGCTCACCAAAGTGGAAGTGCTGACTGGTCAGTTGGTCGTAACCTGCTTTTAATTCTTTCAGTTGATCCGGATAAACGACCGTTAAATCCTTATACAATGGTGGGATGGCTTTAATTAAATCTTCCAGCTCATCGGTATCCGTATCTAACTGACTCAGGACATCGGCTGCTCGCTCGTGGTCCCCTTCTTGCGTCAACCGGGTAAAGGTATCAAAATTGTCTTCCAGTTGACTGAGGCGTTCTTCCAAACCGTCAATGCTGGGTCCAAACGCAAAGTTCTTGGCCAACAGTGTCTTCCGCAACCCCTGGTACTTTTGTTCCAGGTCATGAACGGCTTGCCGGTGTTGCTTATCTACTTCTTGCAAGCTAGCCAATTTGGCTTGAACCGATTGCACGAGTTCGTCAGTTTGGCTAACCAACAGGGTGACCTTGTTTAGATCCTGTCGGAGTTGTACCAGATTGATTCCCCGTGAATCAGCAGTCAATTTGGTGAGTGCTTCATCGATGCGCGTAAACCGGTTCTCAGTGATGTCGGTGAAGTCATCTTCAAGTTGTTGATACTGCTCCAGGGACTGGCCAGTGAGGCTTAATTGCCCAACCAGTTCCAGCTCATCCGTTAAGGGAATAGCCACCATGGTTTCTTTTTTTGCGGTTAACGTCGCGACCTGCCGCCGTACCCGTTGCTGGTAGGCTAGCACGCCCACGTAGGCAACGATGGCAAGTATGACGATTCCGATTAGCACACCTATCATATTGACCCCATCCTTCATCCACATTTCAACGTTTTATTCACGGGTTGCAAAACAGCCCAGTTAATTTTACAATTTAATCTAATTTCGATTATAGCATAAGTAACACTTGGGCTTCACTAGGTTTTCGTGATTCTCTGGCTGTTTTTACGATAATCGAATAATTTATGTACTAAACTTTGGAGGCCTTTCTATGAGTGACCCAATTAATCCCATAATTACGGAACAACTCGATGCACTGCTATATGAAGAAAAGAACTTAGTGGCAAATTTGTCCAACGCCTCTGCCCTATTGATGCAAACATTAGATGACGTCAACTGGACTGGCTTCTATCTATATCAACCAGAAACCGACGACCTCATCTTGGGGCCATTCCAGGGAAACGTTGCCTGTGTTCACATTGAAAATAATCGTGGTGTCTGCGGCACCGCACTAGCGACCCAAACAACGCAGCGAGTTGCCGACGTTCACCAGTTTAAGGGTCACATTGCCTGCGACTCTTCCAGCAACGCCGAGGTTGTTGTGCCGCTGACCTTAGCTGATGGTACCAAGCTTGGCGTCATGGACATTGACTCTCCCACCAAGGACCGTTTTAGTGCTGCAGACCAAGCCGTTCTTGAAGAGTTTGCCCGGGTTCTGTTGAAACACGTTGACAAGGACTAGGGTTTCTGGTTATACTGGTCGTTGTGTAAAATAATGCAGCGATAAGTGGTAAGCTCGTCAACAGATTGTTGCCGTTCCATTGGTTCAAGAAGTAACCTGCGGCTGCATACGGTGAAACTTGCAAAGCAATCTGCACGAATACTAAACTTATAAACAGCTTATTTTACTCCAAATAATATTTTATTGGAGGAACTATCTATGTCTCGTTACACTGGCCCAAGCTGGCGTATTTCCCGTCGTTTAGGGGTATCCCTTTCCGGCACTGGTAAAGAATTAAACCGTCGTCCTTACGCACCTGGTGATCATGGTCAAGGTCGTCGTCAAAAGTTATCTGAATACGGTACGCAATTGCGTGAAAAGCAAAAGCTCCGGTTCACTTATGGCATGACTGAACGTCAATTCTACAACTTGTTCAAGCGTGCCGGCAAGATCTCTGAAGGTACCCATGGTACTAACTTCATGATCTTACTCGAACGTCGTCTGGACAACATGGTTTACCGTTTAGGTTTGGCAACGACTCGTCGTCAAGCTCGTCAATTGGTTAACCATGGTCACATCACTGTTGATGGTAAGCGCGTTGACATCCCTTCATACGAAGTCGAAGTTGGCCAAGTTATCTCAGTACGTGAAAAGTCCAAGGACATGGCTATCATCAAGGGCGCTGTTGAAGCCGTTGTTGGTCGTCCACAATACGTTGAATTCGACGCTGACAAGCTGGAAGGTTCCCTTACCCGCTTCCCTCAACGTGAAGAACTCGATGCAGAACTCGACGATTCTCTTATCGTTGAATACTACAACCGTTAAGATTTCGGTTTTAACTGGTTTGAAAAAATCCTCGCCACTTGGCGGGGATTTTTTTGTTGTTTTTAGGTGCTTAGGCTATTGGTATTTCCTATTTTCTCCAATCGGTCCCCCATTTGTGTGAAACTTGCAGAACAGCCCCCATGGTATTTGAAACCTAGATTCCCTTCCAAACATAAAATATTTGCAGGCCCTCCCTGAGGTAATAACACTCCTTCCAAAAGGAAAACCCCAGAAACAATTTTACAGTTGCACAATCAATCGAGATATCTTATTATTATTTTTAGCATGAATAAGGTTATTAATATATAAGGAGGACCATCACTATGCGTCTCAAAAAGTTAAAACTGTTTTTTCTCATCGGCATTGGATTATCATTTTCAGGAGCCTTGCTCCAAACCAATGCACAAGCGGCCACTTGGCACAAAGGTGTCCCATCATTTTTGAAACACAGCTTTTATCGAACAAAGCTTGAGCCAAAGTATCATATCATCGACGGCAAGAAATACAAAACCGCGAGTCGTTTGTACGAAGGAATTCATACATACAAAACAACCATTAAGTTCAGTGGTTACCAATACAATATGAAGCTCTCAAAATGTAAGTACACTAAGAAGGGCACGCACTTTATTATCAGAGGAAAATTTGATAAAGCTTATGCCGGTTACCCCTCGCTTAAGGTTATCAAACACAGTAAGAAAAAACTGACTGTCAGTTCGGGCACATTTTGCAAACACCCCTCAAGAATTCGTTACAATGAAGCAGATAAAATGACAAAAATTAAATAAACATGAATGAGATTCATTCTCTCCAAACTGTATATTTTCTCATAGTTAAAGAAAGAAGTCCTAGCAATGTTCAAACGAACCTTAATGGTTTTCGTTGTTGTGCTAACTCTTGGTGGTGTTTTCACCGCTACTACAACGACGCCCGTAGATGCTCAAGCATCCGTTCACTATATCAAATGGCATGGTAAAAAATATAAATCAAAATATACAATTAAACAGATGCGTAAGAAGTATCATCTGAAATATAAAAAGTCCAAATTTTATGGCTATACGACCAAAGATAATTACTTTTATGGCATTACGACCAAAGGTGCTTACCAACACCGCACAACGGACGTTCATGCCTTCCCCACCATTCATCACAAGGGCACCTACGCTATGTTCAGATCAAAAACATTTGATGGGGGCAACGCCTACGGTTTGGACTACGTTAATTTAAAGACTGGCAAACACTATCACGATCAGGCTTAAATGAATGTCTTACCCATCAGATTTCCAATTAACACATAAAAATCCCTGCCGGCTGGCAGGGATTTTTATGTGTTAATCTTGAAAATTACGCATCCTTCGACTCTGCCGCCACGTGCTTAGGCTTCAGCTGGACATCGAACACGTCCAATAAGAAAGCTACCAGTGGTACACCGACCAGTAGGCCCCACGCACCAAAGATCTGTTCACTCACAATTAACGTAATGAACGTCACGAAGATCGGCAAATTGGTGGCATTGGCCATCAACCGTGGATGCAGGAAGTAAGATTCAAACAAGTGAATCAACACGATGAGAACTAAGACCGCAATAACCCGAATCAGTCCACCCGTGACAAAAGCCACGATGGTTAACGGAATCAGAGAAATCAACACCCCAGCTACCGGAATCAATCCCAAGAAGAAAACCATAATCCCTAAAATCAGCAGACTGGGCATCCCAATGATCCACAGACCCAGAACCATCAAAATCGTATTAATTGTACAAATTAAGAGTTGCGTCTCGATAACCGTGCCAAAAATTTGAACAAATTTCATAATCAATTGGCCCATGGGCACGAACAATCCGGCAAAACGACTCTTGGTGAAAGCGTGGGCAAACACCTGCAGCTGCCCCTTCGTTAAGTTAAAGATAAACCCGAAGAAAAAGGCCAACAGAATCGTTTCAACCCCCGAACTAAACCGTGAGATTTGACCCAACCCACTGGTAAACAGCGTCTTACCATTACTGATGACGGACGCATTCTGGGAAAGATTCTTCACCATTTTCGTAAACATCGTTTGTAACTGCGGGTACGTCACAATTATTTTATCAATGGTATGGGGCAAGTGGGCCGCTTCCGACACCAGTGGTGGAATAATCTGGGAGAAAGCTGCCACCAGGACCACCAAAAACACCAGATAAACTAGTAAAGTCGCCCACAGATGACGCAGGTGCAAGCGCCCCTCAATTCTAGTAATCGCGGCATTCCCCAAATAAATAAAAATGATGGTGAATAATGCCAGTGACAGAAATGCCCGGGCCTCCCAGGCAATTAAAATTAACAGTACCAAAGCTATGTAAAATGCGGTCAATGGGTTACGCCACAACCGTTTCATCAGTTCAAACACACAAACTCCCCCTCAAATTTTCTAAGCCATGATCTCCATCAAGCTTAGTTTGTCTCAAACCTACGCATATCCTCGCCAACTCACACCCGAATCAATTGATCGTACACGGGCAACAAAGCCTGCACAGTTTCCTGAATCACGCGAGTTTGTTTCGCTGGCGAGCCGGTGAAAAAGTCACTGCCACGCAGAAAATTCCGCCCAATCTGCCACTCAGCATGGCGGTTGGTTTGGGTCGCCATCAACGCTTGGTAGTTTTCCCGATTCAACGGCACCCCACTGTCCTTATCCGTGTGATCACTGCCACACGCAAAACCAGTCGGCAATTGTAAAACGAGATCTTCTTTGAGCCCGCTCAACAGTGCCTGTCGATTCTTGGCCTCTTGCAACACCGCCAACCAGATAAAGAAACGGTCATCCCAGAACCCAATTTCAATGTGCGGTAGCATCTTATATCCCCGCTTAGAGGTGCTAAAGGCCACCCACGTGTCGGTTGGCGGGTTCTTGGTTCGCCGCCGGTGCTGTGAAACGTGATCATAAATGGGCACCGCCAACTGCGCAAATGTTTCCTGCAGGTCCGCCACCGTTTCTAGAAACTTAGGATCAATCTGAGCTTGAATCTTCCCCAACCGTCCTGGTAACGTTGGGTCGTCAAAAACGTGAAAATCTTGATCCAGATACATGCCAAGGCCTCCTTGCTAAACGTGACTCTGATTCCATGTTATACTGGTAAGACTAATTTGAAAAGAGGGAACTGTATGGCTGAGAAGAGTCAAATGGAACAACATTTACAAAATTCCGTCTACGGCACACCGAAAATCAACCCCGACGAGCAGCGTCACTACCTCGGAACTTTCCGGGAACGCGTCTCACTAGCGATGACCATTGCCGAGGTGACCGACCGGAAAAATTTGGACGCCTTCATCACTGAGATTTCCGCCCACCCAGACTTTCAGGTCATCTTAAACGGTCACATTGAACAGACTGATCTGGGTCCTTACATGAAATTGGCGAGCCAACATAATTTAAAATTCACCATCAAACAAGACGAAATTTACGGTGTCAATGACACTGATTTGGGATTAGTCGTTGCCAGCGACCACGCCATCAACGAAAATCCTATTTTGTTGGCCAAAAAGTATCCCGCTAATCGGGATCTGACCACTACGAACGCTAAAACACCTGCCAAGACCTCCTGGCTCGATAAATTATTACATCACTGAGAAAGGAGTCCCATTTGTGGCTCAACACCCATTAGCCTACCGCATGCGACCTCGGAAACTAGAAGAAGTCGTCGGCCAACAAGCATTGGTCGGTCCGGGTAAAATTATTGCTCGGATGGTTGCGGCCAAATTACTATCATCCATGATTCTCTACGGACCACCTGGTACTGGTAAAACCAGCATTGCCAGCGCCATCGCTGGCTCAACCAAATACGCCTTTCGTAAGTTGAATGCCGCCACAGACACCAAAAAAGATCTCCAGGTCGTCGCGGAAGAAGCCAAAATGAGTGGCACCGTGATTCTTTTGTTAGATGAAATCCATCGTCTGGACAAGACCAAGCAAGACTTTTTGCTCCCCCACCTGGAGAGCGGTCGCATTATCCTAATCGGCGCCACGACGGAAAATCCCTACATCAACATTAACCCCGCCATTCGAAGCCGAACTCAGATTTTTGAAGTGCACCCCCTGTCGCTAGACGACATTCAAACTGCCCTCCAACGCGCCATTGACGATGAGGAACGGGGACTGGGTAAATTATCCCTTGTGGTGGACAATGATGCACTGGCCTTCATGGCAGGTGCCACCAACGGCGACCTTCGTAGTGCCTTGAACGGCCTGGAATTGGCCGCTCAATCCACCCCACCCGATGAGGACTCCGGTAAGATTCACGTGACCCTCGCGGTGGCTGAAGCCTGCTTCCAACGTAAAGCACTGGTCGGCGATAAGAACGGGGACGCCCACTACGATGTTATCTCAGCGTTTCAAAAATCTATTCGGGGTAGCGACACTGACGCCGCCCTCCACTACCTGGCCCAACTGGTCGCGGCCGGTGACCTGCCAGCTATCTGTCGCCGATTGATGGTCATTGCCTACGAAGACATTGGCCTGGCTAATTTGCCGGCTGCTGCACGAACGGTGCAGGCAGTCCAAGCGGCGCAACAACTAGGGTTGCCCGAAGGCCGGATTCCCTTGGCCGATGCCGTGATTGAGTTGTGCCTCTCACCGAAGTCCAACTCCGGCATCGCTGCGGTCGATGCTGCTTTAGCCGACGTTTTAAACGGCCATAACGGTGCCGTGCCGGATCACCTGAAGGACGCCCACTATAGCGGCGCCAAGAAGCTGGGTCACGGCAACAACTATCAGTTCCCACACGACTTCCCCGGGGACTGGGTCAAACAACAATATCTCCCCGATACCCTGAAGCACGCCGAGTACTACCACCCGAAAACCAACGGCCGGTTCGAAAGCCAATTGGCTGAACAGTATCGTAAGCTACGTGCTGCTAATCAAAATTGATAAATTGATATTTAATCTTTTGTATGCTAATATACAAGTAGTTCTAAGGTGTACGCGTTGTCTCACTACAAGTTGCCGAACAAGTAATTCTTAAACGGGATTGCAAGATGCTTGAGAACATGACATGCCTTTTCACTTGGAAGTCAGACGCTCTTGCTAGCTTTCCCCCCTGCATTGTCATCGCGGGTCAACATGACTGGACAATTAACGGCACCACTTAGATCAACCAAAGCTTTGCTTTGAGGGCCATTCCATTGAATGGTCCTTTTCTTTTTGAGCAATTTTCATGAAGTTTCAATCACTGTTCATGAATTCACACTTCTTCGCCCCAAGCCCGCCAAATTCATGTATACTTAAACCTACTTACGTGATTGATCGGTTAACTTTTCTACGGATTGGCGCAAGATTTACGATCAACTTCCCCACGCAATCCCAACTTGATTGATGCAAAATATTTAAGGAGGATTCATCTCTTGGCTATTACGATTTTAATGATTTGTTACACCCTTTTGGCCTTCGGTATCGGCTGGTACCTGTTCAGCCACCGCGCCCGGCCCTTCCTAGTCTTCCATCCGGAAACGACGCCCGCCCTCAGCCGGGTCGTCACAGTCGGCGGACTTATTCTGATGCTGTTAGGCGTCGTGGCAGCCGCCGCTACCATCATCAATAACAGCATCTTCCTAGCCAGCACCCTATTAGTAGGTGTTGTTATTATTATCGTCCTGCAACTAATCCTGTTACATTGGTTTCCTAAGGGGTAACCGTTTACAAATTTGTCACCTTTTTTGTCATTTCGCTGTTTTTTTCATGATAAATAACGTATGATAAGAGTATAAAGTAATGAGAGGTGAACAATATGTTACAACAATACAAGCACATTTTAGTTCCAGTTGACGGTTCTTACGAAGCAGAGTTAGCCTTCAAGAAAGCGGTCGCTGTTGCTAAGCGTAACGATGCTGATTTACATCTCGTTCACGTTGTTGATACGCGGGCCTTCCAAAACATTTCTAGCTTCGATACCAGCATGGTTGAACAAGTCACAGAAACTGCTAAGAAGACGCTCGACAAGTACGTGGCTGATGCTAAGGCTGATGGCTTAAAGAGCATTGACTACGCTATCGAGTATGGGGCTCCTAAGACCATTATCGCTCGCGATGTTCCACGGGATAACGACACTGACCTGATTATGATCGGTGCAACTGGTTTGAATGCCGTTGAACGGCTCCTGATTGGTTCCGTGACTGAATACGTTACTCGGACCGCTGTCTGCGACGTTATCGTTGTCCGGACTGACTTGGACAACCAACCCGCTAAGGTTTCTCGTCCAGAAGCTTAAGTTAATTTTGATAAACCCAACACCGTTGCTTTGGCAGCGGTGTTTTTTTTGTCTCTAGTTACGATGACCACCCGCAAATAGTTAACAACGACAAAAACAGCTCGTGGATTGTGTCCCACGAGCTGTCTAATTTCAGATCAGTTAAGCTGTTACTCCAGTATGGTCGAACCTACAGCTGGGGCCAAACGTTCTTGTAAGGCCACGTTATGCGTCACTAAAGCCAAGGTCTTCGCAATCAGTAGACTCCGCTTAGCGGCTGCCTTAGACATCAAGGCCTGTTCCGCCTGCCCCTTCACTTCGTACAAGACGTCGATCAGGTAAAGTGACGCCTGGTGCTTAACCGCGGATAAAGCCGCTTCCACACTCTCAATGACCAGTTGCGGTAATTGCAACTCTAAGTACATCTTGGCAATTTGATAGCGGGCCCACACCAACCGCTTAAAAGTGGCTTCGTCATGCCACTCAAAATCATCCAGGTAGGACACGGCTTCATTCAAGTAATAGCGGGCCTTATCCAATTCGTGTCGTGACAAGTAGGCACTCGCCATCCCCACGTTCCCCACGATAGCATAGAGATCCCAAGGCATCTTGAACGTCTTGTGCAACAAAAGGTTAAAGTGGAAGATTGCTTCGTCTGGCCGATGATGAGCTCCCAATTCAACGAAGCCCCGGTAGTAGTGATACCGTTCCCGGTCAAATGAGTTTTGAACGTTGGTCATTTCTAACTTACCCAAGAGGCTAGCGGCCACTAAGTAATCTTCCCGCCGAATCGCCACGGAAATGGCCTCGAACTGTTCGTCCATCCCACTTCCGAGACCAGATAAGACGTCGCTTAACGAGATGTTCAAACGCCGACAAATCTGCAAGATAATTTTGATACTTGGCACCTTGTTTTTCTTTTCCATCAAGCTAACCGTGGCCTGCGTGCAGATACCATCGGCTAGTTCCTGTTGGGATAAATTCTTTTGTTTACGATATTGTTTCACTTTACTTCCTAATAATCGCATGTGCTCCTCCTCGCGTATGGTAACGTTGGCAGTGGCTGTTTGTCTGATAAAGCCGAACATTACTCAAATTGCGAGCGGCAATTATTTTTAAGTATAAGACGTAATAATCGCTAAATTCCTACCCCGGAATATAAATGGCCTAGTCCGGTTGCCTTTATCATTAAGTCTAATAATAAGGGATTTCTAAGGGATTACAAGCAATATACTAGATTATGAAAGAACTCTAATCTGTCTAGGCCGTTTCTTCATTTCACTACAAATAAATTTATAATTAGTCACGATTAGTCCGAATTTATTCAAAATATTAATTGTCTAAGTTCGTATATTACCCATTCAATTGATTATCCAACAATCTATGCGTAACTAAAAATGAAGTTTTGTAGGACTGCCCAATTAGCACGCCATGATTCATCCGCCAAAACCCGCTGCAATCGACTCACCTCATTGGTAATTTGACCATCGGCCCCCAAAGCCCAGCTTCGCGTCATTGCTGAAACCGAGTCTGGCGTCCAGACATAAGCTGACGCGCCCAAAGTATGCGCCGCCCGAACAAATTGATGACTAACCGAAATCTGCTGAAAAGAATAAAAATCGGCTGGGACTGACCGGGGCGCCACCCAGTTGAAGGGCGTAATATAGCCTACCCGTAACTGAGGGGCCCGTTGTCGCAACTGACGAACGACACGGTAATCCAATGAATGGACGGCATCATGATCTGTGATCAATCGAGAACCATACGTTTTCGCAAAACGAGCTACCATCCCCGGTGAGTCCTGCGAGGTCGTCTTAATTTCAATCAGTAATTTTTGATGGAGCCGCTCGGCCGTTCGTAAATAGGTCGGCCAGTCCACCAAATGGTCCTGATAGCCGTTCTCGTGCACCACCAGCCGTTCTAGCTGTGCCTGTGTCAATTGATGTGGCGTGACGTTTCGCTTGGCTAAGACCCGCAAATTTTCATCATGGAGCACGACCCAGTTATGATCCCGCGTTTCATGGAGGTCCATTTCAACGTAATCCGGATGACGTCGCTGAACGTGTCGGAGTGCCCCCAACGTATTCTGCACGCCAACTCCCTGGTCAACGCCACGGTGACTGATGGTCAGCGTTCGGGCAAACTGTGGCTGCTGCTGAACTGTCTGCCAAACCACCCCACCGATAGCTGCCCCTACCAGCAGAACTAGGCTTACCTGCGACCACAATCTGGTCGTTGGCTTCGTCTGCCCGGAAACGACCGGTTGACCACACCAGCACCATACCAGGGTCACCGTCAGTAAGCCCACTCCTATCAAGTACCCCAGCAGAACTACGGCGAGGGAGCCACGCAACAACCAGTGAGCAACTCCCCGACTCACCGCTAAGTCCCGGTTGAGCACGACTAATACCTCCGACCCTATCAGCCAGAGGCCACTAAGAGCTGCACTAACGCCGAGACCCGCAGCCATCTGTTTAACCGTTCCCGGCTGAGCTCCAGTTGGTAAAACACGCCGAAAGTGTACCGGCCCCCGTAACAGAAAGTAACCCGCCAGCCCACAGTAAATCAGCGCAGCAACCGTCAAGACCGGGCGACGATTTAGGCCAACAAAGTTAATCCAGTCGGCAGGTAAGGGTAATTGCACAAAGAACCGGCTACCCAACCCCCACATACCAAATGGCAAAGCCAACACTGCTAGTGCGAGTAAACCACTGACCCATCTCAACCAATATTTAGCAACCAAGTGTCCGGTTAACCGCCAGCGTGGCACCCGGCCCATCACCAATGCCAACGCCAGCCGGGTCAGCTGACATGCCGCTAGTGCCCCTGTCAAAATAGCCACGATGATTGCTAACCAGCCAGCGCTTGGTAGCTGCCCCATCAATCGCAGGCCTAGCCCACCTAAAGCCAACCCCAACCAACCTGACAGTAACCCCGGATTCACAAGACCAAACTGCCAACTCCGTCGTAATTCTTGCCACCATTTATGCACGTTTCATACCTCCCCCTTCAATTGTTCAAAAAAAGCCGGTAGGAACGTCTCCGTTCGCTACCGACTAACAGGTAATCTAGTTCTTAGGCTTGTAAGTAGAAGCCGCTGAGTTGTCGTCCAATGGGATGAAATCATAAGCCAATTCATCTTGGTAATTGAATTCGTTCATGGCATATGAAATCAACCGGTCGATCAAGTCCTCGTAGCTAATACCCGTTGCCTGCCACAATTGTGGGTACAGACTGATGTTCGTGAACCCAGGTAAGGTGTTGACCTCACCTACGTAGGGCACGCCATCCTTGGAAACCAAGTAGTCGATTCGTGCCATTCCCTTAAGCCCTAAAGCAGCGTAAGTTTGCAGACCCATTTGCGTAATTTCCTTGGTCAGGTCTTCTGGCAACGTTACGGGAACCTCGAAGGTCACACCACTGGCATCAACGAACTTGTTGTTGTAGTCGTAGAAAACGTCCGACTTAGGTACCCGAATTGCACCCAGCTTAGAAGCCAGCGGCTTTTCGTTCCCCAAAATGGAAATTTCAACTTCTTCAGGACCATCGATAGTCTGTTCCACTAAGACCTTAAAGTCATACCGGAAGGCATCTTCGATACCATCTTCAAATTCTTGTTCGTTACCAGCCTTATGAATCCCCACAGAAGATCCCTGGTTAGCAGGCTTGATGAAGACGTTATCGCCCAATTTAGCTTGAACGGTTGCGTAGTCAAAGTCTGCGCGATTCTCAGGGGTCAACACAAGGTACTTCGTGTTCCGGATACCATGTGCCGTCAAGACTTGCTTGGTCATATCCTTATCAAACGACACGGCTGATGCCAAGACGCCACTCCCGACAAAGGGCTTTTTCAGCAGACGGAAAAGTCCTTGAATCGTGCCGTCTTCACCCAAGTTACCATGAATGATTGGGAAGAAGACATCAATGTTCTTTGCTTGGGATAAATTCCAAATGGGTGCCAATGGGTTTGCAGCGTCTACCTTCGTTTGTTCCTCGGCCGCAACTTCTAATTCATCCTCGCCATCAAATACGCGCCGGGAAGCTTCGTCACTCAGAACGAACCCATCACGCGTCAACAAGAATAAACTAACGTCGTAGCGGTCCTTATCCATTGCATCATAGATGTTATGAGCCGAACGCTTCGAAACATCATGTTCAGAGGAATTTCCACCGAATAATAGACCTACGTGTAGCTTTGATTTTGTATCCATTTTGTCACTCATCCTATCTCGTATATTTCGGTTAGCCTTCAGTATACCATTTCTCAAAATAATTTAGAATGAAATTACCCTAAAAAATCGATGGATGAATTCAAATAATCGTGAATACTCTTGGGGAGGTCGCCATGAAGCCTTAACGCATCCAGGAGCCGTTTCCGGTTAAAGAACCGATTCCAGCCAGCAATGGTGTCTGGACGACGGTGCATCGCAACTCGCTGCCGCCATTGCTTCAAGGACAACAGGAACGCCTCCTCGTAAAGTGGATGGCGGTTCACCAATTCAACGAAGTACGTCGCCATCCGGTCATTTTCCCCGTAGATCAACGGCGTATTCAGTCGTTTAATTCGCTCCAACAAGGTCATCATCAGAAATAGTTTATCAGCACGGGGGAGCGATTCATTCCCGGCCAGCACTGCTAGTAGGTCCGTCGCAGCGGAGAAGGCATGCGCCCAGCCCTGTTGGTTCACGAAGCCTCGTGTATCGGTCTCCAAGCAAATGTATGTGGCCGCTAATAGGACCGTATGGCGAAGTTCCTGTTCCCCGTAGTTATCAGCTGGCACAAAGTGCAGAATCGCCGCCAACATTGCCACGCGAGCAGCTCGGCCAAAGACACCCACGTTAGCGGGCTCCAAAATATGGTTAAATAGTCCGTCTGGGTTCTGGAGACTCTCCAGCAAAACCTTCATCTGACTGGAATCAAACGCATCCTGTTGTAGCGCGTCATAGACAGTGAAGTTGATGCCCTCGTAACGTACCTTGGGATCAGTGGAAGACAGATGTGCTAATAACAGGTCTAGTTTTTCACCCGTCAGTGTCACCGGAACGTTTTCTTCTAATTGATGCCGCATCCCCGTCAAAATGGCAGCGACGCCATCGTCGTCATCCGGCAATGTGACCGCCGTTCGCCGGCGACGGTGAATATCATCCATCAGTTTGCCTAATCGCGTGCTGAGGGATTGATAAATATCCCCACCTCTGACCTGGTCATTGAGTGCGGCAAGTTCCTGCATTAACGTTCCTATCTGTTCATCCATCAAGCATCCTCCATTAATTTAAACCTATTCGGCAATCTTACCGGTATTGATCACCGGTTGAGAGCCACGTTCATTGATAATTGAAACCATCATGTTATTGATCAGTTGAATTTTTTGATTGTCGGTTAAGTTCAGACTAGTTTCCGCCGAAAGTCGTTCAATGGCGCCTTCTGTGATGGAAACGGCCCCTTCCACAATAATCTTTCTAGCAGATAAAATAGCTTGTGACTGTTGCCGTTGCAACATGGCCGACGCAATCTCAGTCGCATAAGCCAAGTGGGTTAACCGCGTCTCCATAATTTGAACGCCGGCAACGTTTAAGCGTTCTTGCAGTTCCTCGGTCAAATGATTGGAAACTTCCGTTGGATTGCTTCGTAACGTTAACGCTTCCCCATCCCCAAAGTTATCGTACGCGTACTCTGAAGCCACGTGTCGAATGGCCGACTCGCTTTGAATCTCAACGAATTGTTCGTAGTCTTCGACAGCAAATAATGCCTTACTGGTGTCCACAACTTTAAACACGATTACAGCGGCAATTTCAACGGGATTTCCTTGAAGATCATTGACCTTCAGAATCGCACTGTTGAAGTTCCGGACCCGTAAGGACACCGTTGCCTTATTTGTCAACGGAACGGTCAAGTACAAGCCGGCTTCCCGAATCGTCCCAATATACCGACCAAAGAAGGTCAGCACCTTTGACTGATTGGGACTAATAATCGTCAGACTACTAGCAGCCAGAATTGCCACAAAAATCAGAATGACCGCTAACACGATCAACTGAGCCGTTGCAAACAAATACCCACTGACAACCAACAGCGCCAAAACAATAATGAGGCCTAAATACCCATTAATGTGAAACACATTCTTCTCTGCCATGTGACTCACTCCATTCCCCTTGATTTTAAGTCAATTAACTTCCACGCTTCAAACTAGCTGTGACTAAAGTCACAACTAGGCTGGTCCTCTTTATTATACCCGACTCAGGTCGAAACCCCTAAGAAGGTTACATATTTTAGCACAAATAAGCCGGTCGGACCCCCAATGGGGAGTCCGACCGGCTTATCAATCGATGACCCTAGTTTTCTTGAACGTCAACAAACCAAGCTGCATCGATATCGCTACCGTTTAAGGCATCGAAATCGCTTGCTAAGGCAGAGTTAACGGCAGTTACTTTACCAGAAACTGGGCTAGGAATATCAGAAACCGCTTTGTCAGCTTCAACGCTTAACAGGTTTTCACCCTTCTTCACGTCGTCCCCCACTTCGGGCAACTTCGCAAACTTAACCGTCCCTAATTCGTCTTGGCCTTCAGAGGTCAAACCAATTCTCGTACCATCGTTAACAGCCTTGGTCCAGAAATACTTTACCATTTCACTCATGTGTAAACATTCTCCTTCTACTTAAACGATTCATTACGACTAAACATGTAACTCTTATAATGATACCGCATTGACATGATTAAGCCAATCCCAATCAGGTTCCCAATCAACGCGGATCCCCCTTGACTGACGAATGGTAACGGAATACCAGTCAATGGTAGGAGCCCAATACTCATCCCAATGTTTTCAAACACGTGGAAGAGAATCATCATAATGACCCCAGTTGAAATGTAAGCATAGAATACATTCTTAGTATCAAACGTGACCCGAATCATTTGATAAATCAAGAGGAAGTACAGGAAAATCAAAACACAGCCGCCGATAAAACCGAAATTTTCACCAATCACGGAAAAAATCATATCGGACTCACGAACTGGCACGTACACGTGTGAGACGTTGAATCCCGTTCCGAAGATTCCCCCGGAACCCACGGCCTTCATACTCTGCCAGAGCTGGTAGCCTTCATTAGATGTATCTTGAGCAGGATGTAACCAGGTGTCGACTCGAGAGAATTGATAGGCCTGGAACCCAAATTTCTCCAGGATCTGACGCCCACCGTCCGTGGTGACTAAAGCTAACGCCCCACCACCGACTACGGCAATGGCACTAAACGCTGGTGCGATAATCTTCCAAGTGATGCCAGAAACCAAGATGACCCCACCAACGATGGCGAAGAACACTAACATGGTCCCAAAGTCATTTTGAAGTTTCAATAGCACCGCTACCGGTAACGTCCAGAGAATCAATTTCCCAATCAGTAACCAATCAGACCGCACTTCATGTATTGGAAATTGATTATTATGTTCGGTAACCACTCGCGCCAGCATTAAGATAAAAGCTGGTTTCATGACTTCAGATGGCTGAAAGGTTAGTGAACCAATCGCAAACCAACTCCGCGCACCGGTATTCGCAAAATACGCACGACTGTAGAAGACCAGCACCGCAATGAGCAGAAAGATTCCTAGTCCATATAGAACTGGCGCCACCTTCCAAAGTTGCTCTGAATCAAATTGCATAATAATAATGATGGCGACGGTTCCAATCACGTACCAAGCTAACTGGGATACCACGGCGGAAGTAATACTGGTTGCACTACTGTCGTGGGTCGCCGCCACGTAGATGGAAGCTAACCCAATCAACGCCAACATCAGGATACAAAAGATGATCCCCCAGTCGATGCGTGACTCGCTGTCGCCCCGCTTTTCTGTCGCATTCTTTGCCACAATGATTGCTCCTTAATCAAAACTAAGATTTGTCTTAATTATAAAGGCCGAAGTGAAATTCATCGTTTCGCTCCGGCCAACTTTACTAAAATTTATTAACCGCGATGCAGGTGATAGTCCCGTAACAGGAGCTCAACACCTTCGTCAACGGACTTGACCCGGTAGACGTCCCCATCGTTCAATTGGGCCTCAAACCGATCTTCATCCGGTGTAACGGTCCCGATGGTTTCGGTTCCGATTTTTAAGACGGACATACTGCCGCCATCTGGTAGTTTCTGTTCATCGATTGTGACTTGGACTGATTTTTCTCGTTTACTCATGCCAACTCTCCTTTTATTTTACGGGGGGTTCATCCAATTTCATTGCCTTACGGTAAGCGCGCTCGGCTGCAACGTTACGTTTCAAAGTGAAATGATCCGGTACTGGATCAATACCACCTCGTACAAATGGCTGGCAACGTAAAATTCGCGCAATTCCCATTAAGCTTCCCTTAAATGCCCCGTGCTTCTCTAGCGCCTGCAACATATAGTTTGAACACGTCGGATAATACCGACAGGTCGGCGGAAATAGCGGTGAAATGAACCGCTGATAGCCCCGGACCAGAAAGCGTAATAGGTGACGCATTGCCAGCCCCCCTTTTCACAAATTAGTTATTTTCTTTAGCGGTCTTGGTATCCATGTGTTCCAAGAGGACCCCGGCACCTTTGGCCACGTTGTCCAATGGATCTTCGGAAATGATGACGGGAACCGTCAAGCGTTCAGAGAACAACTTGTCGATACCATCCAGTAAGGCACCCCCACCGGTCAGCATAATTCCCCGATCAATAATGTCCGCAGCTAATTCAGGCGGTGTCGTTTCCAAAACTGCCTTGGCCGCTGCAACGATTTGCTCTACCGTATCATGGATAGCAATTTCCACTTCGGCTGCCGTAATGGTGGTTTCGGTTGGCATGCCACTCACGGAGTCGCGACCACGAACTTCCATCGTCTTCTTTTCATTCTCAGGTTCTGGATAGGCCGTCCCAATCTTAATCTTAACCGTTTCAGCCGTCCGTTCTCCAATAATCAAATTGTGGTTGTGCTTCATGTAGTTCACGATTTCGGAGTTCATTCGGTCACCAGCAACGCGAATTGAACGACTAGAAACGATGTCCCCCAAGGAAAGGATAGCGATATCACTCGTTCCCCCACCCATATCGATCACCATGTTACCACTGGGCTTAAAGATGTCCATCCCGGCACCCAAAGCAGCAACCTTTGGTTCTTCTTCCAAATAGACCTTGGCACCACCGGATTTTTCGGCAGCCTGAACGATGGCCTTCCGTTCAATCTCAGTGATGTTCGTTGGTGCACAAATCATGATGTTTGGCTTAGATAAGAAGCCTTTGACGCTTAATTTATTGATAAAGTAGGAGAGCATAGCTTCGGTAATATCGAAATCAGAAATGACCCCATCCTTTAACGGACGAATTGCCCGAATGTTACCAGGAGTCCGGCCAACCATCCGGTAAGCCTCTGAACCCACTGCCAAAACCTTGTCAGTCTTCGTGTCAATTGCAACGACGGATGGTTCATTTAATACAATACCCTTGCCGACCACGAAGATTAAAACGTTCGCAGTACCCAGATCAATTCCAATATCTTTCGCCATACTTATGTGTCCTCCTGATTTTTCTGCCAATTTTCAACATTTCATTATACCATAAACGGCCCGAACTCTAAATGGTTTCTCACAGGATACAGCCAATTTACGGCGACCTTACCAAAATAAAAAGGCGGCTGATTGCGCCACCTCTAAATGATTGCTAGTTATTTACGTGGGAGTTCTTTAAAACTACCGCATCGTTATCCGGTACGGAGACCCGCTTGATCTCAGCACCGAGGGCGGCTAACTTCTTGTGGAAGTCATAGTAACCGCGATCTAAGTACTTCAAGTTGGTAACCTGAGTATACCCGTCAGCGACTAACCCAGCCAGAACTAAGGCTGCGGCTGCTCGTAAATCAGTAGCTGCCACTTCAGCACCGTTAAAGTCAGTTGGACCGTGCATAACGACCGTCCGGCCATTAACTTGGTACTGCGCGTTCATCCGCCGAAGTTCTTCCAAATGCATGAACCGATTTTCAAACACGGTTTCCGTCATGGTACTGGTTCCACCAGCGGCCAATTGTAGAACCGTCATTTGTGGTTGCATGTCAGTTGGGAACCCAGGGTAAGGCAACGTCTTGACATCCGTTGCTTCTAGGTGTTCTGGTCCGATAACCCGAATACCACCGGGCTCTTCGGTAACCTGAACGCCCATCTCTTGCATCTTAGAAATCAAAGGCTTGTTATGTTCAACGATACCGTCCTTGATCAACACGTTTCCGTGGGTCACAGCGGCACCGACCATGAAGGTTCCTGCTTCGATTCGGTCCTGAACCACACTGTGTTCAGCGCCGTGCATCTTAGCAACCCCATCGATCCGCAGTGTTTCAGTCCCAGCACCGCGGACGTTAGCACCCATTTTGTTCAGGATGTTAGCTAAATCAACGATTTCAGGTTCACGGGCAACGTTATCGATGACAGTCGTCCCCTCAGCGAGGCAAGCAGCCATCATGATGTTTTGGGTCGCACCAACACTTGGGAAGTCCAAGTAGATGTGAGTTCCCTGCAAACGATCGGCAAAAGCTTCAATATAGCCATCATGCTGTTCAATTCGAGCGCCCAGGGCTTCTAAACCCTTCAAGTGCAAATCGATTGGTCGCGTACCAATGGCACAACCACCTGGTAACGCAACCCGGGCATGACCCAAGCGAGCCAATAATGGCCCCATGACAACGATTGAAGCGCGCATCTTCGAGACATACTCGAATGGTGCTTCACTAGATACTTGTTTAGTAGCATCAATGGTGACTTCACGCTTACCTTCGTTAAAATCAACTTTCAAGTTCAGGAAGCGTAAGACCTTGTTCATCGTATAAACATCTGACAAAACCGGAACATTTGCTAAGTGAGTGATGCCCTCTGAGGCAAGAATAGACGCAGCTAAAATAGGCAAAACGGCATTCTTGGCCCCTTCAATATGGACCACACCAGTTAAGCGGTTCCCACCATGAACGATAATTTTTTCCATGGGATACCTCCAAAGATTATTAAGGGTCTACCGTAACAGGTAGCCCAGGTTACGAACGTTATCGATGAAGTCTAAGAAGAATGAGCTACACCCAAATCCAATGGCAACCGCTAACATCACGATCAGTACGCGAGATTGACGGGGGTAAAAAGTCATTAAGCGCTCAATATGGAGCGCTGATATTGCCCAAAAAGCCAAAGCAATAAACGATAAATGACTGACAATTGTTAAGATACCCTGTAGCCCGATGAGTCTCATTACCTCAATCCTTCCTAAACATTCCCACTAACTATAGCATAAATTCTCACCCTTGTCCTTGAGATTCCCATAAAATCGGCGTTTGTAATATTACATTTGGTCTGGTTAAGCTTATTAATTAACATATCCCTTGGACTAACCTAAAAAAGCCTTAAGCCTTTCGGGGCTAAACCATGATTCATTCAACCATATTTTTACCCGACTTAATCAGTCAAAAATCACGGTTCAAAGTCTGCAAGGTCAACATCTGCTGACTACGTCCCCACGCCACAGCCCCAGTGTAAAAGCATCTAACGCCTTAAAAGTCATAAGGGTATTAACCAACTCTAGGTCAGCGGATACTGCCAGCTGACAATGTAAGCTAAACCATTTTGACAGTTACCAAGTAGTATGAACAGCTAATTTTCAAGCTCACTCTTGGTAGTAAAACCTGCCAAAATTAACCGGCGGTGCCCCCAGCACGACCCTGCACCAAAAAAATGAGACTAAAAAAGCGGCCTCCCAATTGGGAGAACCGCTTGCTAACGTTTCAAAGAAACATTAACTTTTTTAGTGCTTGGCAACGTTGATCCGGTTGACAGCTCGCCGTAAAGCAACCTCTGCCCGTGCAAGGGTGTCGGTATCGTGAGCTTCCTGAGCCTTCTTAATCGTTGCTTCAGCCCGCTTCCGAGCATCTTCCGCCCGGTTAACGTCAATATCGTCTTGACGTTCCGCACTGTCTGCAACAATGGTCGCCACGTTGTCAGAGAATTCGATAAATCCACCGTTAACGGCAATTTCATCTTCATTATCTCCGTGCTTAACCCGTGCCTCATCGACAACGAGTGACGCAATCAAGGGAACGTGATTAGGCAAAATACCTAATTCACCAATAGTCGTCTTAACGACAAGCATATCGCCGTTCTCTTCATACACCTGGCCATCAGGGGTAACGATACTAACAGATAACACTGATTGATTATCAGCCAATTAGAATCCCTCCCTAGTTGTTGGCAACGGCGTCATTCATTTGCTTAGCTTTAGCAATGGCGTCTTCAATGGCACCACAGTTCCGGAAAGCATCTTCTGGCAAGTCATCGTACTTACCATCAAGAATATCCTTGAAACTCCGAATCGTGTCTTCCAACTTGACGTACTTCCCGTCCATACCCGTAAACTGAGAAGCCACGGAGAATGGTTGTGACAAGAAGAATTGAATCCGCCGAGCACGGTTAACGATGGTTTGTTCTTCATCGGATAATTCGTCCATCCCTAAGATAGAGATGATATCTTGCAATTCATGGTACCGTTGCAAAACGTGTTGAACTTCGGTAGCAACTTCATAGTGTTCTTGACCGATGATTTCAGGAGCCAAGGCAGTAGAAGTAGAAGCCAATGGGTCAACGGCTGGGTAGATCCCTTGTTGCGTCAAAGAACGTTCCAAGTTAGTCGTTGCATCCAAATGGGCGAAGGTCGTAGCAGGAGCAGGGTCGGTGTAGTCATCGGCAGGCACATAAACGGCCTGAATAGAGGTGATTGACCCCTTCTTCGTTGACGTGATCCGTTCCTGTAATTGACCCATTTCAGTAGCCAACGTTGGTTGGTAACCAACGGCTGAAGGAATCCGACCCAACAGGGCAGAAACTTCAGAACCGGCTTGCGTGAACCGGAAAATGTTGTCGATGAACAACAGCACGTCTTGGCCCTTAACATCACGGAAGTATTCCGCAATCGTTAAACCAGTCAAAGCAACCCGCATCCGGGCACCAGGAGGTTCGTTCATTTGACCATAAACCATGGCCGTTTGCTTCAGAACTCCGGAGCCTTTCATTTCCCAGTACATGTCGTTACCTTCACGAGTCCGTTCACCAACACCGGTGAAGACGGAAATCCCGTTATGGCCTTGGGCAATGTTATGAATTAATTCTTGAATTAAAACGGTCTTACCAACACCGGCACCACCGAACAACCCAATTTTCCCACCACGAACGTAAGGTTCGAGCAAGTCAATAACCTTAATCCCAGTTTCCAGGATTTCAGTCGTAGGGTTTAATTCGTCATACTTTGGTGCGTCACGGTGAATTGGCATCCGTTCTGCGTCTGGTCCAAATTCGGCACCGCCGTCAATTGGATCCCCGAGAACGTTGAACACCCGACCTAAAGTATCGTCACCAACAGGAACAGAAATAGAAGCACCAGTGTTTTCTACTTCCAATCCCCGGCGAAGACCATCGGTACCGTCCATGGCAATCGTCCGCATAACCCCGTCACCTAATTCCAAGGCAACTTCGGTTACAAGGATACTACCATCATCTTTTTTGATGTTTAGGGCGGTGTTGATGTCAGGTAATTCATCGTTCAACGGGAATTCAACGTCGACAACAGGTCCGATAACTTGAACAATTTTACCAGCACTCATTATTCGTTAATTCCTCCCGTCATTAGTTATTTAAGGCTTCCTGACCACCAGTAATTTCGGTGATTTCGGTCGTAATCTGTGCTTGACGTGCACGGTTGTAGTGCAGTTGCAGAGTTCCAATCAAATCATCAGCATTATCAGTGGCAGACTGCATCGCATTGGTACTTGATGCATGTTCAGCCGTCTTTGCGTCCAAGATAGCACCATAAACTAAGCTTTCAGCGTATTGTGGTAACACAACTTGGAGCACAGCTTCTTCAGAAGGCTCCGTATCGTATTCAGCAGTTAATGGTGACACTTGCGTATCGTTTGCCGCATCAGTCGTCATTGTTTCCTTGTCGACTGGTAACATCTTTTCAGCCCGAAAACGAGATGAAATCCGGTTAACGAAATGGTTGTAACAAACAAAGAGTTCATCGAACACTTCGTTGTTGAACATCGTGGTAACGGTCTTAACAATTTCCCGAACTTCATTGAACTCAGGAACGTCACTGACCCCACGGTATTCGTAGGCAACGTTGACACCACGGTGCTTATAAAAGTCAGCACCAGTTCCCCCAACGGCTAACACCATGTAGTCGCTTGGGTTAGGTGTCCGTTCATTGATGAACACATTTGCGTCACGGAGGACACTACTGTTGTAGCTGCCCACCATTCCCCGATCAGAAGTGATGACCAAATATGCGGTTTTCTTTACTGGACGGTTCGACTGTAGGCTACTTGAGGAATTATCCAACAGATGAGACTGCGAAAGATGCATGACGACAGCCTTAACCTTAGAAACATAGTCTTGGTAGCCGACTGCTTGTTTCTGAATCTTATTTAACTTCGCGGTCGAGACCATGTGCATCGCCGCCGTAATCTGACGGGTAGCTTTCGTGGAATTAATTCGACGTTGAACGTCATGAATTGATTCAGCCATTATTTCTCACCATCCTTCCTTCAAGTATCCTAATCAGCCGCATTGGCCGCCGTATCGTCGGCCTTGGCAGTTGCTTGGAACGTCGTGTCGAATTCGGCAATGGCCTTTTCCAGGGAGTCGCCTTCTGGCAAGTTCCCGGTCTTGACGATACCGTCTTCGAGATCTTGATGACTTGCGTCCATGTAATCGAACAGTTCGTCTTGGTAACGTAAAACGTCGCCAACTTCGAGCTTGTCCAAGTGACCATGGGTCAAGGCAAACAAGATAATAACTTCCTTAGCAACGGGAACGGATTCATGTAAGCCTTGCTTCAAGACTTCCACGGTCCGGGCCCCACGTGCCAAACGAGCTTGCGTAGCAGCATCCAAGTCAGACCCAAATTGGGCGAAGGATTCCAGTTCACGGTAAGCAGATAAGTCCAACCGTAACGTCCCAGCAACCTTCTTCATGGCCTTGATTTGAGCGTCCCCACCAACCCGGGAAACAGAAGTCCCGGCATCCATAGCTGGCCGAACACCTGAATAGAAGGAATCACTGTTCAGGAAGATTTGACCATCGGTAATGGAAATAACGTTGGTTGGAATATAAGCTGAAACGTCACCAGCTTTGGTTTCAATGATTGGCAAAGCAGTCATTGACCCGCCACCAAGTTCATCGTTCAACTTAGCCGCCCGTTCAAGTAAACGAGAGTGGGTGTAGAAAATATCACCAGGGTAAGCTTCACGACCTGGCGCACGCCGTAAAATCAGAGAAAGTTCACGGTAAGCATCGGCTTGCTTGGTTAAATCATCATAGACGATCAAAACGTGTTGGCCGTTGTGCATGAACTCTTCACCCATCGCTGCACCGGCATAAGGAGCCACGTACAGTAATGGTGCTGGTTCAGAAGGACTAGCAGTAACCACGATGGTGTAGTCCATAGCGCCGAATTTTTCCAACGTTTGAACTTGTGCACGTACCGTAGAAGCCTTCTGACCAATTGCGACGTAGATACAAATCATGTTTTGATCTTTTTGGTTAATAATCGTATCAATCGCGATTGAAGACTTACCCGTCTTCCGGTCACCAATAATCAATTCACGTTGACCACGACCAATTGGAACTAAGGCATCAATGGCCTTGATCCCGGTTTGTAGAGGTTCGCTAACCCCTTGCCGGTCCATAACCCCTGGTGCTTTATGTTCAATTGGACGCGTCTTGTCCGTGGAAATGTCCCCTTTACCGTCGATTGGTTGACCCAATGGGTTAACAACCCGGCCAATCAGTTGATCGCCAACGGGAACTTCCATGATTCGGCCAGTACGCTTGACGGTATCGCCTTCAGTGATTCCAGTGAAATCACCCAAGATAACAATACCAACGTCACTGGCTTCGAGGTTTTGGACCATTCCATAAACCCCGTTATCAAATAACAGTAACTCACCTTGCAAAGCGTTGTTCAGACCGTGGGCCCGAGCGACACCATCACCAACGTAAGTAACCGTACCAGTTTCTTCAACTGAGATTTCATCTTTGTAGTTTTCTAATTGTTGTTTAATTAGAGCACTGATTTCCTCAGCTTTAATGCTCATGAAAGTTTCACCTCTTTATCACCGAATTCGTTATGCTAGCAGTTGCTGCCGTAAACGATTAATTTTAGTCCGTAAGCTACCATCAAGAACCGTATCAGCGGCCTTAACGATAACTCCGCCGATCACATCAGGATCGACTTTACTGTTCAAAATAACTTTTTGAGCACCCACGCGTTCAGCATAGGCGGCTTCAATCTTGGCCAATTGGTCATCGGAAAGCGCCACCGCAGTTGTCACTTCGGCATACACCGTATTGTGTGCTTCATCATACAACGCTTGGAACTGGTCGATAATGTCGACCAAGTTTTCCATGCGACCGTAGTCATAAGTCATTTGAATCAGATTTTTGATGTGGGGCGACGCCTGCTTCAACAAAGGTTCAAGCAATGCGGCTCGTTCATCGGCCTTCAGGCTAGCATCTGAGAGAACTGTGCTCAACTGTGGGTTGTCCTGGAAGACACGCCGAAGTTCCTTTAATTCTGAAAAACCTGACTCCAGTTCGTCTTGTTCGGACAACACATCAAATAATGCTCGTGAGTAGCGACTTGCTACCGTTGCCCTATTAAGACTCATGTTGCTTCCCCAACCCTTCAATATAAGAATCAATCAATGCCTTTTGATCGTCAGCCTTTAATTCTCGTTGAATGATCTTGGAAGCAATCTCAATAGATAAGTCTGCCACATCGTTGCGAGCATCTGACAAAGCATCTTGTCGTTCTTGTTCAATGTCCTTTTGGGCATTTTGCTTCAATGTTTGGACATCCGCTTGTGCCTGCGTCACGATTTGTTCACGCTGTTGTTGACCATTGGTCTTCGCAGTATTCACAATCGTTTGTGCTTCGGAACGTGAGTTAGCCAAAGCGGCTTCACGCTTCTGAACTAAGCCAGCAGCATCATTCCGTGACTTTTCGGCAGAATCAATATCGTTACTGATTTTGTCGGCACGTTCTTGCATCATTTTAGTAACAGGACCCCAAGCAAGGACTTTAATAATCCACATTAACAGAATAAATGAAATAACGTAGAAAATTGTGTCTCCGTAATAGAGCGTCTGACCAATCACTAAATGTGAGAGCATCTATTGACACCTCCTTTTGCTATCAGATATTTACAACCAAACTGATTCATTGTTACTACTTGTTCATAACCATCAAAGCAACAACGAAGGAGATGATAGGCATGGCTTCAACCAGCCCAACCCCAATAAACATGTTCGTCCGTAATTGGCCTGATAATTCAGGTTGACGAACCATACCTTCAAGCATCTTTGAGATGACGATACCATCACCGATACCCCCACCAATGGCGGCACCAAACATAGCAATACCAGCTGCAATAGCTCCCATAATCTGTGTTTCCTCCTTAAATTAAATAAACCTTTTTCTATCCCTCAACTTCTAATTTCTGAGAAATATAAACTGATGACAACGTAACGAAAACGAAGGCTTGAATTGCTCCCAAGAAAGCGGAGAACCCTTGCCAAGCCATTTCAATCGGCAGCGCAACAATCATTGTCACGATACCGTGTGAAACTGCCAAATTCCAGATTACCCCCAACAGCATTTCGCCAGAGAAGATAACCCCAAAGATACGAAGACCCAACGTCAAGAAGTTCGTGAATTCCTCAAAGATACTAATCGGAAGCCAGAACACGAAAGGCTTCAAGTAGTTGGTAAAGTGAGCCTTGTACCCCAATTTCATCACACCAGCGAATTGAGCTAACATCATCGTCATTAACGAGAACGTTAACGTTACGATGGGATCGGAAGTAGGACTACGCATAATCGTTGCCCCACTTCGGGTCGCCACCTGAATAAATAACCCAATTTCGTTAGATAGGAAGAGAAAGAGGAACAAAGTAAAGCCCCACAAACCAAACTTACCAACATCGCCAGCGGGTATAGATCCCTTCAGGATTCCGTTGGTAAAATCGATCAACCATTCCAAGAAGTTTTGCCCCTTGGTTGGCTTCATGGCCAATTTTCTAGAAGTGAAAAAAATGACTGCTACAACCAGTAGAAAAACGACCGAACCGGCAACAATGTTAGCAGTACTAAATGTCAGTCCCAAAAATTGGAAGGTTGAAACTGGTTCACCATTCACCGAATATCACCTCTTTTCCACACTATATGAACGCAATTCCCAAGTAGTTCCCGATAACTCTAGGCATTTCCTTAAGAGATGCGGAATAGTGAACGAAGCGAGCGCTCCATTCAAATACACTGGAAATCATACCACCAATTCTACAAAAAGACAAAACAATTTTTCACCCTATAAGCAATTTCGAAAGCTTGTATAAAGTCAGTGCTCATACCGTCTGTCAAGCGGTTACAACAAATATTTGCGCGCGCACTTGCAAACCGATTTATTTGGCGCACTTTTTCAAAACGAAATTCATCAAATAAATAAGAGACTCGGCAAAATTGCCGAATCTCTTTAAAGTTTATTTCGTTCCAAACAGACGGTCACCGGCATCACCGAGACCAGGTACAATGTACCCATCTTCGTTCAAGTGGTCGTCCAAAGCGGCCGTGAAGATATCCACGTCCGGATGAGCAGCCCGTAATGCTTTAACCCCTTCTGGTGCGGAAACTAAGCAAACGAACTTCATGTTCTTTTCACTAGCGCCACGCTTCTTTAGGGCATCGATTGCCATGATGGCAGAACCACCAGTGGCCAGCATTGGGTCCACAATGAAAATCTGCCGCTGATCAATGTCAGATGGCATTTTTACGAAGTATTCATGGGGTTGGAGTGTTTCTTCGTCACGATACATCCCAATATGACCAACCTTAGCGGCAGGAATCAACTCTAAGATACCGTCGACCATTCCGATCCCAGCACGCAGGATTGGGACAATAGCGACCTTCTTACCGGAGAGCTCCTTAGCAGTCATTTTAGACACTGGCGTCTCGATTACCTTATCTTGCAATGGCATATCACGTGAGACTTCATATGCCATCAAAGTCGAGATTTCGTTAACAACCTCGCGGAAACTGCGGGTCCCACAGTTCTTACTACGAATGATTGTCAGCTTGTGTTGAATCAACGGGTGGTCGAGTACTTGAAACTTACCCATGAATAAACGCTCCTTTATGATTTCTTTCAATTGTACCATGTATCGTCAACGACAGAACATACAATTTGAAATGAAACCGTTTTTTCTAAAAATTTATGGTAACGCTGTTAGTGGGTGAGCGCTGGTCAAAGCTTGAACCCGTTCGCGGACCTGGTTTAAGACGGCTTCATCTTCAGCATTTTCGATGGTTTGCATGATCAACCGGGCTACCTCACGACATTCGTCGGCGTTAAACCCACGAGTCGTGATAGCTGGCGTCCCTAAGCGAATCCCAGACGTCTTAAATGGACTCAGGGGTTCGTTCGGAATAGATTCCTTATTGGTCGTAATCATCACGCTATCCAGTAATTCTTGGGCCTGTTTCCCATTCAATGGCGTCTTCGTTAAGTCGATCGTCATCAAATGGTTGTCTGTCCCACCAGAAATGACCCGTACGTCGTCCATCTTGTTGAACTCGTCGGCCATTGCCTGTGCGTTGTCAATAATCTGCTGTGAATATTGCGTGAACTCTGGTTGCAGGTCTTCGTGTAAAGCAACCGCCTTAGCAGCAATCACGTGTTCCAGTGGCCCACCTTGTGTCCCAGGGAAGACGGCTGAATTAATTCGCTTAGCATTTTCAGCTTGCGAAAGGATCAAGCCCCCCCGTGGTCCCCGTAAGGTCTTGTGGGTCGTTGTCGTCACAACATCGGCGATTCCCACTGGACTGGGGTGCAAACCTGAAGCGACTAAACCGGCGATATGGGCCATGTCAACCATCAGGTAAGCCCCAACTTCATCGGCAATATCGCGGAATGCTTGCCAGTCAATGATCCGTGAGTAAGCTGAAGCCCCCGCCACAATCATCTGTGGCTTGACCTTTTTCGCAATGTCCCGAATCATATCGTAATCTAATAATTCCGTCTCAGGATTTAACCCGTAGCCATAGTCTTTATAAATCTTTCCAGAGAAGTTAACACTAGCACCGTGCGTTAAATGCCCCCCAGCATCTAAGCTCATCCCTAGAATAATGTCTCCAGGCTTCAGGAACGCCGCGTAGGCCGCTTGGTTCGCCTGAGAACCAGAGTGAGGTTGTACGTTGGCATATTCGGCACCAAAGAGCTTCTTAGCACGGTCAATGGCCAATTGTTCAACCACGTCAATGTACTGAGCACCCCCGTAATACCGTTTGCCTGGATACCCCTCAGCATACTTGTTGGTCAAAACGGACCCTTGTGCTTCACGGACCGCGTGACTCACAATGTTTTCGGAAGCAATCAGTTCAATCGTATTCTCCTGACGGTCTTCTTCCTTCGCAATGGCGTTCCATAGTTCTGGATCTTGGTCTTTAAAATTCATGTTAACCCCTCCTAAGCAGTGATTAGATTAATTCTACCAGAAAGATTCATTTCGACTGCACGACTTGGCTTACAAATTTATTTATTAGTAAAGTGAGTCTGCCCAGCCGATTTATTCAAGCGATTCATGTAGGCTGCCCCCAGGCCTTGATCATCAAAACCTTGTGCCAGAATACTCTTGACTGGTGATTCCAAGTCAAAGTGACGAAGCCCAGCAAATAGCTGGTGACTCGCCGTCTGCATATCAGCGCCCAACGTGAAGAACTCCGCGTTAGCCGGCAGTTGATCGTTAGCAATCGTGGCTTCTAACGCCATGACCCCTACCTGACCATCCTGTTGGCCGGCCCAAGTCAGGGCGGCTGGCCAGTCTTCCTCGTGATCGACGATGTAGACCTGGGCGTTAGGCGCGTAGTGCTTGTACTTCATACCTGGTGCCTTAGGAACCTCGCCCGCACCAACGTGATGATGGCTCGACCGTACTGTACCGATAACTTTTTCAAGCTGTTCCTCAGTCACCCCACCTGGACGCAGGATGGTTGGCACGTCCGTAGACATGTCCAAAACGGTTGATTCCACCCCAACTCTAGTGGGACCATCATCTAAGATACCGGCAATTTTACCATTTAAATCATGATAAACATGTTCTGCCAGCGTTGGACTAGGCTTCCCCGACGTGTTCGCCGAAGGGCCAACCAGTGGCACGCCAGATTTACGAATCAAATCCAACGTAGGCTGGTTGTCCGGATTACGAAAGGCAGCGGTGGTCAAGCCACCGGTCACGGACTTGGAAAGTGCCCCTGGTTGAAGTTCAAAAATTAATGTTAGGGGGCCGGGCCAGAAGGCCTTAATCAGCTTTTCAGCAGCTGCTGGGAGTGGTTGGGCATACTTTCTCACCTGATCCACCCCAGTCACGTGAACGATCAACGGGTTATCACTTGGCCGGCCCTTAGCTTGATACACTTGCTTAACGGCGGCCTCGTTGGTGGCATCGGCACCTAAACCGTAAACGGTCTCCGTGGGAAAAGCGACCAACTCGCCAGCTTTAATTGCTGCAGCCGCTTGATCGATTTGATTTGGTTTAAAAATTTTCGTTTCCATATGCATCCATACACTCCCATCTAACAAAATTAAAGTTGCACACACACCATCCGGTCGTGTCCATTAATATCTTGGCGAATCGTGACTGTCGCTTGTGGGAAGGCCCGTTCAAAAATTTCTTGAACGGCGGTGCCCTGGCGATAACCGATTTCAGCAAAGAACCGACCGTGTTTGGTCAAAACGGTCGGTAGTTCAGCAGCAAAGCGCCGGTAAAAATCTAAGCCGTGGTCATCTGCAAAGAGGGCCTGCTGAGGCTCATACTTTTTCACAGATTCATCCATAACAGCTAGTTCTTCGCGATCAATGTATGGTGGATTTGACACCACAACATCAAACCGCTCACCAGCCACCGGTGCAAATAAATCGCCGGTGACAAAGGTCACGGGTGCTGCCAGGGCTTGTGCATTCGTTTGGGCAACTTGTACTGCCGCTGCTGAAATGTCGCTGGCAGTGACTTGCCACCCGGGACGTTCAGCCTTTAAGGTCACAGCAATCGCCCCACTTCCAGTTCCCACGTCCAAAAGACTGAGCGTCGGTGTTGGGACGGTTAGGACCCAGGCCACCAACTCTTCAGTCTCTTGCCGTGGAATCAAAGTTGCGGGTGTTACGTGAAATTCCCGGCCATAAAATGGGGCGTGTCCCAGAACGTACTGCGCCGGTTCACCCGCACAGACTCGTTCTAACGTCTCCCGATACCGCTGCTGAACAGCAACCGGAACCAGTTCCCGGTAATGCTGTATCAGCTCGGTATACCGCCAGTTCTGTCCCTCAAGGAGCAGATACTCGGCCGCACTCTCATCGCGGTTAGCAGACCGCAATTGTTCCTGCGCCATTTTTAGCAACTGAAAATAAGTCACTTTAGCCATTGTTCTTCAGGTCTTCAAGCTTAGCGGCTTGGTCAGACAAAATCAGTGCATCGATGATGTCGTCCATTTCACCGTTCATGACCCGGTCAAGTTTGTTCAAGGTCAACCCAATTCGGTGATCGGTCACCCGGTTTTGTGGGTAATTGTAGGTCCGAATCCGTTCAGAACGGTCCCCGGTCCCCACAGCTGACTTCCGTTCAGCGTTGTAGGCATCCTCTTCTTGTTGCTTGTAGTAATCGTAGACCCGGGCTCGTAAAATAGTCATGGCCTTGGCCCGGTTTTGTTGTTGTGATCGTTCGTCTTGCATGGCCACCACGATACCAGTTGGCAAGTGGGTCATCCGCACGGCTGAAGAAGTCTTGTTGATATGTTGGCCACCGGCACCGGATGAACGATAAACGTCAGTCCGAATATCCTTAGGGTCAATATCGATATCAACGTCTTCTTCTTCAGGCATAACACCGACAGTGGCAGTACTGGTGTGAACCCTACCAGCTGATTCAGTAGCGGGTACCCGTTGAACCCGGTGCGCACCGTTTTCATACTTCAGCTTGGAATAAACCTTGTCACCGGTAATCATCAAAACGATTTCCTTGAAACCGCCAACTTCGGTGGCATTCTCATCAACCACTTCAATCGACCACCCTTGGCGTTCGGCGTACTTGGAGTACATGCTGAAGAGGTCAGCAGCAAATAAACTGGCTTCATCCCCACCAGCAGCCCCGTGAATTTCCATGATGATGTTCTTATCATCGTTAGGGTCTTTAGGTAAGAGTAAGACTTTAATGTCGTCTTCCAACTTCGTCTTTTGATCGTTTAAATCTTTCAGCTCTTCTTTGACCATGGCATCCATGTCATCGTCCAGTTTTTCGCGGAGCATTTCATCGTCATCAGCGATTTGCTGGGTGACGCTTTGGTATTGGTGATATTTGTCCACCGTTTCCCGCAACTCCCCTTCTTCTTTGGAGAGTTTCATAAATTTTTGCGTGTCAGCAATCACTTCAGGATCACTGATTAATTCATTCAGCTCGTCATAGCGATCCGCTACGGCTTGGAGCTTGTCAAACATTTCATCCATTCGATTTAACCTCTTTCATATCTTTAAGCGTCATTAAAATCGTATCTGCAATGACAATTTCTACATTAAATAACTAATCCACATTTCAAACTAACGACCATTTTCTGGCTAAGCTGGCCCAACCACGTCGTAAACGTTGCTGCTAGCACGCTTGCCGAGTCGTCGCATTACTTGCCGATTTGATCCATTGGTGGGTTGAAGTAGTGACGACGGCAGACGGGATAATACGTTTCGTTACCGCCGATTTGAACCTGTTCGCCTTCATAGACGGGCGCATTGTCATGAAACCGGAGATTCATGATGGCCTTCTTGGTACAGAACCAGCAAATCGTCTTCATTTCTTCGAGTTTATCCGCGTACAGCATCAGATACTTAGACCCTTCAAACAACTCATTACGGAAATCATTCTTCAAACCAAACGTCATCACGGGGATGTGCAACTCATCAACCACCTTAGCCAGCTGCAACACGTGGGCCTTGGTTAAGAATTGTGCTTCATCGATCAAAACACAGTTAGCTTTTGCGTCGATACGTTCAATTTCCTCATACAGGTTTGTCTCCTTAAAGATTGGACGAGCTGCCCGCTTTAGCCCAATCCGACTGGTGATGTAACCCACGCCATCGCGCGTATCTAACCCACTGGTCATAATAATGACTCGCTTGTCTTGTTCCTCATAGTTATGAGCGACCTTCAAAATTTCAATGCTCTTCCCACTATTCATTGCACCGTACCGAAAAAACAGCTGCGCCACGTTACTCCCACCTTTTTGACAGTTTCTATCTATTATAGCTGATTAGTCCTTAAAATTCGACCGTCGTTCCTGCAAACTTTCCTTGCGTTTTCGCAAAATTGAGGCAGGTTTCTCCCCTAAACGTTGAAAAAATGCTAGAATTAAGGCTTGGATATTCAATAGTACGATATTAAAAAAATCTTGTCGTGATTAAGGAGCGAAATGTTCATGTCATTCAGAAGCGGCTTTGCCACCTTCGCCGGGAAATCCTCTTACTGGTTTCTCCACACATTTCTACACGGAGGGAGTTCCCTCCCCGGAAAAATTACGTTAAAACTTGACCCCAACATTCTGAAAAGTTTGGGCGCCAAGTACGACGTTATTGTTATTACAGGAACTAACGGGAAAACGCTGACCACCGCACTGACGGTCTCCGTTCTCCACGAAAAGTACCCCACTATTCTGACGAACCCGACCGGTTCTAACATGGAACAGGGAATCGTGACCACCTTCCTGAACGCCAAGAACCCCAAGACTGGGCGCCCATTGGCCGTCTTAGAGGTCGATGAAGCTAACGTCATCAAGGTCACCCAATACATTGAACCTAAGGCGTTCGTCTTCACCAATATTTTCCGGGACCAGATGGACCGTTATGGTGAAATCTACACCACTTATCAGAAGATTTTGGACGGGGTCGCTCTGGCTCCCAACGCGACGATTATTGCCAATGGCGATTCACCTATTTTCCACTCTAAAGAATTGCCGAATCCCATTCAATACTATGGGTTCGATAACGAACCAGATGGTGACTTCAAGGCTAAGCCCAACACGGACGGCGTGCTATGTCCCAACTGTGAACATATTCTGCACTACCATTCACTGACTTACAGTAATCAAGGTAAGTACTTCTGCCCTAACTGCGGCTTCTCCCGGCCAGAGTTGACTTACCGCTTGACCAAATTAGGCGAGCAAACGCCAACGTCCTCGGAGTTTGACGTTGACAACCATCCCTTCAAGATTCAGGTCGGTGGGACTTATAACATCTACAACGCACTCGCAGCGTACTCAGTCGGTCGCTTCATGGGCGTTGATCCTGATCTGATTGCCAAGGCCTTTGATACGAACGAACAGGTCTTTGGTCGGCAAGAAGTCATCAACGTTGATGGCAAACACGTGACCATCATTCTAGTCAAGAACCCCGTTGGCTTAGATCAAGTTCTACACATGATTGGCACGGACACGCACCCCTTCTCACTGGTGGGTTTACTCAATGCTAACTATGCGGATGGTATCGACACCAGTTGGATCTGGGATGGTGACTTTGAACAGCTAACCAACCGGGAAATTCCAACCGTCATCACTGGTGGTGAACGCTATAAGGACATCACGTTCCGGTTGAAGGTTGCGGGTATTCCCGACGAGAATCACATCGTGGAACCCGACTTAGAAAAAGTGGTCGACCAAATCAAACAGGTCTCCACTGATCACGTTTACGTACTGGCTACCTACACGGCGATGCTTCAGTTACGAAAGATTTTGGCCTCAAAGGGCTACATCAAGGAGGGACTCGGCGTATGACCTACGAATTAAACGTCGCTCATCTCTATGGCGACCTCATGAACACTTACGGGGATGTCGGTAATATTTTGGCACTTAACTACTATGCCAAACAAATGGACGTCCAGCTGAACGTTAAAATTGTCAGCTTGGAAGAAGATTTTAAAGCCGCCGATTACGACCTCGCCTTCTTTGGCGGTGGCCAAGACTTTGAACAAACCATCGTCTCCCAAGACATTCAGACGAAAAAGGCTGAGCTGACTAAGTTCATCGAGTCAGACGGTCCCCTATTGGCCATCTGTGGGGGCTTCCAGTTATTGGGCCACTACTATATCGGCGCTGATGGTGAAAAGCTACCTGGTATTGGGGCCCTTGACCACTATACCGACAAGCAAGATAACCACCGATTTATTGGGGATATTGTCATCAAAAACCAGGAAACTGGCGAAACCTATCACGGATTTGAAAATCATCAGGGAATCACCTTCCTTGGTAAAGGTGAACGGCCATTAGGCAATGTGGTATCTGGTAAAGGAAATAACGGTGAGGATGGGACGGAAGGCGCAATTTACAAGAACGTCTACTGCTCCTACTTCCATGGCCCAATCCTGACCCGGAACGGTGACATTGCCAAGCACCTCTTGGTGGCCGCCCTCAAACGTAAATATCCGGATGCCGACTTTTCTCAACAAGCAGCTTTACCAATTCCAGCAACGTTTTAACCAAAAACCACTCCAGCAGATTGTAACAGTCTGCCGAAGTGGTTTTTTAATTACGATGATAATGTCTAACTTACAAGCCGTTTACTGACGCTTTTTAAAGACTGAAATAAACGCAAATACTGTGACAACGATGCAACCGATAATCGTGATCCAAGCGCTAATACCATATCCAGCACTAAAGAACGAGTTGGAAACACCGCCGCCTATCTCACTGTAGAGTTCACTAAACAGCAAAATATACACGATATCATTGATGATGGCCATCACAATGTTAATAATCCGAGCTATCCGACTTGGCAGAATACCCAGAACTAACGTTACAATTGGCAATACCGTCAAAATAACCAACAGTGTCATGGCATTCTGGCTAAAGTAATTTCCAAATTGTAACGTCTTGGCCAAACTCACACCAGCCGAATTGCCAAAGAAACTTTCAGAGGCTTGGAAATAGGGCCCAACGTAAATGGCACCTAAGACAGCTAAGGAACCCAAGACAACCATAATTTCGGTCAATCCCATGGTCAGACTGCCCTGGTTAGTTGGAACCGCCATGCCGGCCTGTCCGTTACTTGGTTGCGTTCCCGTAGCCGTTGATTGTTTAAAGGTCGACGCCGTCTTTGCCTGGATGTTCTGGTTGAACTGTGTCCGATACTCTGGGTCTTGATAGTAGCGGTTAACCTTTTGTTCGAACCTAGTGGCACCAGTGCCATAAATGCCAGCTACGAGATACAAAATAACAATTAATAAGAGAATTAGCCACCACACAATGTGGGCTGCTGTGAATGTAAATAATAGAAATAATACCAAGACGCCCAGCCCAGCAGTCACCAGGTTGTTGTGAATCCACACGCCAATGTGGCCCAAGTTGGTTAGATTCAACATCAATTCTTGGTTTCCAGCATGGGTCACCTGGTTACTCGTTGCTTGTGCATTGCCAGTAGCCTGTGATAGTGACTCCCGAGTAGCTTGTGGTTGTTCGGTCTGTTCATTAGCCTGTGCTTGTCCCACCGTGGCTTGCCCAGCGGTATTTTGAGCCATTGTTGCTTGTGGCTGTGATTGCTGGGGTTGCTCTGGTTTTGGTTGAGATTGCGGCGTTGGTTGACCCTCACGAACTAAGCTGTGCCCACATTGCGGACAAAACTTTCCGTGTTCGACGTTTTCCCGACCACACTGTGAACAGAACCGCAGCAAGGTTTGATTATCCATCTAGTATCTTCCCCTTTTATACATTTTATTTTTGAATTACCTTCTAAGTATAAAACACCTGGACATCGTTTAGCTACAGTTTTATTCACATTCCTTAACCATTTTGCCTGTAAGCGATTTCTATTCCCAATAAAAACACGCGGGATATTAAGGTTGATTGTCGCCAATCATGCCAATTTAACCAAACAATCAGGGCCTGGAACAAAAGTCCCAAGCCCTTACACACGCACCAGTAAGTAATTATTTTTCAGCTAAATAGGTCCCAATGACCGCATTTCGCTGGTCGAGGTAAAACTCGTTTGGTGCGTCTGGATGGATCCGATTTGACAGAAATACCATGGCCTGTTGCTGCTGGGGGTCCAGCACCAAATAGGTCCCGGTAAAGCCCGAATGCCAGATGATTCGATGTGGCTGCGGCCACTGTGTCCCCGCTAACGCCCATCCAAGAGACCGGCCCGCGGTCCCCGTAGGCGTCCAGTCGGTGGTCAATCGGTGAAGCCAAGCTGGCGGTAACACGCTGGCGACCTGCTCAGGATTCAGATAGGCGTGACAAAAGGTTGCCAAATCGTCGGTCGTACTGAATAGCCCCGCCGACCCACAACGCCGCTGTAAGACGTAGCCCTTAGGGTCGTGCACAACACCTCGGACTAAACCGCGGTCAGTCGTCAGTTCGGTCGGTACACAAGCCAACGGATTCCCCGGGGTGAACGTACTGTGCGTCATCCCTAGGGGGTTCAGTACGCGTTTTTGGGCAGCCACCTGAATTGGCTCGCCTAATATTTTCTCAACAATCCAGCCTAAGAAAATATAGTTAACATCGGCGTAAACCATTTTCCGATTAAAGTTGGGGCCCACGTGGAGCTGCAGCAACCCAGCTGTCAGGTCCGCTGCCCCCAACTGGTTACGATTGGGGATGTAACCCACGATGCCGGACGTGTGCGTTAATAAATGTCGCACCGTCACCCGCCGATCCTGCCATTCTGGTAACCAATCTGATAAACGGTCCGTGAGTTGTAGCCGCCCTTGGGCTAATAGCTGGAGAACCACTGTCAGCGTCCCCACGACCTTCGTTAACGATGCCACGTCAAAAACCATCCCCGCTCGCAGCGGTTCTGAATGGGGAATCACTGCAGCTTGCCCCATCTCCCCGGTTTCAATAACGTCATGGTCAATGAAGGCGTAACTGACCCCCGGCACCACGTGGTCCGTGAGCAATCGCTGCAACGCCGCCTTTGTTTGTGGATAAGTCATACCCGCACCTCTTTCTCTTGCCCCATTGTACCCACTGCCCATTCACCCGCGCAACCAAAGTTTTCGTAAATTAATCAAATTAAAAACGAGACTCAGCAACTGCTGAACCTCGCTTTTAGGTTATTAGTCTGGCAGCCGAAGCGACCACAACACTAAGCTAAGTTATTACCTGCAAATTGACTGTTGTACAAGTCAGCGTAGAACCCATCGGCAGCCAACAAGCTGTCATGATTCCCCGTTTCAACGATGTGCCCATGGTTCATAACCACAATGTTCTCAGCACTTTGAATCGTTGACAATCGGTGCGCCACCACAAAGCTCGTTCGACCAGCCAACAGACGTTTCATCGCGTGTTGAATCAACATTTCCGTCCGTGTATCCACAGAACTCGTTGCTTCATCTAAAATCAGAACGTCTGGATCGGCCACGAAGGCTCGCGCAATCGTCAACAATTGCCGTTGTCCTTGAGAAATGTTCGTAGCCGCTTCATTCAGTACCGTGTCGTAGCCGTCAGGCAACTGGCGAATAAAGGTATCCGCGTGAGCAGCCTTGGCAGCAGCATACACGTCGTCATCCGTGGCATCCTCACGACCATACTTGATGTTATCGAAAATGGATCCGGTGAAGAGCCAAGTATCCTGGAGCACCATGGCAAAATGACGACGTAAGTCCTTACGATCAACATCCAAGGTATTTTGACCCCGATATTTAATCTGACCTGAGCCAACGTCATAGAACCGTTCCAACAGGTTAATAATGGTCGTTTTACCGGCCCCCGTTGGCCCAACGATTGCAACCATTTCACCCGGTTTGACCTTCAAATTGAAGTCGGCAATCAGCGGATTACTTTCCACGTATTGGAAAGCCACGTCGTCAAATTCAATGACGTTGTCGGCAGGCGCAGTATGTTCTGGCAACTTAGCCGTAGCCGTATCAGTCATGTCGTCTTCGTCCAAGACGCCAAAGATCCGTTCAGCAGAAGCAATTGTCGCCTGAATCGTGTTCGTCAGGTTGGCCATCTGCGTGATTGGTTGTGAAAACTGGTTGGTATATTGCAGGAAGGCCTGTACGTTCCCCAAAGTGACGGTTCCGTTAGCAACTTGAATTCCCCCAATGACCGCAACGGCCAGGTAATCCAAGTTCTTCACGAAGTTCATCAGAGGAAAAATCAAACTGGACACAAATTGTGCTTTCCAGGCTGATTGATAGTACTTTTGGTTATGCTCTTCAAATTCTTCTTGAGATGCTTGCTCCCGATTAAACGTCTTGACCACAGTATGGCCAGCGTACGTTTCTTCAACCGTGTTGTTCAGCAACCCCAAGTTCTTTTGTTGACTCGCAAAGAACCGTTGAGACTTAGGGGCCACCACCATCACGACCAATAAACTCAGTGGTACAGAGATTAACGCAACCAGCGTCAACCAGCCACTGATGGTAAGCATCATGTAAAGCACCCCGAAGAAAGTCAGCACACTGGTTACCATCTGTGAAAGCGTCTGTTGCAACGTCCCACCGATGTTATCCATATCGTTAGCCATCCGGGACATCAGGTCCCCGTTACTATGAGTATCGTAGTAACTGATTGGCAAACGTTGCATCTTTTCCTTAAGGTCTCGCCGTAACCGATAAACGACCTTTTGAGAAATCCAGCTCATAATCAGTTGTTGAACGACCCCAAAGATGGCCGCACCAGCGTACATAATCCCAACAACTAACAGGATATGACCAATCTTACCGAAATCCACGGGCAAACTGTGAATGCTAATGCCGGCTTTCAGTTCAGCTTGGCCCTTCATCACACCCTTAAAGAGTTCCGTTGTGGCTTCCCCTAAGATTTTTGGCGTCTTGATTTGAAGGACTACTGAGGCAACGGCAAAGACTAAGACTACCAGCAGACTTGGAATCCAGGCCTTCATGTATTTAAAGAGTCGAACCGTCGTCCCCCAGAAATTTTGTGGCCGCTGTTTCGTTGCGGACCCGCGTCCATTACGCATCGACCTCATCCCCCTTTCGGAGTTGTGATTCTAGAATTTCTTGATAAGTTTTGTTCGTTGCTTTCAATTCATCGTGCGTCCCTTGACCGACAATCTGACCACCATCGATGACCAAAATTAAATCGGCGTCGGCAACGGTCGAAACCCGTTGGGCCACAATCACAGTGACGGCGGCTTGGACTTGTTCGTCCTTCCGCAGGTCTTGCCGTAGCAAGGAGTCCGTCTTGAAGTCTAAGGCAGAGAACGAATCATCAAAGATGTAGACGCTCGCCCGTTTCAAAATCGTCCGAGCAATCACTAGCCGTTGTCGTTGGCCACCGGAGAAGTTCGCACCATCCTGTTCAACGACACCGTCCAGCCCGCCTTCTTCCTTAATGAAGTCACTGGCTTGAGCAACGTCTAAGGCGTGCCAGATCTGTGCATCACTGGCATCCTTCATTCCGTAGACCATGTTGCTCCTAACGGTCCCAGAGAATAGCACCGCTTTTTGTTGCGTGATGGAAATCGCATCATGCAGAGCTGCTTGACTGGCAGCCGTCAGCGCCATCCCATTCAGTTTAATTTGACCACTTTCGGGATCAAACAACCGGGGTATCAGGTTAACCAGCGTGGATTTCCCAGAACCGGTTCCCCCAATAATAGCGACGGTCTGACCGGCCGTGGCTGAAAAGTTCACGTCGGCCAACGCCAGCTTCTCGGCACCGGTGTACCGAAAGTTCACGTGATCAAAGGCTAAGCTTGCTGGACCAGCTGGTAAATCAACGGGTTGATCAGCATCGTTGATCTTAGACTTGAGGTCCATCACTTCGTTGATCCGTGCAGCAGAAGCTTGCGCCCGTGGCACGAAAACAAAGACCATTGAGACCATCATGAAACTAATCAGCAACTGCGTGGCATAAGTCATGAACGCCACTAAATTCCCAACTTCCATGGCTTGCGAGCCAATCAATTGGCCCCCGTACCACACGATACCGATGTTCGTGCCACTCACAATTAACGTAATGATTGGGAACATCAATGAAACGATCATGAACACTTTAATCCCAGTGTTCGTGTAATCTTGGTTAGCCCCTTCGAACCGGTCTTGTTCAAACTGGTCCTGGTTAAAGGCTCGGATAACCCGCACCCCAGTTAAGCCTTCACGAAAGACCAGGTTGATCCGGTCAATCTTCTTTTGCAGACTCTTGAAGAGTGGTACTGCAAAAAACATAATGGCAAAGGTAAACAAGGCTAAGACTGGCAAGGCTACCAAAAAGACCACCGTCAACCGGGGACTCTTAATGTAGGCCAAAATACCAGCACCCACCAACATAATTGGTGCCATCAGCATCATCCGTAACATCTGAACCATCACGTTTTGAATTTGGACCACATCGTTAGTTGTCCGCGTAATTAATGAAGCGTTACCGACCGTTTCAAACTCTTCCGTTGACGCAAAGGTTACCTTTTTAAAGATACCTGTTCGAATACGTTGGCCCATCTTCTGCGACTGTGTTGACGCAAAATAAACGTTACCAGCGGCACCCAGTACCCCAATGAAACTCAGGAGGAGCATTTGGCCACCAGTACGCCAGATATAACCAATGTCATTGTTCGCAATCCCCTTATCAATAATGTTCGAGGTTAGCGTTGGCAACGACAGGTCACAGGCAACTTGAATAATCATGAATCCCACAGCAAGGACTACTGCCCACCAGTCCAAGTGTTTTCGGGCAAGTCGCATCATTGCAATTTGGCCTTCTTTCTTTTTGGTATACTCTATAAATGTCTAAAACAGCATATGCGATAATTATACACGCATGAAAGCTGTTTGCAATAACGATGTACCGGAGAAATGAAGCACTGGTAAACCCCCAAATATTTGTTACAATGTAGACACCGAAGGGAGAAAGAAAACTGTGGCGAGTAACTCAGATTCAATCTATAATGTTTTGACATACATTCACCGCCACCAACAAGATGTGTCCTTCATCCAGCAGCGCAATAGCAACGTTGTTTCGATTGGCGTCCCTGACACTGTCAAGGTGGCCAACCCAGACATCTACTTCCCAACTGACCGGCTATTAGTCAATCGGATGGATGAAGACTTCCTGGCTAAAAATGGCGACCTGTTAAACGATTTCTTTGACCGAACCAATAGTTCAAAGTTAGACTATTCAGAGGTCTGGATCACGACCGGGTACATTCAAGCCGAGCACACCTATTTGGTGGAAATTTCATTTGAATAGTAATCTACACACTAAAAAAAGACTGTGACCAACGTCATAGTCTTTTTTGGTATTTAAATGCCTTTGCATTGAAGCGTAGCCTACAAGCCACTCGCCCACAAGGCTACACTTTTAGCTTTAATTAAATAATGCTCGCGAAGCCCAGACGCCACCCCCGATGACCAACACGGCCACCAGAAAGAAGCGGAACAACGCTGCAAAAGCAACTAGCACGATAACCCCAATAATCAGGGTACCCACCAGTCCCAGCAACCAGCCAGCCATGCCGAAGACCAATCGCAAAATTGGAAATAGTAAAAGTAATAGTAGAAGGCTTAATATCACGATGATCGCTCCATTCTGTCCGGGAATCCCTGACTAGCCATTATTCTACACCAATCAGACCGGGCAAACACCTATCTTATATTTACAAATTTATAAAGAAACTAACCGACCGTAATCTGGCGACGACCGTGTTCCTTCGAGTGATACAGATTGGCATCGACCCGCTTGTAAAAGTCCAGCGGGTTATGATCCGCCGCACTCAATCCGGAAACGCCCACCGAGATGGTGACGTGCAGCGTCGTTTCGTTGTACGGAATCTCTAAATCATCAACCGCATCGAAAACGGTCTGAGCAACAGGCCGTGCCCGTTCCAAGTCACAGTTTGGTAGGATAATGTTGAATTCTTCCCCACCCGTTCGATACAGCACCATCCTGGCGTCAACGGCCTTTAGCGCATCCGTCACGGCCCGCGCTACCGCCTTTAAAACTTCATCTCCAGCCAAATGGCCGTACGTGTCGTTCACTTGTTTGAAGTGGTCAATATCAAACATCACCATCGACAAATTCTCATTGTGCACAGAACTATTTTGAAAGCGATAGTTAATGGCCCGGTCGTAAGCCGCAAAATTTTGAACGTGCGTCAGTGCATCCCAGTTAGCCGATTGGAACAGCCGGTCCTTGATGCGCCGATCCTTATCCTGAATCTTGAAGTAACCGTACATGAGACTTGCCAAGACGGTGTAATCTGCGATTTCAATCCAATAAGTGGCCATTCCCAGGTGAAACCGTACAGCGACTAGCCCCCAAAGAACCAGGGCAAAAGCTACCGCAATCGAAATATAACGGGTAAACGGCCAGCGCCATAAATGTGTGCTCTGCTGGTAAGAAACCACGTAGAACAACACGAAAATAATGGTGTAGGTCCACGACAGGGGCGCCGTCACGTTACCATTGATCAACATGAAACCTACTCCGGAAATAAAAATCAACCAGTGTGGAATTTTAAGTTGTAAAAAGTATGCCACAAATATCAGTAGTAGTAACTGAAAATTAGTGAATGTCCACGAAAGGTGACTGTCGCGAACCAAGAACTGCAGGGCAAAAACGGAGACCACCGCACAGGTCAGCCCAATGGCAATTTGAACTTTTTTGATGTCGATCGGCTTATTTTGCGATTCGACCTTTGCCGTTACCCAATTAAAAATGGACCAGTAAAGCGTGATAACGCCTAGCACGAAGAAGATACTGGTAATAATTGGGGGAACGAGCCACATCGTCCATGACATAGAACCATTCTCCTTGTAAATTAAATGTTTTAACTAACGATTTGGTGGGGGGGCTGTCGATAAAGCCCATCACCCACCAATAATTATACCGCGTTAATCACACGAATACATCTACTATAAACCTTTTCATATAATGACGCCATTTAAAATTATATAAATTCCTATATCAATTCGAGAATTTTGAAAATCTTTCCCTCAGTTACCTGCTTTCTCCGTCATTCCCCTATTTAAAATGGGAAAAATAAAGTATGATGGTAACAGACATTTCAAAAGGAGGCGCGCCAACACCATGTACCGTTATTTTCTCCAGCCACAACTAAACGTTCTCAACAATTCACTAATTGGCTATGAGATGCTCATTCGGCAACGGGTTGCTGACCATTGGGTTCTCCCCCGCGAGTTTGAAACCATTCCAATTGACGTCCAAGCTGACTTAATTCGCCAAACAGCTCAAAAATTGCGACTTAAGGTTGCTTCGGTCTCTTATAACGTTAACCAAACTCAGTTTGTGAATTCCACTATTGCGAAGACTATCGTCGCTGCTCAACGCGCCATCTACCCGATCACCTTGGTGCTAGAGGTCACTGAGGAACTTACTGATGCCACCATCACCGATGAACAGGTCATTGATCAGGTCCACTACTTCGACGAGCAAGGCATTCAACTTAGCCTCGACGACATCGGTACCGGTATCAATACATACGAACACATTGAACCGATTCTGTCATACGCTAGCGAAATCAAATTTGCTATGCAGAACTTTCGGGAGGCTGGTCGGGAAACCGAAATTCCAGACGCCCTCAAATTCTGGAAGAAAATTTCTCAGCAGTATCGCCTCCGGTTAATCCTTGAAGGTGTGGAAACCGCTGAGGAGGATGAACTCGCCAACCAACTTGAGATTCCCCTCCGTCAAGGCTGGTACTACGGTAAACCCCACTTAATTGCCCTGTAATGGCCATTAAACATGTTCTACGGGCTTAACCGCATCATCCTCAAATTAACGAGTCAATCAAACAAAACCGCCTACCAAACGGTAGGCGGTTTTTAATTTTCCCTCAGCAACATCTAATTCGTTAACTAAAATAGCTACCAAATGGCTTCACGCCAACCTTAGTGGCGATGTTTTTTCGATAAATTCAATGGAATTGCAACATTAGTTGTGGGCTACGTTCCCCTTTTTTTTAACTACCTTATTTTTTTCTCACAGATACCCTACTCCGGCCAATTGTCATTATAGTAAATACAGAGCAGTGAATGAAACATCTTAGACAAAGTATTTCTGACACAAGCAGTTGTTCCGATTGATGTTTAGTCAATCTGTAGGCTGCGAGCACTTGTAGATTGGAGGAGGATTACGATGCGAAAAAAGAAAGCCAATCTAATTATTGGCATCTTAATAGCTGTTTTTGTTTTCTTGATCGGCGGTATCGGTATGACTTCAGTCACTGCTCAAGCCAAGAATATTCAAGTCGCCGGTTTAGGTGAAAATAATGCAGTCATTACAGACACCAACGGTAAGGTTATTCCTAATGGGAGTGATCTCAGCAAGTGGGATACCTATTTAGTTGATTACAAATGGGGCATTCCCGACGGTGTAGCCATTCAGGCCGGCGATACGGCAACTGTCACTTTTCCTCACACAGCTGTCGGTCGGCGAGACGTTTCGTTCCCACTGTACGATGACAGTGGCCGAGAGATCGGGACATTTTCGATTAAAGAAGGTGAAAACACGGGAACTATCACCTTTAACGACACCCTATCCAGTACGTCGACTAACCGTAGCGGAGACCTGCATTTCTACGTCAAAGGAACCGAACAGAATGCCAACATCGGTCTTGATTGGGGCATCAACAAGATCGGTTGGGTAGCTGAGCGTAACTCAGATGGTTCACCCGCATTACTCACCTGGAACATTGCGTTCAACCCCAACAGCACCCACTTAGGTCAAGCTGTCATCACTGATAACCTTGGCCCCGGGCAAAGTTACGTCCCAGGTAGTGTCCATGCCCAAACTGGAAAATTCGATGACACTGGTAGCTTTGTTAGTGATGGTGGTTCCGTAACGCCTAACGTTGAAGCTGGTAATAGTACCGTTATTTTCACTTTTGACAATATCACCACAGCGGTCAATATGACTTACCACACAAAGCCAGACGTTTCCGGTACTGGTGGTGCTTGGAAAAACAGTGCCACACTGAATGGCCAAACCGTTAACTCTCAAATCGTTTGGGGCGGCAGTGGTACTGGTAACGGCAGTAATGGTGGTAGCGAAGAAGAAGATTCCGGTCTAGTCAAACTAACCAAGACCGATAAAGCCACCGGTAAAGCCTTAGCTGGTGCCGTCTACGAACTCCAAGACGCAACTGGCAAGGTCATTAAGGCCGACATGACCACTGATGCTGCCGGAACGATTACGTACGGTGGATTAGCTGTCGGCAAGTATCAATTTGTTGAAACCAAGGCGCCTGAGGGCTACGAATTGGATAAGACGCCCATTCCGTTTGAAATTAAGGCCGGTTCATCCGCTGAAGTCAGTGTGACTGCCGAAGATACGAAGACACCTGATACCTCAGGGCCCGGAAATCCCGGCACGACCACGCCACCTACGAACCCTGGCAATCCTGGGACGACTACGCCACCTGCGACGCCAACCAACCCAGAAAATCCTGGAACGACGACACCCCCTACTACGACGCCAACGAATCCAGAAAATCCTGGAACGACGACTCCTTCCGTCAAGCCACCAAAGCCGACGAAACCGGTAAAGCCTACTAAGCCAGTTAAACCGGTAAAGCCTGTAAAGCCAAACAAACCAGCTAAGCCGAATAAGCCAATCACCTATCCAGGCGGTGGTCAAAGTAGCGGTAACGTGACTACTGGTGGGGCCGGTAGCAACATTTCCGGCCAAGGGACTGGTTCCGGATCCACTGGTTACGAAGCTGGTAGCGGCGCCCCAACAACTACCGGAAGTGGTTCATCGACTGGCAGTGGCAGCTACGTCGGATCTACCCTGCCACAAACGGGTGAACACAAGACCAGTAGCCTCCTTCTGACGATTGCCGGATTTGCTCTGTTAATTACGACTAGTGGCCTCTGGATTCACCAGAAGCGGCATGAATAAAAAATCCTCATGACTAATGTAATTTTTGCTGATCACTAATTAGGTTATCAAACTGCCTCAAGCTAATCTTGGGGCAGTTTTTTTGGTTAACCAATCACAAAAACGATCTAATCCACGTGACCTTGGTCTTGTTCTTCGCAATTCTTCGCACATTTTTTCTGAATTTCAGTTTTGCGAAGAAATTGCGAAGAACGATTTGTATTTGAGTGCTTTTCAGACAAAAAGAAAAGAGTCAGAAACGCTGTTTTATCAGCATTTCTAGCTCTTTTAATATCTCAGTGTTTCTCTAATTATCACCCGCACGGGGCTCGAACCCGTAACTCCGCCTTGAGAGGGCGACGTCTTAAACCAGTTTGACCAGCGGGCAATGTCATTTACTAGCAATATCTAATTTACGCTATTCGCTAAAAAATGTCAATCCTTCTCTGCATGAAATTACATTAAAATGAGACTTCATGCAGTAATTTAGTTTTTAAGTTTAGCTCAGTTATTGTCAGTTTAGTCAGTAACCCCCGTTCAGTCCAGATGCTACTGGTTCATTCCCAGTATACCCAATTACTAAAGATTGAAGGTTCGAAAAACGTTATCAATCCAAGAACAGTATGGCATTACAGACCTAAAATTAGGCTCACCCGGCCACCTGCGACGGTCAGAGATTCCGCCTGCTGTGGGGGGGAACACCTACAGTCTGAAAAGCGGTCTATTTTAAGTCAGGACGTCACACTTGCACCGTCGAACATTTGTTCGTATAATGCTATTTGAGGTGATGATCATGGACCAACGCGCATTCAACGGAAAATTACTAGCAGACCCGAAAGTACTCAAACTCAGACCCCTGCTCATCTTCGCTAAAATTGCCGATGAGACTGGCAACATACACAACTGTCTAATTCATCAACACGGGCTAAACTTTCTCTACCAGGCGACTGGCGGGACGCACGTCGCGCTTTATGGTCACACAAACCAGCGCAAACAATTTGTCGTGACGCACTTTACCGTAGTGGCCAGTTCTGCTTCGGTAGCTTCCTAACATTAATTAGTCGACCAAAAACACGTCTGATAGTTTGCCCCAATGGACGAACTATCAAACGTGTTTTCTTTGGACGAAACCAAACTTGCTAAATCAACACCTATTGAGAACGTTGATTGTCTTCGACAAATTTCAACCGCATCCCTATAGCCATTAATCTATTGATTCGTCCTGAGTATTACCTCTCCCTGACGGCAGAAGAGGTGATCGTTAGTGAGTATCTTATTTTTTGGGACCGTAAAGGGTCTCGTAGTTGTACCCCTTAGGATTGGTTATTTTAGCCAAGTGCTTGCTGGTGTAGTAGTAAGGCGTGTTCACAGGCAATGAATGCAAGTTTTCTGCGTGCAAGACTTTGACTTTCTTGCCGTTCACCTTAGCTGTGACAACCTTGTAGCCAGTTAACGTATACTTAGGAGTCATAGCTTTCTTAGTAGTATTCCAGAATCCTACCTTAGTTGACTTACCAGCCTTGTAGGCAAACATCCAACTGTCTTTCCCCTTCTGGAGTTTCTTAGCTGGATCGTATTGATGTAAGACCCCTTTAGCTGTGCTTGGCACAGTGTAGGAATCACCATTCCAGATATTAGTCCATTTTTTGGCAGAAAAAGTCACCTTACTATATCTGAACTTACCTTTATCATTTTTTTCGTAATGATACCAAGTACGCCGCAAAGACTTCGGAAAAGTCTTCAAAGACTTCTTAGACTTAGCATCCGCCGTAACCCCTGGCGTAGCTACTACGACTGCGGCTCCCATGGTTGTAGCAACCATCACTGCACTTACAATTTTTAATAATTTCATGATCTTTTCTCCTTTTAACTATTGATATGCTTAAACTAATTCACTTAATTTAATGTTACTTGTAAGCCTTGACCTTAAATTGCTTATTAGCGGATAACACAGTAAACGACTTGTGACCCTTAATTTTTTCAGTATAGCCTGCCCGTAACTTAAGCTTCTTGGCCTTGGTCTTCACCACCTGACTAAAGGTTAACTTCTTCGATAATTTAGCCAACTTGGTGGTGTTACCCACGCTAATCTGAACGTTCTTTGCAGGTGTGAAAACACTGGTTCTAATGTTGGTGACCTTTAGCTTCCCACTGACCTTCACCGATTTACCAGACTTAGTGCGCTTAGCCTTCACGTTTGTGACCTGGTAGGCCCAGCGATTTTCCTTAGCGTTAACCGTTTTATCAACGATAAGTCCCAGTTTAACTGCCTGTTCTGCAGTATATTTTTTACCGTTATACGTCACGGTCTGCTTACCACTGTCATCTGTAATCGTAACTTCTAGAGACTTGGCTTGTGCCGTGGTAGACGCGGTAATCAGGCCACCGCCTAGGCTCAGCACAACCAGCAAACTAGTGAGTCCGCTTTTCATCAATCCCATATGTAGTTCCTCCTTCAAGTAGCAACCGGTCACCTTGATTGCCTTTATCCTTGTCGTAGTGTTAACTCACTAGACACTAGTAATCATACATGATGGGTATGTCACATTATGTCGTTTAGCCTGGTTTGTCGAATAAAAATATAAATTTTTTCAATTTTAACCAGCAATTTCAAGGGCATTGACTTGGTATACCGACCGCAGCCGAAAATCACCCACGACTGGGTAAAATTCGTTGCACGAAAAAAGCCGCCAAACCAACCTCTGTGAGGTCAATCTGACGACTAATATGAACCTTATAATTGGGTATACTGGACTCGAACCAGTAAATTACGGATTCAGAGTCCGCCGCCTTACCAATTTGGCTAATACCCAATAAGCCTGTTTCCAATGTCGAAACAACTATTTAATAGTAACCTGTTCAGCGTTTGGTGTCAATAAATTTTCGGAATTTTTCGGTCAGATTGTATGAATTACCAGGAAATGTAAGTTTATACAGAGTGACGGTTGCCCTTCTTCGACGCAAAAAAGGAAACCACCAAATCGGCAGTTTCCTCTAAAATAGCTTTAACTTATCTTCGCCGGCGCCAAAAACTCACGACACCCGTAGCTAAGAGTACCAGCACACCCAGTAGAGTGGCCAATTCGCCAGCTTTCAGTCCTGGCGTCTGATACGTCAACCGAATACGGTGGTTACCAGCTGGCAGCTGTGCACCAACAAAGCCGACATTGACCTTCTTAGTTGCTTGCTGCTTGCCATCGACCGTCAGATGCCACCCCTTAGAATAAGGAATGGACGTAGTCAGGACACTTGGCCGGGCTGACTGAGAGGTCCCCGTGACACTATTTTGCTTAACGGAGAGTCCTTGTAAGCCCTGTTTCTTTAAGTTCTGCATCCGTTGGTCATACTGCTTACCAAATGGCACAGCGACCAATTTAACGGACTTAAACTTCAAGCTCTTCACACCCTTGAAGGCCAACTGAATATTCCGGCGGTCCTTGTGTGAATAACCCAAGTTCAGCACGACCCGTTGCTTGTTCTGATAGTCGGATAAATTACTCCGACCGAGTTGGCTGAACGTGTTGATATTTTCTGGCGTTGTCGCCGTCGCCGTATAGGCACCGTCACTCTGTTGCCAGATGGCACTCCGCAGCTTATTGATCCGCGAAATACCGGTATAAGCGTTGTTTTTAAAGATACTATTGTTCCGATCACCATTGTATTTGTCAGCGACACTAAAGTTTTCCGCCTTAATGCCATCGATTTCCAAGTACAACTCGGTATTCCGCGTCTGCTTGGGATCATTGACCTTCAAATTATAGGTAATGGGATCATTCTGATTATCAGAAGTCATTTCCTTCAACCCATGTGCATTAACCTGTTGGTTCCGCTTAAACGTCCGGGCGTTTTGCTCGGTCAGCTTCGTCACCCGTTGCACATCATTATCAATGTTCACAGAACGATCACGGTTATTTTTCCGCAGTGATGGCTGGAATGGTTTCATCTCCAGCTCGGCTTCGGTCTTATTCCCGTACTTCCGGTAGTCGACCACCTTGCTCAGGCTATCCAAGACCGACCGATCATCAGCCAATGCTTGGTAACTGACTTGTCGAGTTTGACTGTGATACGTCTTGGTCTGAACACGCTTTGCGCCGCCTTCAACCAAAGCCCCCGTCGTCAAGGCCTGCTCACGGTCTGGACCACTGAGTTGGTTAAATTGACGCTGACTGAGTTGCTGCGTTTGCAGATAAGCTAATGGCAAAGCGTTCTTTGATTTGAGCACAGTTGTCGGATAGTTATTCCCCAAATCATGTACAGATTGATCCCGGTAGGTCACGTCCTGCCCGTTCTTGTGTTTGGCTGGCGTGTACCCGTATGGAAAAGCCTGCATCCCCAATTGATTCGTCCGCGCAAAGACATATTTAACGCCCAAGAGGTTGTTCATCGTCGTCCGACTATCAGCCTGATTAATGGGTTTGTTCATCTTGAACTGTGCGTTGTCCAAGGACTGACTAAAGTCCCCCATGGAACCATTCTCGATTGAGAAATAGGTCATAATATCGTGCGCGCCTAGGTTAATCCCCATGTTGGTCTTAGCTTCATTGGCATAGTAATAGAACTTACTCGTAGCAGAACGGTGAAAGCCTTTCTGCTTATTCGTGTATTTTTCAGCACCATCGTAATAGTTCTTTTGGTACTTCGTCGCAATGCCTTGTGGCACCAGCTGAGCACTGGCACCACCAGAGTTAGGACTGAAGTAACCGTATCCGTTCGTAATGATATTTAAACTCAAGAGACCCAACAAGGTCCAGATTGTTCGTGACTGAGACCACTGGAAGAAGTGACTACTCAAAATGGCGCCCAGTGTGAGCAACAATAACCCATACATCACGAAATCATGTGGATGGTTACTATAGATAAACCCGTTAGCCGCCCAAACAACGGCCAACAATCCCAGTGTACTGACGATCAGCACTGTAAAATCGTTACGGGTCAAGTTCCCCAACTCATCCATAAAGGTCATGACCGCAAGACTAAATGCCAAACATCCCAGCAATAACCAACGCTGAGAAGGTGTCGTCATCCCATTCATCACGGCCGCAATAGCGGGCACCAGTGAGCCAACCACTAGCAATAAGAGACTAATGTTGAGCCACAGGTAACGTTTGAAGTGACGGAGCACGAAAACCAGACTTAAGAAGGTCAAGCCGGCCAACCCCAGGTTCACCCAAAAACGCATAGGATTCCCCGTCGTCACCAGCATGTTGGGTAAGCGCAAGTAATAGTTAAATGGATATAGAAAATAGCCGTTGGCAAAAGATGACGTTGCCCGCGTTGAGCTGGTCACCCCTAGGAGCGATGGCAACAACAGTGTCCCAGATAACAGGAACCCCGTTGCCCCAGCACCAACGAAACGACCAATTAATGGCCAAACTTTAAAGTGCGTCGTTTCACGTAGCTTAAAGTAACGCAGCACTGCGTACACAAAACTACCGATGGCTAATATGTAGGCAAAGTAAAAGTTACTGATCAATGCGAGTCCCGTGAAAAAGGCAAGCGGCAACCACGATTTCTGACGATAGATGTGATCGATACCGTAAGCTAAAAGTGGAAACAGGATCATTGGTAACAGGAAAAATGGGTGCCGAATACTAACGTACAAAGAATACCCCGTAAATGTGTACGTTAACGTTCCTAGCAACCGGCTGCTGGGCTTGAACGACCGTTGGCGAGCAAACAGCATGAATGCCAACCCACTCACGTACAAGCGCAACAAAATCAACAAGTTGTAGCCTAATTCAATACTGTGTTTGGGAAATAAACCGATTAAATAACTAAACGGGTCACCTAATACGTAGTATGAAAAAGTGGTCAACTTATCGGCCCCTAACCCCAAATCCCAAGACCAGCCGGTCAGGCTGCCTTGATGGAGCCACGTATAAAATTTTTCTAAAATTGGGTAGTGTTGGGCAAGCCCATCACCCTCCCAAATAAAGGACTTCCCTGTCAGCAGAAAAATGCCGTACAGGAAAATCGCCAACACCACAAAAATAACGGTGTAGTCTAAATAACTCCGCTTTGACGCCTTCACGTTAAAATCTCCCCTTACTTCAAATCTAGAGCCCAATCGTTGGCCCCTACCCCGAAGCCCAACTCATTTAACTATAGTCTGTCTAGCCATACGTCTCAAGGGTTCTGACCAATTAGCACCAAAACTTTAATCCTTGTCACGCCCCTGTTACTTAAAAATAACATTAGAAATTTATTCTAACATAATTAACCCGTAACAGCTGAAACTTTTTCAACCGGTTGTCCTATAAATTTTGCCCTCAAAAAAAGGGGTCGAGACAACTACGTCCCGAACCCTTCCAAATACAATCTTTCAAATTAAAGTCGTGCGTTTAATTCCTTGCCTAAGTTTTCAAAACCTGGCTTGCCCAGCAAAGCAAACATGTTCGTCTTGTAAGCTTCCACCCCTGGTTGGTTGAATGGGTTGATCCCGTTCAAGTAACCAGAGATACCAACAGCTACTTCGAAGAAGTAAATCAGGTAGCCCAACGTGTATGGCGTTTGGTCTGGAATGTGAACACCCATGTTTGGTACGCCACCGTCAGTATGTGCCAGAACGACCCCTTCGTAGGCCTTCTTGTTTACAAAGCTCATTGGCTTTCCTTGCAAGTACTTCAAGCCATCCAAATCATCGTCAGCACTAGGAACATCGACGTCGTTTTGTGGTTGATCAACGGTAATTACCGTTTCCATCAGGTTCCGCCGACCTTCTTGGATGTATTGACCCAAGGAGTGCAAGTCGGTACTGAAGTTTGCGGATGATGGGTAGATACCCTTTTGGTCTTTCCCTTCGGATTCACCCATTAATTGCTTCCACCATTCTGCGAAGTACTGTAGACGTGGTTCGTAGTTTTCAAGCAATTCTGTGGTGTAACCCTTCCGGTACAAAATATTCCGTAAGGCTGCGTATTGGTAAGCTTCATTCTTAGTCAAATCAGGGTTGGTGTATGCATCTTGTGCATCAGCGGCCCCCTTCATCAAGTCATCAATGTTGGCACCAGATGCAGCGATTGGCAACAAGCCAACAGCGGTCAAAACGGAGTAACGACCACCAACGCCATCAGGAATAACAAAGGTTTCGTAACCGGCAGCATCGGCTTCAGTCTTCAAAGCCCCGCGTTGTTTGTCAGTTGTGGCGTAGATCCGGGACTTGGCCCCATCTTCACCATATTTTTTAATTAATTTATCCTTGAAAATTCGGAACGCAATTGAAGGTTCCGTCGTTGTCCCAGACTTTGAGATCACGTTAACGGAGAAATCACGATCGCCAATCAAGTTGATCAGGTCGTGCACGTAGTCAGGGCTGATAGAATTACCAGCGAAGAACACTTGTGGTCCTTGACGCTTCTCAGCAGGTAAGTAGTTAAAGAACGTGTCGTGTAAGAAGTCGACAGCCATCTTGGCCCCTAAGTAGGACCCCCCAATACCAATAACCACTAAGACTTCGGAATCAGATTGAATTTTCTTTGCAGCCGCTTTAATGCGGGCAAATTCTTCTTTATCGTATTCTTTTGGCAATGCCAACCAATCACGGAAATCACTCCCCGCACCGGTTCCCTGACGTAACTCAGCGTCAGCAGCGTTGACCAGCGCCTGCATTTCCCCCAGTTCATTGTCATGAATAAACGGATCAAGTTTGGAACGATCAAAGGCGATATGTGCCATATTCAGATAACCTCACTTTTATTGATTTGACTGCCTTATTATACCGCAAACTTGGCCAATCGTAAATGGTCTAGTCCAAAATAGACCGAAAGTTTTTTAGGCGCTTTCAAATCACTTATAGCACGGTTGCGCTGCCGTCACCAGCTGGCAATGACCCGTCCAATTAACCTTTACTAAAATTTTACGCATAAAAAAAGGTCCAGACAATCGTCCAGACCCACCTTTATTAAGAATCAAATTAGTGCTTCATCAAGCCCAAGGTTACCCCACCAACAACAACTAACAGTGAGCCAATGGTGATGTAAACCATTTCGCGACTAGTCTTCTTTTCACCCAGTAACCAGATACTCCCAAATGTCGAGATAACAATCCCACATTGTGCTAAGGAGTAGCTAATTGCCAAACCGACTGTTGGAATGGACATGAACATGAAGAAGTTCCCAATGCCCCAAACCAGCCCAGTCATGATGTTCTTAGCAGTGGCCTTATGCCAAACCTTCTGCCGAGAAAACATCACGAAAATCAAGGCTCCCAGAATCATCCCCAGGGATTGTGGGAATAAGACGGTCTTAGAATCCAGACCTGAAGCCGTCACGATAACCGTGTAAAGTACGTAACCAATGGTTGAAATCGCAATGGCAATACTCCCCTTACCGGCTTCAACTGGTTGACTGGCACCGGCCGTCGCTCGCTTGTCACGCAACGACGTCATCGCTGCCCCAACAATCAAGACAATCACGGCGATGGTCCCCATGGTGACCATCTTAGTGGTCGTCCATTCATGGAACAATAGCACCCCGGCCAACGCGGTCCCAACTAACTGGAGACCAGTTGAAATTGGCACGGTTCGTGAAATTCCGATAAACTTCATCGATTGAAATTGTTCAAACTGACCAACTGACCAGCAGAGTCCTGATGCAACCCCAACCAGCATGGACATTCCTGTAATTGGTTTATGAAAATAAACCAATGCAAACAGTCCGAATAATACGGCTCCAGCGGTCATTCCCAATGTTTGTTGGTAGGAAGTCCCACCCAAACGTCCACTAATTAAACCAATGCTCCCCCAACAAATTGTGGGGATTAAAGCTAATAATATACCCATCTTGCAAGCCTCAACTCTCTCGTTTCATTCTGTAGACTATTCTCTGTAAGCGCTTTTTGATTTGCAATAGTCAGTGTAATGGTTTCCGATTTAAAAGTAAACAAATTTTATTCAAAAAAAGGCCGAACGGTAAGTGGTCTATCTTACCATTCGGTCTTCATATTGATAATTTTCATGAATTTTCATTAATCAACTAATAACAATAAACCCTTAATTGATTCACTATGACGGTCCGAAACGTTAGTCAAAAAGTCAGCTGGTGAAGTGAATTCTTTGGAAACACTTACATGACCGGTATAATTTTGAATTGCATCGTTAATCGTTAACTTCAATCGTTTCATAGAATACGTTGGTGCAGTCGTCGTCACTAGGACGCTCGTCCCGCTCTGCGCAAGCTGCAGTGCCTGTTCTACTAATGGCTGGAGATCTTGTTCCAAGGTGAACGCCCGCTTCTTACCCCGAATAAAGGCCGGTGGGTTGATCACGATGGTATCAAAGGTCAACTCATGCTTAATCGCATAGTCTAGATAATTTTCAACGTCCATCGTCCGCATTTCAACAGCTGCTTGGTCCAAGTTGTTAGCTGCTAACTGTGCCTGAACGGTCGTCGTTGCCCGGTTGGTTGGATCAACGGTCACGGCTTCAACGGCCCCACCCAGCATCGCAGCTGAGACAGCCCCTGTTTCAGCACTGAAAAGATTCAGAATTCGCTTCTGTTGGCTCGTTTCCTTAAGCCAGTCACGAACGTCACGGAATTCCAAGGCCAATTGTTGTCGCGTTGACTTCAAGTCAACGGGGAAGGACATGTCATTCTCCATGATATTCATTGGTTGATCAACTGGCTTACCACTAATAATCTGGGTTTTATCTTGGCCAGGAGCAGCGGCTAAAACCACGTGGTCCTTACCCATTGCGCGCTCAAACCCGGCATAGATCAACCGTGATTGTTGCTTCAACGCATTGTTTTGCCAACGGAAGACGTACTGTCCGTTGAAAACATCGATGACCAAGCCACCCAGGTTGTCACCCGTCCCGTTGAAGAAGCGGTACGCTGCAGTGTCCGCAAAGGCAGCCCGTTTGGCAGCGGCCGCTCTAAACTTACTAGCAAAGAAGCGTTCATCGATTGGTTCATTTTCTCGTAGGCTCAGGACGTACCCGATGCCTCGGTGTTGTTTAGCGAAGTAAGCCATCGCAACGAAATGCTCGTGGTTTTCCAATTGGACCCACGCGCCATCTTCAAAGTCGCGACGATTTTCTAAGTCAGTGATAGATACGATAGGATAGCCGTCCTCAAACTTGCGGACGGACTTCCCGGTAATTTGTACTCGTTTCAAAAGTTTCCTCCTTAATGGTCTCCTCATTGTAACATGGCTGGTCGTGAAACACAGCCGTTAGTTTTCAGCGACAAGCAGCGGTAACCTCTGCATAGGGTTAACCTTCATCCGTTCGCGCACGTTCCGAGTTGGTCTGATGTTGGTCTGGAAAAATCACCGTAAACGTCGTCCCAACATTTTCCTTACTCGTCACACTAATTTTCCCGTGATGCAGTTGAACCAGTTGGTGGACGATTGACAACCCCAACCCAGACTCACCATACTTGGTATTTTTCCGTGATGGATCTGCCTTGTAGTAACGTTCCCAGATGTTTTGCAGTTGTTCCTCAGACATCCCCATGCCATCATCGGCTACCTTCACAATGGTCTCTTCATATCCCCGCTGAGCGGAAATCGTGACGTGCCCGTGCTGGGTAAACTGAATGGCATTTTGAGTAATGTTAAACATGATTTGGACGAACCGGTCATAATCGGCGTAAACTTCAATTTCCTTGGGCGCCTGTAACTCCAGGTAATCCCCACTGTCCTCCGCCTTTTGCTTCAACTGTTCGACGATGTTATGCAGGGCATCCACCGCATTGAATTCATGCAAGTTTAACGCAATCTGGTTGGAACGAATCTTCTCGTAATCCAAGTTTTCATTAACGAGTCGAATTAACCGACTGGTTTCACTCCGCATCAACGCAATGCTTTCTTCCTTGCTGTCTTCCGGAATCGCATCGTATGCCATTCCCTCGAGTAACCCATTGATGGTGGTCAACGGGGTCCGCATTTCATGAGAGGCGTTGGCCATGAACTCTCGCCGGCGCTCCTCTTGTCGTTGAATCTCCTCTTGCGAGTCTTTCAGCGAATGAGCCATCCCGTTAAAGTCATTGATCAAGTCATCAATTTCATCTCGATTGCGACTAGCCATTTGCACATCATAGTTCCCCTTGGCAACCTGATTGGTTGCTTTCCGCAAGCGATTGATTCGAGAGGTGTAGTACCGCGCCAAAATATAGCTGGCCACGATGGCTACCAAACAGGAAACTAGCAGGGAACGAATCAAGTTTCGATTAATCTGGTTCACGTTAGTATTGATATCAGAGACAAACGCCCCCATGACCACCACGGCCACCAATTTGTGATTGTAGAAATAGGGTTTCATGACCTCGGTCATGGCTGGACTGACCCGCCCATTTTTATTGCGCACCTGGCGATCGACTACTTTGTGAATAATCTGATTATTTTTGAGTTTCTTCCAATCAGACTTATTGATGGGTTGTTGGTAAACGTTAGCCGGAAAAACAATCTTATTCGTGGCACTATAGATTGTCGTGCTAATGGCTTGATTTTGTAAGAGCTGCTCACTGTTCTCTAACGCCGTCGTGTCAAAGTTAACCGTTCGTGGATCTTGCGAACTGATTCGCAACGACTGTTCAATCAAGCTGTTTGAATACTTTTCCAGTGAATTCCACGTATTGCTGTACACCATATGCCGCGTCATCTGGGAATATGAGACCCCCATCAGAACCAGAATAATGGTGATAGCTGCAAAGAATCCTAACATTTGTTGGTACATTAACTTCATTGCTGATCTGCTCCACTATCATCAAATTTGTAACCGACACCCCAAACGGTTTGAATAATTTGGGGGCCAACCTTTTCAATCTTTTGTCGTAACTTCTTAATGTGGGCATCCACTGTCCGCTCGTCACCATAGTACTCGTAGTCCCAAACTAGCTGGAGCAACTGCTCTCTAGAAAAGACCTGGCGTGGTTTCTGGGCTAAAGTCTTGAGCAAATCGAACTCCTTGGGCGTCAATTCCTGAATCTGACGGCCGTTCAGGTAGGCCTCACGAGTCTTCGTATTGAGCTTAAAATTCTCGGTGACGACGTCAAAGGCCTCCGTATCGTTCAACGGTGCACTTTCCGTAGTCTTCGCTGTAGCGGCCAGCCCAGCCCGGCGATGGAGGGCCTTGATCCTTGCAATCAGCGTAATCGGACTAAATGGCTTCGTGACATAATCATCAGCCCCCATCTCCAACCCCAACACTTGGTCGCTCTCGGAATCCCGAGCAGTGAGCATGATGATTGGCACTGTTGGCGATAATTTACGGATCTCGGCGCTGACCTGCATGCCATCCATACCGGGCAAGTTCAGATCCAAAGTGACCATATCCCAGTCATTGGGAGCGGCCGCAAACATTTCAACTGCTTCATTGCCATCGTAGGCAAATTGGGCATCCCACTGCTCCTTCTTAAAAAACATCGACATCATTTGTGATACTGAGTGGTTGTCTTCAATCATTAATAACTTCATTGCATCCTCCAAAGATTCTCGTGTCATGTCATCGGAGCCGGCAAAAGTTCGTGAACATGGGTACTTTGAAACTAACAGGCGCATCAGAAATAGTCATGATGGAACCTTGAAGTTTCTGTAACTTTTGACCGGTTACTTGGTTTAATGGCTATGAGGCTTTCTCAACTACCTATTATACTATACTGCTCAAAGCATTAATGCCTTAATTTAAGCCCGATTAGGCGAAATTCTTTGCAGGGCGACACAGGTATGGTAAACTTAATTAGTATCGTCATGGGGCCGTTCTGGATTCGACTGGTATAGGTTGAACCTTGACTGCGCGTCGTAGCGGCATCTACGTTAAAAGGTCCAGTTTATTATAACTGCAAAAAATAATAACAATTCTTACGCTTTAGCTGCTTAATAGGCGCTTAACGTAGATCCTCCTAGGCTTGCCCGCGGTCTAGATCTGGGTCCTAAATTTAACGGGCTTACGCTAACGGCTCCCACCTGAAGTTCGTTAGAAGAGATGAATCAGGTTAGCTGAGTATGTGGGCCCTGACAGGCGGCAAGTTATTCAGTGAAACTATAAGTAGTCTGCCTATGCGTGTAGACGTTAAGGTGGCAATATGCTAGGACGCGGGTTCGATCCCCGCCGGCTCCATAAATGCCAGTACGTTTAAAACCTATGACGAGAAAAACCACGTTCCCTCGGGAGCGTGGTTTTTTTATGCTCTTTAACTGAACAAGCCCTGATTTAGCGCAGTTTGTCCAACCAAAGGCACTTGCCAAATACCTAAATTAAAAATTTTTTCTTCCATTAAATATGTGATTTATTGAACGAATAAGCAGTGTCATGGATTGGGCCATGACTTAAACGTCAAACCCGGCTTGCTAACCTTCCCCAAATGCCCGAATAAATCTAGCGGTGTATTCCCCCGCCTGCTGGTAATCAGCCACTCGGATGTTTTCGTTTGGCGCGTGGGCCCCAGAGCCGGACCAGGTAGAGCCGAACGCCACGATTGGCGTCTTAATCGCCTCATCAAATGGTGCTTGAGGGCCAGTTCCGGCAGAGTTTGGCACTAATTTCACAGAATTACCATAAACTTCATGGGCAGTTGCCACCGCCGTCTGAACCAGTTCATCCGTTAAGTCAGAGCGAAATGGTTTCTCACCCAATAAGTAGTTAACCTTAACATCAGGAAAACCGTTGACCGTTAACTGCTGCTGAATCAATTCTGCTAACTTATGTGGATCCTGATTGGGTACAAGTCGACAGTCTAACTTAGCCTTAGCAAACTTAGGCAAGACGGTCTTAACCCCATCACCCTCATAGCCACTGGTCAACCCGTTAATGGTCATGGTCGTTGCGTTGATCAGTGCCGTAGTTGGTTCACTGGTCACCAATGGTGCTTTCAGCCCAAACGTCTGCCGGGTTTGTTCCTCGTTAAAATTCATCTCATCCACGGCAGCCTGTTCAACCGGTGTCAACGACCGAACATCATCATAAAAACCAGCTACTAAGACTTCATTTTTCGGACCACGTAAGGAAGCTAGCGCCCGGGTCAACCGCCAAGCGGCGTTATCCGCGTAAGCTGCCAGCGAGGAATGCAGATCCACCGCCGCCGTCTGTACGGTAAGTTCAAAACTCATGATGCCCTTCACACCACAGGTGATGGCGAAATTTTCGTCGGCATCCTTACCGCCAGTTTCCCAGACGAGACCATCCGCAACTAAATCAGCAGCGTGTTTGACGGTCATCTGGGGAATGTGCCGACTACCGATCTCTTCTTCACCCTCAACGACAAACTTGAGGTTACACGGCAACCCACCGCTACGCTGCAAAGCTTTTACTGCAGACAAGCGTAGCATGAGTTCACCCTTATCATCCGAAACACCTCGGGCCACATACTTACCAGCCACTTCAGTTAATTTAAAGGGTTCGGTTTGCCATTCATCTAATGGTTCCGGGGGCTGAACATCGTAATGGTTATAGAAGAGTAACGTCTTCTCTGCGTTACCCTGGGGCCCTGCTGGCAGCGTGGCAAAGACAAATGGATTACTGCCAGGCACGTCCCGCCACACCGTGACTTCGGCACCCAACTCCTTAAACGCCGACTCTAAGAAGGCGACTGTCTCTTCGATACCTTTATTCTGAGCGGATACCGTTTCAATCTTTAGATAATCCGCTAAGCGTTGATGGTCCTCCTCTAAAGCCGCTGTCACGGCCGTCTTCAATTTGTCCGTACTCTCTGACATACGCCACACTCCTTTTTACGTCAAAAACGCCCTCAGTCAAAGTTTCCGACCGAAGGCGCCATTGCGGTTACCCACCGTTTATCCAGAAAATATCCTGGCCTAAACTTATTCTTGAAAACTAACTTGTCATTTACATTAATCTTTGATGAGTAAAAAGTCAAGAAGTTCTCATTGAATACTCATTTTATTGGTGTGCGAATCTGATAGATGCCAACCGAACTGTTGGCGATCCACCTCGCTTTTAATAATGGTTTAAACGCTTCGCTATTGCCCGTAACGATGAGGCCAGCAAACTTGGCCGTCCGTAAGTTAGGATATTGCTTAGCGTACTGACCAGCAAACTTGAAAATGTTAACGTCATCATAGGTCAAACCCAAGTCATGCTTATGTGCATAAACTAAGCCTTGATGAAAGCCCCGATAATCATCCTCATTCAGCGTCCCCGCTGCGTTTTGGACGTTCAAGCCAAATAAATTATTATCCATAAAAGTTGGGTCAGCCTTTTTCTCGACCCCAATCCAATACCAGGCTGGGTGGACGCCTTTTGGCAACCGTTGTTGAATGGCAGCGTAACTCAGTGGTTCCTTGAAGGTAACCCCCATTTCAACCACAGCATTTCGCTGATTCGCAATTTTTTGTAAGTCGTGGGCTGGTTTCTCTGCTGCTTTTTTTAAACGCGGATTGTAAAACACGGGGACTTTTTGCTGGGTCTCACGATCATAGACGGCACCACTCGTACCATTGGACTCAACTGCGTTTAAATTCCCTGAGATGTGAGAACCGTACAACCAGGAATACGTTGCCGTGAGCGATGACCAAGGAACGTGGACCCCTTCGATATCCTTAAATCGTCGATTAAAAGCCTGTCCCCCCAGCAAGGAAGTATCCTTCAGCCGCAACTCACTAGTTTGGATATTAGGCGCCATAATTTGCGAAACCATTTCTAAGTAGTTCATTTGTGCATTAGACTCATTGGCCGCCTTCATTTGTGTTAATTTATAACTCCCGATGGCTACCAGCAGCAGAGCAACTAGGACAATCATAACCGTGCCAATCCACCGAAAGATTTTCACCCGTAGTGCCAACCGCCGAAACTTTTTCCCTTCGTTCAATCCACGTCACCCCTCATTACTTTTTCTAGTTTGCGATGGACACGGTGTAACCGCATCTTAACTGTTGCCGGTCGAACCCCCAATCGCGTAGCCACTTCCGCTATGGATAAGGCCTCTTCATAACGGAGCAACAGTAAGGTGATCTCCCGCGGGGACAGTCGTGTCAAAGCTAATGCCAAACCAGTCTCAATCGACAAATTCCCAACCGTTTCCAGCATTGGTCGTAAATAATTTTGCACAATTTCGGCGTATCGTTGGCGCCGACGATATCCGTCCAAATACGTTGACCAGGCCACCCGATACATATACGGTCGCAATTTGTCGGGTGGTAAAATTAACTGCATTTCCAACAATTTAACAAATACATCCTGTACCACGTCAGCCGCAATCTCTCGGTCAGCACCCCGGTTGATCAGGTAACCCCGAATTTCAACTGCTAGTTCACCGACCAGCTGTTCATAAGCCTGTAACCGCATGTCTGCTCCCCTTTCACTAGTGATAACGAACGAGTTGGCAAAAGGTAACACCTATTTTCAAAAAAATAAGTAATCGCAGTATACCTGAAAATAACAGCAAAAAAAAAAGTGACCCGCAATCAGGTCACTATCCGTTGTAAATTCATTTAAATTTGACCAACTCAATGTCGAAAACAGCCTGTCTGGTTCGAGTCGTTCTTAATAAATATCGGAACTACCAAACTAATCTAAATTGATTGCACTCCGGAGGCCAGGGATACAGCCTGCTGTGGGGACGCTTCAGACTGGAAAAACACCAGTCTTCTCGCTCGATTTGAAGCCACTAAGAACCTGTGTCTTCAAAGTCGCCCGTGGTGTAGGCTGGCAAAAATCACCAGCTAACACCACCTTCACTGCTGGCTGTATCCCTGGCCTCCTCCACTCTAATTGTCGTTTGGTCTCATCACCGCAAAAGAGTTGACGCACACTAGTCATGATGACTAGTCGATTTTCAACATACTAACTAGCAGCGAAATACCGTGTAAGCCGAGAGGTCGTCAGATATGGGCTCAGGCGCGTCGTTCTGCTTTGTCAGTAGGAGCTTTTCCTGCTGACTTAGCAGAAGACCAAGCTTGGAGACTCGGTACTTTCGAGGCTTCAAGTTGCGTCCGCACCGTTCCAGCCCATATCTGGCGACCGGTAAGGCGCAAGAAACACACTAAATTGCCTAAATACTCAGTTTCTAGTTCCATCGTTATTCGTCATTGCTAAGGGATCAACCCATTCGTCAAACTGAGCGGCAGTTACTTTCCCAGACTGGATAGCAGCTGCCCGTAAAGTTGTCCCCTCTCGTTCAGCCTGCTGGGCAATTTCAGCGCTAGCGTGATACCCAATGTGGGGCGAGAGGGCCGTCACCGTCATCAAGGACTGATCAACCAGTTCGCTCATCCGATCCGCATTGACAGTGAGTCCCTGAATCAATTTGGTGGTAAAGCTAGCAATCGTCCCGGTCAAAAGATCCGTCGACTCCAAGAAAGTGGCAATGATTACCGGTTTATAAACGTTCAATTCAAAGTTTCCTTGGGAAGCTGCCACGGAAATTGTCACATCATTGCCCATCACCCGGGTCGCCGCCATGGTCAGCGCTTCCGCTTGGGTGGGATTGACTTTGCCAGGCATGATTGAAGAACCCGGCTCGTTGGCGGGGATGTTTAATTCATTGTAGCCGGCTCGCGGACCACTGGCCAAGAACCGAATGTCGTTGGCAATCTTCAACAGGTCACCGGCTAGCGTTCGAATGGCCCCATGCACGACGGTTAAGCCGGAATGAGCAGCCAACCCAAAGAATTTATTGGTATCCGCAGTAAAGGTCTGTTGATAGGCTTTACTCAGCTCGGCAGCCACCGCGGTAGCAAACCCGGGGGCCGCGTTCAATCCTGTCCCAACAGCCGTCCCACCGATTGGTAATTCACCTAGTGTTGGGGCTAACGAGGTTAGGTAATCGCGATCATGTTGTAAAGTACTGACCCACCCACTAATTTCCTGACCAAAGGTTAACGGCGTGGCATCCTGCAAATGTGTCCGTCCAATCTTAACGACTTGCCAATATTTTTGCTGCTTCATTTGTAATTCCGATATCAGCTTGTCCAGTTGCGTAATTAGTTGGTTAACGGCAATGGTTGACGTTACGGCCATCGCCGTTGGAAAGGTATCATTGGAACTTTGACCGCGATTCACATCATCATTGGGCAGAACCCCACTCGTCGGATCGTACGTCACGGTTTGGTGAGCAATCACTTCATTGACGTTCATATTCGTCTGCGTACCGGACCCCGTTTGATAGACTCGCAACGGAAAATCTCGTTGTAGTTGAGTATCAGACAACTTTAACAGGTCTTCCGTGGCCCGAATAATCAATTGGGCTTTGGCCTCTTGAATTTCTCCCAAGTCCCGGTTGGCAATGGCTGCCGCACGCTTAAGTTGCAGCAACGCTCGAATCAGGACCATTGGCATCAACGGTCCTGTCGTAAAGTTGTGACGACTACGCTCCGTCTGGGGGCCCCACAGAGCCTTAGCCGGGACCTTAACCGTTCCCAATGTATCCGCTTCTTCACGATAATCCATCTTTCCTCTTCCTCTCTAAAACCTGATTACGTTCAATATACCGGGTGGTCTTGGCAACGTCAATCATTCCACCAAAAAAGCCGACCCCGGAGGATCGACCACTTGGCTTCTATTATTTGCTGGTTAATCTGCTGAATTAGCCTTCAGCGGAGGCTTTCATTTGAACATCATCATTCTTAGCCAGTTGTTGTTCCGCTTGTTTACGAGCCGCAACGGCATCGTAGAAGTCGGTAAAGGTCTGGTTCAGGATATAACGTCCGTGGTAGAATAAGCGTGCGGCCCATTTACCAGAACGCTTATCAAAACTCACACCGATAACACCGGAAATATTTCGGGAACTAATCTTAGTCAAAGCAGCAACGTTGGAGCCATTCACCAATGGGAGGTTCATGGCATTGCCGATTTGCTTACGGGTCCGGGGATCCTTAGTTAAGCGTTCCTTACTAATGTCGCGACGGTAACAACCGCAGCTAACGGTAATACCGTGGCGTAAGCGGTAGCTATCCACCGCCACCAAGTTGCCGCATGAACATTTACACAACCAAGTTGCGTTGCCGTTCTTAGCGGTACCGTCACGACGAATAACCGTCAGTCTGCCGAATTGTTCACCAGTTAAGTCTAGGAGTCTCATGGGTAATTCCTCCATTCAAAATTTCAAAAAGGTCTGTCGTTATGCCGTTCTCCCCGTGAATGAACTGAGTTCCCCTGACAAAAACATCCTCACTTAATTATTCTACACGCCAAACTAAAAGTTAGCTTAAAGTTTTAAACATTTCGTCGTTCAATGGGTAATGACCCACACCGTTAAGTTATACTATAACTAATCAGTAGAAAGAAGGCAATAATTATGATTTTAATCAGTACAATCTTAATTAATTTAATTGGTCTCGAGCATATATTCATCATGTGCTTAGAAATCTGGGGGAAACCTGAGACACAAGTCAAGGTGTTTGGCATGCCCCTTAGCTTTGTTAAACAGGCCCCGGCAAAAGCAGCCCTGGGGAACATGGGAATTTACAACGGGATGCTAGGGTTCTTAATCTTAGCCAGTCAACGCGTCCTGACTACCGAACCACGTTTAATCATTAGCTCACTTTTGATGATTTTTGTCGTAATTGTGGCCCTTTTTGGTGCCTTCACCGTTAAAAAAGATATATTTTGGCTACAAGGAATGCCGGCGTTACTGACGTTTCTCGTTTTACTAACCTTAATCTTTTAAAAGAATCTTGTGTTTTACGGTTTACAGGCCTTGCTCACCACGTTATAATGTAGATACATATTCAGGTGAGAGCCTGCCACGGAACTTCAATCGTTGGAGGAGTTAATTGACATTTTGCCATTATTAACACCATTGAAGCCGTACACATACTTCTATTCTGCTGGTTGCGTCTATTCGTAACTAGCTTTTTTTATGGCCTTTTTTAAAGAAACAATCCCATCACCTGCCGCATGTCGGGTGATGGGATTGTTTGAGCTATTAATGCTTTGATTCCCCAGCTATCAGGGATCAACACTTTTTCTACATTTGACTAGCAGCTAGCCACAGATGAATCATGTGGTAAATAACCAGCGCCATCATCCCAACAAATAAAACACCACCAAGATAATACAGATAATACATCACTGGATGTTTCATCCCATTGCCCCCTCATCGACCTTTGTTGCTCCAAGCCTATCACGGGTGCGTGCTGTGAATGTACTGTGGGTCTTAGTACTTGTACTGGACTAACTAACTGATGAAACTTCTCGACGTTGAGCGGCAGCAATAATGGCCTCCTGCTCGGCAATCGTGGCCGTAAAGCGGGTCATCATTTCGCGTTCGACTACCTGGGCACCGTGCTGCTGTGCTCGCCAACTGATCATCTGAAACTTTCTACGCTCGTTTGACAGCTCTTCCGTTAACATTTGGCTCCCCCCAAACTCTAATCGCCAGTGTTCTCTTACTTGTCCCCTACATTATAACAAATTATTTTAGCCGGTCTACCCTAAATGGATAAAAAATACAAAAAATTTACATAAACCCATTTACTTACATCCCCCGATATGACGCCGTTATTATTAGATTGCAAATCCATTTATGGGTAATTTATTGACGGTTCATTATATAATTGGTATAGGTGTCACGTGCAACCGGTTGACCGCTAGTCACTCCTTATCTTTGCGCAACAGTTTAATCAGTCAACAGTCAGTGGTTTAGCTCTATCGAAAGCCCTTACATTTATACAGCGAATTCATTGTTTTTTACCCAGAAACAGCGTAATCTAGAGGTAAATATAAGGAAAGAAGTTGACCTCTTTGGCCATTGACCGTAAAAAATTTCCACCACTGTACCGAACCGTTGCTATCAATGATGACGGCCTTGAAAGTCACTCCTACGTTCCAGGTGGCCTGGATGTCCTGACCAGCACCCCACTCAATGACCAGCCGGGAGCAAATCCAGAACAATTCATTGGCTTGGCGCTTAGCACCTGCCTGAATGCCACACTGGAGGCCATCGAAAAGCGTCGTGACCTCCCCCACACCTCACAAGTTCACACGATTGTTGAAATGGCCCGGGATCAGCGCGGTTTTCAATTTTACCTAACCGCTCAGATTCGCTTACCTGGCGTCGACCAAGAAACCGCGGAAGCAATGGTCGATCTAGCTGAACGGCGGTGCCCCGTTGCCAAACTATTGGGTGATAGCGAAAACGTTCACGTTGAGCTCGTTAAGGAGTTCTCACCGGTTCCTGCAGTGACTGAATAATTAGTCCAAAAAAATGGGCCACACTCCCTAACTCAGTTAGGGTCGTGTGGTCCATTTTTCGTTAGCGTCGGCTGAAACGTTCTCTTAGTCGTTCCCACCACGAACGTTGTGTAGATTCTCCATACACAAAGGATCGTGGATGCCGTGACGCCCGCTTGTCATCGTGGCCATCATCCATGAAGACAATCTTGCGCCAGCGCTTTGCTTCCTCATCACTCATGCGCTTTTTGCTCATTGACTTCAATCTCCTTCTTACCACCACAGTTAGTCTGTGGCGTTTACTCTCTTAAACCGTTCACTACTTTTTCATCCGTGTCACTTGACTAAAGTCTTGAATAAACTGCAAGATTTGCCGAGCACGGTCATTTCCGTACACGTCGACCCATCCCTGAAACCGTTTATTGATTCGCTGCCGGATAACCCGTTCAGCCTTGGCTCCCTCAGGCGTCGTCAACAAGTACAAACGCCGCCGGTCATTCTCATCCGGCCGCTGCTGTAGATACCCCTGCTTCAACAATACTTTGATCTGCCGTGAGATAGCGCTGCGGGTCACTTGCCGTTTACTGGCAATGTCCATCAGTGTCACGTGCTCATTACGGGTAACGTCCCGTAGAATCAAGTATTGCTCAAACGACAAGTGAAACTCTTTAGCCGGTTCTGAAACGAACTCGTCTAAATACTTGAGTGAATTCATGTAGACGTCGATAAAAGCGTCCAACAAAGGTTGTTCTTGCTCAACCATAATTACCCACCTACATTTCTCAAAATACGATTTTTATCTTAGCATTTACGCCCACTAAATACCAGCTTTTTCGCGCTAGATAACCGGTGGTCTGGACCAACCTATGCTAGAATAATAGGTAAGCTAACCGAGGGGGAAAATGCATCATGTCACACGTAAAATTTATCACAGCAATTAGCAGTCTGTTGCTCCTAGCCGGTTGCGGTACCGTCAATAAATCCGGTGCCACCAAGCCGTCCAGTCAGCAAGAACCTGCTACCAGTAAGCGTAACGATCAATCGCATAAAACCAGCACCAGTCACACCAGTAGTTCAGCTAGTTCGCACACGCAAGCCAAGACGGCGACCTTTGCCAATCAAACTTTCACAATTAAAGATGTCGCCTTCAAGATTACCGCCGACAAGATTACCACCAGTGCCACCGCTAACCGGAATCTATTCGTGCTCTATTATACCGTAACCAACAACGGAACGCGCGATGTCGTGCCTAGTGACCTGTGGCAATCCGCGGTTAGTGCCACCCAGAATGGCAAAAAATTAGGGACTGGGAACCTGGCATTTACGACCAGCCAAACCCAGGATAACAACAAACTCAATCGTACCGTAATGCCGGTAAAGCCCGGTAAGACGGTCACGGGCTTGGCTACGTTTGAGCCAAAAGGTAACCAAACCATCACGGTAATCTTTAAGGATACCCATAACCAGACCGTTCACCAGAGCACCTATCCTTTAAACTAACTTAATAAATCTTGTAACTGAAAGGACACTTCTATGCCGCAATTGATTGATCGAATTCATCAAGTTGAGCTGGGTAATCTGGAACAATTCATTCAGCTCTGTGACGATCTGCATCTGCCCTACTTTTTAATGGGCGGTTCACTCCTAGGCGCTATTCGCCACCAGGGGTTCATCCCCTGGGATGACGACGTGGACGTTGGTCTGCTGCGTGCCGATTACGACCGGCTCCTAGCAGCCGCGCCCGCCGCCTTAGCCGGGACGCACTATTTTCTCCAAACACCTGCGAGTGATGAAAACTATGCGCTCAGCTATGCCAAGCTGTTAGACCGTAACACCTATATCGAAGAAAAAAACAATGTCAACAATGCCCGCAAAGGCATCTTCATTGATATCTTCCCGTTGGATCGAATTTCTGACGACCTCACTGCCCAGCGTGAACAGCTCACTAAATTCCAAATTTTAAATACACGTTTACTCTTCCAGCTACGCTATCACTTGGTCGACAATCCCTTACGTAAATTACAGAATCCGCTTAATGCGGACCAATTGGCCGAGGCCCGTTCGCTCAAAGCCGAGCGACAAGCAGTTATGACGCAATACCAAGCACAGTCACAGCTGACTCAGGTCAAGAATCTGGCCTCTCAGTACAGCTATACCAAAGAGGTGCTGACCGTTCCGGAAGTCACCAACCTAACCACCGTTCCGTTTGAGCATTTGACGGTTCAGGTGCCAGCTGACTATGCTAACATTTTGACGCGTATGTATGGCGATTACCTGCAACTCCCCCCGGAAAACCAGCAAACCGAAAAACATTTGGAACGGGTCATCATGGATAATCAGGTATTCACCGATTAAAAACTAACTCAGAAAGTAGATGATTTTATGGCTGACGATTATTTTGGCGCAATGCTTGTAAATGTTTCCAGTCTCGAACTGTCGATCGTGAACTTAAAGACCGGCACCCAAACGGAACGGGTCAAGTCGACTGTCGCTATTGGGGAAAATATTTACAACCATGAAGAAATCAACTTTAAAAACGTGGCGGACGCTGCCGAAGCCTTACGGGGCTTCATGCAAGTCATTAAGGACTACGGCGTCACCCATTATGAACTGTGGGGATCACAAGCCCTCTCTTCGGCGCCCAATGCCGAGTTCATTCGTGATCAACTCTTCGTTCGGACCAGCCTCCACATTAAATGGCTATCACTCGGACAGGAGTCCTTTGTCCGTAATGAAGCGATTGCCCTCCACTTTGATCAATATCACGACTTAGTCAAAGACCACGCCGCAATTATTGGGATGAACTCTGGTAGCACCACGCTATCCTTCTTCGCCAACGACGCCTTAGTCGCTTCACACAACATGAAGCTGGGGCCAGTTCGAATCAAAGAGGTACTCCAAACCTTGCGAGCCACCGCACCTAATCCCGTCGATGTCTTGGACGACTACATTAATAGCAAAGTCGATGACTTTTACCGCTTCTTACCAGACAACCTGCAATCGACAGCCAATGAAGTCATTTTGATTGGTGCTTCACCACTCAACACCTACTTCATTCCCCGGGGCCAAGTCAGTTACACCCTGACGCTCAAGGAGTTTGCCAAGTTTGCGCATGAAGTGTCTGGGGCCTCCAATCAATTCTTAATGGAGCGACTCCACCTCAGTGAAGAAAACGTCGAAATTATTCTCCCAGTGGTTCTCCTGATCAAAAAACTTCTGACCGTAGTTCACGCTAAGGAGCTCCACCTGGTCAACCTTAACGTGCTGGAGGGCTTAACCACTGACCGCGCCATTGCAGCTGGCTACCACAAATATCATTTTGAAAACCAAATTCTGGCGGCTGCTGACGACCTCGCCCGCCGTTACCGGGTCGAACCCAAACACATGGAACTCGTTCGGCGCTTTGCCCTGCACCTCTTCGATCAGCTGCGGCCACTGCATCATCTCACTCCCCGCGACCGGCTTCTGCTCCAGGTTGCCAGCATCGTCCACGATATTGGCGGATTCATTGACACACATGAGCATTATTTTCACTCAGACTACGTGCTTAAACAATCTGAAATGTTGGGACTTTCCGCTGAAGAAATTCAGATTATCGCAGCGGTATCCCGCTACCACAGTACTCGCACGCCGGGCGAAGACCTCGCCCATTTCCGCTTGTTAAGCCCAGAAAAACGACTGACCGTCGCCAAGCTTTCCGCCATGCTACGGCTGGCCGACGCGCTAGATGATGCCCACCAACAAACCATTCAAAAAATTTCAGTTTCCCTGCGAACCAACAAAGTCATTATCACTGTCTACAGCGATGATGAACTTTCCCTCATCCGGTGGGCCTTCAATTTCAAGGCCGAATTCTTCACGGATGTCTTTGGCTTACAGCCCGTCTTAAAACAAAGGAGGTTACACAAATGACGTTGGATTTTACAAAGCCTAAGTACTACACCAATCGAGAACTCAGTTGGCTCGACTTTAACGATCGAGTTCTTGAGGAGGCTCGTGACAAAGCGAACCCCCTACTCGAACGGGTACGATTCTTAGGAATCACGCAAAGTAACGTTGATGAATTTTTCATGGTCCGCGTCGCCTCACTGTCTAAGCTGGCCGCCGTTAACTACCCCAAGCCAGACGCATCCGGAATGACCGCCGAAGACCAATTACTAGCAGTTAACGCCAAGGCGCACGACCAGGTGATCAAGCAATACTCGACCCTAAATCGAATGTTATTGCCCGCGCTAGCCAATTTGAATGTCCACTTATTAACGCCGGACAATTTATCCGCTCAGCAGTCCCGGTTTATTGAAAAATACTTCAACGATGAAATTTCACCAGCCCTAACCCCCATGGCAGTCGACAGCTCCCGCCCCTTCCCGTTCATTGGCAACAACACTTTAAACATTGCCATGCGACTCTTCAAAAACGGGGACAAGAAGGACCGGCGTTTTGCAACGGTTCAAGTGCCAGAAATCTTTCCTCGGACCGTCCGGCTCCCTGGGGCTGACAATGATTTCATCCTGTTGGAAGACATTATCAAAACCTTCATCGGGAACCTCTTCATTGGCTACCAAGTCAAGGAAGTAGCCAACTACCGAGTTATCCGGGATATGGACTTGGATGTGGCCGAAGAAGATACGTCCGACCTATTAAAGGAAGTGGAACACCAACTCAAGAAACGGGAACATGGGAGTGCCGTTCGGCTGGAAGTAGAATCTGGCATCAGCCAGTCTCTACGGAAGCGCTTGACCGCTGCGATTAAGATCGACGACTATGCCGTCTACGAAATTGGTGGCCCCATCGATTTAACTTTTCTCAGCAAGCTCACGAAACAGATCAGTGGCCACGCTGAAGAAAGCTACCCGGCCTTCAAATCGGCCGACGTTCCCGGCCTCCAGCATGACGACGATATCTTCAAGACTATCCGGCAACACGACGTTCTGGTCCATCACCCATTTAACTCCTTCTCAGCGGTCACGGAACTGATTCGCCAAGCTGCCTGCGACGACGGCGTTCTGGCCATCAAGATGACCCTGTACCGGGTCTCGGCTAACTCACCTATTATTAAATACCTCGGGAGTGCCGCTCAGAATGGCAAGCAGGTCACCGTTTTAGTAGAAGTTAAAGCACGCTTTGATGAAGAGAACAACGTCCACTGGGCGCAACAACTGGAAAAGATGGGCTGTCACGTTATCTACGGCCTAATCGGGTTGAAGACCCACTGTAAGTTGGCCTTAATCGTTCGGCGGGAACCCGATGGGATCCGCCGCTACATGCACATGGGAACCGGGAATTACAACGACGTCACTGCCCACTTCTATACTGACTTGGGCCTCATGACGACCAACACTGATATGGGAATCGACGCCTCTAACATTTTCAACATGTTATCCGGCTATTCAGAACCCCCTTACTTCCATCAGCTTCACATGTCACCCGATGGGATTCGCGACTTCATCGTGTCCAAAATTGATCAGGAAATTGCGAACGCCAAGAGCGGTCAAGCGGCCTGGATCGAAATGAAGATGAACTCCCTCTCCGATTCAGCCATGATTGCCAAACTCTACGAGGCCTCCAATGCTGGTGTCCAAATCAAACTCATCGTCCGGGGGATTTGTTGCCTGAACGTGGGCATCCCCGAATTAAGTGAACACATCGAGGTCCACTCCATTGTCGGCCGCTTCCTAGAACACAGTCGCGTTTATGGCTTTGCCAATGCAGGTGATCCTCAAGTTTACTTGTCCAGCGCTGACCTCATGACCCGAAACCTCAATCGGCGGGTAGAACTCCTCTTCCCAATTTTAAAGGATGACCTGCGGCAACGGGTCTTTGACATTTTCTCAACGCTCTGGCATGATAACGTCAAGACGCGTGTTCTGACGCCTGACCGAACCTTCACCCGGGTGGACCGGCGAGGCTTAGAACCACTAGACGCACAAGAAGAATTCATGCAGCAAGCTGAGCAGAAAACGGCCGCGAATACGACCCGGCAACCAAAAGAAACGAACGCGCCGCGCCAATTCAAACCGATGCTCAGTCCTAAGAACCAACCCAAATCCCCCATTGATCGGAGTATTGAATAAATGGAAAATTTAGTCGTTATTGACTTAGGCTCCAACTCGGTTCGTATGACCATTAGTGAAATTGACGAGGCTGGTACCCCCAATACCGTCAACCAGGTCAAACGCTACGTCCGTCTCTCAGAAAACATGGGAACTGAACAGGTCTTACAACCCGAGGCTATCGACCGAACACTGGAAGCTTTACGGGAATTCAAAAAAATCTATGCTGAATTAGATGCTCCCAAAATCAAGGCGGTTGCCACAGCAGCCGTTCGTCAAGCCAGTAATCAAAAGCAATTTTTAAAGCTGGTCAAAGATGAACTTGATCTCACGTTCGACGTCATCTCTGGGACCACCGAGGCGCGGTATGACTACCTGGGAGTCGTGAACACGCTGCCAATCATCAATGGCTTACTGGTCGACACTGGTGGGGCTTCTTCCGAGCTCATCCTGGTTCAAAACAGGCAAATGAAGCACGTTGTCTCAATTCCACTGGGTTCGGTGACCCTGTCACAAGCCTACCTGGAAAGTGACAAGGTTCAGGCTGACTCGCTCTTTTCAGCGATGACTTTCGTGAACAACGTCTTCAACGATGTCTGGTGGTTAAACGAGGCTAAGAACCTTCCTGTCATCGGATTAGGTGGCGCCAACCGGACATTAGCAAAGATCAACCGGCGGAATAAAAACTTCTTGAATTTTGAAGACGTTCACGGCTACAAGCTTAGTGCCGATGACGTTTACGCCACCCTCACCCAACTGCTCGGCCTCAACTTGGCTGAACGGAAAAAGGTCCCGGGACTCTCCAAGGACCGGGCCGACATCATCATCGGCGGGTTGATTCCCGTGGCCCTGCTGATGCGATTGTTAGACTCGCAACAGATCACCTTCTCCAACGCTGGTCTGCGTGACGGTATTTTATTTGAACGCATTGAGCAGATTAAATCAGCAATTGATTAGCTGCCTGCTGGGACTTGTATAAATTAGGCAACCAGCATTGATGAAGAAAACTTAAGAGGTCCAATTCACTTTCGAATTGGACCTCTTTTCTGTATTCTGATTTTGAATTTAACAATTGCAATTCATCCAATTGCGATAGCCTAAAACCGTGTGCATTATTTGCTTGATTCTATGATTGATGCCCTCTATTGGGATGTTGGAAACGGGTTTTTGAGTACATGCAAAAAAGATGGATCAAATTAAGTCTGATTCATCTTATACTTAGGCAATTCATTTAATTTGGGTAATAATTAGGAAGTTTATATTAATAGCCTGCGCTTTACGTCTTGACTAAATATCTTTCGATATCAATAACTTACTGAACTTCAAGGATTTAATTCCGATAGTTCATCATTAATGCAATTCTTTTATTTTGAAATTTAGAATCCAAATAATTAACGACAAAACCACTATCACTGGAATGAAAAATCCTAGTCCTTGTGCCATGAAAAAGATCAGAATAGACACGAACAATGAACTTATCACACTCCAATTAGTTACCTTCTCAGATAGTCGAAATCCTAACCACAAGTTAACTAATATAAGGAACATCAACCCAACTTCTAACCACATAAGTGCATCAGCCCAAATAAATGACGGATCAACTGTTTCAACCGTATTTACTTCAGCGTCAGCGTTTACAAGGTACCATAGGCCTACATAGATAGTTATCATTGAAGCTAGTATTCTTAATCCAATCGTTACTGTTTTTTTCATCATACACGCTCCCCCTCTTCCCGATAACTTTTAACGTTTTAAGGCCAATTTTGCGTCACCCCACCACTACGTCTAACTTATCACCAGTCTGGTATTTAAAGCGTTCTTTGTCAATCTGTGTTAGCAAAGGAATCTTAAGGGGGCAATTCCCTTTCAAATTCAATTTAAATTCGACAACTAAAATTTAGCCAATTTCGATAGTCCTAAACTGTGCGCTTTATTTGCGGATTGTGCTTATTTACAGCTATTCCGAACCTAGTAGCCATCATCGCCAAATCTGATGTCGATTAGCTACGCTCACTTGAGCCTTGATTTCTGACCAGTCCCGACAAATACTTTCTAAGCAAAAGAAGATAATGAGCACAAATACTCATCATCCTCTAAACTATTATCTAAAATTATTTACTAAATAACTGCTATTTCAAATCTGATCAACTTGCCAGTCACTCTGGTAATTGCACAATATAGGGCCCCAGTTTCGGTACCTCAACGATTTCAACTGCTGTCTTAAACGTTTGCGCCAATAACGGTGCTGTTCTTAATTCAGTGGGCGTCCCGCACTTAACCAGCCGACCGTCCTGCAATAGCCACAGCCAGTCACTGACCCTGAAGGCCTGGTTAATGTCGTGAAGTACCTGAATCACAGTCATCCCCCGCGCGGCCAAATCCCGGAGCTGAGCCATCAACGCTTGTTGATAGTGCACATCCAAGTAAGTCGTCGGCTCGTCCAAGAGGAGTACCCGCGGTTCCTGGGCCAACGCCGCAGCTAGCCAAACGCGCTGTTGTTGGCCCCCCGATAGATTTTGAATCAAGTCGTCTGCCAGGTCGGCAAGTCCATTAGCTTCAAGATACGGGGCCACTTCTGCCGGGGGCACCTGTGACAATAGCCCGTGATAGGGTAAGCGGCCAGTTGCCACCACTTCACGGACTGTCAATTCATCAAATAACTCGTGTTGCTGAGTCACTAGCGCCACTTGTTGAGCGAATTGGCGCTCGGATAAGGCACGGCTATCTTTGCCAGCTACCAACACCGTGCCTTGCTGAGGGAGTAACCGCCGAGCCAAAACGTTGAGTAGCGTCGACTTCCCCGCACCGTTGGGACCAATGATCGTGGTAACCTGCCCCTCAGGAAAAAGGCCAGATAAATCCACCAATCCCGTTGCTTGCTGGGGGTATTGGTAACTAATGTGTTGACATTCCATGTAGAACTCGCCCCCGTTGTAAGAGAATAATAACAAACGGTCCACCAATGACGGCCATCATCGTTGCTGCAGAAATCTCACTGGGGACAATGACCGTCCGTCCCAGCGTATCCGCAGCTAACATCAACCAAGCACCAACCAACATTGAAAATGGCAGGAGGGTTTGGTAATCATGTCCTACGATTCGCCGCGCAACGTTGGGAACCACGATTCCGACAAAGGGAATGACTCCAACAATGGCCGTGACACTGGTCGCTAAATAAGTGGCTAAAAGTAACAGGCTCCATCGGAGAACGCTAACGGGAATACCAACGTTTCTAAGGGCATCATCGGGTAATTTAAGGTAATTAGCCCAGGGTGCTAGTATCAGTGCTACAAAGAGGCCTAAGACCCCTAGAATGAGCAGAATCGTCGTGTCAGCCCACGTCATAGCATTAAAGGTACTCTGACTGACCTGGGTGGCCCCACCACTCAGCAATTGCTGTAAGCCCACAAACGTGGCATCTAACGCCACCCCAACAATAATGAGGCGGTACGGATTACTGAGGGCTTTACCGTTGGTTAAAATCATCAGCGCCACCAGGCCACCCAGAATGGCCATCACCCAGGAACGCCCTGGTAACCAGGGAACCAGCATCGCCCCACCTAATTTGAAGAAGTCAGCTGCCGAGCTAATTCCTAAGATACTCGGGTCAGCAATGGGGTTCCGGAAGACCGCTTGAAAAAGGGCCCCGGCAACCGCTAGACTCCCCCCGCAAATCAAACTGCTTAAAATCCGGGGAACCCGCAAGGAAAAGACCGTGGTAAAATCGCGACTGGCTGGCGCCCCCACAATTCTGCCCAGCTGGCCCAAACTGATCCAGGTGGTGCCCGCCATTAAAGCTACCAAGATAGTGATGCACAGCAGGGTCAGAACCCCACCATACCACCAGCCTGCGTTGTTTTTCATGTGGCCGCCCCCTTCGGATACAGCCACTGGCTGACCTGATTCAAGGCTGGCACAACGTTCATATTCGCCGTGGCATCAAAGGTTGGCTCGTGTAGGTCATAGACACGATGTTGCTTAACAGCCGCTGTCTTAGCCCACATGCCATTCTGCTTGAACTCCTGCTTAAACTGTTGGGTAACCATTGCTGGCATGGCGTGTTCCAACCGCAAGATCACCTGTGGATTCGCCTTTTGAATGGCTTCTTCGTTCGGTTGTAAGTACTCCTGCTTCGGTTGTGCAAACACATTTTGGCCGCCAGCCAATTGCACCAGATCACCCACGTAAGAATGATTGGTTGCCACCATATAGTTGGCACCAGGCAATCCCATCAAAACAAGTACCCGCGGCGCTTGCCGGTGTTTAGCCCGTCGCTGGGCCCGTTGTTTGGCCTGTTTGATCAGCCGCACCTGTTTAGTAGCGGCCGGTTGTCGATCATATTTTTTTCCTAACTGAGTTAGCGTCTTTTCAAGACTAGCAACGCTAGTGAGATTGAGGAAATGTGGCGTCACATGTTGTTCTTTAAAGGCTTTCCCAAACTGATCATCCAGTGTCGTTACCGAATACACCGCCGTTGGTTTTAACGAAGTGATTTTTTCGACACTAGGATTCATGGGATTCCCCACTTTAGTTACGTGTTGATACTGCTTCGGTAATTTATTTTGAGTCGTTGGTACCCCAACCAGTGGTAAATTCAGTTTATCCGCAATCTGAACGATAGCGTAGGTGGTGGCAACGATCCGTGGCTGCGCTTGCTTTTGCCGTTGCCGTTGCCAAGCAATCCCACCACCAACTACTCCCAAAACAATCAGGACAGCCAACGTGATCAGTCCGATTTTTCGTGGATTTTGCATATAAGACCGACCTCCTAATGACGTCCGAAGTACCACCAACTACCACCGCCGACCAGGACAACGATTGCCACAATTCCACCAATCAGGCCACCCCAGTGAGTCTTTTGAGCGGGAACCTTAGCAGCGCTGTCTGCTTCCTGAGAATGCGCTGCGGAAGAGGTGCTGGCTTGCTGACTGGCGCTCGTTTTGGAACTAGTAGTGGTCTTAGAACTCCCCGTGGACGGTTTATTGCTGCTGGCCGAACTAGCTGACGTCTTTTTTGATGCAGACGCTGCGTCTGCTTTGGTAGTTGCCGGCGCCGGCGTTGTTGTTTTAGCGGTCGACGTGTTAAGTGCTGGTAACCCTTTGGTTTGAAATTTAAACGAAATATTGTGCTTAGCCTTGTAAACCTTGGGCACGTAAATCGATAACTTCGCATTGATTCGTGACTTCAAACTCGTGGTCGTAAACGAATAGTAAAGATGGGAATTTCCGGCAGCGTCCTTTTTCTTCTGAACGTCCTGCGGGGCTTGACCATTCACTGAGGTCACCGTGACCGGCCAACTGGTCAACTTTTTAGCCGTTTTGATGTCCATGGTCACAACGTACGCGTGATTCTTAACAACGACCTTAGCTGGACGAACAAAATATCCACTCGCCATTGACGTTTGATTCGTACCGTACTTCAGTGCCGAATAGCTGATAGCTTGCGCATGCGCGGTCGCTGGCTTGGCCCAGTAAACCCCAATGCCAACCATGCAGAGAATCAGAAGTAAGTTTAGCAATTTACGCATGGCGCTTACCTCCCCAGATAATTAGCATTCCCAAAAGAACACTCCCCACTAGGGTTGCCACTAAGTTGTTCTGGTGACCAGTCTCTGGTAACTTGGCGGCATTAGTTGCGTGGTCAGCGGTCGGTGCGGCAACAGACTTCGCCACCGTCTTCTTGGGCAACGCACTTACGTTAGCTGCTGAAGCTAGGTCAGCGGCACCACTCGCTGCAAACCGAAAGCGCACAGGGAACGTTTGACTAATATTCAGTGCCGGCACCGTCACGTGGATCTTACCGGGAATCAGGCGCTTGGTCAGATCTCGTAAGCTCGCAATCGTAAAGGTATAGGACATCGTATAATTGCGACCACTCTGCCCGTAGCTGACATTCTGCGGTGACTGACCATTAATAGCCTCTGGCACAACTGCTTGTGAACCCAATTTTAGCGACTTCGCATACTTTACATTCAGTGTAACTTGATAACCGTTCTTGGTTGGCACCACCTGGGCAACGTCCGTGTAGTACTGATCAGCGTCAGACTTCTTCATCTTATCGCCTTGGATCACCTGATATTTCCAGTATTCTGCTGCCTTGGTTGCCGGTTTAGAAACGGCAGAAGTAGCTGTCGTACTCTTGGTCGTTGTCGCTTTCGGCTTGTCAGCTATTGAATGACTACTTGAACTAGCCGATGCTTTCACCAACTTTTCTGCTTGGCTTAACAAGCTAGTTGCTGTGGTGTCCGATGAAACCAATTTGGCCTGGTCCCAGTCAAGCACCATGCGAGCTGACTCCTTCATTGCTCCCATTGGCGTTGTCAAATTGAAAGAAGTTGCCAGTGGACTAATTGGCTTGGCCAAGCTAAATTGGTAAATCGCTTGGCTATCAAGCGTTTTTGCTAAGGTCAGCGTTGCCCCGGCGACTTTCATTGATTTGATATACTGCTCACCGTTCGACGTAATCATGACCGTATACTGACCGTGCTGCACGCGAACCGCAGCCGTCTCGCCAAAGAAAGCGTTGGCTGAGGAGGTGGCACTTGAGTCGGCTTTAATAATTTTCATGGGTACCTGATAGATGCCATCGTCTAGGGTTGTCGCAGCGTGGGCAGCTTGCGTTTGGCTGAAGCTCACCGCAACGAGGCCCAGTATCAGCAATCCTACGACTCGTAAAAATCGTCTAAATCGTTGCATTATTGCTCCCCCATTTCTTTATTTGAATACGCAAAAAATCACTACCGACCTGGCAGTGATTTTTTCACTTACTTAACGGTAACGGTCTTCGTTACGGTCTTGTAGCCGGCCTTAGAAGCGGTAACCTTTAACTTCCAGCTCTTCTTGACGGCCTTTTTCAGCTTGACCGTGTAAGCCTTCTTTTTACTTGTCACTTTGCCTAAAGTCGTCGTTCCATGTTTAACGGTAACTTTAGCACCCTTAGTTGTGGTGCCAGTAACCTTCTTGCCTTTAGCCTTGATCTTCTTCGTACTTAACTTCACTTTAGTTGTTGCTGCTAACGAACTCGTCTTAAACTTAAGCGTGGCAGATTCTTTCATGACTTGCGGCATATTGGGAATGCTCAAAGCAAAACTAATGGTCTGACTCTTTTTCAAATTAACGTTACTAAACGTATAAACGTTCCCGGTCGAAGACTTGGTCACCTTCGCCTGTTTACCACCCAACGTAATTGATTGGATCATCTGGTTAGCTGCTGCCGTAGTCTTCAAAGCCACTGACGTCTTCTTGTTTTTAGCAACCACATTTGCCTTCAAACTAAAGTAAGTCGCCGCATCAGAAGGCGTGCTGGTCCCCGTCTTGAGAATACTGTAAGCCACACTGTACTTACCATTTGCGAGTTTAGCCGCATTCAGGCTAGCCGCTTGCGCAGTTGGTGTTGGCGTAACCACCTGACTCAAAGGAATGCCGGCACCCGCACCTGACAACATTAACAACGCACTTAAAACGGTTAAAGATTTTTTCATAAGTATAACTCCCTCCAAAAAGTTAGAAATATGTAGATATGTGAATCCGTTTTCATAGTAGCACGATTATTAATTGAGTACCACACTTTTGCGCCCTATTTATAAAAAAAAGTACGGGTTGAGATAACTTTTGACTTATCGTATGCTAACTGAGTTCCCATTCAATTGCACGAAAAAAGGTTCAGGATTATTCATCCTGAACCCTCTTAACAACTGCTCCGGCTGGGATCGAACCAGCGACCTCTTGATTAACAGTCAATTATTCTACCGCTGAACTACGGAGCAAGAATTGCTATGAATTAGTTATAACACGTATTCAGGGGTAAAACAAGTGAATTATGAAATTTCTATGAGATTTTTTCTAACCAATATGATTTTCGTGCAGAATGGCTTGAACTTCATCCTGAACTTCGGTTGGTTTTTCCCACTCCTGAAAAGTTTTAAAGTCCTCTTCTGGCATGGTGTAATGCTCATTAACATAGTCTTCATAGGCTTGGACGTGAGGCGTATGGGCAATGTTCAACTGAAGAATGCGAACTTGCTTGATCAATCCACGTTCTACGGCTAACTCCGCCCGACCATTTTGAACCATATTGCTGACTTCCATATACTTACTGCCATCTAGTCGGGTAATTTCCTCGATTAATGTAAATACTTCGTGACTTTTCATCACTACTCACCTCCGCACAATATTCTATTATACCGTGATTTTAGACAAAACAAAACCACTACCAGGGAATGGCAGTGGTCGGCATAAGAGAGAAAGAGAATTGATTAGAAGGTAATTATTAATACCTTACGTGTATAATATACCGACATTTGTAAGCGCTGTCAACCGCTTTCTGAAAATAATTGTCGCATTTATCGATTTTTTTATTAAAAGGTGAGCTGTACCAACGTTTGTGACGGTTGAAAAGAATTTATTTTTCTTCCCTGCCATCTTCCCGTCTAAAAGTGCATAATAAAAACCACCCGTTAAACGGGTGGTTTTCTCGAGGGCTATAAGCCCTGGGTACCGGCCAGCGTCTCAAGGCGCTGGCTTTTGTGTGTCAAAGCCAAATTGCGTTTGCCACTTTTGCTGCCGCTTTAAGCGGCGTTTGTATTACCTACCTTGACCCTTGAAAGGGTCCTCGTACTCCCGAACACTGAGCTTATCCACCGCCTTGTCATGTTTTTCTTGGTCACGAATATATTTTTTGATGGTGGCCTCATTCATACCCACCGTGCTTACATAATAGCCTACTGACCAAAAATGTCGGTTCCCAAATTTATACTTCAAATTTGCATGCTGATCAAACATCTGTACTAGTCCCTGTCAAGTTGACGGATGAAATACTATAATTTTTGTAGATTTGATTAAGCGGCTTCACCGCGGTAT